>NZ_NFMA01000009.1 GCF_002161175.1 Flavonifractor sp. An100 | reverse complement strand
GCTCCCGCCCCTGCCCCCAAGCCGGCCGCGGCTCCCGCCGCCCCCGCTGTGGATGAGGGCGAGCTTGTGGCTGTGATGATGGCTGCTGTGGCGGAGGAGTCCGGGATGTCTCCCAACTCCTTCCGAATCACCAATATCGCTTCCGCTCCTGCTGCTCCTGTTGCGGCCCCTGTGGCTGCGGCTCCCGCAGCTGCTCCTGTTGCGGCTCCTGCTCCTGCCCCCGCTCCCGCCCCTGCGGCTCCTGCCCCCGCGGCTCCTGCCGCCGGTGAGACAGCCGTGAACAGCCCCATGCCGGGCAATGTGTTCAAGGTGGAGTGCTCCGTGGGTCAGCCGGTAAAGGCCGGCGACGTGCTGGTGGTGCTGGAGGCCATGAAGATGGAGATCGAGGTCTCCGCTCCCGTGGACGGCACTGTCAAGTCTGTGGCCGCTGTGGTGGGTTCCACAGTCAACACCGATGACCTGTTGGTCACCATCGGTTGAGAGGAGGGGTGAAGTATGAGTTTCTTTACTGAAGTATTAGTTGCGATTTTCGGAGGCTCGGGCTTTGCCTACCTGCCCACTGACTGGCGCCAGGTTATTATGCTGGTCATTGCCTGTGTCCTGCTGTATTTGGGCATCGGCAAGGGGTTTGAGCCCCTGCTGCTGGTCCCCATTGCCTTCGGTATGCTGCTGGCTAACCTGCCCCTGACCGGTCTGTTCAATGAGCCGGTCTACGACGCGGCCACCCATAGTGGATCCGTAGGCTTTATGTGGGTACTCTATCAGGGCGTTCAGTATGCCATCTATCCGTCCATTATCTTTATGGGCATTGGCGCCATGACCGACTTTGGTCCTCTGCTGGCCAACCCCATGTCCCTGCTGCTGGGCGCTGCCGCTCAGCTGGGCATTTTCACCGCCTTCCTGCTGGCCGTTCTGGTTCTGGGTTTCACGCCCGCCCAGGCGGCTGCCATCGGCGTCATTGGCGGCGCGGACGGCCCGACCGCAATTTTGACGGCTTCCAAGTTGGCCAGTTCCATCTTGCCGGCTATCGCAATCGCAGCCTATTCGTATATGGCGCTGATTCCTCTGATTCAGCCTCCCATTATGAAGCTGCTGACCACCAAGGAGATGCGCAAGGTCAAGATGACCCAGCTGCGTGCCGTCTCCAAGACGGAGAAGATTATCTTCCCCATCGCCGTGACCATCTTCGTCATCCTGCTGATCCCTGATACCGCTCCTCTGATCGGTATGCTGATGCTGGGCAACCTGTTCCGGGAGTGCGGCGTGTGCGACCGTCTGTCCGACACCGCCCAGAACGCTCTGATGAACATTGTGACGATTCCTCTGGGCCTGTCCGTGGGCTTCAAGGCCACCTATGACAGCTTCCTGACTGGTCAGACCCTGGCCATTGTGTTCCTGGGCCTGTTTGCCTTCATGCTGTCCACTGCTGGCGGTGTTCTCTTTGGCGATGTGATGTATGTCCTGACCAAGGGAAAGGTCAATCCCCTGATTGGCTCCGCTGGTGTGTCTGCCGTTCCCATGGCCGCCCGTGTGTCTCAGGTGGTGGGACAGAAGGAGAACCCCGCCAACTTCCTGCTCATGCACGCTATGGGCCCCAATGTGGCCGGTGTTATCGGCTCCGCTGTGGCTGCCGGCTTCATGATCAAGGTGTTCGGTGGCTAATTGTAAGGTTGCAACTATGTTTGCCCATGGGTGTGCCGATGAATATCGGCACACCCATTTTTAATTGGCAATGGGCTAGAAAAAAATTCAAAAAATTCAAAATAGTACTTGCATTTTCCAAATGGGCATGCTATAATAACCAAGCTGTTAAGAGGAACGCCTCTTCCCAGTATGCGGCTGTAGCTCAGTTGGATAGAGTGTTTGGCTACGAACCAAAAGGTCGGGGGTTCGAATCCCTTCAGCCGTACCAAAATGGAGCAAGCGAATGTTCGCTTGCTCCATTTTTTTTGAGAAAAGACTGATCAATCTAATTTTCTCTAGCGTGAAGAAAAGCCACACCGAAAAATGGTGTGGCTTTTTGTTTTAGTTCTTATACAGGCTCTGATGGTTCAACCAGCGCTGCTTTGAAGGGATTGGAAAGAAAGTGGAAGCGGTGCTGTGGCCGGCCCTTACGCTCTCCGTTCGGGGTATCAGTAGCAGGACGAATCAAGCCAAGCTCATGGAGTTTCAGGAGAATCCGGCTGGCGCTGCGGGGTGTTATATTAAGAAGGTGGCTAATGGAGGAGGCAGTAAGGACAGCGGACTGATCAGCCTGGAACAGGCCAACCAGTTTTAATAGGTTTGCTTGGCTGATTCCAATTTTTCGTCCCAACATAATTGCTTTTTCGTTGGAATAACTATAGGTAGGAAGGGAAGGGGAGGAGAGGGGACCAGTAAGAGTCTCGTTGTCTCCCCCAACAAAAAAGCCATCATTTGCACCATGGCGGGTGGCCTCCAAAAGGGCTCGTTCAGCCAAATAGTGACAGCGATCCTCATTGGTGTGCAGGCCAATACCGACGCGAAAAGGAAAATTCAGGCTGCTCTGCAGGCGTAGAATTAAGTTCCGCATATGTTGGGGGGAAGCAGTTTGAGTGGGGCGTTGAGCCGTAAGTTCAAACTGATTTGTGCCAATGGAGATAGAGAAGGAGCGTGCAGCATCCCGACGATAATCCACTAAAAGCTTGTAGAGAGTTGCTTTTCGGTATTCACGCTCTTCTTGCGGACAGTTTTCACCGAAGGGGAGTCGGATCATGACTACAATGTGCTCCATGGGTTCAATTTGATTCAGGCGCAAATCATTCAGGGCCGTTTCAATGGATTCCCGAATCATCACTTCAGAGGGAAATACAGCCAGATAGGGGATGTGCATTTCGTCTAAACGGGGGAGATTATTGATGCTCCGGCTGATGACCAAATCAATTTTTCCCTCATCCCATAACTGCTGTGTACGCTTTGTGATGTGAGCATAATCATAGATGCTGTCCTCGAAGAAAAAAGGCATGTCCTGGGGATCAATGTAGCGCTGCATGTCCATAAAATTGTTTAACGGGGTTAGAAAATCCACAAATACCCGGTTGAGGGGAGTATCTGGATACTGTATTTTGAATTTTAATAAAATAGAGAGGATATCTTTTGTTCCATATGCGGTGAAGGAGCAGGGCAGCTGAATATCGGGGAACCGTTTTCGGATGTAGTGGTACCCCAGTTCTCCAGAAAAGAAAATGACGTCACAGGAGTCTTTACAGTCTGCGTAAATCCAGTCGATGTCCGAAAGTTCATTGTAAATATATTTGTGGAACTTACAGCCAAAATCGTGCTCCGCAATTACCTTATTGATCGGTTCCATAGAGCGGCTTGGGCTGACAATGGCAACAGTAAACATAGATTTTATTACCTTCTGTTCAAGAATTGTTGGGAAAAAGGGATGTTTTGCCCATCATAACATATATTTTTACCAGCGTCAAATGGTGGAAGGGGGCACAGGGTTGACTTTTTCGACAAAAGGTGATATTATGAACAAAGAGTTAAGGACTTAACTAGCGCATGTCCTTAAATGTGAGCTGTGAGAAAGGAAGGTAGAAATTATGACATCAGCAATGCTTACTGATCTCCTGAAAAGTCTGGCTTTGTTGGGCGCGTTCCTGGTTTTGGGCGTGTTCCTGCGTGCCAAGGTGAAGGTACTGCAGAAGACCTTCATTCCTGCCTCGGTTATTGGCGGCTTTATCCTCCTGTTGTTGGGGCCCCAGTGCTTCAACGTGCTGCCCGTTCCGGCCGAGTGGTTTTCCGTCTACTCCCTGCTGCCCGGCGTTTTGATCGTGCCTGTGGTAGCTGCAGTGCCTCTGGGCCTGCGCATCGGCGGCGGTGCCAGCTCTGACACCGATCCCGGCTTCCTGAAGAATGTGGTTCCCCTGATGTTCATTGGCCTGGGTGCCTCCATGTTCCAGTTTGCTGTGGGCTATGGTACTCATGTAGCGTTTTCCGGCGCTTACGATCTGTATGATGTGTTCGGCATTGAGCTGGCCATCGGCTTCGTGGGCGGCCACGGCACCGCTGGTACCTTGGGCAACATGCTCTCTGAGTTGAACCTGCCCTACTGGGAGACCTCTCAGGGTGTTGCCACTACGACCGCCACCTTTGGCATTGTAGGCGGCATCCTCATCGGTATCGCTCTGATCAACTGGGCTGCCCGTCATGGTCACACCGCCCTGCTGAAGAAGCCTGCCGACATTCCGGAACCCATCCGCATTGGCTATGAGCGGGACATTAACAAGCAGGCCTCTGTGGGCCGTGAGACCACCATGTCCTCTTCTATTGACACTGTGGCCTTCCACGCCGCTCTGATCTTCATCGCCTGCGGTCTGGCCTACCTGGTGCTCAAGCTGGTGGCTGGTATCCCCGTTCTCTCTGACATCTCCGTGTGGGCTTATGGCATGATCATGATGTTCATTATTTGGGGCATCATCTGCAAGCTGAAGGTAGACTATCTGGTGGACGGCAAGATCAAGAGCAAGATCTCCAGCTCCTTTACCGAGTTTGCCGTAATCGCTGCCATCGCCAGCCTGCCCATCCAGGCTGTGGCCACTTACATCGTTCCCATTCTGGTCATGGTGGTCCTTGGTTACATTGTCACTACCGCTGTTTTGTTCTTCCTGTGCAAGCGTCTGCTGAAGGGCTACTGGTTCGAGCAGATGATCGGTACCTACGGCATGGCTACCGGCGTGTTCCTCACCGGCGTGCTGCTGCTGCGTGTGTGTGACCCCGAGCTGGAGAGCCCTGCTTTGGCTAACTACTCCCTGTCTTATACCATTACCAGTATTATTTACTTTGCCATGCTGAACATGTTCATCGTCATGCCCATGCAGTCTGGTGCTGTGGTGACCGCTCTGGCGGCTACCGGTATCGCTGTGGCCTGCGTGATTTGCGCTGTGGTGTCCAGCCGAATCTCCTTTGGTAGCAGCTTTAAGGGTAACTGATAGCAAAGGAATCTGTTCTGAGCGCAATCTGTTTGAGGTATCATCATGGAAGATTATAAACAGCTTCTCACAAAACTAAATGAAACCATATGGGATTATGCGGAACTAAAGTTCTGTGAGCACCACTCCGCACAAGCAATGGCTGACGTTATGCGTGACCAGGGCTTTGAGGTGGAGATGGGGCTGGCCGGCATGGACACCGCCTTTACCGCGAAAGCGGGGGCGGGCCATCCGGTGATCGGCCTGCTGGCAGAATTTGATGCTCTGTCTGGTTTGAGTCAGTGCGCTAATGTGGTCCATCCCTGCCCCCGGGAGGGGACAGGGAACGGCCACGGCTGCGGCCACAATCTGCTGGGCACTGCTTCCGTGGGAGCGGCCTTGATGCTTCGGGATTATCTGAAGGAGAGCGGCCGTTCCGGTACTGTGGTACTGGTGGGATGTCCGGCAGAGGAAGGCGGATCGGGCAAAGCCTATTTGGCGCGCGCAGGCGTGTTTGATGGGCTGGATGTAGCGTTGACGTGGCATCCAGGCGGTGGAAATGCAGTTATGACGGGCTCGATGCAGGCCAATTGTCAGGCATATTTCCGGTTTAAGGGCAAGTCCTCTCATGCCGCAGCCGCTCCCTATTTAGGACGCAGTGCCCTGGACGCGGTGGAGCTGATGAATGTGGGGGCCAACTATATGCGGGAGCATATAGAGCCTACTGATCGCTTGCACTATGCGGTGACAGATACAGGCGGAATTTCTCCCAATGTGGTTCAAAACCATGCGGAAGTAATTTATCTGATTCGCTCGACGGATTCGGATAAAGTCAAGGCTTTGTACGATCGGGTGTGTAAAATTGCCCAGGGTGCAGCATTGATGACGGAGACACAGGTGGAGATTGTCTTTGATAAGGCGTGCTCCAATGTCCTTTCCAACTCCGTATTGGAGCAGCTGCTGTATGACAGCATGTGTGCGGTACCACTTCCTCAGTATACGGAGCAGGAGCTGGAATTTGCTCGTGCGATAAAAGAGACCTACCAAGATGTTGATCCGGGAAGCGATTTGTCGCTGCTTGGGGTGACAGGCGCGAAAAAGCGTCAGTTGTCTCAGCGCTATCGGGAGATGCCCATGGCAGATTTTGTTGTGGAGCATCAGCACCAGGATATGAATATCCCTGGTTCCTCGGATGTGGGAGATTGTAGCCATGTGGTACCCACAGCCCAATTTGTAGGAGCGTGCTTTACTCCTGGAACACCGGCTCATTCGTGGCAGATGGTGGCCCAGGGTAAGAGTGGGACGGCAGTGAAGGGAATGCTGTACGCTGCCTCTGTGCTGGCTCATGCAGGCCGGCAGGTGGTGGACGATCCCCAGATTGCAGTCCGTGCTCGGGAGGAGTTTATCCGAGAAACTGAGGGAAAGCCTTATGTTTGTCCAATTCCCCCTGAGGTGCTGCCTAACATGAACGCAAACAGTTGATGGATTCAGTGAAAGGCGCCCTCTGCGGCGCCTTTCGTTTTTGGATGGAAAAGGAGGTATCTCAAATGACGATATTGGAAGCAGCACAACAGATTCAACCCCAACTCGTCCAACTCCGACGGCAGTTCCACGCCCATCCGGAGGTATCTCAGCACGAGCAGGAGACAGCCCGGCGGGTATTGGAAGAGCTACAGGCGATTGGCGGATATACCATTCGTACGGGAATCAGTGGAAATGGAATTTTAGCTGACTTGGAAGGTGGCCAACCTGGACCTAAGGTGGCTCTGCGGGCGGATATGGATGCTTTGCAGATTACGGAGGAGACAGGACTTCCCTTCGCGTCAGAAAATCCCGGAGTCATGCATGCCTGTGGCCATGATAACCATATCACCATGCTGCTGGGAGCAGCTCGTCTGTTGGCCCAAAGGAAGGACCAGCTCAAGGGCAGTGTTCGGCTAATTTTCCAGCCTGCAGAAGAACTCTCGCCGGTAGGCGGGTCCCGAGGCATGATGGCGGCGGGTGCCCTGGAGGATGTGGATGCGGTATTTGGCCTGCACGTGTGGCCGGAGCTGCCCATGGGCACCTTCGGTACAAAGGCTGGCCCTCTGATGGCCAGTTCGGACCATTTCTCCGTCTACATTGATGGCCGGTCCAGCCACGGGGCGAAACCCGATGCCGGTATTGATGCGGTGGTGGCCGGTTCCCAGTTTGTCACAGCGGCCCAGACCATTGTCAGCCGGAATACAGATCCTTTGCAGTCAGCGGTTATTACCATCGGACGGTTCCAGGGCGGAACCCGGTATAATATTGTGGCCGGGGAGTGTGAGCTGGAGGGTACTTGCCGTACCTTTAATCCCAAGATCCGGGAGCTGGCGGAGCACCGGCTGAAGGAAGTGCTGGATGGCGTATGCACGCTGTCTGGCTGTACCGGAGAATTGAAGTATGAGCATGGCTATTGCTCGGTTATGAATGATCCCAAGCAGGCGGATTATCTGTTGAAAACGGCCTCGGAGCTCTTTGGAGCGGAGAAGGCCGTCACAGTGGAGGAGCCGTCCATGTGTGCGGAGGACTTTGCCTTTTATCTGACGGAGAAGCCCGGAGCCTTTGCCTGGCTGGGCACTGCTCTCCCGGAGGAAGAGGCCTGGCCGCTGCATAACTGTCATTTCACTGCACCGGAGGACATCCTCTGGCGAGGTGCAGCTCTGCTTGCCCAATTGGCGTTGGGTATGCCAGGTTAAAAAACAGATTTTAAATCCCCGACGCAACCTGCGTCGGGGATTTTTTTCGACAAAGAAAAAACCACTTGAATGGAAAACTAAGTTTTTTTATAGAATTGAGGAGATTTTTCTATCGTTTTTTTCCTGGATACCATCTACAATAGAAGCGTCTCAAGGGGTTGTCCTGCTTGAGAGAATGAGAAAACTCATCGATAAAATTTAGGAGGAACGAACATGAAGAAGAAACTGGCTCTTGCCCTGGCCGCGGTCATGATCATCGGGCTCTTCGCCGGCTGTTCTGGTAATAGCAGCAGCTCCAGCGCCGGCTCCAGCACTGGTTCTCAGTCTCAGGGCGGTAACTCCGCCAGCCAGGCTGAGGAGCTGAACGTAGGTGTGTTCTACTACAACTTCGCCGACATATACATCACCAGCGTGCGCAACAACATGGACGCCAAGCTCAAGGAGATGGGCGTGAAGTACACCAACTATGACGGCGCCAACACCCAGCCCACCCAGACCGACCAGGTCAACACCGCCATTGCTAATGGTGTGAACCTGCTGATCGTCAACATCGTGGAGACCTCTTCTCCCGACGCCGCTCAGAAGATCTGCGACGCCGCTAAGGCCGCCGATATTCCCGTTATTTTCTTCAACCGTGAAGTGGCTGACGAGGTTGTTAACAGCTATGAGAAGTGCGCCTTCGTGGGCACCGACGCCGCTGAGGCCGGTCACATGCAGGGCGACATGATCGCTGAGTACCTGCTGGCCAACTACGACACCGTTGACCTGAACGGTGATGGCGTCATCTCCTATGTTATGTTCAAGGGCCAGGAAGGCAACGCCGAGGCTGAGTTCCGTACTGAGTTTGCTGTGACCGACTGTAACGAGGCCCTGGTGGCTGCCGGCAAGCCCGAGCTGTCCTTCTATGCCGCTGACAACACCTCCAAGTACCTGGTTGACACCACTGGCGCCTGGTCCGCTCAGGCTGCTACCGACTACATGAACACCATCCTGGCTCAGTACAGCGAGGCCAACGGCAACATGGTTGAGCTGGTAATCGCCAACAACGACGGCATGGCCGAGGGCGCCATCGCTGCTCTGCAGCCCGCTGGCTACAACCTGGGCGAAGAGGGCGGCAAGATGATCCCCGTCTTCGGCGTGGACGCCACCGACTCCGCCAAGGAGAAGATCAACGCTGGCCAGATGACCGGCACCATCAAGCAGGACGCCGAGGGCATGGCCAACACCATCGCCGCTCTGGTGGGCAATGTTCAGAGCGGTTCCGACCTGATGACCAGCATTGACAGCGCCAACGGCTACAACGTGGACGAGAGCGTGGATAAGGTCCGCGTGCCTTACGGCATCTACACCGGCGAGGAATAAGACACAGGAAACGCTTTAGACTCGCCCCTAGAAACCCAACGGACAAGCGGGGATGCTTTGGCAGCCCCGCTTCCCCCGTGGAGCCTCTGCCTGAGCTCCGAAAGAAAAGCGGACTTGAGGCAGCGGCTCCACGCTGAAAATGGAGAGGAGGAACCATATGGATCAGCCGGCATTGCTGGAGATGCGCGGCATCAGCAAAGAATTTCCTGGCGTCAAGGCTTTGGACAACGTAAACCTCACCGTCCGGGCTGGCACCGTGCACGCCCTGATGGGAGAAAACGGCGCAGGAAAATCTACTCTGATGAAGTGCCTGTTCGGCATTTACAGTAAAGACAGCGGAACCATTACTCTGGATGGAAAAGAGATCAACTTTAAAAGCTCCAAGGAGGCCCTGGAAAACGGAGTGGCCATGGTGCACCAGGAGCTGAACCAGGCCCTGACCCGCACCGTGAAGGACAATCTGTGGCTGGGACGCTACCCCAAGATCGGCGGACTGATGGTCAGCGAGCGGATCATGGACAAGCGTACCAAAGAGATTTTCGATACCCTGGAGGTCCACGTCAACCCCAACGCCGTCATGTCTACCATGCCCGTGTCCCAGCGGCAGATGGTGGAGATCGCCAAGGCGGTGTCCTATGACTCCAAGATTATCGTCTTTGACGAGCCCACCTCTTCTCTGACGGAGACGGAAGTGGAGCACCTGTTCCGGATCATCAACATGCTCAAGGAAAAGGGCTGCGGCATTATCTACATATCCCACAAAATGGAGGAAATCCTCCGGATCAGTGACGATGTGACCATCATGCGTGACGGCCAGTGGGTGGCCACCCGTCCGGCCAAGGAACTAACCATGGATGAGATCATCAAGCTGATGGTGGGCCGTGAACTGACCAACCGCTTCCCGCCCAAGACCAATAAGCCTGGCGAGGTCATCCTGGACGTAGAGCACATTGCCGGTAAGTATACCCGCCTGAAGGACGCCACCTTCCAGCTCCATAAGGGAGAGATCCTGGGTATTGCTGGTCTGGATGGTTCCGGCCGCACGGAAGTGCTGGAGAACCTCTTTGGCGCTATGACCCGGGAGGGTGGCACCATTAAGCTCCATGGCAAGGAGATCCAGAACCGTAATCCCCGGGAGGCCATCAAAAACGGCTTTGCTCTGCTTACCGAGGAGCGCCGGGCCACCGGTATCTTCGGGATCCGGGATATCCGGGACAATACCGTGATTTCCAGCTTAAAAGATTATCTGTTGGGCGGAATATGCCTGAGCAATAAAAAAATGACGGAAAAGACAGCGTGGTCTATCCAGGCTATGCACATCAAGACGCCCAGCCAGAAGACCCAGATTCGCTCCCTGTCCGGTGGCAACCAGCAGAAGGTCATCATTGGCCGCTGGTTGCTCACCAAGCCGGAGGTGCTGCTGTTGGACGAGCCCACCCGCGGTATCGATGTGGGCGCCAAGTACGAGATCTATCAGCTGATCATCGACCTGGCTAACGAGGGCAAGGGCGTGGTCATGGTTTCGTCTGAGATGCCCGAGCTTTTGGGCGTGTGTGACCGGATTATCGTCATGTCCGGCGGCCAGGTGGCCGGTGAGGTAGACGCGAAAAACACCAGCCAGGAGGAGATCCTTACCCTGGCGGCCAAATATGTGTAAGAGGGGGAACGTTTCATGAGCAAGGACTCCAAAGAACTCCAGGCCAAGGCCAGCTCCATTAACGGCAAGCAGGTTTTGAACCTGATCCTGAATAACGCACTTCTGATTTTAATGATTATCGCGGTCATCTATATGGCCATTGACAACCCCAACTTCTTAAAGCCCAGCTCTCTGATCAACATTATTTCCCAGACCGCCGCCTATCTGCCGGTGGCCCTGGGCGTGGCAGGTTGTATTGTTCTGACCGGTACTGACTTGAGTGCCGGCCGTATCGTGGGCTTGACCGCCTGCGTGGGCGCCTCTCTGCTGCAGAACCCTGAGTCCACCAATAAGATGTGGACCGGCATCGGCGCCCTTCCCATTCCTGTGGTTATTCTCATCGTTATGGCCATCGGCGGCCTGATCGGCGCCTTCAATGGCTTCTTTGTGGGCAAGTTCAAGCTCCACCCCTTCATCGTCACCCTGGGCACCCAGCTGATTATCTACACCTTCCTGCTGCTGTACGTGAAGATGGGCAACAACAATGGTATGGCCATCTCCAGCCTGGACAAGTCCTACACCGACTTTATCACCGGATCCCTGCCCTTTGCCAAGATCAACGGCATTCCCATCCCCAACTATGTGTGGATTGCTCTGATTTTGACTGCCATTATGTGGTTTATTTGGAACAAGACCACCTTTGGTAAGAACATGTTCGCCCTGGGCTCCAACGAGGAGGCGGCCCGGGTGTCCGGCGTTAACGTTCTGATGACCACCATTATGGTCTTCGCTCTGGCCGGAGCTATGTACTCCTTCACCGGCCTCATTGAGGGAGCCCGCGTGGCCTCCAACACCGCCAACACCGGCTTCAACTATGAGCTGGACGGTATCGCGGCCTGCGTTATCGGCGGCGTGTCCTTCGTCGGCGGCATTGGTAAGATCAGCGGCATTGTCATCGGCGTGCTGATGCTCCGCCTGATCTTCGTGGGATTGAACATGATGGAAATCAACCAAGACCTGTTCTATCTCATCAAGGGTGCCATCATCCTCTTTGCCTGCGCTCTGGATATGCGCAAGTACCTGGTGAAGAAGTAAGAGCAGATTATTCTGACGTGACCAACCACTCTGGCGTCCGTCCGCCCTTTGGCGGATGGACGCCATTTTTATTTTCAAAATAGAGACCATTGTGGTATACTGCATGGTAAAAGGAGGGACTGTCATGGAGCGCTATCGAGTGCTGTTGGCGGACGACGAGGAAGAGATCCGGGTCGGAATCAGCCGCAAAATTGATTGGGAAAGCCTGGGCTTTTTCCTGGTGGGAGAGGCAGAAAACGGGGCGGAGGCACTGGAACTGGCGGAACAGCTGCGGCCGGATGTGGTACTCACCGACATTAAAATGCCCTTTATGGACGGCCTGGAGCTCTGCCGGCGCCTGAAACAGTCCCTGCCCGCGGCCAAAATGGTGGTCTTCTCCGGCTTTGACGATTTTGAATATGCCCGTCAGGCGGTGGGTATGGGAGTGTCGGAGTACATTATGAAGCCCATCAACGCGCCGGAACTCAATGGAGTTTTGACTCGCCTGCGGGAGCAGCTGGAGCAGCAGAGGATGGAGCGCAGAGATATGGAGGCGCTTCGCCGCCGGTATGAGGAGAGTCTGCCGGTGCTGCGGGAGCTGTTCTATACCCGGCTGCTGGACGGGCGGCTGAAGCCCGACCAGATTCAGGACCGCGCGGCCCGTTATGAGCTGGAACTGCCGGAGGGCATTTGGACGGCTGTCTTGGTGCATGTGGACCTGCCCGGGGAGAGTGAGGAAGCGGAGCGGGACGAGCTGTTGCTGTTGTCTGTCCGGGACTTTTTTCAGGAGCACTTCCAGATGGAAGGGTGCGCAGTGCGGTCGATCTTGTATAACGACGCGGTGGCCCTGCTGGTCTATTTAAAGCAGCAGGACCAGATTTATCCGTTGTTGGAGGAACTGGAGCGGGTCTGTGCCCTGACACACAGCTTGTTGGGAATCACACTGACCTTAGGAGTGGGACTGCCCTGCGGCGGACCGGAGGAGTTGTATGCCTCGGCGGAGGGAGCACGGGCGGCGTTGGAATACCGGGTGCTGATGGGAGGAGAGCACATCATCTACATCGGCGACCTGGAGCCCGACCACTCCGCACGGCTCCCCTTTGAAGAGGAGGACCAGCGGGAGCTCTGGGCGGCAGTGAAGCTGGGCAGCGTCAGCCAGGTCAAGCAGGTGATTGGAGGACTGATGGATCGGGTACGGGAAAAGAGGTTATCGTTGTCCCAATGCCACCTGTTTTTCCTGGAGATGGTGACCAGCCTCATTCGGTTAGCCCGGACCGGCGGGGCGGAAGTGGAGGATGTCTTTGGTCCCGGATTTACCGGTGTGGTATCCATCAACGACTTTCGCTCGCTGGACGACCTGGAGGGATGGCTGGAGGGCTGCTGCTTAAAGCTGTGGGAGGTTTTGGGGCGACAGCGGAGTGATTCAGCCTGGAAGACCGTGGAGCGGGCCAAGGAATTTATTGCGGTACACTATGCGGACAGTGATCTGAGTGTAGAGAGCTTGTGTACCCATCTCCATCTGTCTCCCACCTATTTTTCCACCCTGTTTAAGCGGGAAACTGGGATGAGCTTTACCGCCTATGTGACGGAGCAGCGTATGGACCGGGCCGCTCAGCTGCTGCGGGAGACGGATGAGAAGACCTATTTGATTGCGGAGCAGACGGGATATACGGACCCAAACTATTTCAGCTATGTGTTTAAGCGCCATTTTGGTGTGACCCCCTCTAAATTCCGGGGAGGACGGGGGCGGTGAGTGGATTTTGGAAGGGGGAGGGCAGGGTGCGAACTGTTCTCAAAGACCTGGCCGGACGGCTGGCCCAGTGTTATCGGACCATGAGCATCCAAATGGTGATATCCCTGTCCTTCACCACGGTAGCAGTGGTAGGGATGATTGGTATGGGCCTAAGCCTGTTCCTGAGCTTTTCCAATACCACAGCGCGGCTGACCCAAGAAAATAGCCAGCGGGTCTTGTACCAGGTGAACCTGAATTTGGACAGCTATTTGCGGCGGATGATGCGGATTTCCGATACCATGTATTACCGCGTCATCAAATATACGGATTTGACCAATGGCTCTTTGATGGATGGAATGAATTTGCTCTATGAAGAGAACCGGGATGCTCTGGTTTCCATCGCCGTATTTGACTGGGAGGGGGAGTTGGTGTCCGCGGCCCCTGTGTCCACATTGAAGACATCTGCTCAGCCGGAGAAACAGGGCTGGTTTTTGTCGGCCATGGAAAAGATGGAAAACCTGCACTTTTCAACCCCTCATGTTCAACGGCTGTTTGAGGACCCGGATAACCGGTATCGCTGGGTGGTCTCTCTCAGCCGCCATGTACAGCTCACCAGGGGCGGGACCACAGAGGGCGGCGTTTTACTGGTGGATATGAATTTCGCGGGCATTGAACAAGTATGCCAGGATGTGGAGCTGTTCAATGGAGGGTATCTGTACCTGATTGATGGTAGCGGAGAGCTCATATACCATCCCCGCCAGCAGCTGATTTACGCCGGTCTGGCCCAGGAGAATAACCAGAAAGCCGCCACCTATCGAGATGGCACCTATACAGAGACCTTCCAGGGGCAACGCCGGCAGGTGACGGTAAAAACGGTGGGTTATACCGGCTGGAAACTGGTTGGCGTGGTGCCGGCAGAGCGGGTGACGGGGAGTTCCCAGCAGGCGCTGCTGTTTGGCCTGTCGCTGTTGCTGTTCTCTATTTTCCTCATGTCCTTTTTGAATTTCCGAATTTCTGCCCATATTTCCGACCCAATACGCCGCCTGGAGCAGTCCATTAAAGAGCTGGAGGCCGGAAAGGAGAATGTGGAGATTGAGGAGGGCGGCTGCTATGAGGTACAGCGGCTGAGCCATTCCGTACGTTCCATGGTCTCCACCATGCGGCATCTGATGGATGATATTATTCAGCAGGAGAGGCAAAAGCGGCGCAGCGAGCTGGAAGTGCTTCAGTCTCAGATCAATCCTCATTTCCTCTACAATACCTTGGATTCGGTCATCTGGATGACGGAGGCAGGGCGGTATGAGGAGGCCATTCAAATGGTCACGTCCCTGGCCCGCCTGTTCCGTATTGCCTTGAGCCGAGGGAAGAGCCTGATTCCGCTGAGTGATGAGTTGGAGCATGCCCGGCACTATATGACCATCCAGCAGATTCGTTATAAGAATAAATTCACTACTCAAATTACCGCCCAGCCTGGCACGGAAGGACTATATTCCCTCAAACTGATCGTCCAGCCCATTTTGGAGAATGCCATTTACCACGGCATGGCTTCGGCAGAGGATGACGGGCAGATCACCGTGGAGGCCCGGCGGGAAGGCGAGGACCTGGTGATCGACGTATCGGATAACGGTTTAGGTATGCGTCCGGAGGTAGCAGCCTCTCTGCTGGATGAGAACCGTCCGGATGTGCGGACTACCGGGTCGGGTATTGGTGTGCGCAATGTCCACCGCCGAATCCGGCTTACCTTTGGGACTGCGTACGGCTTGACCATTTTCAGTGAGCCGGATGAGGGAACTACGGTTCGGATTCGACTGCCTGCGCTGGAGGAAGAGCAGGCGGCTCAGTACCAGAGGGAGGAGAGGACATGAAAAAGCAGCGGCGAAATGACATGATCCAGCTGGTCATTCTGGTGATTCTGGGTGCGGCCGTGGTTTTGAGTGTCGTCCTGCCCCAATTGCCCCATCAGGACCGAATGGCGTCTTTGATGGAGCTGTCGGTGGTCATCCGGGAGTCAGACAGTACATTATGGTCGAATGTCCGCCTTGGAATGGAGGCGGCGGCGGGAGATTTGGGAGCGGAGCTTCGGTTCCTGACCCTGTCCAAAGCCAATGATAGCCAGGAGCAGGCAAATCTGCTGCGGCGCGAGGTGGAAGGAGGGGCCGGAGCACTGGTTGTAGTGCCGGCGGACCCTCAGAACCTGACAGAGCAGTGGAAGGATGTTGCGGATCCCTGTCCTCTAGTGTGTATGGAATCCTGGATGGAGGGGGCAGATGCCATCGTGGGCCCGGACAATGAAGAATTGGGGCGTGCGTTGGCACAGGTAGTTTTGGAGGATTGGACACAGGGGGTGGTCCTGCTGCTGGATACCGGAGGAAGCAGTACCGGCGTATCCCAGCGCCTACAGGCCGCTAAAGCAGAGCTGGAGGAGAATGGGGTACCGGTGGAAAGCCGGATTGCTTCTCCTGGGGCCCTGCCCCATGTGCTGAGCCCGCTGGTAGAAGAGACGGGCGCGGTGCAGATCATGGCCTTCGAATCGGCGGCCACCGAACAGGCTGTATACGCCAAGGAAAACGGAACATTGCCTCAGCCGCTCTACGGAGTTGGAATCAGTGCCCGAGTGATTGCCGGGCTGGAGCGGGGAGATGTGGCGGCCGTGGCAGCCGTCAGCGATTATGCAGCCGGCTATGTGGCGGCGGAGAGCGCCATCCATTTGGCACGGGGAGAGGCGGCAGATGCAGAGCAATTGCCCTTCTTTGTGGTACGAGGGGAGGATATCTATGATCCGGAAAATCAAAAATTACTCTTCCCGGTCACATAAAGGATGGGGAAGATCACTTTTCCTGACAGCCGTGCTGTGCGTGGGGTTGTTAGCTGGATGCGGTTCTTCCGGCAGCGGGGAGAAGGGGACGCTCCGGGTGGGAGTGGCCTTGTACGATCAAAGTGATACCTTTATCTCTACCGTGGTCCAGGACCTGGAACGTGCGGTCCAGGAGACTGAAGGGGAAGAGGGATTAAAAATCAACCTGTCCGTTGCGGATGGCCGCAGCAATCAAACCACCCAGATGGACCAGATCGATCAATTTTTAAGCCGTGGCTATGATATGCTGTGCGTAAATATTGTGGACCGTACGGCGGCGGCGGTGCTGATCGATAAGGCCCAGGAGGCGGGGGTGCCTCTGATCTTTTTCAACCGCCAGCCAGTGGCCGAAGATATTCAGCGCTGGGATCAAATTTAT
Source organism: Flavonifractor sp. An100 (assembly GCF_002161175.1). Taxonomy (GTDB): domain Bacteria; phylum Bacillota; class Clostridia; order Oscillospirales; family Oscillospiraceae; genus Lawsonibacter. The sequence goes on along the minus strand of NZ_NFMA01000009.1, from coordinate 80,208 downwards.
TATGTAGGAGCCCGAGCGGAAGAGGGCGGGATCCTACAGGGACAGCTGGTGCTGGACGCGTGGCTGCAGAAGCGGCAGACGTTGGACCGGAATGGAGATGGAATACTCCAGTACGGGATGCTGGAAGGAGAACCGGGCCATCAAGACGCCTTGCTGCGGACCGAATATTCCGTAAAGGTACTCTCGGATGCCGGGGTAGAGGTGGAAAAGGTGGTCAGTGATACCGCCAATTGGAACCGAGGGCAGGCGTCGGAGAAGGTTAGCCAATGGCTGGAGGAATTTGGCCCCAGCCTTGAGGTGCTGTTTGCCAACAATGATGATATGGCCTTGGGGGCCATCGATGCCTTTCAAGAGGCAGGGGCAGAGCTACCGTTAATTGTGGGAGTGGATGCCACCGCCCCGGCGCTGGAAGCAGTCAAAGAGGGAACTCTGTATGGAACGGTGCTCAATGATGCCCAAGGGATCTCCCGTGCCATGTTGGATTTAATGCTAGCGCTGGTCAAGGAGGAGGACCCGGAGCAGGCGGTAGGTTTGGAAGATGGACACTATGTTTGGCTGCCCTATCAAAAGGTAACCCAAAATAATCTGAGTGACTTTTTGGAGGGATATCAGCCATAGAAAAAGAAGCAGGCCCCACGGGATTTCCCGTGGGGCCTGTTGTTTAATTGTTCTAATCGATGGAAAAGGAAAAACGGGTGATGTCCTCACGAACGGTCCCGGCAGGGAGCAAACAGGAGGGGAAGTTGGGATGGTTGGGGGAATCGGGGAAAAACTGAGTTTCCAGACAGAAGGCGTACCGGGGACCATAGACGGCGCCGTCCTTGCCGGGCCGTCCGCTGTCCAGAAAGTTGGCGGTATAGAGCTGGATGCCTGGCAGAGTGGTCTCCGTCTTCATGGTGATCCCAGACTGGGGGGCGTGGGCGATGGCGGCGGGGCGCAGGGTGCCAACGGGACCATCCACAACAAAGTTGTGGTCGTAGCCCTTGCCAAACTCCAACTGCTGGAAGGGCTCATCAATATGGGCACCAAGTGGAGTGGCCTTGCGCAGATCCATAGGAGTTCCTTCCACCGAAGCGATGACTCCCGTGGGGATACTGACCGCATCAGCGGGGGTGTATGCCTGGGCAAACAGGGTCAGCTCCTGATCCAGTGCGGAACCCGAGCCCTGGCCCTCCAGGTTAAAATAGGCGTGGTTGGTCAGGTTGCAGAAGGTATCCTGGTCGCAGGTGCTCCGATAGCGCAGGTTCAGCGAGGCTCCCACTAACTGGTAAGTCACTTGGACCTGAAGGCGGCCGGGATAGCCCTCCTCCCCGTCTGGACTGGTCAGGGAGAGAACGGCCCGCTGGGGGGTTAGTTCCTCTACCGTCCAAACCCGGTAGGAGAAGCCGACCACGCCTCCGTGGAGGTGGTTGGGGCCATTGTTGCAGGCCAGGGTGTATTCCTTGTTGTGAAGGGAAAATTTTCCGCCCGCAATGCGGTTGGCGTATCGTCCTACGACGGCGCCCAGGTAACCGTCCTGGGTCTCGTATTCTTGGAGCGTGTCATATCCCAGTACCACATCCCGTTTAACTCCGTTTCGGTCGGGAACAGATAAGGTGCGTAGTGTGGCGCCGAAGGTAAGAATTTGGCAGGAAAGCTGGCCATTGTCCAGAGTGAGCAGGTCCACCGGTTCGCCTGAACGGGTGGTGCCGAAGGGGCGTTTGGAAGGCTGCATGGAGAAACCTCCTTTGAATGATCAGATAAACCTAGTGTACCAGATTAGGGGGAAAAAGGCAAAGAAAACCCGGCAGTCCCCTTGCCAAATGAACGGGGGTATGGTATCTTATTTTTAGTAAAAATTATGGAGGGATAAACGTGGCCACGCTAAAAGAACTGGCAGATCGGACCGGATATTCACCGGCCACCATTTCCCGTATTCTCAGCGGAGACCCCTCGCTGTCAGTAACACCGGAGGCCAGGCGGAAGGTGTTAGAGGAGGCAGGGCGGCTGAACTACAGTGCCACCCGGAGCCGGCGGGGCCGCACGCCCAAGGGGGTGCTTCGGGTGGGAGTGGCGGAGATGCTCACCCCGGCTCAGCAGCTGGACGACCCCTATTACCTCTATCTCAGCGGCTTTGTCCGCCAGGGGTGCTTGGATAAAAAGTATACCTGTCTGGCCATTGAGAGCCGGGGAGAGGGCTTTTTGCCCCCAGAGGGGGAGGGCGTGGACGGGATTGTGGCCATCGGACTATTTACTCCGGCTCAAATTGAATCGTTGGCCGCTCTGAGTCCCAATGTGGTATTTTTAGACTCCTCACCCTTTGAAAGTCGTTTCGATTCGGTGGTTCTGGGCTATGAGCTGGGGATTTCTCTGGCGCTGGAGCATCTCATGGAACTGGGACACCGGCGGATCGGTTTCATCGGTCCGGCTTACAAGCTGGACGACCGCAGGCAGCGGGCGCCGGAGGTGCGGCGGCAGCTGTTCGTGCGCCGGATGGAGGAACGGGGATTGCTGGACCTTGACCTATTGCTGGACTGTCCCATGGAGGCAGAGGCAGCAGCGCAGGCGGTGGGAGAATTTTTGGCAGCCGGCCCTAAGCCGCCTACGGCCTTTTTGTGCGCCAACGAGGAGAGCGCCATTGGTGCCCTGAGAGCGTTGAACGGGGCGGGATTGGCGGTGCCCAAATCCATATCGGTGGTCTCCTTTAACGACACTCCTCGCTCGGCTCTGGTGGACCCACCTCTGACTTCTGTGTCCACCCACGTGGAGGAGATGGCCCGGATCGCCCTTCGGCTGTTGGCGGACCGGGCCTGTCCGGGGGGAAAGGAGCCCCTTCGGACCCTGCCCATCAAGGTGGTCGTGCCCCCCTCTCTGGTGGTGAGAAGCAGCAGCGGACCGGTATGTGAGTAAAAATCCACAGAATGAGAAAGCTGTTTCTGTGCACAGCTACAAAGTTTAAAAAAGGGAAAAATGGTGGTTGAATTTTTACTAAAAATTCAATATACTAAGAACAACCAATAAATTGGATGAGGTGACGAGTGATGAGTTCCTGTGAAGAGCTGCGCCGCGCGCTGACGAGTGGGGAATGTGACCAGGTGCTGGCTGGCCTGTATGCCCTGGATGGGACGGACAGCAGCTTGGCGGCGGCCCGCGCCCGTGCCCTTCGGGCGATCGAGGAGTTTCAAATCAGTTTTGTACCGGCAGAAGGAACGCAGGCCGCTTTGTTCAGCGGACCGGGCCGCACGGAGATCGGCGGCAACCATACCGACCACCAGCATGGCCGCGTGTTGTGCGGCAGCGTGGACCTGGACATGCTCTCTTGTGCCGCGCCCAACGGCCTGGGGATGATCCGGGTGATTTCCGAAGGCTATCCTCCCTTGAAGGTGGATTTGGATCAGCTGCTTCCCCGGGCGGAGGAGCGCAATACCTCGGCCGCTCTGGTACGGGGCGTGGTAGCCAAGGTTCAGGAGCTGGGGTACAAGGTAGGCGGTTTTGACGCATGGGTGACCTCCAGTGTGCTGTCCGGTTCCGGGCTCTCCTCTTCAGCGGCCTATGAGGTACTGGTGGGAAATATTCTCAATCACTTCTTCTGTGATGGGGCCCTTACGCCCATTCAAATTGCTAAAATTGGGCAATATGCGGAGAACGTCTATTTTGGAAAGCCCTGTGGTCTGATGGACCAGATGGGCTCCTCCGTGGGCGGAGCAGTGGCCATTGACTTTGCTGATCCCACGGCGCCGGTGGTACGGAAGGTGGAATATGATTTTTCCCAGTCCGGCCATGCCCTGTGTATTGTGGACACCGGCTCCTGCCATGCCGACCTCACCGATGACTACGCTGATATTACCCGGGAAATGGGGGCGGTTGCCGCCCACTTCGGCAAACAATTTTTACGGAATGTCCCCGAGGAGGAGTTCCGTGCTGCCATCCCCTCCCTGCGGGTGCGGTGTGGGGACCGGGCAGTTCTGCGGGCTTTGCACTATTACAATGACGATCGTCGGGCAGTGGAGGAGGCGGACGCCCTGGAGAACGGGGACTTTGCCCACTTCCTGGAGCTGGTAAATGAGTCTGGTATTTCCTCCGCCATCTATTTGCAGAATACCTGGGCGGTGGCGGACCCCTCCCAGCAGGCCATTCCCGTGGCGCTGGCCATTGGGCGGGAGCTGCTGGACGGGACTGGAGCCATCCGGGTCCACGGGGGAGGCTTTGCCGGGACCATCCAGGCCTTTGTCCCCAATGAGAAGCTCTCCGCCTTTAAAGCGGGTATGGAGCAGCTGCTTGGTCCAGGTAAATGTCATATCCTCCACATCCGTCCTCAGGGCGGCTGTGTGGTGCTGTCTTAATCGGAGTTATTGAAAGGAAGGAACGCGTTATGGCAATTTTGGTACTGGGCGGAGCCGGCTACATCGGTTCCCACACTGTCTATGAGCTCATTGCTGCCGGCCGGGATGTAGTGGTGGCCGACAACCTCCTCACCGGCTTTAAGGCCGCGGTTCATCCCAAGGCCCGTTTCTATCAGCTGGATATCCGGGAACGGGGAGCCCTGGATACCCTGTTCCAGGCAGAGAAGATTGAAGGGGTCATTCACTTTGCCGCGTCCTCTCAGGTCGGGGAGTCCATGTCCAACCCTCTGAAGTATTATGACAATAACCTTTACGGCACTATGGTGCTCCTCCAGGCCATGGTGGCCCACGGAGTGGACAAGATCGTCTTCTCCTCCACCGCCGCCACCTACGGCGAGCCCGAGCGAGTGCCCATCTTGGAGACGGACAAGACCGTTCCCACTAACTGCTACGGCCAGACGAAACTGGCCATGGAGCATATGATGAGCTGGGTGTCCAAGGCTCACGGGCTGAAGTATGTGGCCCTGCGCTACTTCAACGCCTGCGGCGCCCATCCCTCTGGAGCCATCGGTGAGGCCCATAATCCGGAGACCCACCTCATCCCCCTCATCCTCCAGGTGCCCGGCGGCAAGCGGGAGAAGATCTCCATCTTCGGCGACGACTATGCCACCCATGACGGCACCTGCATCCGGGACTATATCCATGTCTCTGACCTGGCCCAGGCCCACATCCTGGCCCTGGACTACCTGCTCAAGGGTGGGGACAACAACGTCTTTAACCTGGGCAACGGGGTTGGTTTCACCGTCAAGGAGGTCATCGACGTGGCCCGGAAGGTTACCGGCCACTCCATCCCCGCTGAGATCTGCCCCCGCCGGGCGGGCGACCCGGCCCAGCTGGTAGCCTCCTCGGAGAAGGCCCGCACCGTACTGGGTTGGAAGCCCCAGTACGACGATCTAGAGACCATTGTTGCCACTGCCTGGGCTTGGCACAAGGACCATCCCAACGGCTACGAGGGCTGAGAGCCCTTCCATCTTCAACGAGGTGATTGAAATGATCGATGCTGCCGTTTCCAAGCTGGCTACCTATGCTTTGCGCACGGGGCTGATTGAGGAGTGCGAATATACTTGGGCCATCAACACCATTCTGGATGTGCTCAAGCTGGATAGCTATACTGATCCCGGCCAGGAGTGGGGAGAGCTGGAACTGGCTCCCATTCTGGATGAACTGATGGACGATGCCCACGCCCGGGGGGTGTTGGAGCAGAACTCTGTGGTCTACCGGGACCTCTTTGACACCGAACTCATGGGCCGTCTCACTCCCCGTCCCGCCCAGGTGATCGCCACCTTCCAGGCCCTGCGGGAGAAGAATCCGGTGGAGGCCACCGACTGGTATTACCGCTTTAGCCAGGACACAAACTATATCCGCCGGGACCGCATTGCCAAGGATATGCAGTGGAAGTCCCCCACGGAGTACGGGGAGCTGGACATCACCATCAACCTGTCCAAGCCGGAAAAGGACCCCAAGGCCATCGCCGCGGCCCGGAACCTGCCCGCCTCCAACTACCCGCGGTGCCTGCTGTGTGCGGAGAATGAGGGGTATGCCGGCCGAGTGAACCATCCCGCCCGGCAGAATCACCGGGTGGTGCCCATCACCATCAACGGGTCCCCTTGGTTTTTGCAGTACTCCCCCTATGTGTACTACAATGAGCACTGCATCTGCTTTAACTCCATCCACACTCCCATGAAAATTGACCGGGCCTGCTTCGGCAAGCTGCTGGACTTTGTGGGCCAGTTCCCCCACTATTTCGTGGGCTCTAACGCCGACCTGCCCATTGTGGGCGGCTCCATCCTGGCCCATGACCACTTCCAGGGCGGCCGTTATACCTTCGCCATGGCCAAGGCCCCAGTGGAGACACCTTTTACCTTCCCCGGTTTTGAGGATGTGGAAGCGGGTATTGTGAAATGGCCCATGTCGGTGGTACGCATTGCCTCCAAGGATCCCCAGCGGCTGGTGGAGCTGGCCGACAAGGTGCTCAACGCCTGGCGGGGCTATACCGACGAGGCGGCCGTCATCTACGCCGAGACCGACGGGGTGCCCCACAACACCATCACCCCCATTGCCCGGAAGCGAGGGGAGAAATTTGAACTGGACCTGGTGCTGCGCAACAACCTCACTACGGAGGAACACCCCCTGGGGCTCTACCATCCCCACGCGGAGCTGCACCACATCAAGAAGGAAAACATTGGCCTCATCGAGGTCATGGGCCTTGCGGTGCTGCCCGCCCGCCTGAAGGAGGAGCTGGCCGCTGTGGCGGACGCTCTGGTCACTGGCGCCGATCTGCGGGCCAGTGAGCTGACCGAGAAGCACGCCGACTGGGCGGAGAGCTTCCGGGACAAGTATACCTTTACCAAGGAAAATGCCTTGGAGATCGTGGAGAAGGAGACCGGTCTGATCTTCGCCCAGGTCCTGGAGCACGCCGGCGTCTATAAGCGCAGCCAGGAGGGCAAGCAGGCCTTCCTGCGCTTCCTGGAGAGCGTGAAGTAAGGAAACAGCTAAGAAAGCGAGAAACCCGTCCTCCCCTACAGGGGGAGGACGGGTTTTTTCGTTGCGATGCATTAGACCAGCAGACCGGCGGGTCCTTTGTGAAGCATATAGTCAATCAAATCCTGTTGTACAGGGCTGGAGGATTTGCTGCGGTAAGACAGGTGGATACTGCGGGTGACTAAAGGGTCATCCAACGTGTAAAATATCACCGAGTCGGTGGGGGCCACGTATTGGGGGATAGTGGAGCGCAGGAAGGTGACCCCCCGGCCCTCGCAGACCAGGTAATAGGCCGTCATCATCTGGGTAAGGTAGAGGGATACGTTTGGGATAAACCCAGCATTTCGGCACAGAGCCTGGGTGCGGGAGTAGCTGTCGTTACCCTGTTTGAGAACCATGAAAGGGGCCTGTCGGAAAGCGATGAGGGGGACGGAGGGCTTGCGATGGCCAGGCTGTTCCCGGGAGAGAAATTGGTTGAAGGTGTAGGCGTAGTCCGCCAGGTCCCGGTTCACCGGGTAGTCGGCGGGAACGGCCAGAACTAACTCCTCCTGGGCCCAGACCACGGAGGTGAGGCCTTTGTCATCCGGGGGGCCAGCCTCCAGAAGAAAGTCCAGTTTTCCCTCCAGCAGTTGGTCGGCCAAGGTAGGAGTAGTGCCCTCGGTGAGGGTGATGGATACCTGGGGATTCTGTTGTCGGAACTCGCTGAGCAGGCTGGGAAGGACATAAGTGCAGAAAAACATGGAACTGCCGATGTGAAGGGCGGTGGAACGGGAGGCACTCATCTCAGCAAAGGTCTGGCGCATCTCTCCCTCAATGGCCAAAATCCGTTCCACCTGGCGGATGTAATATTCCCCGGCCGGAGTGAGGGAGATGGGTTTGGTGTTGCGGTCAAAGAGAGGGAGCTTAAGCTCCTGTTCCACTTTTTTCACAGCGGCACTCAGCCAGGGTTGGGAGACGTGGAGTTTGCGGGCGGCCTTGGAGAAGCTGCGCTCCTGGTAAATGGCATAAATGTATTCTTTGTAATCCAGCATGCTGTTTCTCCATCCTCTCCATACTCCGTCGCTTATGCCAAGTTATCCGACCCCGTATTTTACAAGTCAGGCTCTAGATGGTAAAATGATACTCAATCCCAGAAGTTGTGTCAAGGGATGCCAAAGGCACCCCAAGCGCTGAAGATAGGAGGAAGATCTATGCGTCTGGCAACCATTCGCATCGGCAGCCAGGAGACGGCCGGTATCGTCACGCCCAAAGGAGTCTATCCCATCCAGGCCTTGAACGCGGCCAAGGGTACTGCTTGGGAAACGGAGATGATGGCACTCATCCAGGCAGGACAGATTCCTGGCTTGAACGCCTGGTATCAGGCAGGGGGTAGGGAAGAGCTAGACCATCTGCCTGGTCTGGTGCCCGATTCTCAGGTGATTTATGCCCCTTTATACCGAAATCCCAGGCGGATTTTTGGCATTGGCTTAAATTATGTGGATCATGCGGGGGACATTGGTGCGGCGGCGCCTACGGGATTTCCCGGCAGCTTTTTCAAAATGGCGGATACCCTCATTGGACCGGGGGATGAGATCCACCTGCCGGCATTAAAGGAAGCGCAGCGGACCACAGCGGAGGCGGAGCTGGGCATCATTCTGGGCAAGGACTGCCGGGATGTTTCAGAGGAGAACTGGCAGGATGTGGTGGTGGGCTATACCACCATTTTGGACATGACGGAGGAGTCCATCCTTAAGGGCAACGATTATGTCAGTGGCAATCCGCGGTATCTGACCATTGTGAAAAACTTCCCCACCTTCTTCTCCTTCGGTCCCCACCTGGTGACCCCTGATGAGGTTCCCGACGTGAGAAAGCTGGAGGTACAGAGCGTCCATAATGGCCAGGTCCACGCAAAAAATACGGTAAGCAACATGATGCACCAGCCCTCCAAGCTCATTGCCCTGCACAGCAGCATCCAGGGCTGGTATGCCGGGGATGTGCTGTCCACTGGTACTCCGCGGGCCTTCCCCATTCAGGACGGCGACATGGCGGAGTGCCGCATCTACGGGCCGGACGGTTTTGCTATGGAGCCCCTGGTCAACCCAGTGGTAGATTTGAAGCTGCACCCGGAGCGGCGTTAACGTGACAGGATTATGTGAGGAGGAATACATGATGAAGACAATTTTTACCCTAACATCCGCAGAGTCCCGGCGGCTCATTGCCAAGGCAGTGGTCCAGATGCCCCAGTTCCAGGCAGCCTGGAAGAAGGCCTATGTCCTGCTGGCCGGAGGAACCACCAATGCGTTCATTGCCCAGGAGCTGTTGGGACGGGAGGGAATTGAGCCCGGACTGTGTACCGTGGGTATCAGCACAGACGGACTGCTGTGTGTGACCAATCCGGACAGCCGCAAGAGCTTCCCCAATGTTTTCTACCAGGGCCAGGCGGTGGACAAGACGCTCACCGACGCCCTAAATGACTTCCATCCTGAGACGGTGGTCATCAAAGGGGCCAACGCGGTGGACCCGGAGGGATACGTGGGCGTTATTACCTCCGGCTTTGATGGAGGAACCGTGCCTAAGATCATCGGCCCTGTGACCTCCAAGGGTCTTACCATGATCACCCCTGTGGGCCTGGAAAAGCTGGTGCCCTCGGTGCGTAAGGCGGCGGCTGCCATCGGAGCCACCCACATTGACATTGCCATGGGCGCGGATCCCGGCATGTACTGCCTGGGCAATACCACGGTGGTCACGGAGATTGAGGCCATCAAGATGATCTTCCGTGCCGATGCCACCTTGGTCTGCTGCGGCGGCATTGGAGGCAACGAGGGTGCGGTCACTCTGGCCGTGGACGGCGAAGAGGCGGACATCCGCGCTCTGGTGGAGTTCCTGGAGGAGCAAGTAAAGGGCGAGCCGCCGGTAAAGGGCAACAAGGGAATCTGTGCGGAATGCCGCTATAAATTCTGCCGTTACAATGGGAAAAAGCCGGAAGAGCTCCCGGAGTGGATGAAGAAAAAGGGAATTGAGCGGTAACCAAGTAGCTGTTTTATACCATATGTTCAAGGGTGAGAAGCGGGGGCCTGTTTAAACAGGCTCCCGCACTTTTACGCAGGAAACTGTGAAAAAAAGGGTTGACAAAGGCGGGGAGCAGTGCTATTATGGCCCTAGATTTTTTCTTGAAACAAGGAGTTCCACTTTTATGATGAACCTGTTTGCGGCTTTCTTTTTTGGCTACTTTTACTTTTTTGGCTTTGGTGTCAACAAGGTAAAAGTGCTTTTTGCTGCAAACAATGGGGCGACCACCTTCGCGTAAGACACGAGGGAACCGATCGAATCAAAGCCTGCGGTGAAAACACTTCACCGCAGGCTTTTTTCTCTTCCTGCGTGGAAGGCACCGCGAGAGACTAAAATTGTTTATTGGGAGGCAGAACAATGATCATCATCGTCAAGCAGAATGCCAAAGAGGAACGGATTCAAGATCTGCTGCGCTGGATTGAGGCCCAGAATCTCCGTACCCACGTTTCAGCCGGGGACTATGCCACCATCATTGGAGTTATCGGCGACACCAGTAAGTTGGATGCCGACCTGCTCAGCGGACTGGACATTGTGGAGGCGGTCAAGCGGGTGTCGGAGCCCTTCAAGAGTGCTAACCGGAAGTTCCACCCGGAGGATTCCATCATCGAGGTGGGGGCGGACAAGCAGAAGGTGGGCCACGGAAACTTCGCTTTGATCGCCGGCCCTTGTTCGGTGGAGAGCGAGGAGCAGATCATTTCCGTAGCTAGAAGCGTCAAGGCGGCAGGGGCCACCATGCTCCGGGGAGGCGCCTTCAAGCCCCGCACCTCCCCGTACGACTTCCAGGGCCTGAAGGCAGATGGAATTGAGCTGTTGCTAGAGGCCAAGCGAGAGACCGGATTGCCTATTGTCACGGAGATCATGAATGCCAACCATCTCCCTCTGTTTGAAGAAGTGGATGTGATCCAGGTGGGAGCCCGGAACATGCAGAACTTTGAGCTGCTCAAGGAACTGGGACGCACCCGGAAGCCCATTTTGCTCAAACGAGGCCTAGCCAACACCATCAAAGAACTGCTAATGAGTGCCGAATATGTGATGGCAGGGGGCAACGAGAACATTATTTTGTGTGAGCGGGGGATCCGAACGTTCGAGACAGCGACCCGGAACACTCTGGACTTGTCCGCCGTACCAGTGCTCCACGAGTTGACCCATTTGCCGGTGGTGGTTGATCCCAGCCATGCCACAGGGGTAGCCCGGTATGTCAAGCCCATGGCCATGGCGGCAGCGGCTTGTGGGGCGGATGGACTGATTATCGAGGTCCACAATGACCCGCCCCATGCCCTTTGCGACGGCGCCCAGTCTCTGCGCCCGGAACAGTTTGAAGATGTAGCCCAAGCGGTCCGCATCATTCGAGTGGCAGCGGCCGAGGCGAATGGACAGCAGGACCAATGAGAGGAGACGAGGATATGCAGACCATAACAGTAAACGCTTCCCGCAGCTATTGCGTCCAGATTGGGCCGGGGCTACTGGATCGGGTAGGGGAGCTGTCCGCCCCCCTGGTTCAGGGCCGTAAGGCAGCCGTGGTGTCAGACAGCAATGTGTGGCTCTTATATGGAACGCAGGTGGAACGCAGTCTGACTCAGGCGGGATTTCAGGTCAGTGTCTTCCAATTTCCCGCAGGGGAGAGCTCCAAGAACACCGCCACATTGCTGGAACTGCTCACCTTCCTGGCGCGGGAGGGATTGAGCCGGGAGGACCCAGTATTTGCCCTGGGAGGGGGAGTTACGGGAGACATGGGTGGTCTGGCTGCCGCCCTTTATCTCCGGGGCGTGCCCTGTATCCAGCTGCCCACCACTCTGCTGGCCATGGTGGACTCCTCGGTTGGAGGTAAAACAGCGGTAGATCTGCCGGAGGGGAAAAATCTGGTGGGTACCTTTACCCAACCCCATTTGGTGCTGTGCGACACCCTGACGTTGCAAACCCTCCCCGCTCCAGTTATGGCTGAGGGCTGGGCAGAGGTGATCAAATATGGGATGATTCGAAGCCCGGAGCTCCTTCAGCGTTTGGCGGGAGAGGACCCTGCGGGAGACCTGGAGTGGGTGATTGCCCACTGTGTCACCATTAAGCGGGATGTGGTGGGGATAGATGAGCGGGATACCGGGGAGCGGCAGCTGCTGAATTTTGGCCATACCATCGGCCACGCCATCGAGCGGTGCGGAGGCTATTCCATCTATCATGGCGAGGGAGTAGCCATGGGTATGGCAATTATGACCCGGGCCTGTGTGCGAGAGGGGCTGTGTCCCAAGGAGTGTTGGACGGTGCTGGAATCCCTGTTAAATCGTTTTCACCTGCCACAGACCTGTTCTATGGACAAAAAGGGCCTATTGGAGGCGGCTCGAGCGGATAAGAAACGTCGAGGCGATTCCATTACTCTCATTCAACCCCAGAAAATCGGAACCTGTGTGCTGAACAAAACAGACTATGGAGAACTGTCCCGGATATTGGAGAGGGGGATGGGAGCGTGAGCAGCGTAGTGATTGAGCCCGGTCTCCTCTCGGGGACAGTCACTCCGCCTCCCAGCAAGAGCCAGGCCCACCGGGTGATTTTGGCGGCGGCACTGGCAGAGGGCATCAGCCGGATTGGTAATTTAGCCCTCTCCCAGGACATCCAGGCGACCTTGAACTGTGTGGAGGTCCTTGGGGCAAGGTGGAGCCTGGAGAAAGATGGGACTCTTACCATCCTTGGAATGGGTGGAACATACCGGCCTGGCAAGGAACTGCCCCGGCTGGACTGCGGAGAGTCGGGCTCCACCCTGCGCTTTCTTATCCCTGTTGCCCTGGCGGTGACGGGAGGAGGAGTATTTACCGGACACGGCCGGCTGATGGAACGGCCTCAGGAGCCTTATGCCCGGCTGTTTTCCAAGCGTGGAATCTCATGGAAGCGGGAAGGGGACACAATCATTGTGCGGGGAAGGTTGGAAGCGGGGGAGTACACCTTACCCGGGAATGTGTCTAGCCAGTTTTTTACCGGACTGTTGTACGCCCTGCCCCTGGTGGAAGGTACCTCCTGTATCAGTCCCACTACTCCGCTGGAAAGCTGGGACTACCTGGCGATGACCATGGAGGCATTGGCAGGAGCTGGGGTGACGGTGACAGAGCCCCATGGAAATGTGAAGTCCTTTCACATTACAGGCCCAATGGCTTATCAGGCTGGAGATCATAAGGTGGAGGCTGACTGGTCCCAGGCCGCTTTTTGGTACACGGCTAATTTTCTGGGCAGTCAGCTGACGATTGAGGGGTTAAATCCCTACTCCGCCCAGGGAGATAAGCGGATTGCCTCCTTCTATTGGAAGCTGGCCAGACCGGGTGATGTGGAGCTGGATGTATCGCAGTGCCCTGATTTGGTTCCGCCTCTGGCAGCGATGGCTGCGGTGCGGAACGGAACTACCTGGCTGAGTAACGCCGCTCGGCTGCGGTTGAAAGAGAGCGACCGGCTTTCCGCGGTGGCCCAGGTGCTATCTGCCATGGGGGCTGATGTACAGGAGGGGCGGGACAGTCTCACCATCTGCGGAGTGGAGAATCTGGCGGGCGGCTGCCGGGTGAACTGCCACAATGACCACCGCATTGCTATGATGGCGGCAGTAGCTGCCAGTGCCTGCCAGGCTCCGGTGGAGCTGGAGGGGAGCCACTGTGTGCGGAAATCCTACCCCGCCTTCTGGGCGGAGTATCAGAGATTGGGAGGGAATATTCATGGCCTCATATCTGGGTAAGAATATCCATGTTTCCATCTTTGGCCAGTCCCATTCCCAGGCCATTGGGGTAAGTGTGGACGGTCTACCTGCCGGGGAGCGAGTGGATTTGGATGAATTGGAGCGGTTTTTACAGCGGCGGGCCCCGGGGCGGGACCAGACGGCCACCCCCCGCAAGGAGGCGGACCAGCCTCAAATTCTCTGCGGACTAGTGGATGGGGTGACCTGTGGAGCCCCTCTGGCCGCCCTGATTCAAAATACCAATACCCGCTCCCAGGACTACGAGTTGCTGCGGGATGTGCCCCGGCCAGGCCACGCCGACTATACCGCCCAGGTACGCTACGGCGGAGCCCAGGATGTGCGGGGAGGGGGACACTTTTCCGGCCGTCTCACCGCCCCCCTCTGTATCGCCGGAGGGGTGGCCCTCCAGATCCTGGCCAGGCGGGGAATTGAAGTGGCCGCCCACATTGCCTGGGTGGGTCAGGAGGAGGATCGGCCCTTTGACCCCATTGGGGAGCAAGCGGAAATACTTGACAGACTAAAACGGGCAGATTTTCCCGTTCTTATGCCAGAGGCGGGGGAGCGGATACGAAAGACCATCCTGGAGGCTAAGGCCCTGGGGGACTCGGTGGGCGGCGGAGTGGAATGTATCGTGCAGGGATTGCCGGCCGGGGTGGGAGACCCCGTGTTCGGCGGCATGGAGAGCCGCCTGGCTGCCGCCCTGTTTGGAATCCCTGCGGTCAAGGGTGTGGAGTTTGGGGCGGGCTTTGGTGCTTCCCATATGAGAGGCTCACAGCACAATGACCCCTTTCAGATGACCGCAGAGGGGATCCGAACCGCTTCTAACCGCGCTGGCGGGATTCTGGGTGGTATTACTACCGGAATGCCTCTGGTGTTCCGGGTGGCGTTTAAGCCAACCCCCTCCATTGCCAGGGAGCAGGACAGTATTTCCCTCTCTCGGGGGCAGGCAGTCAAGCTCCGGGTACCTGGTCGCCACGACCCCTGTATCGTCCCCCGGGCGGTGCCGGTGGTGGAGGCAGCGGCGGCGCTGGTGGTGCTGGATGCCCTGCTGGACAGTCCAGCCCGGCTAGAAATGAAAAATGTATAGATGATCGTGTTGAAGATGTTAGGAGGAATAACATATGGATAAGGATTTGGAACAGCTGCGGGCAGAGATCGATGGTCTGGACCAGCAAATTGTGGAGCTGTTCAAAGCCCGCATGGAGGCGGCCGGAGAGGTGGCCGGCTATAAGAAGGAGCACGGTCTTCCGGTGCTGGACGCAGGTCGGGAGCGGACTTTGCTGAATAAAATTGCCCAGCAGGCGGGAGAGGAGCTGGGAGACTACGCCCAGTCGGTGTATCGTACCCTGCTCTCGGTGAGTCGCTCCTATCAAAACAGTAAAATTGGCGGGGAGTCCAAGGTATATAGAGGAATCCGGGCGGCTCTGGAGACCACTCCTCAGCTCTTTCCTCAGCGGCCCACAGTAGCCTGCCAGGGGATCGAAGGGGCTTACTCTCAGATCGCCTGTGACCGGCTGTTCAAGGCTCCTTCTATTCTGTATTTCCAGACCTTCGACCATGTGTTCAAGGCGGTGGAGAGCGGGATGTGCCAGTACGGTATTCTGCCCATTGAGAACAGTACGGCCGGTTCGGTTAAGGCGGTGTATGACCTGATGCTCCGCCACAATTTCTACATTGTTCGCTCCGCCCGGCTGAAGGTGAGCCACAACCTGCTAGCCAAGCACGGGGTAAAGAAGGAGAACATTAGGGAGGTCTACTCCCATGAACAGGCCATCAACCAGTGCGCAGGCTATCTGGCGGCTTGGAAGGGCGTAAAGGTGACCGTGGTGGAGAACACGGCGGTGGCCTCCCAGATGGTGGCCCAGTCGGAGCGGACCGATGTGGCCGCCCTGTCCTCCCGGTTCTGCGGGGAGCTGTACGGTCTGGATACCTTGGAAGAAAATGTCCAGGACCATGATAACAACTATACCCGCTTCATCTGCATCTCCAAAAAGCCGGAGATCTATCCCGGAGCCGACCGCACCTCTCTGATGATGACCCTGCCCCACCGTCCGGGTTCGCTGTACAATGTGCTGGCCAAGTTCTACGCATTGAATCTGAATCTGCAAAAGCTGGAAAGCCGTCCACTGCCCGGACGGGAGTTTGAATTTATGTTCTATTTCGATCTGGAGGCTTCGGTCTATGCCCCTGAGATGGAAAAGCTGTTCCGGGATCTGGAGGGGGAGAGCGAGCAGCTGCGGTATCTGGGCACCTATAACGAGGTCATCTGCTGACCATGGAGAAGCTGGAATATGGGCTAATTGGGGAGAAACTGGGGCACAGCTTTTCCCCCGCCATCCACCGCAGACTGGGGGACTATGACTACCGGCTAGTGGAGCTGTCCTCACAGGAACTGGGACCCTTTCTGGAGGAGGGGGAGTTCCGGGGGTTGAATGTGACCATCCCCTATAAAAAGGCGGTAATTCCCTACTGCCGGGAGCTGACGCCCCAGGCCCGGCACATCGGCAGTGTAAACACCATTGTGCGCCGTCCCGATGGCACTCTTTTGGGCCACAATACCGATTACGACGGCTTTTCCTATCTGCTGCGCCGGGTGGGAGCCCAGGTGGCGGGCCGAAAAGCCCTGGTGCTGGGCAGCGGAGGGGCCTCGCTCACTGTGCAGGCGGTGCTCCGGGACCTGGGTGCTGGGGAGGTAGTGGTGATCTCCCGCACGGGAGAAAATAACTATGAAAATCTCTCTCGCCACCGGGATGCCGCTGTGCTGGTCAACGCCACTCCGGTGGGGATGTACCCCAAGGAGGGGATGTCTCCCGTGGACCTGGAAGGATTCCCCGTGCTGGAGGGAGTATTTGATCTGATTTATAACCCGGCTCGCACCAGCCTGCTCCTCCAAGCCCAGGACCGGGGACTTCTCTGGTCTAACGGTCTGGGGATGCTGGTGGCCCAGGCCAAAGCGGCGGCGGAGCGGTTTATGGGAGTCTCCATTCCCGATGAGCGGGTGGAGGAAATTACCCGGGAAATGGAGCGGGAGAAGCAGAATCTTGTTCTCACCGGAATGCCCGGCTGCGGCAAAACCACCGTAGGCCAACGGCTGGCCCAGCGATTGGGGCGGACCTTTGTTGACACAGACGCCCTGGTGGAGGAGCAGGCCGGCTGTAGCATTCCGGAGCTCTTTGACCGGGAGGGGGAGGAGGCCTTCCGCCGCCTGGAGCACCAAGTTCTGTGCCAGGCATCCCGGGAACAAGGCCGGGTGATCGCCACCGGAGGCGGGATCGTGACCCGGCAGGAGAACTGGGGACCTCTGCGGCAGAACGCCCAAGTGATCTTTTTGCGGCGGCCCTTGGAAGATCTTCCTATACAGGGCCGGCCGGTGTCCCAACGTACTGGCCTGGAACAGCTGTATCAAGAACGGCTGCCCCTCTATGAGAGGACGGCGGACTGGACGGCCGACAACACCACAGTGGAAGAGGCTGTGGATGCAATCATAAGGAGATGGAACCAATGAAGCTATTGGTGATCAACGGACCCAATTTGAATCTGCTGGGGATCCGGGAGCCCGAGATCTATGGCAGACAGGACTACCAGGCTCTCACAGCATTGATTCATGAGACATGTGCTCTGCTTGGAATTTCAGTTGAACTGTTTCAGTCCAACCACGAAGGGGCAATTGTGGACAAAATTCAGCAGGCCTATGGGGAGAAGGACGCCATTGTGATCAATCCTGCCGCCTATACCCACACCAGCGTGGCTATTTTGGACGCCCTAAAGGCTGTGGGACTGCCGGCAGTGGAGGTCCATCTGTCCGATGTGAAGTCCCGAGAGGAGTTCCGCCAGCGCTCCTATGCGGGAATGGCCTGTGAGAAGACGGTGATGGGAAAGGGCTTTGACGGCTATGTAGAGGCCATCGAGTACCTCAACGAGCGGTATGGATGACAGGTGGAAAACGGGGGCTTCCGTTTTTGTAAAGAATGTGTTAAACTGAATAATACGACGAACGACTTCGGCAAGAAACCGCTGGTGGCCTGATCCGCCGGCGGTTTTCCTTTGAAGATGGGAAGGAGGAACATGCGGTTGGATCGAGACCAGAATGATTTTTCAAAAGGGAGTATTTCCAGTAATATTTTGGTACTGGCGCTTCCCATGACTGCGGCCCAGCTGGTCAACGTGCTGTACAGTGTGGTGGACCGGATCTATTTGGGACGACTGCCGGGAAGCAGCCACTTGGCCTTGACGGGCCTTGGCGTGACGATTCCCATTGTGTCCATTATTATGGGGCTGGCCAATCTGTGCGGTACAGGTGGAGCGCCCCTGTGTTCCATCTGCCGCGGTCGTGGAGACGATGAAGAGGCAGAGAGGATCATGGGAAATTCTTTTTCTCTGCTGATGATCTTGGGGGTAGCGGCGACCGCCTTCTTCTTGGCACTGAAAACCCCCATTTTATATCTGTTCGGAGCCAGTACTGAGACCTTTCCCTATGCAAATGACTATATGACCATCTACCTGTGCGGGACTCTGTTCGTGATGATCAGCCTGGGCATGAACCCATTTATTAACTCCCAGGGCTTTGGAAAGATCGGCATGATGACCGTGGTGCTGGGAGCGGCAGTGAACATTATCTTAGACCCTATCTTCATCTTTCTGTTCCAGATGGGGGTGAAGGGAGCGGCTCTGGCCACGGTGATTTCCCAGGGGTTGTCCGCCGTGTGGGTCCTTCAATTTTTAACCAGCCGGCGTGCGCTGCTACGGCTGCGGGTGAAGTGCCTGGGCATGAATCGGAAGAGGACCGGGCAAATCATCTCTCTGGGGCTGTCCGGATTTTTCATGAATATGACCAACAGTTTGGTGCAGGTGGTGTGCAACGCTACGCTTCAGAGCTACGGGGGAGACCTCTATGTGGGCATCATGACCATCATCAACTCCCTCCGGGAGGTCTTCATTATGCCGGTCCATGGCCTGACCAACGGCTCCCAGCCGGTAGCGGGTTTTAACTATGGGGCTGGCCTGTACGGCCGGGTTCGGGAAGCCATTCGCTTTAGCGTGATTGGAACCGTGCTCTATGCCGGACTGTTCTGGGCTGCGGCCATGGGGGTGCCGGGGCTGCTGATTCGGGTGTTTAACAATGAGCCTGAGGTCATTGCGGCCGGAATCCCGGCCATGCGGATTTATTTTGGTTTGTTTATTCTCATGTCCCTGCAAATAGCCGGACAGGGCGTGTTTGTGGGACTGGGCCGGTCAAAGCAAGCGGTATTTTTCTCCCTGCTGCGCAAGGCGGTTATTAACGCCCCCCTGACGGTGATTCTGCCCATCTGGATGGGAACGACGGGCGTGTTTGTGGCGGAGGCGGTGTCTCAGCTGATTGGGGGACTGGCCTGCTTTGCAACCATGTACTGGACGGTTTACCGCCCCTTAGGCCGGATGAAGGACAGAGAACCAGCTGCTATATAAACGAGGTAAAACGGGACTGAGCGCCGACCCTAAGTCGGCGCCCAGTCCCGTTGAATTGCAGATTGCTTTTTAGGGAAATGATAAGGAAAAAGACCGCAAAATTACCAGGAGAAAGAATCTTTGGGGAGAAAACGGTCCCAGCCGAGGTTTGGTCCAGGCCGTGGGTGTTGCACTTGTTCCCTTGCTTCGGCTTTATTGTAAGGCATTTCAGGGGCAGTTTCTACCAAAGCGGGTTAAAATATAGGTTAAATGTAGGGAAGGATATCCACCTCTTGCCAAAGCGGTCCCTTTATGCGACAATAAAGAGGAAGGAAATCCCATCCATGATCCATATAGGAGTTTAAAATATGAGCGAATTGTTTGAAAAATCCATCCAAACCCTGGAGCTGCCCCGGGTATTGGAGCTTTTGGCCGGGTGTGCGGTGACGGATGAGGGAAAGCAGCGGTGCCTGGATCTGCGCCCGAAGACGGACCGGGACGATGTGGAGCGGGCGCAGCAGGAGACCTCCGCCGCTGTGAAGATGTTGATCGTCCGCGGTACCCCTGGTTTTTCCGGAATTAAGCCGGTGTCCGCCAGCCTGCAGCGGGCGGATATGGGGGGGAGCCTGTCTACCCGGGAGCTGCTGGATATTGCGGCAGTGCTGCGCTGCGCCCGTGGGGCCGGAGAATATGGCGGAAGTGAGGAGAAAACAGCTATCTCCCATCTCTTCCGGGCGCTGACCCCTAACCGGTTTTTGGAGGAGAAGATCACCGGTTCCATTGTGGGGGAGGAGGAGATTGCCGACTCGGCCAGCCCGGAGCTGGCCTCCATCCGCCGCCATATGCGGGCCACAGAGGCCAAGGTGCGGGACATTTTGCAGAAGCTGATCTCCTCCAACCAGTCCAAATACCTTCAGGAGTCCATCATTACCATCCGTTCCGACCGGTATGTGGTGCCGGTGAAGTCAGAGCATAAAAACGCCATCCCCGGCCTGGTCCACGATGTGTCCTCCTCGGGCTCTACTTTCTTTATCGAACCTATGGGGGTGGTGAAGGCCAACAATGAGCTGCGGGAGCTGGCCGCCAAGGAGAAGAAGGAAATTGAGCGGATTTTGGCCGAGCTGTCAGCAGAGTGCGCCACCCATAAAGAGGACATTTTGGAGGACTACCGGCTGCTCATTTGGCTGGACGAGATCTTTGCCCGGGCCCAGCTGTCGGTCAAATTGGGATGTAGCGAGCCAAAACTGTCTGACAAGTATTTACACTTGCGGGGGGCAAAGCACCCCCTGCTGGATCAAAAGAAGGCGGTGGCCAATGATCTGGAGCTGGGGGAGCACTTTGATACCCTGGTGGTTACCGGCCCCAATACCGGAGGAAAAACGGTTACCTTGAAGACCATCGGTCTCATCACCCTGATGGCCCAGTGCGGGCTCCATATTCCGGCCAAGGACGACTCCACCGTTCGGATCTATGAGCGGGTGCTGGCGGATATCGGGGATGAGCAGTCCATTGCCCAGTCCCTGTCCACCTTCTCCTCCCATATGACCAATATTGTGGGAATTTTGGAGGAGGCGGACTCGGATACCCTCATCCTCTTCGATGAGCTGGGGGCGGGTACGGACCCTGTGGAGGGAGCGGCATTGGCCGCCGCCATCATTGAGTCGGCCCGGGGATTGGGCGCCCAGGTGTGTGCCACCACCCACTATGCCGAGCTGAAAGTGTACGCCATGACCACGGCCGGCGTGGAGAATGCCTCCTGTGAGTTTAACGTGGAGACTTTGGCCCCCACCTACCGTCTGGTATTGGGGATCCCCGGAAAGTCCAACGCCTTTGCCATTTCCCGCCGTCTGGGCCTTCCGGAGTATATCATCGAAAAAGCGGCTGCCCGACTGGATGCGGAAAATGTGCGCTTTGAGGATGTGCTCACCCGTCTGGACCAACAGCGCCAGGAGATGGAAAAGGAGCGGGAGGCGGCCAAGCGGCTGAAGCTGGAGATGGAGCAGTCGGCCTCCAAGGCCCGGGAGTATCGGGCCAAGCTGGAGGCGGAACGGGCCAAGGTGGTGGAGAAGGCCCAGGCGGAGGCCCGGGCAATCATCGAGGAGGCCCGGGCAGCCAGTGATTTGGCCCTGTCTGAGCTCAAGGAGATCAAAAAGCGTCAGGATAAGCTGGATTGGCAGCAGGTCAACGACACCCGGGCCGAAGCCAGACGCCTGCTCAATGAGGCGGAACGAAATATAGGAGGCTCTGCACCTGAGCGGGAGGCGCCTCCTCCCACCCGGCCCGCTGTGGTAGGGGATACGGTGGAACTGGTATCCATGGGCACCCGGGCCACGGTGCTGTCCGTCAATAAAGACGGAGTTCTCCAGCTCCAGGCTGGAATTTTGAAGATTACCGCCAAGCAGGATGAGGTGCGGGTAGTGGAAGGGGAGACCAAGGCTCAGCGGGAAGCCAAGCGAATCATCACCCGGGCCCAGCACACCCTTCGTACAGCCGCCGTGCCCTCTCAGGTGGACCTGCGGGGCATGATGACGGACGAGGCAGTAGCGGTATTGGAGCGTTTTTTGGATACGGCCATGATGGGGAAGCTGGAGACGGTGACCATTATCCACGGCAAGGGTACTGGAGCAGTGCGGACAGCCGTGCGGACTTATCTCAAGCGCAGCCGCTATGTAAAATCCTTCCGTCCCGGCCGTTACGGGGAAGGGGAGGACGGAGTTACCGTCGTGGAACTGAAATGAATTGCTTTTGCCCATGTTGGGGTGAAAATGAACTGGAAAGGACCTTGTTTCCAGGGAGAGATGGGAAGAAACTTCTTAAAATTGGGAAATTTTCGCAGAAAAACTTTTTACACACTCGTAATTTTTGGTTAAAAGCAATGTAATATTTGTGAAAAATGTCATTGACGGAATTGGGATAAATCTGGTATGCTAATGACACATAATACGACGAGGCGGAGGTACAGCATATGTATAGTCAGGAAGCAGTCGTGAATAATCAGGTCGGCCTGCACGCCAGACCCGCTACTTTCTTTATCCAGAAGGCCAATGAGTACAAGAGCTCCATCTGGGTGGAAAAAGAGGAGCGCAAGGTGAACGCCAAGAGCTTGCTGGGTGTACTGTCCCTGGGGATCGTAAAGGGCACCCCCATCAAGTTGATTGCGGATGGCCCCGATGAGAAGGAAGCGGTCGAGGCGCTGTACAAGATGATTTCTTCTGATTTTTCCGAGTAAGCCGATTACCAACTAAAGGCACCGCTTAGCGGTGCCTTTTTTAGTCGTTGTGTTGGAAGATGCTGGGAGAGGAGGCGATCCATTGACCTTTGATGAACTCAAGGAAAAGGCCCACAGCCTGCCGCTGAAGCCGGGCGTGTATATTATGCAGGACGCGAAAAATACGGTAATTTATGTGGGCAAAGCCAAAGCCCTGAAAAATCGGGTGTCACAATATTTCCAGGACTCCGCCTCCCACACAGAGAAGACCAGGGCCATGGTGTCCCAGATCGATCATTTCGATGTCATCATCGCCGACAGTGAGTTTGAAGCCCTGGTGCTGGAGTGTTCCCTGATCAAGCGGCACCAGCCCCGGTACAACATTCTGCTCAAGGATGGGAAGGGCTATCCCTATATCCGTCTGTCCAACGAGGCCTATCCCCGTTTTTCTCTGGCGGGGAAGGTGGCGGAGGATGGGGCCCGTTATTTCGGCCCTTACGCCAGCCGGCACAATACCCAAGCCATTATTGACGCCCTGCGGGGTGCCCTGCGGCTGCCCTCCTGCAACAAGAAGTTCCCCCGGGATATTGGGAAGGAGCGCCCCTGTTTGAACTACCACATGGGAAAATGCGACGGTTACTGCAGGGGAGACGAGCTCAAGGAGCAGCACGACCAGGCCATTGCCCAGGCGGTGAGCCTGCTGGAGGGACGCTTTAAGGAGGTTCAGGCTGACCTGACCGCGGAGATGGAGCAGGCGGCGGAGGAGCTGCGCTTTGAGCGGGCAGCGGAAGTGCGGGACCGGCTGCGGGCCATCGAGCTTTTGGGAAAACGGCAGAAGGTGATTGCCGGTTCTCTGGCGGACACCGATGTCACCGGCTTTTTCCGGGGTACGGCGAAGAGCTGCTTTGTGGTCCTCCACTATGTGGAGGGGGAGCTGGCGGCCAAGGAGTTCGATTTGCTGGAAACCCCGGTGGAGGAGGACGAGGAGGGGGTACTCTCCTCTCTGGTGCGGGAATACTATGTGGGCCGCACCCGGCTGCCCAAGCAGATTTTATTGCCCTGTGAGCTGCCCGACCAGGTTCCGCTGACCCGCATGCTGTCGGAGCAAGTGGGCTACCGGGTGGAGCTGGTTACCCCTCAGCGGGGGGCGAAGATGGATTTGATCCGTCTGGCGGTCCAAAATGCCCAGGAGGAGGTGGCCCGGGCCACCACCCGGGAGGAGCGGCAGAGCAAACTGCTAGAGGCGTTGGGCCGGATGCTGGGCCTAGAGGAGCCGCCCAGGCGGATGGAGTCCTATGACATCTCCAATACCGGGGCCAGCGACATTGTGGCCTCCATGGTGGTGTATGTGGACGGAAAGCCGCTGAAGCGGGACTACCGCCGCTTTAAGCTGAAGGATATGACAGGGCCGGATGACTATGCCTCCATGGAGCAGGTGCTCACCCGCCGCTTTCGCCGGTATCTGGATGGAGATGAGAAATTCGACCAGTGTCCCGATCTGTTGCTCATCGACGGCGGGCAGGAGCATGTAAAGGTGGCCTCCCGGGTGCTGGAGAAGCTAGGACTGAATATTCCGGCCTTTGGTATGGTGAAGGATGACCGCCACCGCACCCGCGCTCTGGTCCACCCGGACGGACGGGAAATCGGAATCCAGGCCATTCCGGCGGTCTTTGCTCTGATCGGGCAGATCCAGGAGGAAACCCACCGGTTTGCCATTGAGTACCACCGTCAGCTCCAGGCTGGCCACGTCAAGACCTCGGTCTTGGATCAGATTCCTGGAGTGGGGGAGAAGCGCCGGCAGCAGCTGCTCAAGCATTTTAAGAGCGTTAAGGTGGTGAAGGGGGCCTCCCTGGAGGAGCTGCGGACGGTGGTTCCTCAAAACACAGCCCTGTCAGTCTATCTATACTTTCACAAGGAAGAGAATCCTGAAACAAGAAAGGAAGAGAATGGATGCGAGTGATTTCCGGCTCCGCCCGGGGCAGACGTCTTAAGGAGCTACAGGGTATGGATACCCGCCCCACCACCGATAAGGTGAAGGAGTCCATGTTTAATATTATCCAGTTCGAGATCGAGGGGCGCAAGGTGCTGGATCTGTTTGGAGGGACCGGGCAGCTGGGCATCGAGGCGCTGTCCCGGGGAGCATCCCACTGTGTGTTTGTGGACCAGCGGCGGGAGGCTGCCGCTCTGATCCGGGAGAATGTGAAGACCTGCGGTTTTGGAGAACAGGCACAGGTGGTGCAGGGGGATGCGCTGTCCTTTTTGTCCGGGTGCCGGGAGAAGTTTGACCTGATTTTCCTGGATCCCCCTTACCAAAGCGATTTGCTGGCAAAATGCCTGGAGACCATCACAAGGTTTGACATTCTTCGGGAACATGGTATAATACTGTGTGAAAGTGGGACGGAATGGACCCTTCCGTCTCTGGAGCCCCCCTATGAACCGGGGCGTGAATACCGATACGGCAAGATTAAGCTGAGCCTTTGCCACCGGTTGGGGAGTGAGCAGCGATGAGTATAGCCATTTATCCCGGCAGTTTTGACCCTGTGACGCTGGGCCATCTGAATATCATCAAGCGGGCGGCCGCCTGCTTTGATAAGCTGATTGTCTGCGTGATGATCAATTCCAAAAAGCAAGGGATGTTTACCCCGGAGGAGCGAGTGGAGCTGCTGCGGCGTGCCACGGAGCGGTTTCAAAACGTGGAAGTGGATTTTTCCAACGAATTGCTGTCTGCTTATGCCAAGCGCCGCCGGGCCCATGTGGTGGTGAAGGGCCTGCGGGCGGTGTCGGATTTTGAGCAGGAGGTCCAGATGGCGGTTATCAACCGCAAGCTGAATCCCCGTCTGGAGACCATGTTTTTGGCGTCCAGTGAGAAATATACCTACCTCAGCTCCACCATCGTCAAAGAGATGGCCCGGTATGGGGCCAATCTGGCAGATTTTGTCCCCCGGGAAATTGTAGACGATGTAAACCGGCGCATGAAGGAATTGGAACGAAAGGAAGTGTGACGGATGGCGAGCGGTGTAGAAGAACTGCTGGACATGCTGTTTGAAATGATTGACGAGGCGAAAAACGCCCCTCTCTCCAGTGATAAGTGCGTTATCGAGCGGGACCGGGCTCTGGACCTGATCGACGACATCCGCAGCCAGTTCCCTATGGAGCTGGGTGAGGCCCGGAAAATGATGGCCAACCGGGCAGAGGTGGTGGCCTCCGCAAAGCGGGAGGCAGATGCCATCCGAAAGGCGGCAGAGGATAAGGCCCGGCAGCTGCTTTCAGAGGATACCATTACCCTCCAGGCCAAGCAGCGGGCCAACGAGATGGTGCAGCAGGCGGAGGAGCGCAGCCGGGAGCTGAAGCGCTCGGCCAATGAGTACTGCGAGGATGCCCTTCGCCGCACCGAGGAAGCGGTGGCAGAGGCCTATGATGAGATCAAGAAGTCCCGCGCCCGGTTCCGTGCGGCGGCGGGTGTGGCTTCCTCCAATGCCTCCTCTGGTTCCCGCCCCATGTATGATGCGGCGGCTGACGAGGACTAAAGCAAAGGAACAAAAAAGGACCCCGGAGCTCATAACGCTCCGGGGTCTTTGTTTGATCTGTCTCAATGGGGAAAAGGGTTACCAGGGCAGCCAATTGCCTTCTTCCCGGGCAGCCAGGACATCCAGTGCTCCGTCCAGCATCTCGGCTGCTTCTCCCCGGGTCAACTGGGTGGACAGGGCAGCGGCGTTAGCCTGATCGGTGCGGAGTACTCCGGCAGCGGCCAGATTGGCAGCGGGCTGAGCGGCCCAGTGGGTTTGACTGTCGGAGAAAAATACCTCCGCGGGCACATCCGAGACATGGAGAAGATTGTTCAGCATCACCGTGGCCTCTCCCCGCGTGACGATCTCATCGGCTCCAAATACGGGAGCACCGGAGTCGTCCTTGGAGCCCTGAATCGCTCCGGCCTTTAATGCCGCGGACACAGAACCCTTGGCCCAGGTGGGAATGGCGGCGTCATCGGAAAAGCCGGTGAGGGTGACGCCTTCCAGGGGCTCCAGGCCGGATACAGCCATAGCCATGGTCAAAAACTGGGCTCTGCTGACCGGGGCGTCCGAATCAAAAAAGTATTGGCCATTCACAGACTGTCCCACATAGATGCCTTCCTCGGCCAGGCGAATGGCAGCTTTGTGGGCGGGATCACCCTCCAGATCGTCATAAGTTACTTTGGTGTCCGGCTTTTCGATGCGAATGGTGACCTTAGCCTCGGGGGAGGTGTTGCCGGCCGGGTCCACTGCCACATAGGTGAAGGAATCGTTGCCAGTCTTGTTCTCATAGGGGGTGTACACAAATTGGCTGGAGCCATCCTCTGCCACCGTCACCGCACCCCGGGCGGGGGTGGAGGTGAGCTGGAAGGTAAGAGTATCCCCTTCAGAGTCCACCGCGTCAAAATAGCTGGTAATTGCCACATTGCGGTAGGTGGACAGGTCCATGTTCCGGGCAATGGGGGCCTGATTCTCCTCTGTGAGCAGGTAGAGAGTCACCGTACCGGTTTGGGTGCTGGGGCCGGAGGAGAAGGTTGGGAGAAAGGTAAAGGTTGCAGTGGTCACAGATGGATTCTGGGAGGTCTGGAAGCGAAGCCCAGCCAGAGCGGTGTTATCCACCACAGAGCCCTCCTCTACCGGCTGGCCGCCGATGAGCAGGGTGCCAGCCCCGGGGTCGGGTAACGTTTGAATGGTGATGTTCTGCAGAGGGTCCTGTTCCGAGCTGGAGGCAAAATCCTCCGGTCCAAAGGTAATAATAGAGCCGATGAGTCCGTTTTTGGAGATGTCTGCCACAGAAGGGGCCTCATCCTTTTTATTCCAGAAAAAGGCCGAGGTGGGCAGGCAAAGGGTAAGGAACACAGCTGTGGCCGTGATCGGGGCCAGAAAGCGCTGCGAAGAGAATGAGCGTTTCATGGGATACCTCCTTCAATGGATGATGTATCCCTAGTGTTCGGCCTGGGCAGGGAAATTATGCGAACACAAAAATTGGAAAACCGTCCTCAGCCGAGTTGGAACATGGGGGAGGAGAGATACCGGTCGCCGGAATCGGGAAGGACCACCACAATGGTCTTGCCGGCGTGCTCCGGCTGACGGGCCAGCTGTATGGCGGCCCAGAGGGCAGCTCCGGAGGAAATGCCCACTAAAATTCCCTCGGTACCCACGATGTCCCGTCCGGCCTGGAAGGCGTCGGCATCCTTGACCCGGATCACCTGGTCATAGATACTACGGTCCAAGGTGGCGGGAATGAAGTTGGCGCCAATACCCTGAATCTGGTGGGGGCCCGCCTGGCCGCCGGAGAGGAGGGGGGAGGCGTCAGGCTCCACAGCCACCACTTGAAGGGCTGGATTTTGTTCCTTGAGATACCGTCCGGTGCCGGATAACGTTCCTCCTGTTCCCACAGAGGCCACCAGAATATCCACCTTTCCCTCTGTGTCCCGCCAGATCTCAGGGCCGGTGGTACGGTAGTGGGCCAGCGGGTTGGCGGGGTTGTTGAACTGATCGGGGATGAAGCTGCCTGGGATGGAGGCGGACAGCTCCTTGGCCTTGTCCACCGCTCCCTGCATCCCCAGGGCCCCGGGGGTCAGTACCAACTGAGCCCCATAGGCGGCCAGCATGGCCCGGCGCTCCGCGCTCATGGTGTCAGGCATGGTGAGGATAACCCGGTAGCCCCGGGCCGCAGCAACGCAGGCCAGGCCGATTCCGGTATTGCCGGAGGTGGGCTCAATGATGGTGCCTCCCGGTTGAAGAAGTCCCCGTTCTTCGGCATCTTGAATGAGGGAGAGGCCAACCCGGTCTTTAGCGGAGCCGGCTGGATTCAGATATTCCAACTTTGCCAACAGGGCTGCGCTTAGTTGATGCTGTTTCTCCATACGGCTGAGACGTAGAAGGGGAGTGTTGCCGATTAGCTCCTCCACGCTTTGATAGACAGTTGCCATCGGAATCGTCCTTTCTTGATCATTTGGATATTCCTATCATAATACTATGAATATGCCTTTGTCAATCGCATTGCAAAAAAGGGCAAAAGCGGGTATAATATTTCTATTAAAACATATTTTTGATAGGTAGGTCGTAC
Source organism: Flavonifractor sp. An100 (assembly GCF_002161175.1). Taxonomy (GTDB): domain Bacteria; phylum Bacillota; class Clostridia; order Oscillospirales; family Oscillospiraceae; genus Lawsonibacter. The sequence continues at coordinate 51,878 of NZ_NFMA01000009.1, read as the reverse complement.
ACGAATGCTATCGGATATTTGGGGAGAAGATATTTTATTTCTATAATTTTATTGCCGTACTGCCGTTAACCTTAATCAGATGTGATATGATCTCAGTTCAATTAAATCCTAATTAAAATAAGAAGCTCTATGTCCGCTGTGATTGTGGGGCTTTTTGGATTTAAGTCAATCAAACGCCTAAAAATGTAAGGCCAGTAAGTTTTTCTTACTGGCTTTATACATTTTTAGGATAAGATTCACTCACTGCAGCTAGGCAATAATAGGGGTCAAGGTACAGCTGACTGCCGTTCCGTAACCCGTAAATCTATTGTAATTAAGAGGTGACTTTACATTTTCCTTACTACGCCTTAAACCTTCATTCTGTCTTTTCCGGGGCACGGTGGAATTCCGCTGCTTCAACTCCACCCTCCACGCGGGCCGGGCGGCGGCTTATATCAACCTGTGCCTGGCCATGTCCGCCCAGGCCATCGCCCAGCGCAGCACGGTGATGCGCAAGACCCACAGCGACAACGAACTGTTTACCTTCCGGGTGTGGCTGGTGCGGCTGGGCCTGAACGGTTCTGAATTCAAGCACACCCGTGACCACCTGCTGGCCAACCTGGAGGGTGATCGCGCCTGGCGATACGATAAGGCCAGCTATAAAGCCAATCAAAAGAAGAAAAACAGAACCGCTGAGAGGTGAAAGTTTGAAAATTCAAATCGAAGATACCATCTATACCGGTACCGGGACAGAGATCATGGACCGCCTGCGGAATCGCTCCTTCGACCCAACGGAGTTCCCGGATGCGGACACCTACATCTGGTTCCTGCAACACAACGTGATCCGCACCACCGGAATGGAATGCCCCCTCCCAGACGGTGACACCGAACAGCGTTCGAGGGCTATGCTCAAGCACCTGGAACGTATCGGCGCTCTCGTAACACTTGAGGTAGTCCCGGCACACTGAACTTGTCAATGTTAGAGAAGGAGAAGGTCTGGATGTTGCGATAGATTGCTTCGCGCAGGTTAGCGGAAAAGCCTGCGGAAGCGCTGGCCGAGAAATAGCCGGCAGCCGCCCCAAATACCAGACCGAAAAACGCCAGGGTCACCATAATAGCTCCGTAGCGGTAGACCGCAGGTAGATTGGCTGCCTGCAGTCCCTGGTCAATAATACGGGCAGTCACAAAGGGAAGAAGGATTTCCATAATTACTTCTAATGTGGTAAATCCAATGCAGAGCAGGGCGTCCTTTCGGTATCGCCCAATCTGCTGGAGTACAGTTTTCATGGGGGTAAACCTCCTTTTAATGCGTATTCTTAAAGAACAATGCAGATTATGGCACAAAGCTACTTGAATGTGAAATTCAAATCAATTATAATCAATAAAAAACTTTTATTGATTAGAGAGGAGCGGCGAAGTGAATACTACCCAGCTGGAATGCTTTATGTCGGTGGCAAACCACCTGAATTTTTCCCGGGCGGCCAAGCAACTGCAAATTACCCAGCCGGCTGTCAGCCATCAAATCAAAACCCTAGAGGACGAACTGGGGACAGCCCTGTTTCACAGGAGCAGCAAAAGTGTGCGTCTGACCCAGGAGGGACATATGTTTACGCAATATGCCGAGGAGATTCTCAAGCTGTCCGGTATGTCCCGGGCGAGGCTGCGGGAGAGCCAGGCATCCAAACCCATGCGTTTCGGCATGGGCTGCCGGAGCATGGGAGAACTTAATCTGCTCCAGCCGGTGCTGCATAACTTAAAGGAGTTGGAGCCTGGAATTTTGCCCGTTCTGCGTCTGATTCCCTTTGATTCTCTGGAAAACCTGTTGTCAGAGGGCGATATTCAGGTCATGTTCGCCTTCGAGGAAGCGGCTCCGAAAAATCAAGTGTATCGGGAGCTGGCCTGGGGATCGATGTCCGCAGTGTGCGCAGAAGACCATCCGCTGGCACACTATGAGAGCGTTGGAGTCGACCAGCTAAAGGAAGGAGGACGGATTGCAGCGGGGCGTCCTCCGGTATGCCCGCCCTCGCTGTGTATGGTCCAAGGCCAGATCATTGGCGGTAAGAAGCCGGAGCAAGTCATCTTTTGCGAAAGTAGGGAAGTAATGGACGCGTTGACGCAGGCTGGGTGCGCCTTTTCTCTGGCTGTGGATGTGCCACAGCTGCGTATGCCGGGATTGCGTTATATTCCGTTGGAGGGGACAGAGCCCGTTTCCTTTGGCGTGTCCTATAATATGAATCAGCACAAACCAATTTTGCGCCAGTTTCTGCGTTTGTTAGAGGAAGAGATGAAAAAACGAGCATAAGAGCTGAAAAGAGCCTGGGACCGTATGCGGTCCCGGGCTCTTTTGAAAAAACAGACCAAAGCAGAACAGAACTGTCATATCCCCCATACCACGCTCATAGGATAGGGCAAAGGTAGGTGGACAGGCATGGAAGAACAAATGAGAGTCCAGGCATATCAGCAGGCAGCTGGAGCGCTGCCCTTATCACTGCGCCAGCGGGCGCTGGCCATATCCCTGCAGCGGCAGGCTCAGGTAGAGGAACTCCGACTGCGGGTAGGCAGACCCATGACAGTCGTTGTGTCCGGGCAGGAATATCCCCTGAGTGGAGGGAATGTGGAGGGGCGGGAGCTGGAACAGGTGGTTGAGATCGCCAGCCGAGCCTCCCTCCATGCGGTTCTGGACCAGGTGCGCAGAGGATATTTAACTATGGCCGGAGGGCACCGGATTGGGTTATGTGGCACGGCGGTTATGCGGGATGGGAATATTCACAGCCTCAGCCGCTTGTCGTCGCTCAATATACGGGTAGCCTGTCAGGTTCGGGGTGCTGCGGACCCAGTTATGGCCGCCGTATGTCCCGACGGACGGCTGGTCAGCACCCTGATCTTGGCTCCACCTGGGCTGGGAAAAACCACCCTGCTACGGGATCTCATCCGCCAGGTGTCGGACGGGGAGCACTGCACGGCCATGCGGGTGGCGGTAGCCGATGAGCGGGGAGAGGTAGCGGGTCTGTATCAGGGGAGGGCACAGCTGGATGTAGGCGCTCACACAGATGTGCTGGAGGGCTGTCCCAAAGCCCAGGGGCTTATGCTGCTGCTGCGCGCCATGAATCCCCAAGTGCTGGCGGCAGATGAGATTACCGCTCCCGAGGACGTGGCAGCGCTGCGCGCGGCAATGGGGTGCGGCGTAGTCCTGTTGGCCACGGCCCACGGGGAGTCGCGGGGGGATCTGGAGCGCCGGATGCTGTACCGTCCTATTTTGGAAGAAGGACTGTTCCAGCGTCTGGTGCGGATCCGCCAGGAAAACACACGCAGGTACTACTATATTGAGGAGCTGGATTAAATGTGGAAGCTGTTGGGCGCAATTCTGCTGGCCTCCGGCTGTGGGTGGATAGGGTTCCAGGCGTCTGCCGAGCTGGGCAGGCGGGTGCGAGCCTTACAGGCAATGACACAGGGCCTTGGCCTGTTGGAGCAGGAGCTGGAGTTGGACAGCCCTCCGCTTCCTCAGCTGATGGAGCGGCTAGCACAGCGAAGCCGGGAACCGGCGCGGACATTATTTCAGGGATGCGGAGAGGCGCTGGAGCGGCTGGAGTGGGAGGATTTTTCCCAAAGCTGGCGACGTCTGGTGGAGGGGCTGGAGGTCCTGGGGGAGGAGGACGCGATGTGTCTGCTTCCCCTGGGCGACACCTTGGGACGGTGCGATTGGGAGGAGCAAAAGCGGGTAGTGAGCGGTGTGCGGCACGAGTTATCCCAGCTGCTGCTGCAGGCTCAGCAGCTGCGGCGCAGCCAAGGCAGGGTGTACCAGGCATTGGGGCTGTCTGGAGGCGCTTTTTTTGTGATTTTGCTGTTATGAGAACAGTGGAGAGAAGGAGTACGAAAGAGAGGGCTTTCCATGGATGTGGATTTAATTTTTAAAATAGCCGCCATTGGGATTCTGGTGGCAGTGCTCAACCAGGTGCTCAGCCGGGCGGGGCGGGACGAACAGGCGATGATGACCACGCTTACCGGTCTGGTTGTGGTGCTGATGATGGTGGTGCAGGAGATTGCCAGTCTGTTTGACATGGTAAAGACGCTGTTTCATCTGTGATGGAAACCATGGTGAAAATTGCCGCGGTTGGCGTTACAGCGGCGGTGTTGGGAACGGTGCTGCGAAAGAGTGCGCCGGAAATCAGCCTGCTTCTGGCCCTGGCAGCCGGGCTGTGGATGCTGGGTATGGTAGCGGACGGTTTGGGAGGCGTGGCCCAGCTGATGGAGGAGCTGACCGGACAGGCAGGGCTGTCCGAGGAGCTGTTGGAGCCGGTGGCAAAGACGGTGGCCATCTCCATTTTGACGCGGGTAACGTCAGAGATCTGTCGCTCGGCAGGGGAGAGCGGTACTGCCGCCTTTGTGGAGACGGCGGGGACCTTGGCAGCCTTACTGGTGGCTCTGCCCTTGATCCGGGCGGTCACGGTGCTGATAGCGGAGATGTTGGGATGAGAAAAATATGGATCAGTTTCATTCTGCTGGCTGCATGTGTGGTTCCCTGCCACGGGGCGGAGCCGATGTCAGTCCCCGGGCTGGACGAGCTGTGGGAGCAGACGGAGTCCTACGGCGTGGAGGAGGGGGCCGATCTGGAACAGGGGATGGGACACCTGTTGAGCGACGCGGCAGAGCAGCTTGGGGAGTTGGGGAAATCCAGTCTGGCGGCCGGTTTAAAACTGCTGGCGGTGGTCCTGCTGTGCTCCCTGGCGGAGGGGGCGGCGGGGCAGGAAAAGAGAGAGGGCCTACAGGCCGTGGAGCTGGCAGGCGCTTTGGCCATTACCGCGCTGACCATGACGGATATGGCAGCAATGATTGGGCTGGGGCGGGAGACGATTGGGAAGATGGAGGTATTTTCCCAGTCCATTCTCCCAGTCATGGCGGTACTGACAGCGGCCACTGGGAGTGTGACCGGGGCGGCGGTACGCCAGGGGGCGACCGTTTTATTTTCCCAGCTTCTTATTATGGTTTTGGACAAGCTGATCATCCCATTGGTATACGGCTATGTGGCCGTCAGCTGCGCCTATGCCGCTGTGGACAATCCGGGGCTGGGGAAGCTGGCGGGAGTATTAAAAGGGATTGCCGCCTTTTTGTTGACTGCGCTGCTGGTTGTGTTTGTAGGCTATCTAACTGCCACCGGAGCGGTGGCGGGAAGTGTGGATGCCTCGGCAATTAAAGCGGCGAAGCTGGCCATCTCCCGGGCGATTCCGGTAGTGGGCGGGGTGTTGGCGGATGCCTCTGAGACGGTTCTGGCGGGGGCCGGAGCGCTGAAGGGGACCGTGGGAGTGGCGGGGATGCTGGTGGTTTTGGCCATTTGCCTGTCCCCCTTTCTCCAGTTGGGGCTACAGTATTTAGTTTATAAAGGAGCGGCTGTCCTTTGTGCGACGGTGGCACAGCCCCGGCTCAGCCGTCTCATTAATGCCATCGGCGGAGCGTTTGGAATCGTCCTTGGCATGACGGGGGCGTCGGCTTTGGTGCTCTTGGTCAGCATTGTATCCGCTCTGACAGCGGCGGTGCCCGGATGAGCGGGGCCCAGGAATGGCTGCTGGGCATTTTAGCAGCTTGTATTCTCTGTTCCGTAGCGGAGAGTCTGATGCCCTCCGGGCCGGTGAAACGGGTAGGAAAGCTGGTGTGCGGCCTGGTTCTTTTATGTGCGCTGCTGGCAGGGACAGGGAAGCTGGACTGGTCGGAAAGCCAAAGATGGGCAGAGCAATGGAATGCTCAGCTGGAGCTGGAAAAACAGGACTTGGAAAATCAGGTCAATGAGGAGATGAAAGTCATCATAGAAGAGAAGTTTGAGGCATATATTGTGGACAAGGCGGCGGAAATGGGGCTGGTCTGTACTCCACGGGTGTCCTGTCGGATGGAGGGGGAGCTGTGGGTGCCGGAAGAAATTCGGGTAACCGGAACATTCAGCGCCCAAGAGCGGGCACAGCTGGAGCAGTGCTTGCAGGAGGAACTGGGTGTTTCTCCTGAGCGGCAGGTCTACGAAGGAGAGGAGGGGACGCCGTGAAAAAAGGCTGGACCGGACAGTTGGCTGCGTGGAGGGGGGCGCTGGAGAAGTATAAATATGTGCTTCTGGTGATGGCGGCAGGTGCCGTACTGCTGTTGCTTCCGTTGGGGAGTGCTGGCGGAGAGCAGGAGAATCCGGGAACAGCAGCCGGGACAACACAGGAGTTTGATTTAGCGGCATTTGAGGGAAAGCTGGAGCAGGCTCTGTCCCAGGTGCAGGGGGCGGGGAGTGTGAAAGTGGTGCTGTCCATCCAAACTGGACAGCGGCAAATTCTGGCAGAGGACCAGGAGCAGGATGCGGACGGGGCTTATAATACAGCTACCGTTACCCTGGGACGGGGCTCAGGCAATCAGGAGGTAGTTCCGCTACAGACGGTAGCACCTCAATTTCGGGGAGCCCTTGTGGTATGTCCCGGGGGAGGGGACCCAAAGGTGCGTTTGGATCTGGCCCAGGCAGTTGCGGCTCTGACCGGACTGGGCGCGGATCGAATCACCATTTGTCAGGGAAATACGTAATGTCAATATCGTAGGAGGAATGAAGTTATGAGAACGGGGAACAAGGGGACGAATTGGTCGCAGCTGTGGAAGCGCAACGCGGTGGTGGGAGCCATTGCTCTGTTCGTATGTGCGGCGGTGTATCTGAACTGGAACTATGAGCAGGAGGCCCAGGCGGGAAAGACGCTGGGCCAGTCCACCATGGTGGGCAGTGAGACGGAAGATCCCCTGCTCCAGAGCACAACAGGCTCGGGTGTTCCGGACGGCACTCAGGCTGATACGCAGACAGGGGCGCAGGGAGAGGCTCAGACCACCGCCGGAGCCGAGGCGGGGACAGGGAGCGACTACTTTGCCACCGCTCGTCTCAACCGTCAGCAGGCCAGAGACAGCGCCTTGTCCCTGCTCCAGGATGCCGCAGCCAGGGAGGATGCGGACGAGACTGTAAAAAATCAAGTCAACGATACTATTCAGACGATGGCCGACTACACAGTGACAGAGGCCCAGATTGAAAATCTGGTGGTGGCCAAGGGCTATACCGACTGTGTGGCGTTTATTGGGGAGGAAGCACTCAGCTTGGCAGTGGCTGCACCTGAGGGCGGATTGACTGAGGCGGATACAGCTAAGATTGTGGATGTGGTCCATCAGACGGCTGGCTTCACCGCGGATCAAATTAAAATCATTGAGGTGAACTAAACGGGTAGGGGAGAAGAACTTTTGGATCTGCGGTTGTCAAGGGGGAAGAAATGTGGTAGAATAACCACATGCAAAACTGTCCCGCGATACTGCGATCTTTAAGGAGCGTGGCAACCATGAGTGAAAACAAGGAATACGTCTCCCGCTCTGACGAGCTGGGCAATATCCATATTTCCGAAGAGGTGCTGGCGGCGATCTCTGCAGCCGCTGCCCTGGAGGTAGAGGGAGTCAGCAGCCTGGCCGCCAATCTGGGCAGCGACATCGCTGAGCTGTTAGGAAAGAAGAACCTGGCTAAGGGTGTTCGGGTGAAGATGGAGGACGACAAGGTGATTGTAGACCTGTCTGTTCTCATCTCCTATGGCCATACCATCCCGGAGATGGGTAAGGCTGTCCAGGAGGGGGTCAAGGCGGCCATTGAGTCCATGACTGGCCTGGAGGTCTCCAGCGTTAACGTGAATGTGGGGGGAATTACCTTCCCGCCTAAGGCGTAACAAACCTCGTTTTAACAGGGAACGTAAAACGGACGGCATTTTGCCGTCCGTTTTTTCATGGAAAAAAGAGGACCGGAGCTTTTGAACTCCGGTCCTCTCTGCGTCTCAGAACTTACTTGATCATGGAAGCGACCTCGGCTGCGAAGTCGTCCTCCTTCTTCTCAATGCCCTCACCGGTCTCAAAGCGGGTGTAGGCCTTGACGGAGATCTTGCCGCCCAGCTGCTTGGCAACCTCAGCGATGTGCTTCTCCACGGAGACCTTGTTCTCCTTAACGAAGGCCTGCTGGAGCAGGCAGTTCTCCTCGTAGTACTTGCCGATACGGCCCATAACCATCTTCTCAATGATGTTCTCGGGCTTGTTGGCGTTCTTGGGATCCTCCTTAGCCTGAGCCAGCAGGATCTCCTTCTCCTTGTCCAGGGTGGACTGGTCAACATTGGACTTGTCCAGGAAGGAGGGGTTCATAGCGGCGATCTGCATGGCAACATCCTTGCCCAGCTCCACAACCTTGGCAGCCTCGATGCCCTCAACCTCCAGGTTGACAAGCACGCCGATCTTGCCGCCCATGTGGATATAGGGGACGTTCACGCCCTGAGCATAGCGGACGAAGCGGCGGATCTGGATGTTCTCGCCGATGGCCAGCACCTTGTCAGCGGTGACGTCAGCCACGGTGCGGTCAGTGCCGGGGTAGGTGCAGGCCTTCAGAGCCTCCACGTCGGCGGGGTCCTTCTCAGCCACAACAGCGGCCAGAGACTTGACGAAGTCCTGGAAGACCTCATTCTTAGCCACGAAGTCGGTCTGGGAGTTGACCTCGATGATCACGCCCACGCCGTTGTCAGCCACGATGGCGTAGGACACGCCCTCAGCGGCCACCTTGCCGGCCTTCTTGGTCTGAGCGGCCAGGCCCTTCTCGCGCAGCCACTCAATGGCCTTGTCGATGTCGCCCTCGGCCTCGGTGAGGGCCTTCTTGCAGTCCATCATGCCAACGCCGGTCATCTCGCGCAGCTTCTGTACGTCCTTAGCGGTGATAGCCATAAAAATACCTCCATTTACTCTCAGCCGGTCCAGGACCGGCCGCTGAACTTAACAATAAGAACAGCGCCCGCCCGCGCGGGACGGGCGCTGCTGTAGACAAAAAGCGATGGGGTCTTACTCGGCGGCGGGAGCCTCAGCCTCAGCGGCGGGGGCCTCATCCTGACCCTGCTTGCCCTCCTGGATGGCGTTAGCCATGACAGAGGAGATCAGCTTGATGGCGCGGATGGCGTCGTCGTTGCCGGGGATGACGTAGTCGATCTCGTCGGGATCGCAGTTGGTGTCCACGATGGCCACGATGGGGATGTTCAGCTTGCGGGCCTCGTTGATGGCGTTGCGCTCCTTGCGGGGGTCAACCACGAACAGGGCGCCGGGGAGCTTCTTCATCTCAGTGACGCCGCCCAGGTACTTCTCCAGCTTGGCGATCTCACCCAGGTGCTTCATGACTTCCTTTTTGGGCAGCATGTCGAAGGTGCCGTCCTCCTGCATCTTCTTCAGCTGGTTCAGGCGCTCCACGCGGCCACGCATGGTCTTGAAGTTGGTGAGCATACCGCCCAGCCAGCGGGCGTTGACCCAGTACATGCCGACGCGGCCGGCCTCTTCCTTGATGGCCTCCTGAGCCTGCTTCTTGGTGCCCACGAAGAGGATGGTCTCACCCTTCTCGCCCAGCTCGCGGACGAAGTTATAGGCCTCTTCCAGCTTCTTCACGGTCTTCTGCAGGTCGATGATATAGATACCGTTGCGCTCGGTATAGATGTAGGTGGCCATCTTGGGGTTCCACCGACGGGTCTGGTGGCCGAAGTGAACGCCGGCCTCCAGCAGCTGCTTCATAGATACGACTGCCATTGCTTGTTTCCTCCTATTTTTCAGTTAAACTTTCTGGGGGCATCATATTCCCCGCCAACCAGGAAAGAAATCCCCGGCACCGGGCGGAAAATCCGCACTCCCACGCATAATGCTCTGGTATTTTATCATAGCTTTCCCTGTATTGCAAGACTTTTTTCCTCTTTTAAAGGAAAATATAGGGAAATAGGGAGAGAAGTTTTTTCAAAAAGGTGTTGCTTTTCTGAAAAAACTATGGTATTATAACTGATGCGTTTATGAAACGATCCTCCAAAGAGAAAGAGGTGAACATACAATGAAGGAAGGCCTCCATCCCAACTATCAGCAGACCACGATTCGGTGCGCCTGCGGCAACGTGATCGAGACTGGCTCCACCAAGCAGGATATCCGCGTAGAAGTGTGCTCTAAGTGTCACCCCTTCTACACCGGCAAGCAGAAAATGGTGGATACCGGTGGCCGTGTCAGCCGCTTCAACAAGAAGTTTGGCCTGGACAAGTAAGATCGTGCCTATAAAAGCCGCGCCGAGTAATCGGTGCGGCTTTTTGTAGTATTTTGCGCCCTTACAGTCGCACAAACCCTGGTTCCCCGGTAATCAGCCGGGCCTTCAGGTCCCGGCAAATAATATTTAAGGAGGAAACCACATGTTTAAGCGTATTGACCCCAAGCAGCTGCAGGAAAACGTATTTTCCCTCATCGGAGATAAGTGGATGTTGATTACAGCCGGCACGAAGGAGCAGTGCAACACTATGACTGCCTCTTGGGGCGGAGTGGGCGTCATTTGGGGCGCGCCTGCGGCCACCTGCTATATCCGGCCGCAGCGGTATACTAAGGAATTTATTGACCGGGAGGAGTACTTCACTCTGACCTTCTTTGGGGAAGAGTGGCGGAAGGCTCTGTCTCTGTGCGGTTCTAAAAGCGGCCGGGATGTGGATAAGATCAAAGAGTGCGGATTTACTGTCCAGACGGCGGAGTGCGGAGCCCCCTATTTTGAGCAGGCAGAGCTGGTACTGGTGTGCCGGAAGCGTTTTGCCCAGCCCATGGATCCTGCCAACATGCCGGAGGATGTGAAGGAGAAGTGGTATCCTCAGAAGGATTACCACACCATGTATATTGGAGAGATTGTGGAGGTTTTGACCAAGTGATCTCCCGATCTGTTAGGAGAACTGAATGACCGAACAGAATATAAAACAACAAATCAACCGCGCGGTGCTGGTGGGACTGAATGCCTTCAGCCTGGACCGGGATGAAAATGCCACTGAGGCCACCATGGAGGAACTTGCTGCTCTGCTGGAGACGGCAGGGGGGGAGAGCGTGGGGATGGTGCTGCAGTCCAAGGACAGCCCCGACCCCCGCACCTTCATTGGGGAGGGAAAGGTGGCCGAGGTCAAGGACCTGGTGAAAGCTATGGACGCGGATATGGTCATCTTTGACAACGCCCTCTCGCCCTCCCAGCAGCGGGTTCTCAGTGAAGAGCTGAAGGTCCAGGTTCTGGACCGCTCTGCCCTGATTCTGGACATTTTTGCCCAGCGGGCCCGGACCCGAGAGGGGCGGCTGCAAGTGGAGCTGGCCCAGTACAAGTATCTGCTGCCCCGGCTGCTGGGCATGTGGACCCACCTGGAGCGCCAGGAGGGCGCCATCGGCACCCGGGGACCTGGCGAGACCCAGTTGGAGACCGACCGCCGCCACATTCGCCGGAAAATTTCCAAGCTAGAAGCGGAGCTGAAGGAGGTCCGTCGGGTTCGGGCCACTCAGCGGGAGCGCCGGATCAAAAATGAAGTGCCGGTGGTAGCTATTGTGGGCTACACTAATGCGGGCAAGTCTACCTTATTAAATAAGCTGACCGGGGCGGACATTCCAGCCAACAACCGGCTCTTTGATACCCTGGACACCACCACTCGTACCCTGGAGATTTCCGACACCTGCACTGTGCTGCTGTCAGACACCGTAGGCTTTATCCGCAAGCTGCCCCACCACCTGGTGGAGGCTTTCAAAGCCACCCTGGAGGAGCTGTCTTTTGCCGATCTGCTGCTCCATGTGATTGACGCATCCAATGAGGAGTGGCGGGAGCAGGCGGCGGTGGTGGATCAGCTGATCCATGAGCTGGGAGCGGACCGGACCCCGCGCATTGAGGTGTACAACAAGTGCGACTGCTGGGACAGCGATATCCGTCCCCACGGAGAGGGACGAGTGTCCATTTCGGCCAAGACGGGGGAGGGATTGCCCGATCTGCTCAAGGCCATTGGACAGGTGCTGGACAACGGAGCCAAGCGTGTGACCATCCATCTGCCCTATGACAAAGGCGGCCTGCTGGACAAGCTGTACCAGGAGGCCAAGGTGGAAAAGGTGGACTACGCCCAGACCATCGACGTAGTGGCCGTCTGTACACCTAAAGTGATTGGTCAGCTGGGCGAGCTGGTGGAGGGCTGGAAGCCCCACCGGGAGCCCTGGGAGGAATGAGATGAACTTGGATACCCCCCGGCTGCTTCTGCGGCCCTTTGTACCCGAGGACAAAGGGGAACTGTACGACTACGCCAAGGACCCAAGGGTGGGGCCGGCGGCTGGGTGGTCTCCCCACAAAAGCCAGGCGGAGAGCCTGGAGATCATTCAAACGGTGTTTTCCGCCCCCAATGTATTTGCCGTGGTGGACCGGCAGTCCGGGCGGGTGATTGGTTCAGCCGGGTACACCGGCCGTCACCGTCCGGAATTTCCTGCCCCTGACGGGGAGATCGGCTATTCCCTGCACCCGGATTTTTGGGGGCGGGGTCTGATGGGGGAGGCGATGGAGGTGCTGCTCCGGCTGGGCTTTGAGGAGCTTGAGTTTGCGTCGGTGTGGTGCAGTCACTATACGGAAAACCACCGCTCCCGCCGTGTGATCGAAAAAAGCGGCCTGCGATTCCAGATGGAGGCCCTTGTTTTGGATGAGCCCACTGGAAAGGAAAAACCGGCCCGTTTTTATGTTATCACCAGGGAGGATTGGATGAGCCGCCGAGGCTAAGAAGGGATGTGTCCCATGACAGAATATTATATCCCCACCGGAAGCAGTCAGACTGAGCTGGTGGAAAAGCGCTCCCGTTTTATCGGCCAGGTCTGGCGCGTGGAAAGCGAGGAGGAGGCCCGGGCCCGGATCGAGGAGACCAAGAAGCGGTACTACGATGCCCGGCATAACTGTTGGTGTTATCTCATCCAGGACGGTCCGGTGCGTTACTCCGACGACGGGGAGCCCCAGGGAACAGCTGGCCAGCCCATGCTGGGGGTGTTCCAGAAAGAGGGGGTGGTCAACGTCTGCTGTGTGGTCACCCGGTATTTTGGAGGGATCCTGCTGGGAGCAGGCGGACTGGTCCGGGCCTATACCCAAAGCGCCAAGGACGCTCTGGACGCAGCTGGTATCTCTGTAGTGCGCCGGTGGGTGGCCCAGGAGGTGCCCTGTACCTACGCCCAGTTTGAGGGGATTCGCCGGGAGGTGGAGAGCTTCGGCGGAGTAGTGAAAGAAGTGGACTACGGCAGCGACGTCGTGCTCTCGGTTCTGCTGCCCGAGGAGCGGGCGGAGGCATTTGCCGCCCACGTACTGGACTACTCGGCGGGTACGGTGGAGGTGCTGACAGCAGGGGAGGCCTTTCAGGACGTTCCCTGGAAACCGGCAAAGACATCATAAGCTCAAAACCCACCGGTTTAGCCGGTGGGTTTTTCCTGAGAAAAGGAAAAACACCCTGTGTCTAAGACACAGGGTGTTTTTAGTTGCCATATTCCATTACACAGCGCGGGTGACCTTACCGGAACGGAGGCATCTGGTGCAGACGTACACGTGAGTGGGGGTGCCCTTCACGATCGCCTTCACGCGCTTCACATTGGGCTTCCAGGTGCGGTTGGAACGGCGGTGAGAGTGGGAAACCTGGATGCCGAAGGTGACGCCCTTGTCGCAGAATTCGCATTTGGCCATGTTGCTTACCTCCTCGCTATGAGAATCGCTTTCAAAAAAGCCTCGACTGATATGATAGCAGAAATCTTGTCGGAATGCAAGAACTTTTTTTATAATTTATAAATTGGGGAGAGAAAAAGAGGACTACTTTTGGCTTTGTCTTGCGAAACCTATGAAGTTCGTCTATACTAAGAAGTAATAGGAATGTTCCGCAGAAGGCTGGTGTGCCTAAGGCGGGGAAGGAAGGGATTGAAGTGACAGAAAGTCTGTACAGCGTCAAGCTGGGTGAGATCATTCGGGAGTTTAATCTGGAGGTGCTGTGTGCCGCACCCGACTATGAGAACGTGCCGCTGCGCACCGTGGACATCAATCGGCCCGGACTGCCTCTGACTGGTTTTTTTGAACATTTTGATACCAAACGTCTGTTACTAATCGGTTTGACGGAGCATACTTATCTGGAGGGACTGTCCAGTAAGGAGCGACGGGAACGGTTTGACCGGCTGTTGTCCTATCCGGTGCCCGCTGTGATTATTACCCGGGAGCTGGATGCCTACCCCGAGTGTCTGGACGCAGCCCGGGAGCACGGGCGGACGATTCTGCGCACCAAGGCCCAGACCTCCGCGTTTATGAGTGCGCTGATTGGCAGCCTATATAACCAACTGGCACCCCGAATTACCCGCTCTGGTGTGATGATGGAAATTTACGGTGAGGGCGTGCTGCTCCAGGGAGAATCCGGGGTAGGCAAGAGCGAAGTGGCCATTGAGCTCATTAAGCGCGGCCACCGGATCATTGCCGACGACGCGGTGGAGATCCGGGAGACCAACCATGGCACGCTGGAAGCCACGGCTCCTGAGCTCATCCGTCACTATATGGAGCTGCGGGGCATCGGTGTCATTGATGTCCGGCGCCTGTTTGGTATGGGAGCCATCAAAATTAAGCAGGAAATCCACCTGGTCATCCGGCTGGAGCCTTGGAACGATGAGGCGGTCTATGACCGTTTGGGTCTGGAATCTGCCCAGACAGAGATTCTAGGCGTCAAAGTGCCCTCCATCACCATTCCGGTCAAGCCCGGCCGGAATCTGGCCAGTATTGTGGAGGTGGCGGCGATGAACAACCGCAACCGGAAGATGGGCCACAACGCTGCCCTGGAGCTGACCCGGCGAATGGATGAACACTTTGAAAAAATGATGGGGAACGAAGGAGAAGCGTGACCATGTATTATATCGGCGTAGATGTAGGCGGAACCAACCTGGTAGCTGGCCTGGTGGACCGGGAGGGTACTATTTTAAATAAAGTGAGCCGTCCTGTGGACCGTTCCCACTCGGCCGAGCAGCTGTGTGATGAGGTTGCCCAGCTGGCACAGCAGGCCTGTGAGCAGGGAGGGAAGAGACCGGAGGAAATCCAGGCGGTAGGGGTAGGAATCCCGGGCCTAGTGGATAATAAAACCGGTGTGGTGGTCCAGACGGCCAACATGCCCTTCCGGGATACCCCCTTCCGTGCCCGCTTCCAGAGCAAGTGGAATGTTCCGGTTTATCTGGGCAACGATGCCAACTGTGCTGCCATCGGAGAATACTGGGCGGGGGCTGCAAAGGGCTGTAGTCCCGCGGTGGTGATTACCTTGGGAACCGGAATCGGAGGGGGCATGGTGGTGGATGGGAAGCTGTTCACCGGCTGCGCTAACTCCGGTATGGAGGTCGGTCACATGGTGATTTATCCAGGTGGCCAGCTGTGCGGCTGTGGAAACCGGGGCTGTTGGGAGCAGTACGGTTCTGCCACCGCTCTGATCCGCATGACGCGGGAGGAGATGGAACGGTGCCCGGACAGCCTGCTGTGGCAGATTTGCCAGGGAGACTTGGCCCAGGTCCAGGGGCGGACCCCATTCCAGGGGGCGGCCCAGGGGGACGAGGCGGCCAGACGGGTCCTGGAGCGGTACTGGGAGGGCCTGTCGCTGGGGCTGATTAATCTGGTCAATGTCCTCCAGCCCCAGGTTATCTGTCTAGGAGGCGGAATCAGCAATGCCGATGACGCCTGGCTGCTGGAGCCGGTGCGGGAGCGAGTTAAAAACGGCACCTATGACAAGAATACCCCGGTCCGTCTGGTGCGTGCGGCCCTGGGAAATGATGCAGGAGTGGTAGGGGCAGCATTGCTGTGCCATCTGCTGTAACTGGAAGGATGTAGAAAACAGAAGGCGGAGGACGGGTGCCTCCGCCTTCTGAATTTCCTATTCTATTTTCCCAAAAGTTTTGCTATAATCGTACCAAGTAATTCCGAAGTCAGAAAATGGAGGCCCTTATGGAGCGGATAGAGCAACTGAAACAGGTACTGTCCAACCGGTGTCCGGATCTGGACCTTCGGGCAAATGAGCCCATGTCCCGGTATACTTCCTTTCGAGTAGGAGGACCGGCCGCCCTAATGGCGCTGCCCAAGACCATACAGGAGGCGGCCGCGGCGGTGGAAACGGCCGCAGAGCTGGGTATTGAGCCCTTTTTTATGGGCAACGGCTCCAATCTGTTGGTGGCGGATGAGGGCGTGGACCGGTTTCTGATCCGCTCCACGCCCGGTTTGTGTGGTTGTCAGGCGAAAGGCACAACGCTGCTGGCGGACAGCGGTATTTCTCTGGCCCGTCTGGCCATGACTGCCCGGGACCTGGGGCTGACGGGATTGGAATTTGCCCATGGGATCCCTGGCTCTCTGGGAGGAGCGGTGACCATGAACGCGGGTGCCTATGGGGGAGAAATGGCCCAGGTGGTGCGGGAAGTTACCTGCCTGACCAAATCCGGCCAGGTGGAGCGGGTAGAGGAGTTTGACTTCGGATACCGCCACAGTGCCTTCTCCGACGGCAGCCGTATGATTCTTGGGGCCCGCCTGGAGCTGGAGAAGGGGGAAACGGAGTCTATCTCTGCCCGAATGGCGGAGTTGGCCCAGCAGCGCCAGTCTAAGCAGCCCCTGGAATATCCCAGTGCAGGCTCTATGTTTAAACGTCCAGCCGGCCACTTTGCCGGAGCCCTGATTCAGGAGTGCGGCCTGAAGGGCTTTACGGTTGGCGGTGCCCAGGTGTCAGAAAAGCACGCAGGGTTTGTCATCAACCGGGGAGGGGCCACCTGTGGGGACATACTGGCCTTGGTGGAGCAGGTAAAGGAGCGGGTATTTGCCCATACCGGTGTGATGCTGGAGATGGAGGTCAAGGTGCTGCGCTGATCGAACTGCCTTTTGGTGTAGAAAGAGAGAATATAGACCCAGGGAGAGGGAAGCAACCATGGAATTTGTGATCATTTCCGGCCTGTCTGGGGCAGGGAAGAGTAAGGCGGCCTCCATTATGGAGGATATGGACTTTTTTTGTGTAGACAATTTGCCTGCGCCGCTGATTCCCAAATTTGCAGAGTTGGGCATGGCGGGAGCGGGGGAATATGACCGGGTAGTGCTGGTCTCTGACATCCGCAGCGGGACAAAATTTGACAGTTTGTTTCGGGCACTGGATGATCTAAAAGCGATGAAATGCTCCTACCGCATCCTGTTTATGGAGGCATCTGACGGAGTGATCATCAAGCGCTATAAAGAGACCCGGCGTAGCCACCCCTTGGCGGAAGAGTGTGACAGCCTGGAGCAAGCCATCCAGATGGAGCGGGAGATGCTCGCCCCGTTGCGGGAACGGGCGGAATATATCATTGATACCAGTAATTTGTCCACCGCCAAGCTGAAGGGGGAGCTGCGCCGGCTGTTTGCCAAGGGAGGGTCCTCCGAGGGACGGATGGATGTGCGGGTGACCTCCTTTGGCTTTAAGCATGGGGTGCCAATGGAAGCAGATCTGGTGTTTGACGTGCGGTTTCTGCCCAATCCCTACTACGTACCGGAACTGCGTCCTCGAACCGGCCTGGATACCGGTGTGCGGGACTATGTATTTTCCAGTCCCCAGACAGAAGAGTTTTTAAAGCGGCTGACCGATTTTGTCTGCTGGCTGCTTCCGAAGTATGAGGAGGAGGGCAAGACCTCCTTGGTGATCGCCATTGGCTGTACCGGCGGACATCACCGCTCGGTGGCCATTGCCCACGATTTGACGGAACAGATTCGCCAGGGGGGGTGGCCGGTGGTGGAGAGCCACCGGGACCTGGGGCGGAATTGAGTGCAGTCTCCGTGAAAAGAAAGGAACATGTCTATGATGGAAAACCTCCCGAATCTCCAGCAGTGGGAGCGAGGGCCAAAAATTGTAGCCGTGGGTGGTGGAACGGGGCTTTCCACTATGCTGCGGGGATTGAAGAAATACACAAAAAATCTCACTGCCATCGTCACGGTAGCGGACGACGGGGGTGGGTCCGGCATGCTGCGCCGGGATATTGGAATGCCGCCCCCCGGCGATATTCGGCACTGTATGGAGGCGTTGGCCAATACAGAGCCTATTATGCAGCGCCTGCTGACGTATCGTTTCACAGAGGGTTCGCTGGCAGGGCAGTCCTTCGGCAATTTGATTTTGGCCGCTTTGAATGGGGTAACCGGTTCCTTTGAGGAGGCGGTCAGCCAAATGAGCCAAGTGCTGGCCATCACTGGCCGGGTCATTCCGGTGACCAGTGCTGATGTTCAGCTGGAGGCTGTGTTTGAAAATGGTACCCGAGTGGTTGGCGAGTCAAAAATCTACAGCTTTAAAAAGGAACAGGACTGCCGGATTGCCCGGGTGGCCCTGATCCCTCAGCGTCCCGCCCCTTTGCCTGCCGCTTTAGAAGCCATTGGGGAGGCCGATTTGATCGTTCTGGGACCGGGCAGTCTCTATACCAGCGTGATTCCCAACCTGTTGGTAGATGGAGTGGCTCAGGCCATTGCCCAGTCTCCAGCTCCCAAGATCTATGTGTGCAATATCATGACCCAGGAAGGGGAGACCGAGGGGTATACGGCCGCCGACCATTTGGAGGCCCTCCTAGACCATGGAGCGCCCGGAATGTTGGATTTGTGCCTGGCCAACTCCGCCCCCGTTCATCCGGGGCTGGTGGAGCGCTACCGGGAAGAGGATGCAGCCCCTCTGGTGGTGGACCGGGAACGGGTTACTGCCATGGGGCTGGAACTGGTAGAGCGTCCGGTGGCCTCTGAGGGCGGAAACTTTGCCCGCCATGATCCCGATAAGCTGGCGGCCACTCTGTTGGAGATCTACCGCCGCAGAGCGGTGCGGATTTTCCATGGAGAGCGCCGGTACATTTTGGAGGAATGACCATGTCCTTTGCCGGAGAAGTGAAAGCGGAGCTGTGTCGGGCTCCACATAGCCGAAAGTGTTGTGCTCAGGCGGAGTGTTATGGTATTTTCCTTTACAGCAATACCTTTTCTGCTGGGGAGGTGCGCATCATTACAGAGAGCGCAGCGTTTGCCCAGCGGCTCCCTCTAATATTAAAAAAGGCATTTAAACTCTCCTTTGACCGCGTGCCGGAGGGGGAAGGAAAGTACATCTTCTCCATCACCGATCCCCAAAAACTCTCCATCATCCAGCAGCTGTTCGGCGGAGACCCCAAAACGCCGGCCCTCCATATTAACTTTGGTATTGTGGAGGAATCCTGCTGCCGCACAGCCTTTCTGCGGGGGGCCTTTTTGGCGGGCGGGTCGGTGACGGACCCTCGAAAGGGCTACCACTTGGAGCTGGCTACCTCCCATCTCAGCGTCAGCCGGGAGATGCTGGCGCTGATGCGGGAGATGGAGCTGGAGCCAAAGGCGGCTCAGCGGAAGGGCAACGCAGTGATTTATTTTAAGCAGAGCGACCGCATCGAGGATTTCCTCACCTCCATTGGAGCACCTCTGGCGGCCATGGAGGTCATGAACGCCAAGCTGGAAAAGGATTTAAGAGGGAGCGTCAACCGCAGAGTCAATTGTGACGCCGCAAATTTGGACAAGGCGGTGGAGGCCGCCATGGTTCAGATGGAGGCCATTCGCAAGCTGGAGGAGCAGGGGCGGCTGGCCGCCCTACCGGAGAAGTTGCGGGAGACGGCCCGGCTGCGTCTGGAGCATCCTGAGGACACCTTATCCCAGTTGGCCCAGCAGTGTGACCCTCCCGTCACCAAGTCCGCCTTAAACCACCGACTGCGCAAGCTGGTGGAGCTGAGCCGAGAGGAGTGGGAGGATGGAGGAGCAAGGGAAAAGAACTGAGCCAGCTGTAGTGCTGCGGGTGTCCACGGAACGGCTAGTTGCCACCGCCCTTATTGCTGGCTTTGCCGGCCTGGTGCTGCTGCTTCTGGGAGTGGCGGCAGGCTGGTGGCCCATGTGCGCCGCAGGAGCAGGGGTGCTGCTTCTGGGAACTGCGTGGTGTGCCTACCACCGCAGATGCCAGGTCGCTTTTTATAATGACCGGGTGGTGGTCTCCACTCCCTTTTCCCAAGAGACACATCCCTACCAGGGCCTGAATTTCCTCCTCCGCCGCTCTTGGACAGTGACCTTCCGCCGGGGCGGGACGGCCACAGGGCTGGCCGGTACAGCTATCCAAATGTGCCGAGGGAAAAAGCCGGTGGTAACAGTGGCTGCTTCCCTGTGGAGTGGGAAGGAGCTGCGCCGTGCCATCGCCTTCCTGGAGGGTCTGCCCAACCCCAAGCGTTACCTGTAAAGACCGACCAAAGAAAGAAAAGGAGTTTATTCCATGGCTGTTTGTACCTTTCGTGCTGCTGTCCCTGGGGACGAGGGGTTAATCTTGTCCTTTATCCGCTCCCTGGCCGAGTATGAGCACATGTCTGACCAAGTGGTGGCGACCCCGGAGATTTTGCGGGAGTGGTTGTTTGAAAAGAAAAAGGCGGAGGTGATCTTCGCCGTGGATCGGGAAAGAGAGGTGGGAATGGCCCTCTTTTTCCATAATTTCTCCACCTTCCTTGGCCGGGCAGGCATCTACCTAGAGGATTTGCTGGTGTGGCCGGAGGAGAGAGGGAAGGGATATGGTAAGGCTTTGCTGAAGGAACTGGCCCGTATCACAGTGGAACGGGGCTGCGGAAGACTGGAGTGGTCCTGTCTGGACTGGAACAAGCCTTCCATCGATTTCTACACCAAACGGATGGAAGCTGTCCCCATGGATGAGTGGACAGTATATCGCCTAACGGGAGAGACCCTGGAACGGGCAGCGGAGCAGTCAGATGACTGAATAAAAGAAGAAAGTAAGCACGAACAGAATAGCCCACGGGTTGACATTCATTGGGGCACATCCAAGCTGGGGAGGAGCATCTATGTCCTTTGTCCATCTACATCTGCATACCGAGTTCTCCCTCCTGGACGGGGCCTGTCGCATCAAAAAGCTGGTGGAACGGGTCAAGGAGCTGGGCCAGGAGGCGGTAGCCATCACTGATCACGGGGTGATGTACGGAGTCATCGACTTCTACCGGGCCTGTAAAGCGGAAGGGATCAAGCCGATTATTGGCTGTGAGGTCTATGTGGCTCCCAGGGGCCGGACCCGCTTCCAAAAGGTCCATGAGTTTGACGCGGAATCCCGCCATCTGGTGCTGCTATGTCGGAATGAGGAGGGATACCGGAATCTGTCCTACATGGTATCCCAGGCCTTTCTGGAGGGCTTTTATATCAAGCCCCGCATTGACATGGATCTGCTGCGGGAGCACTGCGGCGGACTGATCGCCTGCTCTGCCTGCTTGGGGGGCGAGCTGCCCCGGTTGCTGATGGCAGGGGAATATGAACAGGCCAAGAGTGTGGCGCTGGAAATGCGGGAGCTGTTCGGGGAGGACGGTTACTACCTGGAGCTACAGGACCACGGCATTGCCGCCCAGAAACAGGTCAACGCTGGACTTGTGCGCATCCACGAGGAGACCGGAATACCCCTGATCGCCACCAACGACGCCCATTATCTGCGCCGGGAAGATGCAGAGATGCAGGACATTCTCATGTGCATCCAGACAGGAAAGCTGTTGGAAGACCCGGGGCGGATGAAGTTTGAGACCCAAGAGTTCTATGTCAAGTCGGAGGAGGAGATGGCCGCTCTTTTCCCCAACTACCCGGAGGCTTTGGAGAATACGGCCAAGATTGCCCAGCTATGTAATGTGGAGTTCCAGTTCGGCAAGTACCACCTGCCCCACTTTACGCTGCCGGAAGGGTATACCGACGGGGACGCCTATTTTGAGAAGCTGTGTATGGACGGCTTTGCCCGCCGCTATCCTGAGGGCAAAGAGGAGTACCGCAAGCAGCTTCGCTATGAGATGGACATGATTCGAAAGATGGGGTTTGTGGACTACTTCCTCATTGTGTCTGACTTCATCGCCTTTGCCAAAGGAAACGGCATCCCGGTCGGTCCGGGGCGTGGCTCTGCCGCAGGCTCTATGGTATCCTACTGTCTGAACATCACCGATGTGGAGCCTATGAAGTATAACCTCTACTTCGAACGGTTTCTCAACCCTGAGCGGGTGTCCATGCCCGATATTGACATTGACTTTTGCATCCGGAGGCGGCAAGAGGTTATTGATTATGTAAACCGAAAATACGGGGCAGACCATGTGGCCCAAATTGTTACCTTCGGCACCATGGCTGCCCGAGGGTCTGTGCGGGATGTGGGCCGGGTGCTCAATTTCCCCTATGCTGAGGTGGATGCGCTGGCCAAGCTGATTCCCAGCGGGCCGGGCAACCTTCATATCACCCTGGAGGAGTCGCTAAAGCTGTCCAAGCAGCTGAAGGATGCCTATGATGGGGACCCCCGCATTAAAAAGCTCATTGATACCGCCATGGCCATTGAGGGGATGCCCCGGAACACCTCAACCCACGCGGCGGGAGTGGTCATTACCAGCCGGCCGGTCTGTGACTACGTCCCTCTGGCTACCAATGACGGCCTGCCGGTCACGCAGTATATCATGACCACCCTGGAAGAGCTGGGACTGCTAAAAATGGACTTTTTGGGCCTGCGCAACCTGACCATTTTAGATGATGCGGTCAAGATGGTTCGTGGCAAGGAACCTAACTTTACATTGCATGATATTCCGGAGAATGACCCAGCTACTATGGCCATGTTGTCGGAGGGGCGCACCGCCGGGGTGTTCCAAATGGAATCCACCGGAATGACAGGAGTTTGTCTGGGACTCAAGCCTCAGAACATTGAAGATATCACCGCGATTATTGCTCTGTACCGTCCCGGCCCCATGGAATCCATTCCCCGTTTCATCGCCTGTAAGCAGAATCCAGACAAGATCACCTATAAGCATCCATCCCTGATCCCCATCCTGTCCAACACCTATGGCTGCATCGTCTACCAGGAGCAGGTGATTCAAATTTTCCAGCAGCTGGGCGGCTACTCTCTGGGACAGGCTGATATGGTGCGCCGTGCCATGTCCAAAAAGAAGGTCAAGGATATTGAACGGGAACGGGAGGCATTTCTCCACGGCGATCCCTCCCGCAATATTGCCGGGTGTGCCGCCAAAGGGATTCCGGAGAGCGTGGCCCAGAGCATCTACGATGAGATTTATGACTTTGCCAACTACGCCTTTAATAAGGCCCATGCGGTTTGTTACGCCATCGTGGCCTATCAGACTGCCTGGTTTAAGTGCCACCATCCCAAGGAGTATATGGCCGCCCTTCTTACATCGGTGCTGGATTCCACCGAAAAGGTGGCAGAATATATCGCCGAGTGCCGGAGCATGGGCATCCAGTTGCTGCCCCCTGACATCAATGAGTCGGACGCCGACTTCACGGTAGTGGGAGAAGGAATCCGATTTGGATTGGTTGCCCTGAAGGGCGTGGGCCGATCCTTTATAACCGGCCTGCTGTCAGAGCGTGAAAAGGGTGGAGCCTTTACAGGATTTATGGACTTCTGCGACCGGATGTTCGACCAGGACTTAAACCGGAGAGTAGTGGAAAGTCTCATCAAATCCGGAGCCTTTGACCGAATGGGCTGCCACCGGTCACAACTGATGCAGGTTTATGGTCAGGTATTGGATGGAATTGCCGCCAGCCGTAAGCGGAATGTGGAGGGCCAGTTGGACCTGTTCGGTTTTGGTGGGGGAGAGGAATCCCCAAGCCCCCTGCCAGCCCTCCATCTCCCCGACTTACCTGAGTACAGTCCTCAGGAGCTGATGAGTATGGAGAAGGAGACCACAGGCCTCTATCTCTCCGGCCATCCCATGGACCAATACCGGGAGGCAGCACGGCAGCGGGGGGCCGTGACCATCGGTTCCATTTTATCAGACTTTGACCGGGAGGAGGGGCCCCAGCAGTATCGGGATGAGCAGCGGGTCACCATAGCCGGCATGGTCACTACCTACCGGACCCGTACCACCCGGTCCAACACGCTAATGGCTTATGTCAACCTGGAAGACGACACTGGCGCCATGGAGCTGCTGTGCTTCTCCCGGGTACTGGATGAAAGCGGGAGCTATATTCGGGAAAACAGCGCGATTTTGGTCAGCGGAAAGATTTCGGTCCGGGATGAAAAGGAACCCCAGCTGATGGCAGATTCCATTCGTCCCCTCAATGACCTGGATGCAGAAGCGGTGGCAGCTGGAAGTCAGAAGCTGTATCTCCGTTTCCCTAACCGGGAGGACCCGCGTCTGCGAAAGGTTCGGCTGGCTCTGTCCTTTTTCCCGGGAGAGAGCCAGGCAATCTTGTATTTTGAGGATTGCAAAAAGCGAGTGGGAACCCGTTGTCAGCTTCACCCGTTGTTGATTGAGGATTTAAAGGAGCGGCTGGGAGAAGAAAATGTAGTGATTCAATAGGACAAGGAAAAAACGAGCTTCCCCGGTGGGGAAGCTCGTTTTTTTAGAATAGATTCAGATGTGTGCCAGAGCCCGGCTGCGGTTCAAGGCGGCGTACACGAGAGTAGCGGCAATCAGCCCAAAGATCGCCTGCACAATATTTCCCGGGATGGATGCAGCGGCCGCCCAGCCCTTTCCCAGCCATAAGCAGGCATAGGCAAAGTATCCAGTTACAAGGATGGCGCCGCTAACCACTCCGCTGAGTCCCTGAGCCAGTAGTAGGTTATGCTTGCGTAGCCCACGGAAGAGAAGGGCGGCTGCCACCGCCATAGTAAATTTGATCACCAGTGTGCCGGGGGCATAGTGGGCGTAGCCGAACAAATCTGCCAACATAGAGCCGATACCGGCAGCTGCTCCGCCATACAAGGGACCCAGAATCCAGGCGGAGAGCAGAACCGCGCAGTCCCCTAAGTTGACATACCCTTGCATTGGGGAGGGAATTTGAACCACGAGCGTCATGACGGTACACAAAGCTGCAAATAGCGCAGCCTGAACTAGCTTTTTGATTTTCTGATCGGCCATAGAGAGTACACTCCTTTTTGTTTCCAGGGTTTATTCCGAACATTTTTCTTGCTATTTTCCGTAGCTTGTATTTTAATATAATCTGGCATGAAAGAAAGGGCCAATTTGATATTATTTTATAAGACCAGATGGAGGGGCCATGCTGACTTATGATTTAACTGACCGGGGAAATTTGGCCCGGTATGATTATTTGTACCGCTGTATGAAAGAGGATATTCTGGCCGGACGAATCAAAGCGGGGGAAAAGCTGCCATCCAAGCGTGCGCTGGCAAAGCATTTGGAGGTGGCGGTGGTGACGGTGGAAAACGCTTACGCCCAGCTGACTGCGGAGGGATATTTGCGGTCGGAAGAGAAGAGAGGGTATTTTGTCAATCAGGTGCAACCGGAGCATCGGACAATCAACGGGGCGATTCCTCGCCCATCTCGTCGGGAGGAGGAGCGCCAGTGGCTGCTGGACTTGAAAGGGAGTGGAAGCGGGACGGAAGGCTTTCCCTTTTCGGTGTGGGCTAGGCTGATGCGTAGGGTGCTCAGCGAACAGGGGGAGGCTCTGCTGCGGTCCATGCCCCACAACGGGGTATCGGAACTTCGCCAGGCCATTGCCCGGCACGTGTATCAATACCGGGGAATTTCCGTTCTTCCGGAGCAGATCGTGGTGGGAGCAGGAACGGAGTATTTATATAATTTAATTGTTCAGCTATTGGGTCGGGAGCAGGTATATGGGGTGGAGGATCCCAGCTATTCCAAAGCGCCCCGTATCTACCAGCTCAACGGAGCATCCTGCCTCAGTATACCGGTGGATCAGCAAGGGGCGCAACCAGATGCGGTGGAACGGCAAGAGGTGGATGTGCTGCATATCTCTCCCAATCATCAGTTCCCCACAGGAGCGGTTATGCCTATTGCCCGGCGACAGATGCTCCTCTCCTGGGCGAGGGAGCAGGAAGGGCGCTATATCATCGAAGATGACTACGACAGTGAATTTCGGTTCACAGGACGCCCCATCCCTACCTTGCAAAGCATTGACCGGGGAGAGCGGGTCATCTATATGAACACCTTTTCCCGCTCTCTGGCTCCCTCTCTGCGGATCAGCTATATGGTGCTGCCCCACTCACTGCTGGAGCTTTATCAGCACCGTCTGGGCTTTTATGCCTGCACCGTCCCGGCGATGGAGCAGTACACCCTGGCTCATTTTTTAAATGAGGGGCATTTTGAGTCCCATGTCAACCGGATGCGAGTCTATTATCGGGGACGAAGGGACGCGGTTTTACAGACCATCCAGGAAAGCGCTCTGGGAAAACGATGCCAGATTCTGGGGGCGGACGCAGGGCTTCATTTTCTGCTGCGCTTGGATACCAAACTGGAGGATTGGGACTTGGAACAACAGGCAGCTGCCCAGGGGATCCGGTTGTCCTTCCTCTCTCACTATCAGCGGGAGCCGGAATCTGGCCTGCCCCATACGCTGGTGGTAAACTACCCTGGGGTGGACTTGGAAAATCTGGCCCCTGCGCTGGAGAGATTGGCCCGTTTAATGGGATAAAAAAGCTGCCTGTATGGAAAACAGACAGCTGAATAAACGGATAAGGTCAATGTTTCAATTTTGCTTTTCCAGAAATGTGGTCCATCTCTACCTTCCAAATGGCGGTGACCGCCAGACTCTTTTCCACGGCAGCCGGGAAGGCATCCATATCATTGGGAGTAAGCCTCTCACATAAAGCATGCAAAGCGGCTGTTTTTTCCTGGGGATCGGTCACCTCCAAGACGGTTCCGGTGACAATCACTGACTGATAATAGGTGGTGTACATGGCGGGCGGCACGAAAGCAGGGGTGTCCTCGCCCACAAATGTAATACATATCCTGGGGTTGGCGCGCAACAAATCCACCTTGCGGCCCTGTCGGGCACTGTGAAAGTACAGGCAGTTGTCAACCCGCACGAAAGAGAGGGGAAGACAGTAAGGAGTATCTTCTCCAGTTGACAATGCGGCCACGCCGTGGGAACAGCGGTCAATGAGAGCAAGAGAAAATTCCAGGCTTTGTTCACGGTCTGAACGTCTCAAGGTACATTCTCCTTTCTGGGTTCTGGTGTGCTGAGAAGAGAAATCATGGAATGATATATGCCAGACGGATTAGTTTGAAACTGATGAGACATGGCGATCGCCTGAGGACGGCCGGGGACCAGAAGGGACAGCTCCAGGAGAGGGCTGCCCACGTCGTGGAACCCCAGGTGGAGGGTACAGGTGCCATCCGGATTGTCCTCGATGCGGCTTTGGATCTGGGCTTCCCGTCGCAGGGCCTCGTTGACCTTGACCAGGTTTTCATCGCAGTGCATGCGCACCGAGTAGGGCAGGCTGCTCTGACAGATCTCGCTGTTGCGCCGCCCTTTGTCTGTAATGGTGTAGCGATCGTCCTCCTTGGAGAGCTGGCCGGTTTCCACCATATGGTCCACCGCTTGTGTGAGGGAGAAGTAATCTACCCCGGCATCACATAAGGCCAACTCCAACAGCTGCAAAAAGGTGATGGGACCGGCGGCACGGGCCATGATATACAGGACCAAGAGCTTAAGGTCCAATTCATTTTGAATAAATCCCACTGGGGCCATGAAAACGCTCCTTTCTGGTCAGGCGTCTGGTCTGGCATTTATTATAACGCGGATTGAAAAAAGCCGCAAGAGCAAAAGCGGAAAAGAAGAGGACAAGGCGCTCCTGACACCAAATCCGATATGGGTCATAAGATGAGGTGTAAGCAGAACCAAATCGGGCGGGAAAACCGCCCACGTCACCCAATATATTTAGGAGGGAACCATATGCCAGAAATGGTCGTACCCGGCCCCGTGAATGAGGAGCGCAGCATCCGGGAGGCCGTATGTATACACACAAGAAAAATTTTCGATTCATGTAAAGATAAAGACTGTATCGAAGATTTGAGGGTTTACCCCACCCGCGGTTCACAGGAGGTCCTTGACCGGGCAATGTCTGTGAAGGCAGGATGCGCCGAACTGCTGTACTCGTACATCGATGTTGAGCCGGTTTGCTTTAATCGAGGTTTTTACACGGTGGATGTGCGGTATTTTTATCGTATCACCGCAGATGCGTTTATCGGCACTGCCCGTCCTGTAGAGGTGACCGGACTTGCTGTGTTTGATAAGCGAGTCATTCTGTTTGGTAGCGAGGGGAGTGCGAAGGTGTTCGCATCTGCTGGTTCGGACTGTGGTCGTGACCCTCAGCAGCTGCCTCGAACCAATGCTCCTATCGCTGTAGTGGAGGCGGTAGATCCTCTGATTCTGGGCATGAAGCTGATGGACGTGTGCGAGTGCCGGCACTGTGATTGCGGAAACACCGAAATTCCCAATGCAGTGGCGTCCTGTTTCCCGGAGGAACTGGTGACAGGCGGTGACACTCATCGTCTCTTTGTGACCCTGGGGCAGTTCAGCATCATTCGTCTGGAACGAGATACCCAACTGCTCATGCCAGTATACGACTACTGTATGCCGGAGAAGGAGTGCCCCTGTGACGGTTGCGGCTGCCAGGAGGATCCCTGCGAATTGTTCCGGAAAATCAAATTCCCTGTGGGAGAATTTTTCCCGCCCAACAGCACGCCCTGCAAGGGAAACAGCTATCAGGAGGCCCGCAGCTGCGGTTGCTGCTGAGAACTGACTAGGCTTGCAAAAGCCGCCGTCTCAGACGGCGGCTTTTTTTACATAAGGGGAGCGAATACCCGCAGTATGCTGCGATACATCTGTAAGAGGATATTTAGATGTTTAAACCGGCGTAAGGAGATGGATTCGCTCTGTTTTAGGGTTGCTTCAAAGTCAGCTCGGATATCCCGGATACAGGGAGCCTCGCATAGCCATACGCCATCCTCAAAGTGGAGAAACAGACTGCGGTAATCCAAATTGACCGTTCCTACTGTGGCAAATCGATCGTCAACCACAAAGTTTTTTGCGTGGATAAATCCAGGCTTATACTCATAAATTTTGACGCCAGCCTTGAGTAAAGGGGGATAGTGGGCACGGGTAACCTCGAACACATAGCGTTTGTCCGGGATGTGGGGGGTAATGATTCTCACATCCACGCCGGCCTTAGCTGCGTTACAAAGGGCAGTGTTTGTGGCCACATCGATGACCAGATAGGGAGTAGTAATATAAATATAATTTTTAGCTTTGGCAATCATGTTGAGATAGACGGCCTGCCCAACCGTTTCCCGATCCAAGGGAGTGTCGGTATAGGGCTGGACATAACCGGTCCAAGGGCGCACAGGGGCAGCAGGGGGACGAAACCGGTCAAAATCCTCGTCCCAGCCGCAGCAGTGGTCCCACATGGTCAAAAACATGACCGTCATGGACCAGACTGCGTCTCCCTCCAAAAGGATGGCACTATCTTTCCAGTGCCCAAAGCGCTGGCGAAGGTTGATATATTCGTCGGCCAGATTGATTCCCCCGGTAAAGCCGACCTTTCCATCAATGATCATCAGCTTTCGGTGGTCCCGGTTATTCAGGCGCAAGGACATCACTGGCACAAACCGGTTAAATACCCGGCATTGGATTCCTTTGGCCGCCATTTGCTGGTCATAGTCTCGGGGCAGGGTAAACATACACCCCATATCATCATAAATTAGGCGCACTTCCACACCTTGCGCAGCCTTCTCCTCCAAAATAGCCAGGATACTGTCCCAAAACAGGCCGGGCTGGATGATAAAGTATTCCAGGAAAATATAGTGTTCCGCTTTTTTCAGCTCCTGGAGCATCCGGGGAAAGGCCAAGTCTCCCAACGAAAAATACTCTGTTTCCGTATTGGTGTAGGCGGGACAGGCGGCGCAGCGTTCCAGATAATTGGCCTGACACACAGCGTCTCCCCCCAAGGGGAGTAGGTCGTCTGCCTTAAAATCCTCTTTCAGGGCAGAAGCAGATTTTTCAAGAATACCCTGCATACGCTTTTGAATACGTTTTGGGATGTGACCGCCGCCGATAAGCAGATAAAAGATTCCTCCAAACACTGGAAAGGGAAGGATGATCAGTAGCCAGGCAATTTTATAGCCAGGTTCCATTCGGCTGCTGATGATGGCTAAAGCGGCAAAGACGCTCACCAGGATGCAAAACCAGTAAAAATTATCCGCATATTCAGAAAAAATCGCCACCATGAGGCCAAGGGCTGCAATCTGTGCCAAAAGAGAGAGCCCTACGAAAACAGAGCGGTGAAAGAGAATGTAAAGAATCTTTTTCAAAATATACCTCCTGTAGGTACTGGAGAGAGTCCTTTACTCCTGGGGGAGGATACAGCAATCAATGGAAGAGTGGGTCAATTCAATTAGTCCGTAGGTGGATCGGCTGGCTCCCGGATTGAGAAGGATCAGACCATCCTCCAAGGTGCGCAACACAGCCTGGTGGGTATGGCCATAGAGCAGAAGATCGGCGTTTGAGGCGCGGGCATCAGCAATTGCGGCATAGGGGCCCTTCTTGACGCCCCAGAGATGGCCATGGGACAATAAAATCCGTTTTCCGGCCAGGAGAATCTGCTTTTTGGGTGGTTCTGTTGTCCACCCATCGCAGTTTCCGGGGACCATACAAAAGGGAAGTCTGGGGTAAGCGCAGGCGACTTCCTGTGCGTCCTCCATCAAATCCCCCAGATGGATCACTTGGTCCGGGTGATGGGTCTCAATGGCGAAATACATACCGGACAACGAGCGATGGGAGTCGGAAAAAACCAAAACTTTCAACTTTGTCACCTTGCCGTTCTTTCTGCATATACTGGATTGAAATGAGGTTAGGGGTGATATTTGTGATATCCAAAAATAATCAAGAAGCTGCGGGAAAAGGAATGTCTGCCGTAGAGCTGATGAAGAACCGGGCTGTACTGGCCGGCTTAGCTGGCTCTGACGATACGCAAAGGCTGATGACAATGCTTCAAAAACAGGGTGGAGTCCAGCAGGCGGCAAAGGCTGCGGCTGCTGGAGACCCCAGTCATTTGATGACCATGGTGGAACAGCTAATGAGCAGTAAGGAAGGGGCTGATTTGGTAGCCCGCATCCAACAGCAGGCCCGAAAAGCCGGAGTGGAGTAGTCGGTCTCTTCACAGGAGAGGGGAGGGGTAAGCCGTGGCTGAGTTCGAGGAAAAACTGAATGCAATTCTGGGTGACCAGGAAGCGATGGGACAGATCATGGCCCTCGCCCGCTCCCTGTCTGCCAGTGAGCAGACAGAGTCGGAGAAGACACAGGAGGAGGACGGCGTCTCAGAACGTGACAAACCGGAGGATATCCAGGCGCCGTCCTCCCAGCAGGGACCAGATTTATCCGCTCTGTTTGACCAGCTTGACCCAGCCATGCTGCAGATGGGAATGCGGATTCTGCGAGAATATCGGGGAAGGGATGACCGAAGCGCAGATCTGCTTCGGGCGCTGCGTCCATTTGTGCGGGAGGAGCGCCGGGGGAAGTTGGATAAGGCATTGCAGATTGCCCAAATGACCCGTATGATCCGTGTGGCGTTAACCGCCATGGGCGGGAGGGGGGAGGAGGGGGATGTATAATCGTTATATCCCAGAAGACACATCCTATACTTGGGTGGGGGAAGAAGCGCAACCAGCTTGGATACCGGGAGCGGAGCACCACCGAAATTCCTCTCAGCGTCCGTCACAAACAGGCAAACGGGCGGGGACCAGCCAGAGAAACCAATCCTTCTCACAAGGACACAGGCCAACCGGGGGGAAGAGCTCAAAAAACACTTGGCTTGGAGGTTTGGAAAGCCTAACAGGGCTGCTCCAGGGGGAGAAAGCTGGAGGAATGGGCGGCATCCTAAAGCGGTGGAGCGGTGAAAACTGGGATACCGGGGACATACTCCTGCTTTTGATTGTGCTATATTTATTGGTGGAGGGGGAGGACCTGGATCTGGTGATCGCTTTGGGGATTGTACTGGTCATGGGACTGGGCAGCGACAAAAAAGAGGAGGAATAAGGAGGGGGGCGGCCGAAGCCGCCCCTATGTGTGTTCTCAAGAAAGGCTGTGGAAGGACGTGCCGTCTGGTAGGGCAAAGGACGCGGTAGAAGGACAAGGGGTAGTAATGGGGGAGTAGGCGGTCATCCGATAGACCGTCTGTCCGTTGTAGTCTGTCTCCGCGCTGATTAAAAGACCGCTGTCCACACTGATCCAGTAACGTTCTACCACATTTTCTTCCTCTATTGTTACCTCCACAAAAACGCATGGGATGTCGCCCCGGGACTCATAGCCAGCCGCAGTAATAAGCTCTGGGTCCAATTCCAGCACCGTCTCATAGGTGGGCAACCGCTGGGAGAGATCGGCGGACAGACTGTCGGCGGGGGCGGTACAGTAGTTCTGAGAGCCATCATACCAGTAATAAAGAGTTTCCTCGCCAATCAAATCATTGCGGATGGAGCCGGAAGGCAGTATCTTGCGGGTGTGGGTCCAACCTCCATCTGTCCATACCTGAACTTGAATGACAGAGGAGCCCTCACCCCAAAGTGTCTCCACCGTTAGCTCCCGGTAATAGCTGTCTGAGCGAGCTAGAGTAGCGATGACGTTCTGCACCGTCTCAGGGGTTACCTCCACCTTTTGGTATGCACCTGAATTAGCGGCGCTGCTGGAGGCGGAAGAGCCTTGGGAGCTGTCCCCGGAAACGGGAAGCTGAATGGATGGGGTGTTTAGGGCAAAGAGGCTTCGGCCAAAGCTGGTAAACATGGCACCCACAATCAGTGCGATTACAGCGATGGCAATGATCAGTCGATTTTTGGGGTCCAAACTGTCACCTCATTCCGGGAAAGCAGAGAAAAACCGATAAATCAGGGATGAAACTCTGCCGGGGGCTGGGAGCGAAGACCGAAGTGCCATTCAATGGCGTCGGCAATTCGCTGGCAGGCGTGTCCGTCCCCATAGGGATTGACGGCGTGGGCCATTTTCAGATAGGCGTCCCGATCGCCCAACAGCTCACACGCCATACGGAAGATATCCGCTTCCTCCACACCGGCCAGGCGTACCGTACCGGCAGCCACAGCCTCGGGACGCTCGGTCTCCCGGCGCAGTACCAGCACCGGCTTGCCCAGAGCAGGGGCCTCCTCCTGAAGACCTCCGGAGTCGGTCATCACCAGATAGCACCGGGCCATCAGATTGTGCATCTCATCCACCGACAAGGGGGCAATGAGATGGATACGGGGATGGTTATCCAGATACGTATGGGCGGCCTCCTGGACCACCGGAGAAAGGTGGACGGGATAGACCAGCTCCACCTCGGGGAAAGCGTCAGCCACTCGGCGCAGGGCGGTCATGATGTTGGCCATGGGCTGGCCGTAGTTTTCCCGGCGATGACAGGTGACCAGAATGACCTTTTGGTTGTCATAATCCAGATTATTTAAAATATCCTCTGAAAAGGTAAAATCCTTTACAACTGTAGTCTGCAAGGCATCTATGACAGTATTTCCAGTCAAAAAGACTCCCTTGGTGATATTCTCCCGGGCCAAGTTTTCCCGGTTGGAGGCGGTGGGGCAGAAGTGGAGGTCAGCGATGGCTCCCACCATTTTCCGGTTCATTTCCTCCGGGAAGGGAGACCATTTGTCGTAGGTGCGCAGACCGGCCTCTACATGTCCCACCGGGATCTGGTGGTAGAAGGCGGCCAGAGCGCCGGCAAAGGTGGTGGAGGTATCCCCATGGACCAGCACAAGGTCAGGCTTGGCCTGCTCCAGAACATCCTCCATGCCCAGCAAACATTTCGAGGTGATGGTGGATAAGGTCTGCCGGGGCTGCATAATGTTCAAGTCATAGTCGGGCTTGAGATGGAAAATTTCCAGTACGGAGTCCAGCATCTGCCGGTGCTGGGCTGTGACACAGCACAGGGCGTCCAGGTCCGGACGCCGGGACAGTTCCAGGGCCAGAGGGGCCATTTTAATGGCCTCAGGCCGGGTGCCAAAAATGGTCATTACTTTTTTCTTGCTCATTTGTCGGAGCGATCCTCCTCGCCAAAGAAATTTTCATTGCCTGCGATTTGGGTTTTCGAAGGGGGGGACTTCTGGCTGCTGTGGGGAGAAGGGCCACCGTTATGGCTCATATAGAGCATGTAAGCAAGTGCCCCGGCCGCACACAAAGCCAGGAGGAACAACATGGCACGGACGGCGCCGTTGGTGGTAAGCACCACAGCGGACAGGCCCAGAATGGCGCTGATGATGTACAGCACCGCCACCGCCTGCTTTTGGGAAAAGCCCATGTCGATCAGACGGTGATGGATGTGGCCCCGGTCAGGGGTCATGGGGGACTGTCCCTTGGCCAGGCGGCGCAGGATAGCAAATGCGGTGTCGAAAATGGGCAGGCCAAGGATCAGGAAGGGGGCCGCGAAGGAGATAATGGTGTAAAATTTAAATAGCCCCTGTATGGATACCACCGCAAGGACAAAGCCCAGGAAGGTGGAGCCGGTGTCCCCCATAAAAATCTTGGCCGGGTTCAGGTTATAGGGCAGAAATCCCAGACATGCGCCGGCCAGTGCGGCCATGAATAGCGCCACATCGGGCTCGGAGACCACCAGAGCGATGACCAGCAGAGTCATGGAGCTGATGGTGGACACACCGCAGGCCAAACCGTCCAGGCCGTCAATGAGGTTGACGGCGTTGGTAATGCCCACAATCCAGAGAATGGAGATGGGGTAGGACAGCCAGCCCAGCTCCCAATAGGGATTGCTGCTGAAAATATTGATGTTGGACAGGCCGTAGATCCGGTTTCCAGCCCAAACGGCGATCAGAGCGGCCAAAATTTGAATGAGAAATTTTGGCTTGGCGGGCAGGGCGTAGATGTCATCAAAGATGCCCAGAATCACAATGATGACCGCACCCAGCAGCATACCCCGCAGCTGCTGGGTCAGGGGGAGAAACAGCAGTACGCTGAGGATAAAGCCAAAGAAAATGGCCAGACCGCCCATCCGGGGGATGGGATGGTCGTGCATACGCCGCCCGTCCTTGGGCACGTCCACAGCGCCCACCCGAAAGGCCAGGGACTTTACCACGGGAGTGGAAATGAGGGCCACCACAGCGGCGGTGAGGAGAGCGGCCACCGCGGCGCCAATGAGAGAAATTTGTATGGTCATATCCGATCCTCTTTTGTACTTGGATGAGGGGCTGCCAGCAGCCCAAACGCATTACCGGGCAACAAAGCCCACCTTCTTGTAGACCTTCCGCAGGGTCTTGTTGGCCACGTAGGAGGCCTTTTCCGCCCCCTGCTTATAGACCGACTCCAGGTAGGCCTTGTCCGCCAAAATCCGGGAGGCCTCCTCGCGGATGGGGCGGAGGGTCTCCACCACCGCCTCACCGACGGCGGGCTTAAAGGCGCCATAGCCCTTACCATCAAACTCCTGCTCGATCTCCCCAAAGGTCTTGCCAGTGACGGCAGAATAGATGGACATCAGGTTGGAGACGCCGGGCTTGTGCTCCGGGTCGTAGCGGACGCAACGCTCGGTGTCGCTGTCGGTGACGGCGCGCTTAAATTTGCGCTGAATGTCTTCCGGCTTCTCCATGAGGAACACGCAGCCCTCAGGGGCGGACTTGGACATCTTGGCCTCAGGGTTGCTCAAGCCCATGATCCGGGCGCCGGTCTTGGGAATATAGGGCTCAGGGATTTTGAACACGTCCCCGTAGATGTTGTTGAAGCGCTGGGCCACGTCCCGGGTCAGCTCCACGTGCTGCTTTTGGTCGTTGCCCACAGGTACATAGTCCGGCTGGTAAAGGAGGATGTCGGCGGCCATGAGGGCAGGGTAGGTGAACAGACCGCCGTTGATATTGTCGGCATTTTTGGCGGACTTATCCTTAAACTGGGTCATCCGGGAGAGTTCTCCAAACATGGTGTAGCAGTTGAGCACCCAGCCCAGCTCCGCGTGGGCGGGGATATGGGACTGAATAAACAGGGTGTTTTTCTCCGGGTCCAGTCCGCAGGCGATGTACTGGGCCAGCTGTTCCAAGGTGCGGCGGCGCAGATCGGCCGGATTCTGGCGCACGGTGATGGTGTGCATGTCAGCCATAAAATAATAACAATCAAACTCATCGGCCCGGGCGCCCCAGTTTTTGATGGCCCCTAAATAGTTGCCCAGGTGCAGGTCACCGCTGGGCTGGATGCCGGAGAGCATTACTTTTTTCTCGTCCATGGTGTGTTGACTCCTTTGTCAATGGGTGTCCGTTGGGCTAAGACACCCATATAATATCACTTTATTGTAGCACTGGTGAGAGGGAAAGGCAATAAAATGTTGGATAATTTCCAAAAGGGAAAAAATATGGTATTCTTATGGGAAAGAAGTGGAGAGGGGCGGAAAGAGAATGCCGTGGTATGTCTATATTCTGCGCTGTGGAGACGGGAGTTTGTATACCGGTACCGCTCTGGATGTGGAGCACCGCCTTGCCGTCCACCGGGCAGGGAAGGGAGCCAAGTATACCCGGGGCCGGGGACCGCTGGAGCTGGTGTATCAGGAGGAGCTGCCGGACAAGGGTGGGGCCTTGCGCCGGGAATTGGAGATCAAAAAACTGACGCGGCAACAAAAGGAACAGCTGATTGCTGCGGACCGAACAAAAAACCGGACCACCAATTGATTGGTGGTCCGGTTTTTTCAAGTCTGTGGAGCTGGATCCAGGGCAGAGGGAATATCCTGTGACTCTGAGTCAATGGTAGGCGCAGAATTTCCGTCTACGGTAAAGCCCATGTGGTTGGAGGAGGTGCGTCCATCAATGGTCAGGGTGTAGCCGTCCAAAATGGAGGGCTGTTCTCCTTCAGCGGGGATGGCGTGGTCAATGGTTACGGTGTCTCCCACATTCAGGGTTACCACGTCCCGGTTTTGGGAAGCGGAGAGGGAGTAGAACACCTCATCGCCCTCCAGACGTAGGAAGTAGTAGGAGTTGCCGTCCAGAACAGCAGTGCGGATCTCAGCCACAGTGCCGCTGGCCTGGGTCTGGGGCAGCTCCTCAGGTTGGGTAATGCCCTTGTTGGCCAGCAGCTGGATATAGGTCTGTTCGCAGGAGGATACGGTGGTGCCGGTGGCCACGATCTGATACTGAGCCACGTTGACCATGGCGTACATCTTGACCAGATTGGTGGCGTCCAGCAGGGGGATAAAGTAGGTAGGCTCTCCAGCGATGTTCAGCAGCAGGGGGAAGGTGGACTTGTAGCCCAGGTCCTGGACCACACCCTCGGCGGAAGCCCGGGCAGCCGCCTCAGTGGCGCCGGGAGCCTCATAAAAGGTGGTCTGCTTGGTGCGCATATTGCACAGTAGGAAGCCCAGGTTGGACTGGTCGGCATTGGCGGAGGTAACGCCGGTGTAGGCGTATACATCATCGTTCATGGCGATGTAGTTGTAGCCATCGGTGGTGACAGTCACATCCTTCTGGCCCAGAATGGAGTTAATAAAGCCGTGGACCAGGGTGCCGTGGTAGTCATACTGCTGCATGATGAGTTCGGGGACATAGAGGGTGTCCACCCAGGTGGGGACCTCTTCGTAATACTGGCTCTCACCGGTAACGGCGTCCACCAGCACCGCGCCCTGGATATCGGTGCCGCCGAAGAGGCCGATGGTCTTCACTACCCGGGGAGCGATCCACCAGGGGTGGCCGTTTTCGTCGATCTCAAATTCGGGAGTGGAGAACATCATGGTAGGGTACTGGAAACGCAGGTGGCGCACGATGTTCCGGTTGAGGGGCTCGGAGAAGGAGTACTTCATTCCCTCGCTTAACCGTACCACGGTGGCCTCCTGGGTAACCATGTCCACCACCACATAGGCGGGCAGACCGTTGCCCCGGTTGGTCAGCCACTTGAACAGGTCGGCATAGGCGATAGGAGCCACCCGGACGGGCCGTCCCTGGTAGTTGATCTGGGTGGAGTCGTTGGAGTACTCAAACTGGCTGACCATGTCGCTGAGGGTGCCCATCTGGCGGTCGCCCAGATACTCGGCGCTGGTGCGGTCCAGCGTGGGGATCTCGTTGAAGGAGATCTGAGCCACATCGGAGGCAAAGTTGCCCTCCTCCACCGTAAGCAGGTCCCGGTAAGAACCGGCCCGGAAAATGGGCATGGACAGGACCTGGCCCACTAGGGCTACCAGCACCACAGCCACAAAGAGGATGCCCACAGGCAGGCACCGGCTTTTGACAAAACGAAACCATTCTTTCAATTTCTCGGCCGGAGCGCGCACTACGTTGTCCCGGGGTGCGCCGGAAAGCAGAAAGACGCAGATGACATAGACCACGCACAGAAGCCCCAGAAAGCTATAAAAGTCGCTGGAGTGGGGATTGATGGCGGGCAGCGAGACGTAGAAGTACACAAACCCGATCAGCGCAGTGATCACGAGACTGAGGACGGTTCTACCAAGGCTCCCCTTGGGCAGATGGAATCCTATTTTATTCAAAATGATTCTCCTTTTCCGCAGTTGGCGTATGAATATCCTACCCCGAAGGCAGGTTGATTATAGCATAGACGATGGAGGGGAAAAAAGCAATGGATGGAAGATTAAAATTCCATGAAGAAGGAGAGAAGGTACAGACGGGTTCCTCTTGCCAAACTAGTCGGGATACCCTATAATATGGAGGATACATGGAAAATTAGGTGGCGAAAGCCGCT
The DNA here is from genome assembly GCF_002161175.1 of Flavonifractor sp. An100. Lineage (GTDB taxonomy): Bacteria > Bacillota > Clostridia > Oscillospirales > Oscillospiraceae > Lawsonibacter. The sequence goes on along the minus strand of NZ_NFMA01000009.1, from coordinate 13,624 downwards.
TTGACGGAGGGAACAGTATGGCACTGGATCACAAGTATTTTGAGGAGATGGAGGCGAAGATCCCCCATGGGAAGGTACGTACCCGCTTCGCCCCTTCCCCCACGGGGTATATGCATGTGGGCAATCTGCGCACCGCCCTGTATACCTGGCTCATCGCTCGGAATGCGGGAGGCACCTTCATTCTGCGCATTGAGGATACCGACCAGGTCCGGGAGGTAAAGGGAGCCACGGAGGTCATCTACCGCACCATGGCCGAGTGTGGCTTAAATCATGACGAGGGCCCCGATGTGGGCGGTCCGGTGGCGCCCTATATTCAGTCTCAGCGCCGGGACACCTATGGTAAGTATGCCCAACTTCTCATTGAGAAGGGCCACGCCTACTACTGCTTCTGTGAAAAGACAGAGTCGGAGGAGGATTCAGGGGAGTTTGACCGGGGCGAAGATCCCTGCCGTTCTCTGAGTCTGGAGGAGGCCCAGGCCCGAGTAGATGCCGGAGAGCCCTATGTCATACGCCAAAAAATTCCCCATGAGGGGACCACTACCTTCCACGACGCGGTATTTGGAGCCATTACTGTAGAAAACAATACGTTGGATGACCAGGTGCTCATCAAGCGGGACGGCCTGCCCACCTATAATTTCGCCAACGTCATTGACGACCACCTCATGGGTATCACCCATGTGGTGCGGGGCAGCGAGTATCTCTCCTCCGCTCCCAAGTATAACCTGCTCTACGAGGCATTCGGCTGGGAAATTCCCACCTATGTTCACTGCTCCCCAGTGATGCGAGACCAGCAGCACAAGATGTCCAAGCGCCACGGAGACCCCTCCTATGAGGATCTGAAGGCCCAGGGCTACCTGACCCAGGCTATTTTAAACTATGTGGCTTTGCTGGGCTGGTCTCCCCGGGGAGAACTGGCCGAGCAGGAGATCTTCTCCCTGGAAGAGCTGGCCAAAGTCTTCGACCTGGAAGGGGTGTCCAAATCCCCTGCCATCTTCGACATTGATAAGCTCAAGCACTTCAACGCTCTGTACCTGCGTGCTATGGCGCCGGAGGAGTTTGCCAAAGTGGCCGAGCCCTATATCCGCCAGGGGGTGAAGAACCCGGCGATCTCTGCCCAGGAGGTGGCTGCCCTGCTCCAGGCCCGGTGTGAGACCCTGATCGAGATCCCGGAGAAGGTGGACTTCTTTGACGCCCTGCCCGAGTATGATGCGGAGCTGTTCACCAACAAGAAGTCCAAGACCAATCCTGAGGTTTCCCGGGATATGCTCCAGGCGGCCATCCCCATGCTGGAGGGGCTTGGAGAGTGGACCCAGGACGCCATTCATGACGGCCTGGTGGCCCTGGCTGAGCAGCTGGGTGTGAAGAATGCCACCCTCATGTGGCCGGTGCGTATCGCGGCCGCCGGCAAGGCGGTAACCCCCGGTGGCGCGGTGGAGATCTGCCGCATCCTGGGCCGGGAGGAAACCCTGCGCCGGCTGAAGCTGGGACTGGAAAAGATGCAATGACAATTGTCTGAACAGCCAAATGGGCTGGGACCTGATGAGTCCCAGCCCATTTTTATTAGTTATTGATCGGTAACACGTTGATACCAGTGCAGGCCAAAGCCGATGGCGGTGTCCAGCTCCTCCAGCTTGGCAAGCTGATCCCGGCCTGCTTTCGGAGTTTTCCAGGCGTAGGGGGTAATACCGAAGAGGGCCAGAATATCCTCCCGGCAGGAGAGGTGAATGGTGCCCTGCACCTTCTGGGCACTCTGCCAAGTAAAACCGGGGTACTCCTCCTGCTTGACCGGATTTTCATAGGGCTGGGGATATAGGATCTGTTTCATCTCCCACAGGTGGCGGGGGGAGGGGACGGCATAGCAGAACCATCCCCCGGGTCGGACTACCCGGGCAAACTCCTCAGCGGCCAAGGGAGAGAAGATATTGACTAGCAGATCCACGGAGGAGGGGCTCAGCGGGAGGTGATAGACCGAGGCCACGGCAAACTCCCCCTGAGGCAGGCGTTTGGCCGCCCGGCGCAGGGCAAACTTAGACAGGTCCACCCCTGCCGTGGCGGGAGTGAGACCAGCCTGCGTCAAGGCATGGAAAAGACCGGAGGTATAGTATCCCTCGCCACAGCCGCTGTCCAGTATCACAGGGGTGGAGAGAGCGGCCAGCCGTTCCAGAGCCCCGGTGCACAGGGCTTGGAGGAGGGGGGCGTAAGGGCCATATAAAATAGGAAAACTGCAAAAATAAGGCTTTTCGGGGCCTGCAATCCGAAAAAAATAAAATGAAAGACTATCACATTACACAGAGGGCCGTCCGGGAAAACCTGGGCGGCCTTTTTGCGTGGTAGGCTTGGAAAGGGGGAAATTTTTTCGATAGAAAATCAGCTCTAATTTTTGTGCAACACGCTGAAATTAAAGGAGGTTAGTGAATGGCAGATGACAAGCTGAAAACAAGCCCGGAGTCCCCTGGCCAGGATCGCCCCGGTGATACGCCTGTGGAAGATGCCCCGTCAATGCAGGAGCCCCCAGCCCCGGAAACCGCCGCGCAAAAAAAAGCGGCGGAACACACTGAACCGGAGCAGTCTGTGATCCCTGGCATGGGTGAGGACGCCCCGGCCCGGACTGCCCCTGGCGAGGTGGTGGTTGATTTTGATAAAATCAACGAGCTTATGTCCCAGCGCCGGGCATCTGCGCAGGATGCCGTATCAAAGGCGGAGGCTCCGTCTGTTGAGGCTGACGGGCAGGAAAAAGCGCCAAAGCGCCGGGGCCGCCCACCGAAGCAGCAGGAGAGGCCGACTGCGGAGAAAACAGCGAAAGCGACGGAGCCCCGCACGGGCCGCCCGTCTAAGGTTGACAAGGCGGCCCGTGACGAGCCCCCGTCCCCACCTATGGACAAAGTGTCCAGAGGTAAGAAAGCCGATAAGGGCAAGGAAACGGGCTCCGGCGGTGCGCCTGCGTCTAAATCCGCTAAGACGGTAAAGCCGGGCAAGGCCGCTCCCGTCAAGGAGGCGGCAGTTCCGCCCCCGGAAATCAAGCTGCCGCCCATGCCGGAAGTCCCGCCCCGCCCGGTGGAAGAGGGAAAAATCGTCCATTTGAAGATGTCGGAGCTCCACCCGTTCCACACGTTCCGAGAGCACCCCTACAAGGTGCAGGACGATAAGGCGATGGACGATCTGGTGGGGACGATCAAGGAACACGGCATTATGACACCCGCCACCGTCCGCCCGGAAAAGGACGGCAAGGGCTATGAGATCATCGCGGGCCACCGCCGCCATCATGGTGGTACACGGGCCGGGCTGGAGGAAATGCCCTGTATTGTCCGGGAGATGACTGACCTTGAAGCCGTCCGGGAAATGCGGAACAGCAATAAACAGCGCGGCGATCCGCTCCCCAGCGAGCTGGCAAAGCTCCTGGATTTGGAGGTGGAGGCCATCAAGCGCCAGGGGGCCCGCCCGAAAACGGAGAAAGAGGCCGAGGCCCTGGGTAAGCTCTCGGTGGAGATCGTGGGTAAGGAACACGACATGAACTATAAAAAGGTCATGCGGTATATCCGGCTCAATTCCCTGGTGCCGGAGCTTCTGGACAAGGTGGACGCAAAGCAGATGGGCTTTATGCCTGCGGTGGAGATCTCGTATATCAGGCCGGAAAACCAGCGGCTGATTGCCGTTTCCATTGATGGGGAGCAGTCCTCCCCCTCGGTGGCCCAGGCAAAGCGGCTCCATGAGCTGGACAAGGAGGGCAAGCTCAACGGCGATGTGATTGACGGGATTTTGAGTGAAGAAAAAAAGGAGGATCGCGGTGTGATTATTTCGACTGCTGAACTGTCTAAGTATTTCGGCAAGGAGGTCACTCCTGCCAAAATGAAGGAGCAGATCATGGCCCTGCTGGACGAGTGGAAAGAGAAACAGCCGCCCGAACTGGCAAAGCCGGACAAGAAAAAAGACTTGGAGAAGTAACCGGGCCCCGCTTCTGGACACTTTGTCCAGAGGTAAGCGCCCCGCGCTTGGGATGGGCTCTGTGGTGATATATCCCCCGTCGCCGCCTATATTCCTGCACAGCCGGGAGTGGGCCGTCAAGGGTGCAACGCACCGCCGCTCGCGGCGGCTTGCCCTTGACGGTCTGCCCCGGCTGTGCTACTTCCAGCGGCGGGGCGGGGGTATATATCCTCCAGAGCCGCCCCCTTTCCCTGGATAGGGAAAGGGCGGGGGGATAGGGTCGAACTACCTATAATAAATATCGGAGGTGTTGAAGATGAAACGATCCCTTGCTTATATTACCGCCGCATGGCGCGGCGATCCTGCGGTGGATATGGAGCAGGCGGCGCATTACTGCCGCGTGGTCTACGATGCGGGCTATTCCCCCATCTGCCCCATGCTCTATCTGCCGCTGTTCCTCAATGACGCGGTGCCGGAGGAGCACAAGAACGGCATCGACATGGGCCGTGACCTGCTCCGGCGTTCCCGTGTGCTGGTGGTGTGCGGGCATACCATCACCGAGTCCATGAAAAGTGATATTGCCGTGGCCCAGCGCCTGAGGATCACCGCGACTACCCTTGAGGGCATCCTGACCGTCAAGGGCCAGGGGCGGTGCTGATGGCGTCCCTGTTTGAAGCCTACATCACCAACCTGGGAAAGTACAACGAGGGTGAGCTGGTTGGCGAAACGCTGAAATTCCCCACGACTACCGAAGAAGTACAGGCCCTTTTGAAGCGGATCGGCGTGGACGGGGTGCGGTATGAGGAATTTTTCATCACCAGCTTTGACGGTGATGTGCTGGGGCTCTATGACTATCTCACGGAATATGAAAACCTGGACGAGCTCAATCATCTGGCCTGCCTACTCTCCGAGCTGGAGCAAAGCGACTTGGAGAAGTTTGAAGCGGTCATTGACAGCGGCGAACATACTTCCAGCGTGGCTGACCTCATCAATCTGGCGCAAAACTTGGATTGCTACGAGTTTTATCCCGGTGTGGAGGACGATGAAACCCTGGGCCGCATTTATGTGGAGGATATGGAGGCCATTGACATTCCCGATCACCTGCTCCCTTAACGCAGAACGTGAAAGACCTTTTGGCCAGCCGGGAAATCGAGGCCATTCTGGACAACACCGACTTTATGATCCTGTTGTCCCAGGCCCAAAGTGACCGGGCGATTTTGGCGAAACAGCTCGGCATTTCCGAGCATCAGCTCTCCTACATCACCCACTCCAATTCCGGCGAGGGCCTGCTGTTCTATGGCGATGTGACCATCCCCTTTGTGGATCGGTTCCCCAAAGGCGAGATCTACAACCTGCTCACCACCCGCCCGGAGGATTTGAAGAATGAAGCGAAAACCGAATAAACCCCAACAGGAGCCCAGGGAGCGCCCCGGCTCCTGGGAGGAGCCCGCCGATCCCGGCGGCGCTTCTTCCGGGGACGCTGGGGGCGGCTCCCCAGGCGGTGCCGGGGCTGCGGACAGCGGCACTTCTGGACAAAGTGTCCAGAACATGGGGTGCCCCGCAAAGTCGAAAGACTTTGTGGGGAGAGGAGGAGCAACGGAGCGGGCGGATTTTGGCGGCAGCGCCGCCGAAGGAGCCAAAGCGAAGTTTGCGACGACGAAGTTCCGGCAGAAAAGCAAACAGGAGCAGGCCGCCGCGTCCAAGCTCCGCATGGAGGAACGCGGGGAAAAGCTGGAACGGGCAAAGGATAAGCTGGCAAAACAGAAGCCGCCCAAAAAGCCCGGCCCGGTGCGGCGGATAGGCCGGGCCGCTGGCGGGGCCGCCCACGGTTTTGTGCATGGCAAGATTTATGAGAATGAACAGGAAAACGTGGGGATCGAGGGGGCCCACCGCTCCGAGCTGGTGGGCGAGTCCGGCCTACGGCATGGCAAGCGGTTTGTGCAAAAGAAAATCCGGCAGCACCCGGCAAAGGCTGTTCAACGGGCCGAGTCCAAGTATATCAAGGCAATGGCGGACTATCATTTCCGCATGGCCGCCCAGGAGCACCCGGAAATGTCCGGCAACCCTGTTTCCCAGATGTGGCGCAAGCACCGCTTGAAAAAGCAGTATCAAAAGCGGGCGCGGGAGGCGGCAAAGACGGGCACGGCAAGCGCGGCCAAAAAGACCGCCGCTGCCACGGAAAAGGCCGGGGCGAAGATCGCGGGCTTTGTGAAGCGGCATCCCGTGGGGGTGCTGCTGGCCCTGGCCTGTGTGCTCCTGCTCTTTATGATGCAGTCCTGTTCTTCTTCTCTGGTGATGCTGGGAAATTCCGGTGCGGGGGCCGTGGGCGCTACCACCTACCCCTCGGAGGACGGGGAGATCCTGGCGGCGGAGGCGGCCTATTCCGGCATGGAGGCCGAGCTGCAAAACTACCTGGACACCTATACCGCCACCCACAGCTATGACGAATACCATTTTGACCTGGACGAGATCGAGCACGATCCCTATGTGCTGATCTCTATCCTCTGTGTGCTCCACGAGGGGGAATGGACGGCGGACGAGGTGCAGGGCACCCTGGAAAACCTCTTTGACCGCCAGTATATCCTGACGGAGCGCGTGGTGCGGGAAACCCGGTATGACAGCGACGGTGATCCCTACTCCTGGTATATCTGCTATGTCACGCTGGAAAACAAAAACCTTTCCCATCTGCCCCTGGAAATGATGGGCGAGGAACAGATGGCCCGTTACTCCCTCTATATGTCCACCCTGGGGAACAGGCCCGATCTGTTCCCGGAGTCAGCCTATGTGGGGAAATACATCACAAACCCACCCGCTGACTATGACGTGCCGGAGGAATATCTGGACGATGAAACCTTTGCGGCCATTTTGGGCGAGGCGGAGAAATACCTGGGCTATCCCTATGTGTGGGGCGGCAGCTCTCCGGCCACGTCCTTTGACTGCTCCGGCTTTGTGTCCTGGGTAATCAATCACTCCGGCTGGAATGTGGGCCGCCTGGGAGCCCAGGGGCTCTATAACATCTGCACCCCCACCAGCGCACCCCACCCCGGCGATCTGGTGTTCTTTGTCGGCACCTATGACACGGCGGGCGTGTCCCATTGTGGTATCTATGTGGGGGACGGGATGATGATCCATTGTGGCGATCCCATCCAATATGCAAACCTGAATACAAGCTACTGGCAATCTCATTTCTACGCCTACGGGCGTTTACCCTGACAAGGAGGTTATCTATGGCGGCAAGCAAAAGCCAAAAAATCCAGGCCGAGATTGATAAGGTCAAGGCCAAAATCAGCGAACAGCAGGCCCGGCTGAAAGAACTGGAGCAAAAGCACCGGGAGGCGGAAAACGAGGAGATCGTGGACATCGTGCGGGGCATGAGCGTTTCCCTGGAGGAGCTGCCCCTGGTGCTCCAGCGGCTCCGGGACGGCGGCACCTCTGGACAAAGTGTCCAGAAGTCCGAGGACGGCGGAAAGGAGGAAAATTGAAGATGAAACGCTTTCAGGTGATGGCGGCGGCGCTCTGCGCCGTCGTTCTTTTATGCGGCTTTAGTGTCCCGGCGTATGCCTACGCGGACGGCGGCGAGGGCGCGGACTACGGCGATCCCACCATGACGGAGGAAACTCCCGCCCCGGAGCCCACCATTGAGCCCGGCGAGGGCTTTTCGGAGGAGGGCAACCTTGTGACCCGCGATCTGCTCTATGACGAGCACACCAACAAGCAGTTTATTACCGTCCAGACCAGCGGCGGCAATACGTTCTATATCGTCATTGACTATGACAAGCCCGTGGACGAAGAGGGCGAACAGTACGAAACCTACTTTTTCAGCGTTGTGGATGAGGCTGATCTGCTGGCTGCGGCGGAGGCCGCTGGCGTGGAACAGGCGGTGTGCTCCTGCTCTGAAAAATGCGAGGCAGGGGCCGTCAATACGGATTGTGCCGTCTGCTCTGTCAATATGAGCAAGTGCGTGGGTGTTGAGCCGGAGCCCACGGAAACCGAGGAGCCCGCCCCGGAGGAGGCCGAGCCGAAAACGGGTGGCAACACGGGGATGCTCCTGGCGGTGCTGGCCGTGGCCCTGGTGGGCGGCGGAGCAGCGTTCTATTTCAAGGTGCTGCGCCCCAAACAGCAGAAAGCCGCCGCGCCCCAGGAGGACTACGGCGACGAGCTCACGGACTATGACGAGCCGGACGGCTACGGGGACGAGGACGATGACGGCCCGCCCTGGGACGAGGAGGACGATGACAGAGAGGAGGCGGACAAATGAGGTTTACCAACAGCCCCTATGAAAAGATGATGCAGCAGAAGCCCCGCCCCCAGGCTCCGGCCCCGGCAAAGCCGCCCAGGGGCTCCCGGTGCTCCGGGTGTCCCTACTGGCGCGGGATCGGCTGCGTGTCCTGCTACCGGGAGCTTATGGCCCCGGCTGGCGGGAGGTGACGGCTTGGCCCGTGAACTGACACGCGAGGAAAAACGGGCGATCCGCGCCCTGGTGACAAAATGGTGTGCCAACTATGACCGGGAGTGCGGCTGCCTGCCCCTGGACTGTGAGTGCTATATGTTCGGGAAATGCTGGACGGGGGCGCTGTGCCGCTACTTTCGGGAGGCGGTGCTGCCCCTCGATCCGGCGCTGGAGGCCGCCCTTTTGACCGAGGGGCCCAGGCCGGATTTTAAGATTTGCCCTATCTGCGGCGGGCCCGTTGCCCCGGATCGGCGGCAGGCTTACTGCTCGGCGGTCTGTGCAAAGAAAGCCCACCGCCGACAACAGCGGGAATATATGCGGAAAAAGCGGGGCTGGGGCGTTGACAATTAGGCCCCCAAAACCCGCTGATTACAAGGCTTTCCGGGGCCCTTTTGGGGGTGGGCCGTATCTTTCTATGGCCTGCCCTTATTTTGCTCAAATGCTTTCCACATCTACCTCCGCCGCTTCTGGACACTTTGTCCAGAGGTGGCGGGGCATCTAAGGAGGTGTTATTCTGGAAGAAAATCAAGGCTATGTGATCCGCCGCACGATCCTGTTTGACAATCAATGCGGTTTTGCCCTGGGGGAAAATAGCAGGGCCCCTAATCCCTATGTGACGTGGCGGTTTAACGAGCAGGACGGCCAGCGGAATTACTTTTGGGGCCACTATATGAATGAGCCGGATATGGCGGAACGGGACTTACTCAACCGGGCCGAGGACTACCAGCGGCGTTACCATGTGCAGGAAGTGGAACAGGCCCCGGACAAGGAAACCTATCTGTACTACTCCACCCAGCGGCCTATCGACATCGGCACTTACCCGAACAGCTACTTTAACCGCCCTGTCCACATGGATTTATACTTTACCCGCCAGCAAGTGACGGGTGAGGCGTTCCAGGCGTGGGGAGCCATCACCTATGCCCATCCCCTGACGGAACGGGAAATGCAGGACTATGAGCTCCGGCCCTCCCGTAATAACCTGGATATTCGGCGGCAGATGGACGCCCAGGCTCAGGTGGTGGGAAAATGGGAGGACGCTCACCGCATCCCGGATCAAAAACGGCTGACGTGGTTTTACCCTGACTTCGGCAGCTATGTGGTGAAAGAATACATCACCCCGGAGCAACTGGCCAGCTTTGCCCGTGGCGTGGAACGCCAGGAGGCGGCGCGAGCTCATAAGGAGGCCAAACGCCAGCCCCCGATTGCGGAACAACTGAAAGCGGCGCAAAAGGAGGCCCAGGAACACCGGGCCCTGGACGGGCCAAAAAAGAAAGCCCCTGACCGGGGCGACAGATAGGAGGACTGTTATGGAAAAGAAGCGTGAACAGGATTTTGCCAACCAGGAGGCCCTGCGGCTCTCCGGGGTATTCAATACGCCGATCCCCGCCCAGCCCCCGGAACGGGAAAAGGCGCTGGACAAGGTAAAGGAACCGCCCCGCGCCTACCGGAGCCTGGAACGGGAGGAGCGGTGACAAAGAAACGCCGCCGCCCCATCCATCTCCATGTGATGGTGTCTGAAGAAGAGCAGGCGCTGATCCGGGAACGTATGGCCGAGGCGGGCATCCGCAACATGGGGGCGTATATGCGGAAAATGGCCCTCAATGGGTATGTGCTCCATGTTGACCTGTCACCCGTCCAGGAGCTGGTGTCGCTCCAGCGGCGGTGCTCCAACAATCTAAACCAGGTGGCGATCCAGGCGAATACCTACGGCGGCATTTACCCGGAGGAGATCAAAGCTCTGCAACGGGACTATGAAAAGCTGTGGCGGCCCCTTTACGATCTGTTGGAAAAGCTCTCTGCCATCGTGCGGCTCTGACCTGCCGGGGAGCGGTTTTGCCGTTCCCCGGCTATCTCGACTTCTGGACATTTTGTCCAGAGGTGGGGATAGCCGAGGCATCCTTGTTGGCCCCCTCCTGCGGAGTTATAATATACATATAGAGGCAAACAACGAACTTTTTGTAGGAGGTATGAACGATGCGGACAATCTTAAAAATCATCGCGGCTCCCTTTGTCCTGGCCCTGATCCTCATTGTGGCGGTGCTTACGTTCCTGTCCTGCGTGGCGGGGGCGGTGTGCATTGTGGCTTGTGTGGGCCTGTCCCTGCTGGCGATCCTCTGCCTGCTGGCCGGGCAGACAGTAGGCTGCATCGCCATGTTTGTGCTGGCGTTCCTGGTTTCCCCCTTTGGGCTCCCGGCCCTGGGCGGCTGGCTGGTGGAGCGGCTGCATGGTGTGAAGTATGCGGCGATGGACTTTATGGCGAGCTGATACTTATGAACAAAGTGTCCAGAGGTTACATAGACAGGTTCAAATTAGCATGATATATTATTTGAGCAAGTAAAAATCGCCTTTGCAACGGTTCATTGCGGCGGTTCCCGTTTGTGTTGGTAGAAATAGAGAGCCTTGTTTGTTATGATTTTCTCAAATCAAACAGCAAGGCAGGAGGAAACAATAATATGGCCATCGGAGAGAAAATACAAAAATTAAGAAAGCAACGAGGGCTTTCACAAGAGGCACTCGCTGAAAAGGTAACGGTTACACGACAGACGATCTCAAAATGGGAATTGGGACAATCGACCCCTGATTTGGATTTTATAGCCCAGCTTAGCGACATTTTCAATGTGTCCTCTGATTATCTTATTAAAGATGAAATGACCGAACCAGACGAGTTACCTTATAAGAAGCGTAGTTATCGTTTATCTGAAAGAGGCAAGCGTATTGTTTTGGTAATCGTTTCTGCGTCAGCATTGATTGCTGGCTGCGTATGCCTGATCTGTGACTACTTTACTTCGGACAGGTTGTCATGGTCATTGATTGCCGCTGTTTCAATCATAGCTGCATGGCTTATGTTACTTCCAAGTCTGATTTCCAGAACAAAGATCGTTTTGAAAACCTTAGTTGTAGTCAGTGCCATCCCTATTCCACTACTGGCAATCTTGTCCCTGCTATTGAATAAGTCAGTTATATTTACGTTGGGCATTTGCATAACGCTGATTGCGATTGCCGCTATCTGGATAATATACGGGATTTTCCGCAAGTGCAGGAAAAATTTGTGGCGGGCATTTGGTTTTGCCCTGCTGGTTTTGATACCAGTACCGATTGCGATTACCCATATTTCAGCTTACTTTTTGCCACAAGTCCAATTTGATTTTACATCTGACATATTCAACAGCGGGATCACTCTTGCGCTTTCTCTTGTATGCTTTGGGGTAGATTATTTGCATTATCATAAGAAAGGGGATGCCACAGACAAAAAATGAAAACAGTTCTTCTACACGGGTTGGGACAAACAGCGCAAGATTGGAAAGAGGTAGTTCGTCAACTTTCAACTTCCAATGTTGATTGCCCGGAGCTTTTTTCTGCAACGGGGAACGAAATATCTTACTCTCGGATTTTGGCTGATCTGGAACGGCAGTATTCTAATGCAACAGAGCCGCTTCATATCTGTGGCTTATCATTAGGGGCGCTGCTTGCCCTCGATTTCACTATTCGTCATGGGGATAAAGTAGCATCGCTGGTCTTAATCGGCGCACAATACAAAGTACCAACATTCCTGATAGATTTTCAAAATTTCTTGTTCCGCTGTATGCCCAGCAAGAGTTTTGATAGCATGGGATTATCAAAAAGCGATACGATTAAGCTGTCACACTCGATGCGGTCATTAGATTTCACTTCACATTTAAGTGGGGTTACTTGTCCTGTCACTATTGTATGCGGCGAAAAAGATAGCGCCAACATAAAAGCATCGAAAAAGTTGAAAGCGTTACTTCCTCAAGCAACTTTGCATATCATCCCTGGTGCAGGACACGAAGTCAATAAGTATGCACCAGAAACAATCTCAGCCATATTAAATGGATAGTTAGCAAAAAATCCAGAGATAAACCTTATTTCATAGAGTTATTTCTATGAAAACCTGATTACTAATACTTCTGGACAAAGTGTCCAGAGGTGCCGGGCGGCGGGTGAAACAGACCGCCGCCCGCTTTTTCTGCTGGGAAAGGAGGTGCGGCTATCGCTACAACTTACATCCGGCCCTACAAGGTAGCGGCGGGAAAAACTGCTATTCAGACAATGGAGGATCGGTTTGCTTACGGGCTCAATCCGAAAAAGCTGGGGGCCGTATCTGCCTACCTCTGCGATCCGGCGTCGGCCCCGGCTGAGTTTCTTCTGACAAAGAGCCAGTACCAGGCGGAAACGGGCCGGGCCGTGGAGCGCGGGGCCCTGTTCTTTCAGATCCGGCAGGCGTTCCCGCCTGGTGAGGTCACGCCGGAGGAGGCCAACAAAATCGGCTATGAAACGGCCATGCGCTGGACAAAGGGCAAGTATCAGTTCTTTGTCTGTACCCACATCGACAAAGGCCACATTCACAATCACATTTACTACAACTCCACGGCCCAGGACTGTTCCCGGAAGTTTCACAACTTCATCGGCTCCAGCTTTGCGGTGCGGCGGCTCTCTGACCGGGTGTGCATCGAGCATGAGCTGTCCGTCATTCAAAATCCAAAACAGCACAGCAAGGGCCGCTTTCTTCACTATGGCCAGTGGATCGGGGAAAAACCGCCCTCTGCACAACAGCGGGTGCGGCTGGCCATCGTGGAGGCCCTGGGGCAACGGCCCGCTGACTTCCCGGCGTTCCTGCGGCTTATGGAGGAGTCCGGCTTTCAAGTGAAGCATGGGCGGGGCGGCGCGATCTCGTTCCTGGCCCCTGGGCAGGATAAGTACACCCGCCTGCGGGCATCCACCCTGGGCCCCGGTTTCGATCCGGATGACATCCGGGCGGTAATTGCCGGGGAGCGTCCGATCCCGGAGCTCCCGAAGGACAGCCCAGCTCCGCCCCGGCGGGTCAATCTGATTATCGACATTAGGGAGCGCATGGCCCAGGGCAAGGGGCCCGGCTATGAGCGGTGGGCCAAAGTTTACAACCTCAAACAGATGGCCGCCGCGCTCCAGTACCTCCGGGAACACGATCTGATGGATTATGACGCGCTGGCCGCCAGCACCGAGGCGACGGTGGATCGCGCCCACAAGCTGGCCGGGGAGCTGCGGGACACAGAGGCGGCCCTCTCTAAAACTTCTGAGCTCATGGGCGCGGTGGTGCAGTATGCAAAGACGCGGCCTGTGTTTGACGGCTACAAGGCTGTTGGCGCCGGGAGATCACGACCATATTTTGTCGGGAGTATTTAACCAATTTTTGTCGGCGAACCCCAGAGCCAGTAGAATAAACAAAAAGAGTGCCAACAACCCAGCACTCATAGA
>NZ_NFMA01000008.1 GCF_002161175.1 Flavonifractor sp. An100 | reverse complement strand
CACATCTTTTGTGCCGCGGCGGATTTTAATTTTATCACTTCATCCAGCCTTTGTCAAGAACTTCTTTCAAGTTTTTTCAAACTTTTTTCAGCTCTTTCATTCGCTGTCTGGCGTTGTGACCCTTGCGCTTTCGACTTTTTTTGCCCCGTCGCAAAGCGCTCGCTTATATTATCAAAAGCTGCGGTGGTTGTCAATACCTTTTTTCAATTTTCTTCCTCTTTTTTTCATTCTGTCCCGTTTTTCCGGATTTATGCATTTCTGTCCATCTATTGTGGACATTCTTCCGCAGAACTCCCACTTGCACAGAGACATTACTTGTGCTACTCTGATAACAGTTAAAATTCTTATTATAATAGGAGGGATTCCGATGCCCATTAAAATCCCAGACTCTCTCCCTGCCCGCGCCACTTTGGAGAGTGAAAACATCTTTGTCATGACCGAATACCGGGCCATTCATCAGGACATGCGCCCGCTGAATCTACTCATCCTCAATCTGATGCCCACCAAGATCGTCACCGAGACCCAGCTGCTGCGGAAGCTGTCCAACACCCCGCTTCAGGTTCAGGTGGAGCTGCTGCACACTTCCAGCCATGTCTCTCAGAATACCGATGCCGATCACCTCTCTTCCTTTTATACGACCTTCTCTCAGATCAAGGACCGGAAGTACGACGGCATGATCATCACCGGGGCCCCGGTGGAAAACCTGGACTTTACCGATGTGGATTACTGGGATGAGCTGTGTGAAATCATGACCTGGACCCGCACCCATGTCCACTCTACCTTACATATCTGTTGGGGCGCCCAGGCCGGCCTCTATTTCCATTACGGAATCCCCAAGTACTCGCTGCCGAAAAAGCTCTTTGGCGTATTTCCCCATACCATTGTAAAAAAGCAATCTCCCCTCTTCCGGGGCTTCGACGATGAGTTCTACGTCCCCCATTCCCGCTACACCGCCAATAAGCTGGAGGATATCCTGGCCCGGCCCGAACTGGAGCTGTTGGCCGTCTCCCCGGAAGCCGGTGTCTTTGCCGTGAAGAGCGAGGACAACCGCCGCTTCTTTATCACCGGTCACCCGGAGTATGACCCTGACACCCTGGCCAACGAGTATTTCCGGGACATCAAAAAGGGTCTGCACATCGACGTACCCGCTCATTACTTCCAGAACGACGATCCCTATCAGCCTCCTGTGGTGCGCTGGCGCTCCGCTGCCCAGCTGTTCTACAACAACTGGCTGAATTATTACGTCTATCAGACCACCCCCTACGACATTACCAAAATTTAACCGCGAGGAGTTTACGCTCCCCCGTTTTATCCGCCGGCTGTCCTCGGACAGCCGGCTTTTTCTGTAACTGCATTGTAACTTGACCCAAAGCGACTTCAATTGTAGTATTATCTTAGAAACTACATTTGAAGTAATCTTGGAGGCTACCCATGAAACGTTTACCTGACACAGAGTTGGAAGTAATGAAAGCGCTTTGGTCTTCCGGCCCTGACACGCCCCGCTCCGCGCTGGAGGAGGCCCTATCCCCCTTTGGCTGGGCCCCTAACACCATTAACACCTACCTCACCCGTCTGGTGGACAAGGGCTTTGTCTCTGTCCAGCGGGACCGCAAGGGCAACCGCTACTCCCCCCTGGTGGAGCGTGAGGAGTACCTGGCCTTCGACAGCCACAGTGTTCTTTCCCGGCTGTACGGAAGCTCCCCCCGAAACTTTGTGGCCGCTCTGGCCCGGGGCGGCTTGGCCAAGCGTGATGTGGAGGAGCTGCGTTCCCTGCTGGACGAGCTGAGCGGAGGAAGCCATGAGTGATTTCCTGACCCACCTGGCCGCCCTCTCTCTGGGCGGCGCTCTGGCTGGCCTGGCTCTCATGGCCGTCGCCCGCTTCACCCGCACCCGCTACGCTGCCCGGTGGCGCTGTCTGGCCTGGCTTCTCCTATGTCTGCGCCTGGTCATCCCAATACAGCTTTTACCCCAGCAATCCATGGAGCAGGCCCCCATCCAGCTCACCGCCCCAGCTATGGAACGCCCCATTTTGCCTCAGACTTCCCCTCAACCATCCCAGTCCCAGGGACAGTCCGGCCAGGGAAACCCCCCTTCCTCCAGCCAGCCATTCCAGCCCCCTGCCACCTTCGAGGAACCTACTCCTTCTCCTGATTCAGACTCCCCCTTGGCTGCCGTTTCCTTTTCCCATGTTCTTTTGCTGGTGTGGCTGCTGGGTCTGATTGCAGTGCTGGGCTGGAGCATTCTCTCCCACTTGCGTTTTCTCCGCTACCTTAAGCGCTGGGCCGCTCCCGTTCAGCAGGCTGATATTCTCCGCATCTACAACTCCCTGGGGGACAAGCTGGCTCTGCACCGCCGTCCCGGACTCCTGCTCTGCCCCGGACTGCCTGTCCCCATGCTGGCCGGGGTGGTCCGTCCGGTTCTCCTGCTTCCCCAGGACGCAACAGCGGGAAAAGATTTGGAATACGCCCTGCTCCACGAGCTCATTCATTACCGGCGCCGGGATATTTGGCTAAAAGCCCTGGCCCTGGCCGCCTCGGCGGTACACTGGTTCAACCCCCTCCTGTGGCTGATGCGCCGGGCAGTGGAACAGGACACCGAGCTTGCCTGCGACGAAGCGGCTCTGCTCCATCTCCCTCCCGAGGAACACACCGCCTATGGACAGACCATTCTCCACGCCGTCTCCCGCCTGAAAACCGTTCAGACCCTTTGACTTCATTATCTCCCCCTAATTCCTCTCCACCCCTATGTTTGATAAGGAGGTCCGACATGCGTACTCCCCATCCTCCCCGCTCTCCCTTCTCCACACCCCTGTCCGGGTCGGCACAGGAGACCGAGCTGCGACTGCGCAACATATTTCAATGGAAAAAGGGACGTCCTCCCATGTGGCTGCTGGGGCTGGCGCTGGCGGTCTGTCTGCTGTGCGGTTCCCTGGTATCCTGTCAATCCCAGCCCTCCATAGTACAAGATGACTCTCTGACCCAGCTTCTGCTGGAGCACACCACTCTCCCAGACGCGCCGGAAGGCACTCCGGTCACTGTCCAACTGCTGGCCCAAATTACCCAGGACGGCTACACCTTAGGCGCGGCTGCTGTCCAGCAGGGGAATCATTATTTACTGGTTCTGGGCGCGGTGGACAGCCACACTCTGACCCCCTGCGGCACCTTCTATCAGGCCGTCTCCAACCTCCCGCCCCACTGTATCGCCATCACCCGCTACGACGGCTCCCCCTCCCTACTCTACACCTGCAATGGGTTCAGCCAGGGGCTCAGCTACGGAGAAGCCGGACTGGTGGCGCTGAATGGAGATTCCATGGTCTGGGGCTGGCCCGTGGAGGGGGACCTCCGTGGGGAGGGCTCCTCCTCCAAAGCGGAGTATGACGCCTACTGGCAGTCCCACCACGCCCTGCTCGCTCCCGGCGGCGTAGATATCTTCACCCAGACAGACTATGCCATAATCACCGGAGACGGCCCCCAGTGGACTCCGGAGTCCAACGAACTGTTTTATCCCGCTGCCGAGGATGAACTGCCCATTGGAGTGATGTACCAGAGCCGGGTGTGGCTGGAGAAGTTTACCCGGGATAAGAACAATCCTCTGGACGCCGTCAACACCTCCGCTCTGTGGTCCATCCAGTCCCTTACGCCCGATGACTTCCAATACCTCAACCAAGCGGACTCCCAGTCTGCCTACACCCTGCTGGCCCGGGCAGACACCGACGACGGTCTCTATTTTGCCGCCCACATTCTCTTCGACCAGGAGACCGGCACCATTTCCACCGCCTATGACTACGCGGTGGGCTCCCTAGAGGAGGTAACGGAACAGGTATTGAGCGATCAAGCCCGGGAAGAAGCACGTTCCCAGTTCCAGCAAAGGGACGCGCTGATTCTGACCTACTACCAGCAGCCCTATCCGAGTCAGCGGTTCTACTGGCTGGACCAGGAGCCCTCCCAGCCCCAGGAAGGGGATACTCGTCTGGATTCCGTGGCCTACGCAGGAGAAGCCATCCTCTACGAGACCACCGGAGTGGCCTTCTCCGTCCAACGGAGCTTGTACTCCCACGGGCAGTGGTCTCCCTATCCCGAGCCCGCCCTCATCGTTCTCTCCCAGGGGCAGGACGGCTCCTTCCAGTCTGTTCTGGGCGAGCCCAACTTCTCCACTGACGGCATGGCCATTGAGGACGTCATCCGCCAAGTCAACTGGCATCTCTTGGACCTGGAGGTGTGCCTGTACCGGGACGGCTACCCCAATCCCATTGGCCCTGGGAATTGGTACGATCTATTCCGCCCCGCCTATGAGGGGGAACCGGACCTTCAGATTCTGGAGGGCTACACCCCCATCTACTACCCGGGCGACCACTGGGAGAGTTGGAGCGTGGAGGGCTTCTCCGCCCTGCGCTACTACCAGGCCGCAGCGGACCGCTACACCCTTAACTCCGTAGACGTCACCCGGGACGACCTTTACACGCCCCGTGGCATCCGGGTTGGGGCCACCCGGGCAGAGGTGCTGGCAGCCTATCCCGAAGCCGTCTCCAGGGACTACTGGGGGCTGTATCCCGAGCAGGACTACCTGTGGTACTCCAAGTACTCCAACGACTTTGGGGCGGCCATCCTCTTCTTTTTCCAGGGGGACACCCTGACCCAGATCACTTTGAACGGCATGTTTGACTGACCTCCAGGAGGTGCCTATGAAACTCTTATCCGTCCCCCGCTCTCCCTTCTCCACCCCCCTGTCCGGGTCTGCCCGGGAGACCGAGCTGCGCATCCGCAGTATTTTACAATGGAAAAAGGGACGGCCACCAGTGTGGTTTATCACTTTGGTGGCTTTAGCGGCCCTCCTGTGCGGATCCCTGGTCTCCTGTCAGAAGGACACCTCCTCCCCTACGCTGGTTATGGACCTGCAATACTACGACCAGTTGGGCAACTATGTGGAGGTCCCCGCCCTGGCCCTTCCCCAAGGGGAAGAAAACGAAACGGTACAGGCCATCAACGGGGAACTGGCCGCTCTGGCACAGCAGTACCGCACCGCCATCCAGCAGATTCCCCAGAACCAGCAGGGGGATTGGTTCCGCTGTCTGTGCTATCCCTCCCTGTCCGGCGACTATCTAAGCCTGGTTCTCTATCAGGATAGCCTGGGCGTTTATCAGGGCCTGATCGGCTCCAACCCAGTGCTGTCCTCTTGGGTATACAACTGGAACAGCAGGCATCTGGTTACCGAAGAGGAGGCCTGGAATCTGGCGGGCACCGACCTGGCCGCTCTGCGCGCCCAGCTGTCGGAGGAGATTGCCGCCGATCCCACAGACGACTGGGCCTTGGAGGAACTCAGCCTGGCCGGCTTCCGGGTGGGGGCAGGGGACCAAGTCACCCTCTATCTCTCTTCGGTCCACAACTCCTCCCACGATGTCCAGATGAACCGTTTCTACCAGTGGAAGGACGGAGTTTTTGCCCAGTATGACTCCCCGTACAGCCATCCGGACCGGGATGCGCTCCTGGTTCCCCCAGAGGAGACAATGGAGTTCTCCCCCGCCCTGTGGTGTCAGTGGGCTGCGGAGGATGAGGAACCGGAGGAGGGCTGGGACCCGGTGCCCATCAGCGAGTCCGTACAGAACTATTTACTGGCCCAGCGGGCCATTGAATCCTATGAATACCTCTACGGGGTGACCGAAACTCGCCTGCTCTCCCACACCCAGGGCTCCCGTACCCTGATGCTGGTGGAGAGTGCCGGAGCTCCCCATGTGGCCGGGCTGGACAATCTGGTTCTGGGGATATGGGATGCGGACACTCAGGATTTTGTGGGAGACTCCTTTGTGATGGGCGGCGACCGGGGGCTCTATTCCTACTGGGAGGCAGACGGGGAACTGTGGCTGCTGTGCTCCAATTCTATGACCTACCAGGGGGATGAGACTGCCAGCGTCCTGGGATTGTTCCGTTTTTCCGGTGGGGACCTGGAGCGGGTGGTTAGCCTGCCTCAGGCAGCCCTAGACTGCGGTGTGCTGCCCGACACGGAGGAGGCCCGCTGTCTGCTGTATCCCTTTGACTCCGACACCCAGGAGGGGCAGCGCTCCGAGAACTTCTGGCTTACCCGCCTGGCGGTCCCCGGGCTGGGTGGCTTCGATCTGTACGAAAAAAATCCAGCTTACGACCCCTATCACCCCACAGCGGATATGGGAGAACAGTGGCACTATGTGGGCTTTGTTTCCCTGGCTTCTATCCCCGATTCCGTCCGTTCTCAAGCCAGCACATCCACCCGGACAGCTTATGGGCAGACATTAGAGGATCTCCTGTTCCAGGGAAAGCTCCCGGACGGCACACAGCTGGATGCTCCCCTTCTGACCTCCGCCCCCGCCTCTGGCTATTCCGACCAGTTTGCCGTCTGCGATGTGGACGGGGATGGCCGGGAGGAACTGCTCCTCTCCCTATTCTCCACCATCACTGCCGGCCAGGGGACCTATGTACTGGACTATAATGAGGCCACCGATACGCTTCATCTCCAAACCCAGGCCCCAGATCGGCTGGGGCTGACCCCCACCTTTTATGAAAACGGGGCCGCCCTCTCCCCCTGGAGCCACAACCAAGGCTGGGCCAACCGTTTTTGGCCCTATGATGTATACCAGTATCAGGCTGAAACAGACACCTACCAATATTCCGGCAGCGTGGATGCCTGGGACCGGGAAGTCTCGGACCAAAACCCCGACTTCCCATCCTTCCCAGAGGACCTGGATGTGAGCGGCAGCGGCTTTCTCTACTATCTGAACGGGGACACAGACACCCCGGTGGACCAAGAGGTCTACCTCCAATGGCTGGAGGGGCACACAGCTAGCTCCTCTCCCCTCTCCATCCAATGGCGCAGCCTGACCCGGGGCAATATCCAGCGGCTGCTGGAGGAGGGCTAGAATACCGCGAAGCAAGAAAAGGCAACTTTTTATCAATATATGCACAGAAAAACCAGCAAACCGCCCAGCTTCTATGCCGTTTTTTATATTAACCATGGAAAAATTGTTGAAATATTCCTTCCTTTCCTCTTGCGTCTTTCTGAAAAAACAGGTATACTGTGTTTTAAGAGAGCGGGGCCGGTTTTCCCCCGGCCAACCCCGCCAGATCCGATCTGGCACACAATCTACATATTAAATTAGGAGGAACACAGTATGAAAGTCGCACTTTTCGGCGCCGGCACCATGGGCCGGGGCATCGCTCAGGTCTTCGCTGCCAAGGGCCACACCGTTTTGATGTACGCCAGCAGCCCTGCGTCCGCCCAGCGCCATAAGGATACCCTGGCCAAATCCCTGCAGAAGCGGGTGGAAAAGGGCAAGATGACCCAGGAGGCCGTGGACGCTCTGGTGGGCAACGTTCTGATCCCCCAGACCCATGAGGAAGCTGCCGACGTGGATCTGGTCATCGAGTGCGTCAAGGAGGAGATGGCCACCAAGAAGGAACTGCTCAATGAGCTGGACGGCTTCTGCAAGGAGGGCACCATCTTTGCCTCCAACACTTCCTCTCTCTCCATCACTGAGATGGGCAACGGCTTGAAGCATCCCGTCATTGGTATGCACTTCTTCAATCCCGTCCCCTCCATGAAGCTCATCGAGATCATCCGCGGTGCCAACACCACCCAGGAGACCTTCGACTTCATCTACAACCTGTCCAAGGAGATCGGCAAGGATCCCGTTGAGGTGGCTGAGGCCCCCGGCTTTGTGGTCAACAAGATCCTGATCCCCATGATCAACGAGGCCATCGGCCTGGTGGAGACCGGCGTGGCCTCCGTGGAGGACATCGACAAGGCTATGATGCTGGGCGCCAATCACCCCATGGGCCCCCTGGCTCTGGGCGACTTCGTGGGCCTGGACGTGTGTCTGGCTATTATGGAGACCCTGTTCAACGAGACCGGCGACCCCAAGTACCGCCCCGCTCTGCTGCTGAAGAAAATGGTCCGCGGCGGCATGCTGGGCAAGAAGTCCGGCAAGGGCTTCTACGACTACTCCAAGTAACAATTGTTCGGTTTTCAACGCCCCGGCGAGCCCAGCTCGCTGGGGCGTTTTTTCCCACGCTCTCCCCCTTTGTTTAATATTCGCATACTTCAATGTCAACATCCGCATATTTTTCTGTTTTTTACAATTTGTTCGTTAAAAAACTGTCAATTTTACCAGTTATGTCCCCCTTGCATTGGGGGGTGGAAATCGGTATAATTTTAAAGGTAAGCACCTATGTCATCTATATAAGACCGCCGCAACAACGGGAAATTGTCCCCTGTTGCGCTTTTTTCGGGTTTTCTTTGTTAAATTTCTAACAATATGGCCGCCCGTAGATGACAAAATTTCCGTTGTATCATCTGCTCCGCTGCCCGGTTCTCCGCCATCCCGGTCAGGTGGCTGGCTCCGGGGTAAGAGCGCTTCGATGATTCCCCAAGTAAAAAATGTAGGAGGACTGAAAAATGGATTTTCATCTGACGAAAGAACAAGAGATGGTCCGCAAGATGTACCGCGAGTTCGCCGAAACCGAAGTCAAGCCCCTGGCTGAGGAGCTGGACGAGGAGGAGCGCTTCCCCATGGAGACCGTGGAGAAGATGGGCAAGCTGGGCATGATGGGCATCTACTTCCCCAAGCAGTACGGCGGCGCTGGTGGCGACGTGCTGTCCTATGCCATGTGCGTGGAGGAGCTGGCCAAGGTGTGCGGCACCACCGCCGTTATCGTCTCCGCCCACACCTCCCTGTGCTGCGCCCCCATCTTTGAGCACGGCACTGAGGAGCAGAAGATGAAGTACCTGCCTGACCTGCTCTCCGGCAAGAAGATCGGCGCCTTTGGCCTCACCGAGCCCAACGCCGGTACTGACGCCTCCGGCCAGCAGACCACCGCCGTTCTGGAGGGCGACCACTACGTCCTCAACGGCTCCAAGTGCTTCATCACCAACGGCACCGTGGCCTCCACCTTCGTGGTCTTCGCCATGACCGACAAGTCCCTGGGCAACCACGGCATCTCCGCCTTCATCGTGGAGAAGGACTTCCCCGGCTTCTCCGTGGGCAAGCACGAGAAGAAGATGGGTATCCGCGGCTCCTCCACCTGCGATCTGATCTTTGAGGATTGCATCGTGCCCAAGGAGAACCTGCTGGGCAAAGAGGGCCAGGGCTTCAAGATCGCTATGATGACCCTGGACGGCGGCCGTATCGGCATCGCTGCTCAGGCCCTGGGCCTGGGCGAGGGCGCCATCGACGAGGCCATCAAGTACACCAAGGAGCGCGTTCAGTTCAAGAAGCGCCTGTCCCAGTTCCAGAACACCCAGTTCCAGCTGGCCGATATGCACACCCGTATGCAGGCCGCCCAGTATCTGGTCTATGCCGCTGCCATGAAGAAGCAGAACCACGAGCCCTACTCCATGGATGCCGCTATGGCCAAGCTGTTTGCCGCCGAGTCCGCCTCCGACGTGACCCGCCGCGCTGTTCAGCTCTTCGGCGGTTACGGCTACACCCGTGAGTATCCTGTGGAGCGCATGATGCGTGACGCCAAGATCACCGAGATCTACGAGGGCACTTCCGAGGTCCAGCGCATGGTCATTTCCAGCCACCTGGGCGTGAAATAAGTTAGGAGGCAGATTGAAATGAAAATCATTGTTTGTGTCAAGCAGGTCCCCGATACCTCCGGTAAGGTGGCCGTCAACCCCGATGGTACTCTGAATCGTGCCTCCATGGCCACCATCACCAACCCCGATGACCTGAACGCCGTTGAGGCCGCTCTGACCCTGAAGGAGCAGACCGGCGCTGAAGTCATCGTTATCTCCATGGGCCCCCCTCCTGCCGAGGGCATGCTGCGTGAAGTGATCGCCCGCGGCGCTGACCGGGCCGTTCTGGTTTCCGGCCGTGAGTTCGGCGGTTCTGATACTTACGCCACCTCTCAGATCCTGGCCGCTGCCATCAACAAGATCGGCGTGGAGAAGGACGACATCGTGATGTGCGGCCGTCAGGCTATCGACGGCGACACCGCTCAGGTCGGTCCCCAGATCGCTGAGAAGCTGGGTCTGCCCCAGGTCTCCTATGCTGCCGAGATCAAGAAGGATGGCGACACCCTCACCATCAAGCGCATGCTGGAGGACGGCTACATGACCATCAAGGTCAAGACCCCCTGCCTCATCACCTGCATTAAGGAGCTGAATGCTCCCCGTTACATGAGCGTGGGCGGCGTCTTCGAGTGCTACTCCAAGCCCTATGAGATCTTCGACTACAACACCCTGAAGGACGATCCCCTCATCGATCCCACCACCATCGGCCTGAAGGGCTCCCCCACCAACATCTTCAAGTCCTTCACTCCTCCTCAGAAGGGTGTGGGCATGATGCTGGAAGGCGCCGACAAGGCCACCTGCGAAAAGCTGGCCGGCATTCTGGCCGCCAAGCACTTGATCTGATAGAAGGGAGAATTGAAGAATATGTCTACTTACAACAGTGCTGCTATCGAGGAATTCAACGGCGGCGTTTGGGTATTTTGTGAGCAGCGTCAGGGCAAGATGATGCCCACCTCCTTCGAGCTGATCTCCGAGGGCCGCAAGCTGGCCGACGAGCTGGGCTCCAAGCTGTACGGCATCCTGCTGGGCCACAACATCGAGGGCATTGCCAAGGAGCTGGGCGGCTACGGCGCTGACGGTGTCTATGTCTGCGACCACCCCCTGCTGGCTAACTACACCACTGACGGCTACACCAAGGTCATCTGCGACGTGATCGAGACCTACAAGCCCGAGGTCATGCTCATCGGCGCTACCAACATTGGCCGCGACCTGGGCCCCCGCTGCGCTGCCCGTCTGCACACCGGTCTGTGCGCCGACTGTACTCACCTGGACATCGACGTACCCAAGTACAAGGAGTTCCTGCGCTCCGCCTCCACTCTGACCCCCGAGGTCATTGACGCCATCAAGGAGGACGACCGCAACCTGAAGATGACCCGTCCCGCTTTCGGCGGCCACCTGATGGCCACCATCATCTGCCCCCGCTTCCGTCCCGCCATGGCCACTGTCCGCCCCGGCGTGATGAAGAAGGCCGAGTTCAACCAGGCCAAGGCCGACGCCTGCGAGATCATCAAGCCCGAGTTCTCCCTCACCGAGGCCGATATGCAGACCGAGGTCGTGGAGGTCGTCAAGGCCGCCAAGAAGCTGGTTGACCTGATCGGCGCCGACGTGGTCGTCTCCGTGGGCCGTGGTATCTCCAAGGACGTCCAGGGCGGCATCAAGCTGGCTGAGGAGCTGGCTGAGGTTCTGGGCGGCGTCGTGGGCGGCTCTCGTGCCACCATCGACTCCGGCTGGCTGTCTGCTGACCACCAGGTCGGCCAGACCGGCAAGACTGTTCACCCCAAGATCTATGTTGCTCTGGGTATCTCCGGCGCCATCCAGCACAAGGCTGGTATGCAGGATTCCGAGTGCATCATTGCCGTGAACAAGAACGACACCGCTCCCATCTTCGAGATCGCCGACTACGGTATCTGCGGCGACCTGTTCAAGGTCACTCCCATGCTCATCGAGGCCATCAAGGCTGCCAAGGCTGCCAAGTAAGATCGGTTTCTTTGTCCTACCTACCCAAAGCCCGTCCCCTTTGAAAGGGGACGGGCTTTTTTCTTTGTTTGGTCGGAACCCCATGTTTTTCACCGGCATAGTCTGAGTCAGCACAGCACAGGAGGGGAAAACCATGAAACATGAGCTAAATGTTTGGGTCATCGGCGGTGATATGCGCCAGGCCAAGCTGGCCCAATTGCTGGCAGAGGATGGACACACCGTCCACACCTATGCCCTGGACCCGGGCCCAGAGTCCATACCCGGAATCTTCCCGGAAGAAAATTTAAATCAAGCGGTACGGGCTGACTGTGTGGTACTGCCCCTCACCGTCTCTGTCGGAAACGGACTGCTCAACGCCCCTCTCTCCCTTTCCGAGCATCCCCTGGGCCCCATCCTGGACCGGCTCACCCCCCGTCAATTTCTCTGCGGCGGGCGTGTGGACCCGGAAACCCGGGCTATGGCGGAGGAGCGAGGGCTCACCCTCCACGACTATTTTACCCGGGAGGAATTGGCAGTAGCCAATGCAGTGCCCACCGCATTGTAGCTGGGACACATCTCGGTCAGCTTTCCTCTCCCCATGCATATAGTGGCGTTGGGGACTCTGTCCCCGGAAGGGAGATGATTCCATGGAGAAATCCAGCCTGCGGGTAGCCGCCTACTGCCGCGTCTCCACCGACAAGGAGGATCAGCGCAACTCCTTGTCCGCCCAGCAGAACTTTTTTCAAACCTATCTGGAATCTCACCAGGAGTGGGTTGCCGTGGGCATCTTTGCCGATGAAGGGCTGTCCGGCACCTCCATCAAACGCCGGCCCCAATTTTCCCGGATGATTCAGCAGGCCCTAGCGGGTGAGATCGACTTGATTTTGACCAAGGAGGTGTCCCGTTTCGCCCGCAACACGGTGGATACCCTCCAGATCACCCGCCGCTTGAAGGAGGCCGGCGTGGGGGTGGTATTCCTCAGCGATCACATTGACACCCGGGACAACGACGGGGAATTTCGCCTGACCATTATGGCCAGCGTGGCCCAGGAGGAGAGCCGTAAAATCTCAGAGCGCACCCGATGGGGCCAGACCCAGGCCATGAAGCGTGGGGTGGTCTTCGGCAACAGCTCTATCTACGGCTACCGCCTCTCTAAGGGCGTGCTCACCGTCCACCCCCAGCAGGCCCAGGTGGTCCGGGCCATATACCACAAATACTTGCAGGAGGACAAGGGGGCCTACACCATCGCCCGGGAGCTGACTCAGGCCAAGGTACCACCCCCCTTACGCCCGGATGGTCCCTGGTCCTCCACCATGGTGCTGCGCATCCTGCGCAACGAGAAGTATGCAGGCGATCTGCTCCAAAAGAAGTACCGCACCACAGATCACTTGACCCACCGCAAAATCCCAAATGACGGCACAGAGGAGCAGTTTTTCTTTTCAAACCATCATTCTCCTATTGTCAGCCATGAGGACTTTTCCGCCGTGCAGCAGGAGCTGAAGCGGAGGAACGCTCTGCACCGGAAGGGACAGGGCTGCGTCCCCCGGCACTGGTACTCCGGAAAGATCCGCTGCGCCCTGTGCGGGGCATCCTTCACCTGCAAATGCACCCGCCGCCCCAACGGAAAGGAGTACCGGCGATTTGTGTGCCGGGGACGGCTTAGTGGCAGCGGCTGCACCGCCCCTGCCCTCCCCGGCCAAACCCTGTTTGCCTACCTGGGTCAGCTTCTGCTCCTCCTTCCCCTGAATTGGACCACCATCCGCCGCCAGGTACTGCTCTCCCCGGAGGTGGCCCTTCTCCCCGGCTCTATGGCTGCCCAAAAGATGGAAGAACGGCTGCAAAATGGGGAGGCGGTGCTGGACGCGGTTTTCCGCTCCCTCACCGTCTCCCCGGATTCTCTTCTGATAGAATTAGAGGAGGTTCCCCTCTCCTTCCGTATCCCCCTTGATGTTTCTAATCAGTCCAACGCCGCCTTCAGCACCTTGGAGGCCACCGTACCAGCCACATCGGAGCCGCTACCCCCGTTCTCCACCAGCACTACAAAGGCATAGGGTGCGTCCTCATTGCGCAGGAAGCCGGCAAACCAGGCATGGGGCTTTTGATCGCTCCCCACCTCCGCTGTTCCGGACTTGGCACACAGGTCCATCCCGGGAAAGCGCTTGGTTCCATAGGTCTGTGTCACGTTGTTGGCCATCATATCGGTGATTTCCTTGGCCGTGTCTTGGGCAATGAGTCGTCCCGTTTTTTTGGTAAATTGGGGCAGGTCCGGCCATCCCGGGGTATCCACCTTTTGGACAAGGGTGGGGACGGCTGCCTTCCCCCCATTGGCAATGGCCCCCATATACACCATGAGGGCACAGGGATTGACACTGTCGTGGTACTGGCCCACGCCGGACCAGGCCAGGTCATTTTCCGTCAGACTCCCCTGGAAGGTAAAGGTCCCTTTTGCAGTTGGAATCCCACTGACAGAATAGGACTTGGTCAACCCCGCCTTCTGGGTATATTCCTCCAGGGTTGCACCCCCCAGCTCCACGGCCAGCTGCCCAAAGACCACATTGCAGGAGTTGGCCAGCGCCTGTTCAATGGTCTGCTCCCCATGGGCCGAGGTACAGGTCACCGTCCCATCTCCAATCTGGGCGCTCCCCTCACATTTCCAGGTCCGCTCCATCAGATCGGGGATCTGCTCCAAAGCGGCCGACAGGGTAACCAGCTTAAACACCGAACCGGGAGTGAAGGTGGAGGAGAGGCAGCGGTTGAGATACACTCCCTCATAGTCCGGATTGGTCTCCAAGTCATCTGGGATGTTTCGCGGATCATAGGAGGGGGAGGAGACCATGCAGAGCACCTCGCCCGTCTGATAATTATAGACCGCCACCGCGCCTTTTTTCCCGTTCAGCGCCTGATAGGCCACCTCGTTGAGCTGGGCATCGATGGTCAGATACAGCTGGTTTCCCCGCTCCGCCCCATAGGCCCCTCCCAAGAGAGTGTAGCCCGTCAGTTCCTTGGCAAAGGCGGTGAGCGCCCCAGTTCCAATGTTTCCATAGGGGTCTCCCACCACATGCAGGATCGCCTTGCGCATCGTCTTCCCATCTATATACACACGCTCTCCGTCCTCGTTGACCCAGCAAAGGGGAGTGCCATACCGGTCCAGCACCGTGCCGCTTATCAGCATGCCCTGGCTGTTATAGAGGTGGCGGTTAAAGGCGGAGGAGGCCCACCGGGTGCCGCTGAGTCCAAAGCGGACCAAAAACACCAGCAGTCCAAACACCAGACAGCCCGCCAGCACTAGACACAAAACCGCCCGCCGTTCAAGCTTTTTCATCCGCTCCCCCTCCCTTGGGCTTTTCCGCCCGGTCTTTGCCCACCACAAAGCTGGACCGCTCCCGAGTGTCCGCCCCCTTCAGAAAGGCCAACAGTCCCCAGGAGGCGATCATGGCCGACCCTCCGTTGGACACGAAGGGGAAGGTCACTCCCGTCAAGGGCAAAAGGTCCATGGCTCCAAACACATTCAAACAGGTCTGAACTACCAGCAGCGACCCGGCCGCACAGGCGGCGATGGTGGGGAAGGCAGACCGGCCCACCCCGCAGACCCGGGCGGCAAATACCGCCAGCGTCACAATGGACAACACCGCCAATACGGCAATGATCAGTCCCCACTCCTCGCACAACATTCCAAACACCAAATCGGTATCCGCCGCTCCAATCCGGTGCAGCCATCCGTTGCCTCCGCCCATCCCCACCAGGCCGCCGGAGGCGGCGGCAGACATGGCCCGGGTCTGTTGATACCCGGTAGTGGAGGCCGCCTCCCAGGCGTGGCCCCAGGAGGCAAAGCGCTGAAAAATGTAGGGTTTGAACTGTAGCACCAACAGTCCGGCAAATGCCGCTCCTCCAGTAATCAGAGAAAGCGTGGCAAAATCCCCGGAACGCAGATAGGCGATCACTAGGAAGGTGGCAAAGAAAATACAGGCGGTCCCAAAATCGCTCATCAGGGCCAGGCACAGCAGGCATACACCGGTAAGCACCATGAATAGCCCCAAATTTCGCTTATGGAACAGCCGCTCCAAAGAGGCCGCCCCGGCAAAGATATAGAAAATCTTCGCCACCTCAGAGGGCTGAAAGGAGAGCGGCCCCAGAATAATCCAGTTGGACGCGCCAAACTTGGTTTTCCCTATCACCAAGGTTACCGACAGCAACCCCACAGCCATAGCTGCCATGAGCCAGCGCATTTTTTGGATGCGGCTGGGGTCCCGCATGAAAATTCCCAGTGCCAGCATAAACAACAGTCCCAGCACCACCGCAATGAGCTGTTTCACCGCCGCACCGGGAGCGGAGGAGATGGTCACCGCCAGGGACAGGGTGGAGAGAAAAAAGGCGATGGTCTCCATCTCAAAGCCCCGGGCCCCGGCCCCACGCATAACAAGGAAGTAGATCCACATGACCACGGACAACGCGGGCAGCACCAGGGGAGCCCAACCCTCCTCCTCACTTTTCAGAAAGAACTGGACCGCGGCCAAGAGCTGAAACAGGGTCAGCCAGATCAACGAAGGCCACATGGGCAGCGGCTGCTCCATGCGCCGCCGGGCAGCCAGGTGCTCCTCTTCCTCCTGGGACAGGGGCAGAAATAGCAGCTCCACCCCGCCTACCCAGAGGGTGTCCCCCACCTGCAACGGAGCACTGCCGGAAACCGGCTTGCCGTTGACCTTCGTGCCCCCCTTGGACCCTAAGTCCTCCACCCGCCACTGTCCCTTTCCCTCCCGAATCAGGGCAGCGTGCTGCCGGGACACCGTGGGCAGGTCCAGTCGGATATCCGCCAGGGGAGCCCGACCCAAAATGTTTTCCCAGCGGGTGATGGGAATACTGCCCCCACCAGGCAGGGCCAGCTGGCCCCAGCGCTCTCCCGCCCGGGGGACGCGGAGCAGTCCGCGAATGGCCCGAATCAAAATGAGTAGGGCCAGCAACGGGAAGACAAAGCGCACCAAAGTAAAGAACCATCCCTCGATCTGTGGATGGGCACCCAGCAGCTGGGCCAGGTGTAGACGAAATTGAGTAATGGTTTCAAGCAAAAGAACCCCTCCTTTCGGGGACCTAGAGAGCAAACAGCTTTTCCACTTCACAGAGAAACGGATTGCGGATATTGTATCACAGATTTGACAGAAATCAAAGGCCCTGTGTGTCCCTCCGCCAATGCGCTCCCCACCGCAGAGGGGGCCATCCAGCTGGCCATGGAGCACCTGCCCATCACCATCCACGGCGCCCGCGTTCTGATCATTGGCTTTGGGCGAGTGGGTCGCATAACTGCCCAGCGCTTTGCCGCCCTGGGTGCCCGGGTGACGGTAGCCGCCCGGAAATATGAACAGCTGGCCTGGGCCCAGGCCATGGGCTTTGGTGGGCAGCAGCTGGAGCATCTGGTGGGTTGGCTGTGTGGCTACGACCTGGTGGTGAACACGGTCCCCGCCCTGGTTCTTGGCCGGGGGGAGCTGGAGGATCTGAAACCCGACTGCCTCATCCTGGACCTGGCCTCCAAACCCGGAGGAGTGGACCTGTCCGCGGCGGGCGACCTGGGGTTGACCGTGGTTTGGGCTTTGTCTCTGCCGGGGAAGGTGGCTCCCGTGACCGCAGGGGCCGCCATCAAAAGCACCATTTACAACATGCTCCGTGAGCTGGGCCGATGATGGCCCGGAAAGGAAGGGATTTTTTGAACGAATTGACCATTGGATTTGCCGTCTGCGGGTCCTTCTGTACCCACGCCAAGGCCATTGCCGCCCTGGAACAGGTGCGCGCCCACTGGGAACACGTCATTCCCATCGTTTCGGAATGCACCGCTGACACGGACACCCGGTTTGGAAGCGCCCACGATTTGATGCGGGAGATGGAGCGCATCTGCGACCACCGGGTGATCTCCTCCATCCAGGCCGCCGAACCTATCGGGCCCCAAAAGCTGCTGGATTTACTGATTATCTGTCCCTGCACAGGAAATACCCTGGGTAAGCTGGCTGCCGGCATCACTGACACCAGCGTCACCATGGCCGCCAAAGCCCACTTACGCAACGACCGTCCCCTGTTGATCGCTCCATCCACCAACGACGGCCTGGCTGCCTCTGCCGCCAACATAGGGACCCTTTTGACCCGGAAACAGGTCTATTTTGTCCCCTTTGGCCAGGATGACCCGGAGAAAAAGCCCACCTCCCTCATTTCGGATTTCTCTCTGGTGGTCCCTGCCGCCCAGGCCGCCCTGGAAGGGCGGCAGCTCCAGCCCCTCCTGCTCCGGCAATAAAATTCGGGACGCCTCCCCCTGGGAGGCGTCCCTCTTACCATTTTGCCGGCAGCTTTACTTCTTTACAACAGCTCCATCAGCTTTGTGTAAAATTGGCAGGCCTGCTGAATTTTTTCCACGGAACAGCACTCATCCCGCATATGGGAGAGCTTATATTCTCCCACCCCAAAGCCGATGGTAGGGATTCCCATAGACACCGGCACCACCGCGTTGGTCCCGAAGTCCCAGAAATCATACCCTTCTGGCTCCCGGCCGAAGGTCTGGGCGTAGGCCTGGACACAGGCTTGGGTCAAAGGGTGGTCCTCCCCAATTCGCCAGGGGGCGTGGGCGGGCTCGTAGATCAATTCCTTCCCCGTCCAACTGGTGCGGCGGAGCGTGCCCTTCTCCCAGTGGGCGTCTTTCCCCTTGATCAGCTCGTCCAGTTCCTTCCAGACCTGCTCCACCGTCTCCCCCAGCCGCAGGCGGCGGTCCAGATAGATCTCGCACTGGCTGGGCACCGCATTGAGAGAGGCGGAGACGCTGGAAATCTGGGACAAAACGACGGTCCCTCCCCCCGGAGTCTGGCTCAGGCGGCGGTTAAGCTCCTCCACCCGGGTGATGATCTCCGCCATCTCATACACGGCGTTGACCCCTTTCTCCGGTGCGGAGCCGTGGGCGGACACTCCGTGGGTAATAATGCGAGCCTGGACCTTTCCGGTGTGGCCTAATGTGATGGTGTTATCTGAAGGCTCACAGATGATACAGTAGTCGGGCCGAATCCCCGCGTCCCGATAAAAGTGCTCCAGACACACCCCGTCACAGTATTCCTCGCACACCGAGCCGGTGACATACACCGTCTTGCCCTCCAGCAGTCCCTCTCGCTTGGCCAGGGCCGCTGCGAACACCGAGGCGCTCAGGCTGGACTTCATGTCCACCGAGCCCCGCCCATAGAGCATCCCGTCCACGATCTCTCCTCCGAAGGGTGGGCTAACCCACTCCTCCCCGTCGTGGACCTCGACGGTATCCATGTGGGAATCGAAGTGGAGAACCTTGGGTCCGCTGCCCACCCGGCCCACCACGTTTCCAACTGGATCGATATAAGCCTGGTCAAATCCAAGCTCCTCCATCTTGTCCCGAATCAGAGCGGCGTAGGCCCCCTCCTGATCGGAATAGCTGGGGGTCTGTACCCCGGCCTTCACAAAGGAAATGAGTGCCCGACCATATTCCGCCGTCCATCCCGTCTGCTGCTCCATCCCATACCCCTCCTGCTTCGTTTGGATTTAAAATCAAAAGTCCCGCTTCATCTGCATGAGGAACAGGGATTTGTTATCCACCGCCCGCATGGTGGCCAGAACGCCGTCCAAGTGGTCATACTCATGCTGCAGAAGCTCCGACAAATCTCCCTCCAGAGCCATCTCCTGCTCCCGGAACTCCTGGTCCTGGTAGTGAATCACCGCCCGCTTATATCGCTCCACCCGGACGCACAGTCCAGGGAAGGACATGCAGTCGTCCAGCAAGGTATACTTCTCCCCATCCGGGAAGGTGAGTCGGGGGTTGACAAAGACATAGGGCCGGTCCAGATACATGTACAACAGTCGCTTCTTTACTCCAATCTGGGGGGCGGCTACCGCCCGGCCCGCCCCATAGGTCTTGCGATAGGCCATCAAGGTGTCATGGAGATCGGTAATCCACCCGGACAAGGCCTCCTTATCCTCCTCGGTGACGGGATCGCTGACCTCATATAGCTGGGGGTTGCCCAGCGTTAAAATTTCTCGTACCACGGTACCCCTCCTTCAATGTGGGAGACGGTGCTATCTCCCTCCGTCCCCTATGGTCTCTCTCTGCATTGTAGCACACCCATCCCATCTTGAACACCCTGCTTCGTCCTCCTATGAAAAATCCCCCTCTCCTCACCAGAGAGGGGGACTGCCATTTTCTCAGACTGCCGCCCCTTGGGCGGCTGGGCGGTGGGGGGTTACATGGGATGTCTGCGCCGGAAGCTCTGGAAGGCGTCGAACAGGAAATAGATCACACACATCCCAAGCATGATGAGCACCGGCGTCAGGATAATAATCGCAAACAAGATGTTCACTCCCGAACTAAGCATGGACGCTAACATTTCCTGTTCCCCCTTTTCTATTTCGTTGTTTTATCTAAATAGTTTTTGATTCTCCTCCATTTTCTTTGGTTAAATTATACCACTTTTAAGTGTAAAAAGAAAGGGGGCGGGAGAAATTTTTCTCCCGCCCCCTTTTGTGGTCGGACAATTTAGACCGCCTTAACATAGGCATCACTTTTTGCGCTTGCGCTTGTCAAAAAAACTTTTCACTCCGCTCTCAGCTGGAGCCTCTCCCATGGCGGCTCCAAAGGCGTGAAGGGCCTCCTTCTGCTCCGCCGTCAAGGCGGTAGGCACCTGGACCTTAACGGTGACATACTGGTCACCCCGGCCACGGCCCCGCAGCTCCGGGATACCCTTGCCCCGCAGGCGGAAGGTTGTGCCCGTCTGGGTACCGGCGGGCAGGGTGTACTTCACCTTGCCGTCGATGGTGGGGATCTCCAGATCCGCGCCCATGGCCGCCTGGTAGAAGGAGATGGGCTGCTCATAAAGCACCGTGGTACCATCCCGCTGGAACTGGGGATGGGGCTTGACCCGGACCCCAACGATCAAATCGCCGGCCGGTCCGCCGTTTTTGCCCGCATTACCTTGGCCCCGCAGGGAGACGGCCTGGCCGTCGTCGATGCCGGCGGGAATAGTAATGGTCAGGCGCTTTTTCTTGCGCACATTTCCGGTACCTCCACAGGACTTGCAGGGGCTGTGGATGATCTTTCCGGTGCCCCGGCAGCGGGAACAGGGGGCGCTGGTGGAGAAGGCGAAGCCACCGCCGCCCCGCTGGATGCGGACCACACCGGAGCCCCGGCAGTCGGGACAGGTTTCCGCCGTGGTGCCCGGCTGGCAGCCCGAGCCGTGGCAGTCGTCACAGGGCTCGGTTCGGGTGAGCTCAATCTCCTTCTCGCAGCCAAAGGCAGCCTCCTCAAAGGTAATGGTCAGATTGGCCCGCAGGCTCTCTCCCCGCTGAGGGGCGTTGGCCCGCTGCTGCTGGCCGCCGAAGCCGCCAAAGCCACCGCCAAAGAAAGAGCCAAAGATATCGCCCAGGTCGATATCCCCCATATCGAAGCCGCCGCCAAAGCCGCCTGCTCCGAAGTTGGGGTCCACTCCAGCGTGGCCGAACTGGTCGTACTTGGCCCGTTTCTCCTTGTCGGAGAGGATCTCGTAGGCCTCGTTGACCTCCTTAAACTTGGCCTCGGCCTCCTTGTCGCCGGGGTTCATATCCGGATGGTACTTCTTGGCCAGCTTTCGGTAGGCCTTCTTCAGTTCGTCCTCCGAGGCCCCCTTGCTGACACCCAGCACCTCATAATAATCTCGTTTTTGTTCTGGCATATATTCTCACCTCTAATATGGAGGGAATGCTTGGCCGGCCCTCCCCCGGGGGGCAAAGCCCGCCCAAACGCCCCCGGTGGGACGGAAGATGCTCTCCCGCCCCACCGCAGCGTTTTTTACTTCTTGTTGTCGTCGTCTACGACCTCATAGTCGGCATCCACCACATCGGGGCCGGCATTGCCGCCGCCCTGCTGGCCGCCGCCGAAGTTGGCGCCGCCCATATCGGGGCCGGGGCCAGCCTGGCCGCCCTGCTGCTGGTAGAGCTTCTCGCTCACCGCGTAGAAGGCCTTGGTCAGCTCCTCGGTGGCGTTCTTGATGGCCTGGGTGTCATTGCCCTTCAGGGTCTCCTTCAGCTTGCCCAGGGCGGACTCCACGTTGGCCTTGTCGCCAGCGGGGATCTTGTCGCCCATTTCCTCGAGGGTCTTCTCGGTCTGGTAGACCATCTGGTCGCCCTGGTTGCGGACATCCACTTCCTCCTTGCGCTTGGCGTCCTCGGCGGCAAACTGCTCGGCCTCCTTGACGGCCTTGTCGATGTCCTCCTTGGACATGTTGGTGGAGGAGGTGATGGTGATGTGCTGCTCCTTGCCGGTGCCCAGGTCCTTGGCGGAGACGTTCACGATGCCGTTGGCGTCGATGTCAAAGGTGACCTCGATCTGAGGCACACCCCGGCGGGCGGGAGCAATGCCGTCCAGGTGGAAGCGGCCCAGAGTCTTGTTGTACTGAGCCATCTCACGCTCGCCCTGGAGCACGTGGACCTCCACGGAGGTCTGGTTGTCAGCGGCAGTGGTAAAGGTCTGGCTCTTCTTCACGGGGATGGTGGTGTTGCGGTCGATGAGCTTGGTCATCACGCCGCCCATGGTCTCAATGCCCAGGGACAGGGGGGTGACGTCCAGCAGCAGCAGGTCCTTCACGTCGCCGGTGAACACGCCGCCCTGGAGAGCGGCGCCCATGGCCACACACTCGTCGGGGTTGATGCCCTTGAAGCCTTCCTTACCGGTGAGCTTCTTAACCATTTCCTGCACGGCGGGGATTCGGCTGGAGCCGCCCACCATCAGCACCTTGGCCAGGTCGCTGCCGGACAGGCCGGCATCGGACAGAGCCTGACGGACGGGGCCAGCAGTGGCCTCCACCAGGTGAGCGGTGAGCTGGTCGAACTTGGCCCGGGTCAGGGTCAGGTCCAGGTGCTTGGGGCCGGTGGCGTCGGCGGTGATATAGGGTAGGTTGATATTGGTAGAGGTGACGCCGGACAGCTCGATCTTGGCCTTTTCAGCGGCCTCCTTCAGGCGCTGCATGGCCACCTTGTCGCCGGTGAGGTCCACGCCCTCGGCCTTCTTGAACTCAGCGGCCATCCAGTCCATGACGCACTTATCGAAGTCGTCGCCGCCCAGACGGTTGTTACCGGCGGTAGCCAGCACTTCGATGACACCGTCGTCGATGTCCAGGATGGACACGTCGAAGGTGCCGCCGCCCAGGTCATAGACCATGACCTTCTGAGCGGTCTCCTTATCCACACCGTAGGCCAGAGCGGCGGCGGTGGGCTCGTTGATGATACGCTTGACCTCCAGGCCGGCGATCTTGCCGGCGTCCTTGGTGGCCTGACGCTGAGCGTCGGTGAAGTAAGCGGGAACGGTGATGACCGCCTCGGTGACGGTCTGGCCCAGGTAAGCCTCGGCGTCAGCCTTCAGCTTCTGAAGGATCATGGCGCTGATCTCCTGGGGGGTGTACTTCTTGCCGTCGATATTTACCTTGTAGTCGGAGCCCATCTCACGCTTGATGGAGATGACGGTCCGGTCGGGGTTGGTGATGGCCTGGCGCTTTGCCACCTGGCCCACCATGCGCTCGCCGTCCTTGGAAAAAGCCACCACGGACGGGGTGGTGCGGTTGCCTTCCGCGTTGGGAATGACGACGGCGTCGCCGCCTTCCATAACGGCAACACAGCTATTGGTTGTACCTAAATCGATACCAATGATCTTGGACATAATGGTTTCCTCCTCAAATATATGAAAGATTGTTATTTACGAAAGTAACTGGGATGGGATATTGTCACACTGCGGCGGCTGCGCCACGCGCGGCTTCGCACTTCTTGCTGTCACGCTGCGGATTGGACGCGCGGCCGGGTCGCTTTCGCTGCGTCTCGGAGGACAAACATCCGGGCCTGCGGCCCTCCTTGGTTTGCCCTCCTCGCTTTCGCTCCAAGCTCACCTGCGCGTCTATCCTCCGCGCTTCTTGCTAATTCGCTACCTTGACCATGGCGAAGCGGATGACCTTTTCTCCGCACTGGAAGCCGGCCTGGAAGACCTCGGCTACCACATTTTCTCCCAAGTTCTCATCCTCCACATGCATCACGGCATTGTGCAG
Organism: Flavonifractor sp. An100; assembly: GCF_002161175.1. Classification (GTDB taxonomy): domain Bacteria; phylum Bacillota; class Clostridia; order Oscillospirales; family Oscillospiraceae; genus Lawsonibacter. The sequence continues at coordinate 87,485 of NZ_NFMA01000008.1, read as the reverse complement.
ATTGGGATCAAAGGGCTGGCCCTGGGCGGGAATCTCTGTGATGCCCAGCTTAGCAAGGACCTCCTTGAGCTGGTTCATGGTCATCTCCACGCCCTTTTTGTAGGCCTCGTCGGCGGTCTCCTGCTTCAAGGCCCGCTCCAGGTTGTCGTACACCGGGAGGAAGGCGCTGGCGGTCTCCGCCTTGGCGTCAGTCCACGCCGCCTCCTTCTCCTTGGCGGTGCGCTTGCGGTAGTTGTCGTACTCGGCACACAGCCGCAGGTACTTATCCTCCTGCTTGGCCACCTGGTCCTTCAGAGACTCCAGCTCAGCCAGCATGGGGTCGTTCTGAGGCTCCTCGGCGGGCGCCTCTTCCGGAGGCTGCTGGGCCTGTGTGCTCTCTTCGCCCTGCTGCTCCAGGACCTCGTCCTGGACGGGCGTCTCGTTTTTCTTATCCTTTTTGCTCACGGCTGTGCGCTCCTTCTATGTTATTCCTCGTCCTTGTCCCCGGGAGGTAACTCCCCCTTGCCGAACATCCGGGTCAGACTGTCGGCAAAATAGGACAGGCGGGCGGTCACCTTGGCGTAGTCCATCCGGGTGGGGCCTACCACTCCGATGACCCCCTTCATATTATCTCCAATGTCATAGCTGGCCATGACCACGCTGGTGTCCTTCAATGCGTCATTGACGTTTTCCGGGCCGATCAGGATGTTCATGTTCTTCCCGTTGTTCAGCGCCATGGGCAGCTTGGAGGCCTCCGCCTCCTCGCTGAGGTAGGTCATCAGAGGCTTGGCCTTATCCAGGCTGTGGTACTCCGGGTGCTCCAACAGATGGGTAATACCGGTGGTGTGTACCCGCTGTCTCCCCTGGTCCCCCAGCACCTCCATGGCAAATTCCACCACCAGGGAGATCAGCTCAAAGGCCGCGGGAGCGGTGCGGGTCTCCATCTTATCCAGGGTCTGCTCCATCTCCTCCTGAGACAGCCCCACAAAGGAGCTGTTGAGTACGGCGGAGAGCAGCTGTAGCTGGGTCTCCGAGAGCTGGTCGGGCATCCGAATCAGCTTATTTTTTACCACGGAATTGTCCGTCATGACCACCGCAATAAAGGCATTTTCCTCCACCATCAGCAGGTCGAACCGCTTCACCGTCACCCGCGCCCGGGGCGCCGCGGCGGTAAAGACGGGGTAATCGCTCAGCTGAGAGAGCACCTTGCCCGCCCGGTCAATGACCCGGTCCAGCTCCTCCATCTTCAGGTTCAGAGCTTGGTTGATCCGCTCCGTCTCCTGCATGGTCAGCTGCTGCCGGTCCATCAGTTCGTTGACATAGATCCGGTAGCCGGCGGAAGATGGGATTCGTCCGGCGGAGGTGTGGGGCTGCTCCAGCAATCCCAGCTCCGTCAGGTCCGCCATCTCATTTCGAATGGTGGCGGTGGACACATCCAGGCCCGCCCGCTCTGCCACCACCTTAGAGCCCACCGGCTCCGCTGTGGCAATGTAGGTCTCCACGATTGCCCGGAGGATTCGCTTCTTTCGGTCACTCAGCTCCACCTGTTCCACCACCTTCCTATGTTTTATTTCGGTTTAGCACTCATTATCCCCGAGTGCTAAAGATAATGTACCACCCGGGGTAGGAATTGTCAATAGCCACTTTATGAATTTATTTTAAACAAAATAAACCCGGCCTTTCCTTGCAGAAAAGCCGGGTCATTGCTAATCTTGATACGTTATTCCTGCCGTCTGTTACGTCCCGCGGGTCAAGTCCCGAATCCACTTTCCCGACCGCAGGCGGTACAGCCCCAGGCCGCACTTGACGAAGTTTTCCAGCGTCATGGCCAGGTACACCCACAGAATATCCAGCCGCAAAACCAGGCCACACACCGCCGCGGCAGGGATGGCGGCCAGCCACAGGGGGGAGATGTCAATCACAGTGGCCATTTTCACGTCTCCGCCGCCCCGCAGCACACCCACGATGGTCACGCTGTTGAAGTCGCGCAGGGGCCGGATCACGCCCTGGACGGTCATCATCATGCTGGCGATGGCACCCGCCCGGGCCGACATCTGGAAGAGCGGGTATACTACAGCCGGAGCGGTGATTTGGGCAAAGAGAATCAATCCCGCCCCAATCACGATCCCGCACATTGCTGCCAGGGTATTCAAGGCCATCCCTACCTCCTGGACCACATGGGGACGTCCCGCTCCAATTTCCCGCCCAATGATGATAGCCGCTGTGGCTGCTAAGCCAAAGGAGACCACCATGCAGATCTTATCCATGTTGCCGGCCACCGTATAGGCCGCCAGGATTTCCGTGGAGCCCTCCATGTGGCCCATAATGGTGGGGAACACAGAGGTGCCCAGCCCCCACATGGTCTCGTTGCACACCACCGGGCTTCCATACCGGGCGAACCGCAGAGCCATCTCCTTCCCGGGCCGCAGGAGCAGGGCGGGCTGTACCCGGAAAAAGCGGGTCAGGATCATGTGGCTTGTCACAATGACCAGCTCCAAGATCCGGGCGATCAGGGTGGCCAGGGCGGCACCCGCCACCCCCATTTTGGGCGCGCCCAGGTTGCCGAAAATAAATACCCAGTTCAAACAGGTATTTACCAGCATGGAGGAGACTAAAATGTATAGACCAAGCTGGGGGCGCTCCATACTGCGGTAGGCTGCCACATACATCATGGTCAGCGCCGAGCAGGCGTAGGACCAGCCGGCGATGCGCCCATATTGGGCGGCCAGCTCCACTACCTCCCGCTGGTTGCCGAACAGGCTGAGGAACTCCACCGGCCACAGCTGCAGCACCAGGGCAAACAAAAAAGACACCGAGCCCGCCGTCCACATGGCCACCCCCATCACCCGGTTGATGGCCTGCCGGTCCTGCCTTCCCCAGTACTGACTGATCAAGACCGAGGAGCCGCTTTGAACTCCAAAGATAAACAGCTGCACCACAAACAAGGGGATATTGGCCAGCGTCACCGCCGCCATAGGGGTCTCCCCCAGCATCCCAACCATAAAGGTATCGGCCATGCCCAAGGTACTGGTGATCAGATTTTGCAGCACAATAGGGGCAGCCAGGGAAGCCACTTGGCGGTAGAAGCCCGGTCCCCGCTTCATGTAGGAAAACACGGTCATACTCCTTACTGTTTTGTTTTCGCTCCCTTCCTCTCAGGACAGGGACGGGAACAGCTGTTGAGCGGCCTGGGTCAACCCCTCCACCAGAGCATCCACATCCTCCCGGCTGCTGTCATAGGAAAAGCTCACTCGCAGTGCCCCATCCAGCTCCTTCTTGGGCCGCTTCAACGCGGCAAACACATGGCTGGGCTTTCCCTTGTGACAGGCCGAGCCCGAGGAGACGCAGATTCCCCGGTCACTCAAAAACCGCACCACCACCTCGCTTTTGTAGCCGGTGAGGGTAATGGGCAGGATGTGAGGAGCCTCCCCCTCCACCAGCACCTGGACCTGGGGAAGCTGGGCGGCCAGCCGTTCCACAGCGTATCCCTTCAGTTGAGCCATGTGGTTCTGGTCCGCCTCCCGGCTGGCTGCTCCCGCCCGAACAGCGGCAGCAAAGGCGGCAATCTGGGCGGTGGCCTCCGTCCCGGAGCGCAGTCCTTCCTCCTGCCCGCCCCCTGTAATCATAGGCGGGAGTTTCAGGCCCTTACGGATATAGAGGGCGCCGATTCCCTTGGGGGCATGGATTTTGTGTCCGCTCACCACCAGCAGATCCACTCCCAGCTCCTTGGGGGTAAAGGGCACCTTTAAAAAGCCCTGGACCGCGTCACAGTGGAGCAGCGCGGGACAGCCCGCCTCCCGGATGGCCCGGGCCGCCTGGGCCACCGGAAGGACGGTGCCCAGTTCATTGTTCACCAGCATCATGGACACCAGCACGGTGTCCGGACGCAGCGCCTTCTTCACGTCCTCCGGAGCGATCCGGCCCTCCCGGTCGGGCTGCAGATAGGTCACCTCGCAGCCCTGCCGCTCCAGCGCCTTGCAGGTCTCCAGCACCGCCGCGTGCTCGATGGCGGTGGTCACAATATGCTTTCCCTTCCGGCGACCCAGCTCCACCGCCGAGTGGATGGCCCAGTTATCGCCCTCCGAGCCGCAGGAGACGAAGGTGACCTCCCCCGGCTCACACCCCAGACCGGCCGCCACATCTGCCCGCCAGCCCTTCAGCGCCTGGGCCGCCTCCTGGCCAAACCCATAGCGGGAGGAGGGGTTTCCCCATCCCTTCGTCATCGCCTCTACAGCCGCTTCCACCGCTTCTGGCCGCACCTGGGTGGTAGCCGCGTGATCCAAATAATGCATGCTGTCCCTCCTCTGCCACAAACACCCACAAAAGTACCCGGAAAGCGGGGCAGGTTCCCCCTTTCCGGTGCGTACTGCCCATTGTATCCGGCCCCGGCAGGAAAGTCAAGAATCCCAGTCCATTCCTCTCCACAAATTGAAAATCCTGTGATATAATGAATGGCGATGTATAAACTGGGGTGGCACATACCCACCCCCAATGTTGAATTTTCCGTTTAAAGAAGGTCATACGTATGGCAACCAACGACCGAATCTGTTATGTGGTAGGGGCTATGTCCCTGTCTTTGGCATTGCGGCCCTACCCCGCCCCCGGCGACTGCGTGATTGCCGCCGACCGGGGCTACGACTCCCTTCTGGCCTACGGGGTAGTTCCCGACCTGGTGGTAGGCGATTTTGACTCCCTTGGCTACGCCCCCAGCCACCCCAACGTCACCCAGTTGCCCAAGCAGAAGGATGACACCGACATGGTCTACGCCCTGCGAAAGGGGCTGGAGCTGGGCTACCGCCGCTTCGTACTGCTGGGAGGTGTCGGTGGACGGCTGGAGCACACCCTGGGCAACCTCCAAATTCTGGATTGGCTTACCACCCAAGGGGCTACCGGCTTTTTGGCCGGGGAAAAGACGGTAGCAACCGCCCTGCGCAACAGTTCCATCACCTTCCCCGCCTCCATGTCCGGCTACCTGTCCGTCTTCTGCAACAGCGGAGCCGCTCACGGGGTGACCCTCCAGGGTCTGAAATTCCCTCTCAACGACTACACCATGTCCGGCAGCTTCCCCATTGGTGTCAGCAATGAATTTCTGGGCGAGCCTGCCACCATCTCCGTTGAGGATGGGTCCCTCCTGCTGCTATGGGAGGACAAGGGCAACTTCTACCAATTGCTCCCCCAGCTCTGGCCCCAGGTCTGATCCCCCCTGTACCTTATTTTAAAATAAAAGGAGTCATTCTACCATGGACCATATGAAAGCCCTCGTCCTTGCCGCTGGCAAGGGGACTCGCCTGCAGACAGAGGGCATCGACCTACCCAAGGTCATGCGCTCGGCAGACGGCAAGCCCCTGCTCCACTATGTGCTCACCAGTCTCTCCTTCCTCCCCCCCAAGGATATTATCCTGGTGGTGGGTTGGAAAAAGGAGGCAGTGTTGGCCGCCTTCCCCCAGTATCCCCACGCCGTTCAGGAGCAGCTCAACGGCACCGGCGGAGCGGTACAATTTGCCGCCCCCCTGCTGCAGGGCTTTGACGGCCACCTGATCGTCTGCTGTGGAGACACCCCCCTGATGAAGAAGGAGACCTTCCAGTCACTGGCCCGCACCCATCTTCAGGATGGCAACGCCTGCACCCTCCTCTCCGCCCATCTGGACGAGGGCGGCAGCTATGGACGGGTACTCCGGGAGGCAGACGGCACCTTCCAGCGTATTGTGGAGGCCCGGGACTGCACGCCGGAACAGGCCGCCTGTACCGAGGTGAACACCGGCACCTACGTTTTCCATGTTCCCTCCCTCCTCTCCGTATTAGACCATCTGCGCAACGACAATGCCCAGGGCGAGCTTTACCTCACCGACGTCCCCGCCCTGCTCAAGGCACAGGGGAAGCGGGTGGGACTGTGCGACACCTGCTCCCCCGACGAGATGCTGGGGGTCAACACCGTAGAGCAGCTGGCCCAGGTGGAAGCCCTGCTACGGGGGGAGGCCTCCCATGGCTGAGGCCGGAAGTGATAAGGACCTCCGTCTGGCCGTCCTCATTGACGCCGACAACGCCTCCCGTACCGCGATGAAAGACGTGATGGCAGAGGTGGCGGTTTACGGCACCCCTACCATCAAACGCATCTACGGGGACTGGACCGCCCCCAATATGAACTCCTGGAAATCCATTTTGCTGGAGTGTGCCATCACCCCCATTCAGCAGTACGGGTACACCACCGGTAAAAATTCCACCGATTCCGCCATGATCATCGACGCCATGGACATCCTCTACTCCGGCAACTGCGACGGATTTGTCCTGGTGAGCAGCGACTCCGACTTTACCCGCCTGGCCATCCGCCTGCGGGAGGCCGGGATGAAGGTCTACGGCATGGGAGAAAAAAAGACCCCCAAGCCCTTCATTGTGGCCTGCGACAAGTTTGTGTATATCGAGGTGATCCGGGCCGCCGCCCGCCAGGCGGAGGAGGAGGCCGCCCGGGAAGCCCTGCCTCCCCAGAAGCCATCCAAGAAAGAGTCCAAAAAGGCTCCGCAGCAGCCTGCTTCCAACGTCCCCATATCCGTAGAGGAGCTGATTGCCGAGTCCGTGGAGGACCTTTGCGGCGAGGATGGCTACGCCCACATGGGTAAGCTGGGAAATCTGTTGCTGAAAAAGCAGCCGGATTTCGACCCCCGAAACTACGGCTTCTCCAAGCTCTCCAAGCTCATCAAGTCTCTGGGGCGCTTTGATTGGAAAACAGAAGGCAGCGACAATTCCGAATACTTTATCCGCGACACCCAGCGGACGGACAAGTAGAGCAAACCCCTATGTTTTCATTTTCCCCCTTGCTTTTTCCCGCTTTATGTGGTACACTACGTTACTCCCTTCGCTGGGAGAGTCCGGAAAGGGAGGTGACCCCGGTGGGCGAGGCAATCAAACAGGTGGCAAAAAACAGCAAGGCATTTCACGATTACTTTATTGAAGAGCGCTACGAGGCCGGCATTGAGCTAGCCGGTACCGAGGTCAAATCCATCCGCATGGGCAACGTGAATCTAAAGGATTCCTTCTGCATCATCAAGGACGGAGAATTATCTGTCCTCAGCATGCACATCAGCCCCTATGAGAAGGGCAATATCTTCAACAAGGACCCGCGTCGTCCAAGACGGCTGCTGATGCACAAGCGGGAGATCATGCGCCTGTTCGGCCGCATCAAGCAGGACGGCTACTCTCTGATCCCCCTGTCCGTCTACTTTAAAGGTCCCCGGGTCAAGCTGGAAATCGGCCTGGCCAAGGGCAAAAAGCTGTATGATAAGCGGGAGTCCGCCGCTAAGCGGGACGCAAAACGGGAAATGGACCGGGTCATGAAGACCCGCAACCGTTAAAACCACTTTCCCACCCCAGAGAAAAGAAAGGATGATTCCCATGGCTCAGAACCCTATTGTCACCATTGAGATGGAAGACGGCGGCGTGATGCGCGCCGAGCTCTATCCGGACGTCGCCCCCAACAGCGTCAATAACTTCATCAGCCTCATTCAGAAGGGCTTCTACGACGGCCTGATCTTCCACCGCTGTATCCCCGGCTTCATGATCCAGGGCGGCTGCCCCCAGGGCAGCGGCATGGGCGGTCCGGGCTATTCCATCAAGGGTGAGTTCACTCAGAACGGGTTTACAAACAATCTGGCCCACGACCGGGGCGTTTTGTCCATGGCCCGAGCCATGAGCCCCAATTCCGCAGGCAGCCAGTTCTTCATCATGGTGGAGAAGGCTCCCCACCTGGACGGACAATATGCTGCCTTCGGCAAGGTCATTGAAGGGATGGAGGTGGCTGACGCCATCGTCTCCACCAAGACTGACTGGAATGATCGGCCCCGTCAGGAGCAGAAGATGAAGAAGGTCACGGTGGACACCTTCGGTGTAGAGTATCCCGAGCCTGAGAAAGTCTAATTGAACCATTGCTTCCTCTCTTCTCCCTAATTTTAGGAAGAAGAGAGGGGCATGGATCGTTTCCCATATGGGGGCGTACCGGTTTCGACGGGGATGTTGAAGCAGGAATAGCGGGCGGTGGCGCCTGGCCACCTTAAAACGGGCATTCTTTATAAATTAAAGAACAACAACGAATACGCTTACGCTGCCTAATTAAAGGCGGCCGTCTGACCCGGAAGGACCACGAGCCGGGATCAGGCGTCGTTTAGTGGTGCACGTGCGCCGGCAAAGCTTTGCGCCGGCCATGAACAATGAAGCTCACCTGACCCTCGGGCGTGACGGCTTGCCTGAGGGGAGGGGAACAGGGAGAGCGAGACTCCCACAATAACCGTCTGCGCCCGGAGAAGTTCCTGTGGATGCGTTTTCGGACGGGAGTTCAACTCTCCCCGCCTCCACCAAAAGAGAGCCAGACGAACACCACGCCGACGATCTATGCAGTCGGCGGAGTGTTCGTCTTGGTCTGTCCGCTATGTGCGGAGAAATGAGAAAAGAGGCCGCTATGCAGGGCATTCCCTGTGTAGCGGCCTCTTTTTGCTTTATGCCAATGCTCTAACGTATTTCGTGATTTTCTCACAAAATCCAGCGGGATCTTAAAATCCTTGTTAGAATCTCACGTAAAAGAGCTTGGCTATGATTAGGATTTTACTGTCCACCCGGCTTGGCGAGCGGAGGTGGACGCAAGCGGATCTCGCTCGGATGACAGGTATTCGCCCATCGACCATCAATGAGCTGTACCATGAACTCGCGGAGCGGGTGAAGCTGGAGCACATAGACCTGATATGTGAGGCGCTTGGCTGCGAAGTCTCCGACCTCATTGTGCGGGAGCCGAACAGCGAGCCGCGGACAAAGAGCCGCACAGGTGCGCCGATACATAGCAAGAAGTAAGCCGCTCCACAGGGGCCCGGGCGTCAATCGTCCGGGTCTTTTTTTGTAGGCGGTATAGTCCAGACCTCTGTTGCATTTAAGACATCGCCTGGCTGGCAGCCGAGTGCATGGCAAATCTTCTGGATGGTATCAAAGGGGACGTCCTGGTGCAGACGCATTGCTTTTACCGTAGAGGTCTCCAAACCGAAGCGCCTGCCCACCTGTGCGTCGGTCAGGCCCTTCACGTCATCCCGCTTTAGGAACGGATCAAACGATATGATGGTGCGCTTAATTCCGCGGTCAAGAATATCTTCATACATCGCAATTACTCTCCGTTCTCTATTTTTACAACATCTTGAATGGGGCACTCTAATACTTCGCATATTCTGTCCAGCACTTCCAGCGAAACATATTGATCGTTGTTCAGCTTGCTCAGCGTGGCCCGGCTCATTCCGACCTTCTCCACCAGCTCCATCTTTTTCATGTCCCGGTCAATCAGTGTATGCCATAGCGGTTTGTAGGACACCACAGGGCTCACCTCCTTCGAGAATACTATAACACGCAAGTTTCGCTTTGTCAAAACTTTTTTCAAGAAAAACGAAAATAAGTGTTGACAAGACGAGAGGAATGGTGTATTGTATGCTCACAGGAACACGAAACAATGAACTAAGAAAACGATATAAAAGATGGAGGAGACGAAAATGCTGAATCAGGAAATGAGAACCGTCACCATGAGCCGTAGCGATATGTTCCGAGTAAGGCAGGCATTGACCTGTGTGGTGCTCGACTTCCGGAGGGAAATCGCAGACCCCGAGACAACGGAGGATCGCAGACAGATTGCAAAGTCATCGCTGGCCATGTGGGAGCGCATCCGTTCCGAGTTTACTGCCCAGCTGGACGCGCAGGACCCCGAAGAGTTCCGCCGCAAGTAACCATACCGCCCGCCCCGGAGGTCACGAGGGCAGAAAGGATTTGTGTATGAGCTGGAGAAATTTCGCCCTTACCGTTGGCGCGGTCTACCGCAATCGGAATGGCAGTGATTATCTTTGTGAGGCGATCCGGGAGCCTGGATGCTACATCATGAAGCGTGTCAAGGATGGCTGGACCTTGGAGGCTCACACCATCACCATGTGCGAAGACGGGACCATCGAATGGGATTACTCTACCGGCGGGCACTGGGCGGGCAGGCTTCCCATAAAGGCCTGTGACGGGGCGGCAGTCGTAAGCAAGGAGGGCGAGGCGCTATGACGAGCAAAGAGGCATACTTGAGCGACCTGGACGATCTGGAGAAAGAGATTGAGCGCCTGCTTAGTTTGGTGCCGGTCGGCAAAACCAAAAAAGAGCTTCAGGGGCGCGAGCAGGCAGAAGAGGCAGCCAGCGTGGCCAGAGCCACTATCTCTTGCATGAGAAGAGATTACATCATTTCTGAGGTCTAACAACACAATCGCCTGACCTACCGGGCATACGGGGAGAAAGGAAATCGCTATGACTAAGACCGAGTACATGAACACCATCAATGAAAAGCTGACCGCCGCCGAGGGCCTGTGCGCTGACCTGCGGAAGCTCCGGGGCCTCAAGAAGCTGGCCCAGTCCATCACCGGCTCCGACGCGCTGGTGTCCTTCGAGGCCCTGGGCAAGACCATCGCCGACAAGGAGGCCGAGCTGAAGGCAGTGCGTGGCGAGCTCCAGAAGGCCCGCCGGATCGTGAAGAAGCTGGACGAGATCGAGGCTATCGAGGCCGGCACCGCCCCGGCCCCCGCGCCCAAGAAGCAGGCCGCGAAGAAGCCCACGGCCAAGAAGCCCGTCAAGGCCAAGACCGAGCAGGCCTCCAAGGAGCCCCAGGCCGCCACCCCGGCGGCCTGAGAAGGGGGTGCCGGATAATGACCTATCTGAAAATCTTGATGTACGCCCGAGCAGGAATCCAGGCGAAGATCGACGAGTATCGCGGAATGCAGGAAAAGGCCCTGGAGGGGGCCGGGGCCCATGCCGGCGCAAAGACGCTGGCCCGAAAGTGTCAGGAAATGATTGACGGCCTGGAGGTCGACATGGCTACCATCGACGAGCTCCAGGAGATCCACGACAGAAAGTGAGGTGACTTCAGTGAGTACTGCCAAGGAGCTGATCGAAGCCTTTGCCAAGCGCCAGCACGAGTGGCACTACCCCTGCCCCCGGTGCGGCCGCGACGTCATGGACGAGGAGCCGGCGCGGAACGCCATGAGCCGGCGTGTCAACGTCCAGGTGTGCGATGACTGTGGGACGCTGGAGGCCTTCGAGGATATGCCCGGGGGCTTCCAGGCCCCGCTGGAGGTCTGGGCAATCATGAAGTATCCGCCCCGCTGGGGGATGCCCCTGCAGCTTGCCTTCGTCGGCCGCGACAGCTGGAGCCGCCCTGTCTATGAATGCGGCGGGAAGTACTATGTCGACACCGACCCCCGGGCCGACCGGGCGCCGAGCATCTGCACGAAGCAGGACAACGAATTTGACGGGGAGCCCTGCGACCCGCTCCCGCCGGAGGTAGAGGTCGAGTTCATCCCCTGCCGGGACACCTGGTAATCCCCGTCTATCGAACAGGAGGTATGCACATGATCACCAGAGACAGCGAGCACATCCGGGTCGAGGGCCACTACGGCACCTGGCACGTCATTGATGATGGCTGGTACGCTCTCACCCCGGACGTCAACGGAGAACCGAAGACCTACCGGGTCCACTGCTTCCTGCTGGAGCACGACGAATACGGTGACGAGGCCGCCAGTGTCATCGTCGACCAGGACGTCCGGCTCCTGCTGGAAGATGTCTGCAATGGATTCGACGACCTGTTGGAAGCGGGATGGGTGGTGGCGGACGGTGAGTAGAGACTGGACTCCCGCCGAGCTCCAGGCTGTCAGCAACGCCATGAGGGCCCGGGGCGAAATGGGCTACGAGGAATTCTGTGCCCATCTGGAGCAATGCACCGAGAAGGTCGTGGTCGTCCACCTGGCCGACGGGGACACTATCACCACCAGAATTCACGGCACCGACGAGGACATCCGCGCCTATTACCGGGTCGGCTCCATGCTGAATATGGGTGCCGAGCGCGACCGGCTGGTTTCGGTCGTGGCGGTGGACATCATGGAGCCGCCCGGAAACGCCCCGCACGGCCCCGTAAATGAGTTGCAACGGCAGGAAGATGGCGCGGGAGTGTAGACGCCCGCCTCGTGGCAAAAGCGCCATCCTGGGCGCTCTGGCGTTTCTTCCCGGAAAACGAAAAAGACCCCCTCACAGTACCGCTTGTAGCGGCCCGGGAGGGGGTCTTGTCATAAGTCTCGTTTTGTGTTGTCCGTAGTCGAGCTGGAGATTTTGCGGGCCACGTTTTCGACGCCAGATTTGACGAAGTAGCCTCCGACTCCGGCGACGACCTCGACCATGACATACCTGGACAGAGTTTCGAGGTCAGCCGAGCTGCCACGGTGGGCCAGGTAGTAGGAAGCGCCTCCGAGGATCGTTCCGGTCCACACCATCCAGATAACCAGGATGTGGGACACTGTGATTCTCTTGGACTTCCAGAGCCAGCGGATCACCCAGCCCCACCCGGCGCCCGTGCCGGACACGACCAGGATGAGCACGGCCTCCAGGCCGAAGTGCCGGAGTATGTAGAGGACGCTGGCACTCAGCGCCAGGACCCCGACCACGGACAAAGCGACCATCAGCAGGAGCTGGCGCTTCTTCTTGCTCATCAGTATCGCTGAGGCTTGATGCCGGCCGCTTCGATCTTTTCATCGTAGACACCAGCACGGTAGTTGAAAATCAGCATCCGCACCATGTCATGGGACAGGTCGATTACATCGTCGTTGCCGTCCGGGTCAGAGCCATCACCGGCGATGATACCGGCTGTCATCAGGTCGTCCACAATGTTTCGGAAATTGCAGCTCTCGGGAATGTCGCTGAGCTTGTTGTAGCGTACCATGTCTTCTTCGTCCTCCTCATTTTCTAAGATTGCCTGCACTTCTGCCCGGAGGGCGTCCATGCTTTTGCCGTGCTTCGGGAGCCACTGTCCCATGTCGCTGTGATTGGAGCCATAGCCCGCCCGGTAGGACTCCGCATGGTCGCTGATGCCGGACACCGGGTAGCCCAGCTTAACGGCACAGTACACATTCCACGCCACCAGCATCTTCCACATACGGTCGAAGTACCCCTGGTTCTTCTCCACATCGTAGGCGATCATGGTGCCGCCGGCGTAGGTGTGCCCGGCGGGCTCACATACCTCCCACTGGATTTTGGTGTTGTTCCACGAGCCTCTGCTTCCGGCCCCGCAGCCACAGGGGCGTGCCTTCAGGTCCAGCGTCACCAGGATTCGGCCCTCTCCAGTATGGAAGTCTCCGAGAATTGCGTTCACGCCCCACTGTGCGCTGGTCTTGTTCATGGAGCTGAAGAAGACGTCCGCCTTGGGTTGTGCGCAGCCTACGGAGTGGTTCACGCAGCCCTGGTGGTTGGAGATGGTCCTGCCGGCTCTGTATGCTCCGTTCTGAGTTGCGTAGCGGACCTCCATGTGGCTCTCCACATAGGAGATACATTCCTGAACCGTCATGGTCACACCCCCTCGATGTATTCCCGTCCCCAATAGGGCTCCCCGTCCTCCGGGGTCTTCTGTACCGCATACCAGGAACGGCCGCCCTCCTTGCGGAACTTCGGCTCCGTGGTCTTTGCGCAGAAGCCGAAGGAGCCCTCGTCTTCTTCCTGCTCAGCCCGGCACATGGTCTTGGAACACTCGGTATTCTTGGACGGGTCGCACTCATAGAAGACTACCCGCTCATGGGTGTCCGCATAGACCAGATACCCGTTTTCCGGGATGATGTTTCTCATTCCTTGTCACCCCAATTCATAACTTCCTTGAGCTTATCGAATCCGAACATGGCGGCGTACGCCACCATGAAGCCGGCCACCACAAAGGCCACGACGATGTACCAGGTGATGGGAACCGCCTTGATCTGACAGTAGGCGAATCCGGAGGCCAGCGTCAAGGCGATGGCCACCAGAAGCGCCAGGATATTGGTCGGCAGCTTATCCCAGGTTGCCTTCTTTGCAACCTCCACAATGATGTTTGTCAGCGCCACGAGGACGCCGATGACAGCAATGATAGTCGCAATTTCCATGGTATCTCCTCTCATTCGTCAAGAAGGGCCTTTACGCCCAACTTGTCCAGAAATTCCTTTTGCTTGTGTTTCACACCGGTGGCGTACTCAATGGCGCTGCGCATATCACCGTTGCAATGCGCATCTGGAATTCGCTGCACAGCTTTCGCTGTTGCCTCGCCAAGCGCAATCGAAGCCCTGGTGCTTTGAATGAGGAGCAGTATCAGCTCTTGCTGACCGCTGTTCCTTTCCTCCTGGTCCTTCTCCTTGCCTTCGATACGGCTTTTCAGCCGCCAGACAATTAGACCCATGATGGCGCTCGGAACGCCCATCGCAGCGATAAAGGCAACGACAGCATCCCCAAAGCTGATAGTAATCTCCTGCATCGTTTCCTCCTGAAGATTTGGCGGCCCCCCAAGAAGGGGGCCGCCGGTTTGGGCATCGCTTACACCTCAACCTCCAGGGCGACGAGGATCTCCTCGACCTGAGTCTTGATGAGGCCGGGAACCTGGTCAAGAGTCTTCAGGCCCTTGACGATCAGAGTGGCATAGACTACCGCCATGACATTCACCTCCCTTCCGAAAAGCAGGTATAAAAGAAGGAGCCGAAGGCTTATCATAAGCCTTCAGCTCCATTCTCTTCTCCGTTGAGGAGTGCGGCCACCGCATCACGCAGTCGCTCCGGAACATCCTCCAGTGTTTTCAGCCCTTTGCGGATCAGCTCCGCATAGATTTTTTCCATTACACGCCACCTCCCAAGGCGAGCTCATAGACATCGCACAGCGCAAGCTGCGCATCGGTCACCTGCGTTTCGAGGCTGTTTACCATCTCAAGCAGGCTGTCACGCTCTTCCTCCAGGCTGGCTACCTTTTCCTGCAGCTTCGGAACCGTGTCCGTTTCTGCCTCGAGCAGCTTGGCCTGGGCCAGATACCCCTCGAAGCTGTTGAGGATATCTTCGGACAGTCCGCCAGTGTCCTTCAGCTCCAAATGGTATTCATCATACTCCCATCCGCTGATGGTGAGGTCTCCCTGTGTTTCCGTGAATTCATGCGCATTCTCGAAGAAGCGCACCAGGACATATCCCGGCTTCTTAGGCTGCTCCTCCAGCGTAAATGCGTTGCTGGGCGCAGCGTCGCCTCTTACTCTCATTTCGCACGACCTCCTTCAGATTTTTGACCCCAATCGGGTCAACGTATTTGACTCTGATATTGTGGCTATCACAATGCCGCAGCTGTCCAATCCGGCTCAAGAGCCCGGAGGCCTGCTTGAAGGAGATCAGCTTCTGGGCATCCAGCCGCTTTTTTACCCGGCGGCATTGGCGGGTAAAGCGCAAGAAGTTCCGCTTCCGCAGGGTGATGTGGCTGCGGGAGAAGCGGTAGCCCACGGCGGACACCATGCGGGGCTTCCGAAGCCGCCGCTTTCGTTCGTCCAGAAGGCTGTGCCGCCGAGCCACGGCGGCTGTAAAGGTCGTCCGGTAGATCTGCCAGTTCTCCTTCATCCGCAGGCCCAGTCGCCGGCTCATGAAGTCTGCGATCTGCTTCCGGGCCTTGTGCAGCTGCTTTTTGTTTGGGCCGCGCAGGGTGATGTTGTCCATGTAGCGGTCCATGTACTTGACCCCGGGCAGGGTCATGATGTAGTGGTCCAGCTCCTCCAGGTAGTAGTTCGCCAGCCATTGGCAGATGTAGTACCCGATAGCCAGGCCGCCGCCGCAGGATTGGAGTACGGCGTAGACCGTCCGCAGGAGCCGCTTGTCCTTGATCTTCCGGGCCAGCGCCCAGATAAGGCGCTTGATCGGAATGCTGGGGTAATAGTGTTTGACGTCCAGCTCGGCGGCGTACTTCGTACCCTCCGGGTCGTCCCGCAGGGTGCGGCGGATATGCTTCTGGACGCGCTTCCCGCCCCGCCCGGGGATGGAGGCGCAGGACCAGTGATACATACCGCGCATCAGCACAGGCTTCATGACGGTCACCAGGAGCCAGTGCATCACGCTGTCCGGCCAGAAAGGGACGACCTTGATGATGCGCCGCTTCTGGCTGCTGTCGTCGTAGATCTCCCGCTCTTTCGGCGGGGTGGGGACAAAGCTCTCGGACACGACCATCTCATAGGTCTTGTCCACATATTCATCCAGGTTTTTGAGCACCCGGCGCACCTCCCGGCGCTTGCGCTTCCCGCGCGAGGCCTCCAGGATGACGTGGCGAATAAAGCCTTTGTCCGACATCTTCTCATAGAGGAATCCAATTCTCTTGGGCATTTTCCGATGCTCCTTGTTTGCCTGCAAGGTCTTTCGAGCCGAGGCCTACTAAACCCTGTCCTCCCGGCAATATTTTCACCAAGCGGTGCGGAAAAGCCTGCGCAATGATGACATCGGAAAAACAAGTAGCCGCGCGCCGATGTTGCCGTTCGAGTTCGACGAGGAGTTGTTGGCATTGAAGTAAAAGAGCCCGGCATTCGAGCCATTGTTCCAGTTACCCCCGACCATAAGCACCTGCCACCCGGAGTGCGAGCTCACGTAATCCGGGATGTAGGTAGTCTCGCTGCCTCCATTGGCATCCGGGAGGAAAGCCCAGGGGAAAGTATTGCTGAGACCCAGGTCTTTGATCCAGCCAGAGGAGCAGAGGGTGACGCCGGCGGCAGTGTAGTTGCTGGTGGTGTCGTCGGCATAGTTGGCCGGATTGGTGCAGATGTAGGCGGCCTGGTTGTTGAAGTTGGCGCCGTCGATCCACTCCCAGATGTTGCCCCAGGGATCTTCGATGTGGCGATACTGCACCTGGGTCTTTCCGTCGGTGCCGGAGGCGCGGCCGGTGTGGTAGCTCATGCTGTCCGTGCCGCCGGTGTTCTTCAGGGAGCTGCTGTCCACGTTGCCGCGGCCGATCTGCGCCTGGCTATTCCAGTCGGCAAACTCCACCAGGTACAGGAGCCAGACCGCATTCCAGGCGGCGAAGTCGTGCAGCGACCACTTGCTGCCCTTGTTTCTTGCTCCGGATCTGAACTGCGCCCGGGTCTGGCTGGCCTGGGGCGCGGCGCCGGACTTGGATGCGTTTCCGCTGACGGTGTTGTAGCGGCCCACGTACTTCCCGGAGCCGGGATGCTTGGTGAAGCCGTCCTTGGCTTTGTTGGCGATGTAGAAGTAACGATAGTTTCCGCTCTCGACGATCTTAAACCAGAACTCCGGGATATAGACCATCGTGTCGTAACTGGTACGGCTGAAGCCGCTCTCCCCCCGCTTGTGGGACACGGCATTGTTGATGATGTTGTACTCCTCCATGTCCTTCCACGGCGCGTAGCTGTCGAAGGGGGAGCTGCCGGCGCCGGTCCCGACCGCCGGGGAGGGCTCTGTGGAGATGTCAACGGTGACGTAGTCGTTGGGGTCGTTGCTCTGCGTCAGCCGGGACAGAGCGGTGGAGCTGCTGGACTTGTTCCAGCGGACGCCGAACACCTGGGCAAACTCCACGGAGACATTCACCGTCTTATTGGCCGGGGCGTTGTAGTTGGAGCCAGCCGCGACCTTGACGGTGATGACGGCGGTGCCGGCCGCCTTGCCGGTGACGGTAACGACCGTCCCGCTCACGCTCACCGAAGCCACCCCCGGGGCGTTGGATTCTGCGCTGACCACGCCGTCGCCGGCACGGGTGACGTTGATGGTGCCAGTCTTGGAGCTGTCCGTCAGAGTGAGCGAGGACGTATTGAGGGAAAGGCTGCCCGCGGCCTTTCCGATGCTCCAGCCCACCGTCCGGGCCGAGGTGGAGCCGTCCGACCACTGATAGTTGGAGGTCGGCGTGAATGTGGCGTTGTAGCTGCCGGCATTGGTGCCAGAGGTGTCCCCGCCCAAGGTCATCTTCGTGGCGTCATACCCCGTCCAAGAGGGGCTCTGCGCCTGGCCGGTATAGGTCAGACTGCCGGTCTGGGATGGGGTCGCGGAGATGGAGGCCCTTCCGATGGTCCACACCACCGACTTGGCCTCGGTCGTCCCATCAGACCAGCGGTAATTGCTCGTCGGGGTGAAGGTGGCGGTGTGGCTGCCGGCAGCGGTCGCGCTCTGCTCCCCGCCGATGGTGAGCTGGGCGGTGTTGTAGTTGTTCCAGGTGGGAGTCTGGGCCTCGCCGGTGTAGGTGAGGCTGCCGTTCTGGGTCGGAATGCCGGAAATGGTCGCCCGGTTGATCGTCCAGGTCACTTCCTTGGCCGTGGTGGTGTCATCCGACCACTTGTAGCCCTCCTTCGGGGTAAAGGTGGCCGTATAGGTGCCGGCATTTGTCCCGGTCGTGACGCCGCCCAGCGTCAGCGTCTCGGGGTTGTAGTTGTTCCAGCTGGGGGACTGCTCGCTGCCGGTATAGGTCAGCGTCCCGTTCTGCGTGGGGACGGCGCTGATGGTGTTTACCAGATCGGTCACGGCTTCCAGGGCCGCGTTTGCGGACTCCTGGGCGTTCTGTGCCGCAGTCGCGGCCTGACTCGCTGTGCTGGCCGCGCTGTTTGCGGTGTTGAGCGCGGTGCTGATGGCGGCCTCCACGGTGGTGCCGTCGGTCAGCTTCACCTGTGCGGCGGTTACCTTGTGCGGATTGTTGGTGTCGAGCAGGTGGTCGTCAATGTCTTCCATGCCCTCCACACATTCCTTCTTGGTGTTAGGGAAAATGCGGTGCTCGTCTCCGATCTCGTCCACATAGGTCATCGTGGGCTTGTGCTCATAGACTGCCATGAATTATCTCCTCCCTTCTTTACTCCGTCTGGCCGCTGCCGTCGTTGAACCAGAGGACGGGGCCAGTCTCGGGCTTGGTGCTGCCGATGATGACAAATCCGTCCGAAAATGCGGAGACGGCCTCGCTGGCGGCATCCGCCTCCTCCTTGGCGGCCTCGGCTGCTTCGGCTGCCGCGTCCGCTGCGGATTTTGCGGAGGCGGCCAGGTCGCGGATGTCCTGGTGGGCGTTCTTATCCGCGCTGTGCTCGCTGATGGCGCTCGCCACCGTTTCGTCCACATAGGTAACGGAGGCCGTCACGCCGGTACTGACATTGACAACGATGTTGGCTTCGTTGGAGATGGTAATGACGGCATAGACCTCGAAGAGGAAGTCTGGATTTTCCGCCTCTGTGGGGATCTCCACGCCTCGGTCGTCCTGCAAAACAAAGAGCAGGGTCGGCGTCTCCATCTCATACTCCAGATGGGCTTTCGCGCCGATCTGGTGCAGGACGTAGGACTCCGTGACGCCCTTGTTGGTGATCTGGATGCCGACGCGCTTGCCCTGCTCAAAGTCGTCGATACCAATGAGCTTGAAGGTCTGCTTCGGCTCCGCCACATCGGTGGCAGATTTCAACTCCTCCTCGGTCGACGTTCCGGCGCCGCCCACCGCGCTCTCGATGGTCAGCGTGTGGCCGGCCAGGGATTCGTTCAGCAGGTCGACGCCGGCGTTGGTAACAACTGATGTGTTCCAGCTCATGTTGACACCTCCGTAGTGATTTTGTAGTAGGTTTCAGACACCTTGATCCCGGTGTGCATGGGGAAGTTGGCCTGTGGCTTGCCCACGCCGTCCACGGGCACCCGCGTCTGGACCCTCATGTAAGAGCCGGTGGCGTGCGCGCCGGTCGTAGCCGTCGTGGGGACGTGGGGCGGGCGCGCCTCTCCGTCAATGCGGACGGGGACGGTAATGCGCATATACCCGCCGATGAATGCAGCGGCCGCACGGCCTGTTGCAACGCCCTCCGCCTGGATGATATAAACGATCTCGTCCAGGTGGGAGCGGAGGTTCTTGTAGAAGTTCACGCGCTCCAGGACGCGCTGGTAGCGGTCGGAATCGGTGTCCTCCTTGCTGACGTCGATGGAGAGGCGGAAGTGGTACGGGTCGCCGCCGTACTCAAACCATTCGCTTACCCGCACCTCCGGGAAGATGGCGGAGATGGCCAGCTCGACGGCGGCCTTGGTGCCGAGCATCCGATGGACGCGCCAGCTGTCTTTCAACGTCCGGCGCTTTTCCTCCAGGGTGTAGTCCGCGTCCCACCAGTCCACCTTGAAGTCATAGGCCAGGATGTCCAGCAGCTCCTCCGGGAGTTCGTCGATGCGCGGGTAGATGGCCAGGCGCTGGATCTCCTCGGGGCGCTGGGCCAGCACCTGGGCGACAGAGGCGGCCAGGGCCGCCATGCTCTCGTCGTTCCGTAAGACCTCCGGGAGCGCCCGGAGGAGGTTTTCGGCGGTCAGGGCGTGCGCGCTATTCATCCTCATACCCCCCATTCGTGGCGGTGATGTCGCCTACCGTCGCCACCTGGGGCGTGTCCTTGTTGCTCCCGTCCTTGAGGACGGTAAAGGTGGGAGAGGTAAGGTCCACCCGCTTGATGCCGGTCTGCATGAGCAGGCCGATCAGGTAGGAGGGGTTGATGTCCCGCCCCAGCTTGCCGCACTGCCAGGCCACATACTGCTTCACCGCCGCGTCTACGGCGGCCTCGATCTCCGCCGAGCTGACGGAGGCGTCGCTGGGGATGTAGTAGGTGAAGGAGATGTCGTATTCCACCGCATCGGGGTCTTTGACAGAAACCAGGTCTGTCAGCGGGCGCACCGTGTCCGCGCTGCAGGCGGCAAGCACCGCGTTCTTGACCTCCGTCTGGGCGATGGTGCCGTCATCCATGAGCACATACAGGTCCACCGTCCCGGCGACGGGGGAGTTGGCCACCACGTCGGCGATCTCCGTAGAGACGCGCTTGGCGATGTAGACATACCCGCCCTGGGGACCGGCGGTGGAGTAGGCGTCCATGCTGGCCCGCATGAGCTCGTAGAACTCGTCATCGGTGGCCTCGTCCGAGCCGCTGTCGCTTGCGGTGGTGTTCTCGCAGCGGCTGTAATAGTCAAACAGGTCGATGATGGTGTTGATCTGTCCCACGGCGTAGTCGTTGCCCACCACGCCCGGCGTCTGGCATCGGATCTGGACGTCGGCATAGGTGTCGCCGATGTCCACGTAGACATCCTCGACCGTCTCCCAGACAAGGGTGCTGCTGGAGTCGGTGACGCGGATGCCGGCCGGGATCAGGATGGCCGTGGCCTGGGCCTCGGAAATATAAAACCGCTCGTTGCACACGGCGGGCTGCGCCGCCGGCCGCTCCGAGACATAGAACAGCTCCCCCAGAGCGTCCAGGTTTTCCCCGGATGCCCTGGAGGGGATGTTTTGATTTCCTGTGTAGTTGTTCTGGACACGCTCCTGGATGATGATGTCCGCCACCCACTGGATAAACAGCTTTTCCGGGCTGGCCGGCTGCACGCTGACGCCGGTGATTTTCTCATAGCCGGAAACCAGGGCGGAGACAAGGGCGTTTGTGTCCGTGCTGATGAACTGGTACTGCGTGTTTCTACTCATTGATCTCCACCTCCACAGTCGGGATGACCCTGCCCGGAATGCTGGCGTCCTCGTCGAACAGCACCCGGACAAAGGTCGCCCTGGGCTCAAACTTCTCGATGGCCTCCTTGACCTCCGACACGATCATGGGCCGGGCGATATGGGTGGGCTTATCGAGGAAGCGCATGGGCAGGCCAAACTCCCGGTAGAGCGGAACTGTGCCCTGCCGGGTGGAGAGGAGGATGGCGATGTTCTGAAGCACCGACGAAACCGTGTCCTGTTCGTTCAGCTTGACGGTGCCGACATCGACAGCTGATACCTTGTAGATCATGCCGCACCCCCCTAAATGTACTCCTGGAGGGTGAGCGAAATGGTGGCGCTCGTGATGTCCCCCCGCTTGTCGAATGTCTGGGCTTTCATCTTGTGGCTTTTGATGGACCATCGGTATTTGCCGTAGGCGTGGGTGCCGATGGTCAGCGGGACGGCGGTGCCGCTCCGCTCGTAGTTCCAAATCTTCACGACCTCCGTCATCGGGTCGACGCCCAGATAGGCCGACACAAAGATGTCGAAGGTGATGCCGTCCGGGTCGAGCCCGGTAAACTCGGTCAGCGCGTGGGTGAGGTGCCGCTGGTGCGTGCTGTACCGGGCGGAGCCAGACCAGGTGAAGTTGTTGATCGTCTCCACAACGCTGTCAGAAACGGAGAACACGACCTCTCCGAGCGTCCCGATCTGCATTTATATCCCTCCCAGAATAAAGCCGTCTCCGTTGAACACCGGGAGATAGAGCACCAGCACCTGGTCGTTGACCTTCGGCATCCACGGCTTGATAATCAGGTCGTGCTTGTGGCTTGCGAAGGAGGCGTCGCCGGAGCCGCCGGATTCAAATTCCGTCCGCTGCGGGACGTTGTAATCGGGGATGAAGGGCGGCGTAGCCAGCACGCAGAGCCAGCCGGAGGTATGCCCTGTCTCCTTGAGAATGACACGGGCTCTCCGCTTGCCGTTGTCCACGTCGCTGACCGTGCCGATCTGCACCAGGCGGGAAAGGATTTTTTCAGAGTCCATCAATATCCCTCCAGAATGCGACGGAGGACCGTCTGCGTCGTGTAGCCGGAGCTGCCCAGGGAGTGCTTCGACTGCTTGATGATATATTTCCCATCCCACGCGCCCCACCCCTCCAGCGTGGCCGTGACGCCGGCCACCTTGGAGGGGTCCCCGGGGAAGGTGAATGTCGCGGTGCGGGAATACTTGTTATGGAGGCGGAGTTGCTTGGCCGCCAGCGTCTGCGCTTCGGCGATGCTGGCTACCTTGGCCGTCACCTCCAGCTGCTGATTGTTCTTGGAGTCCGCCTTGTAGTCTTCGGCGTAGGCGGTGCCCTCGATGACCCGGCCCGTGGCGGGGTCGGCATAGCGGACGCGGCAGGACGTGTACTTGGTGTCCGCCGTGCCGACAGACAGGTCATACTTGGTGTAGCTCCCGCTGCCCCGCTTCACGGTGAAGGTCGGGTCCTTGGCCTCATAGTCAGCCTGGTCGAACAGCACCAGGATGTTGTTCGTGGCCTTGAGGGAGATCCCGGCGTCGTGGCAAAGCTGGGACAGGAATTTGATGTCGCTCACCTTGTACTGCTCCACCCGCTCATAATAGGGGTCGCTGGCGGATTCGTAGAGACAGGCCATGCCGTTGGCGCCGGCCATTTCCTGGGCGATGCCGGAGAGGGTGTAGGCCTCCCACGCCTTGGTCTTTTCGGTCTGCCGGATCTGCGCGTTGAAGGGCAGCGATGTGGCCTTGATGGTGATGGTGGCCGGCGGCCCGGACGCCTTGATGCTGTCGAGCTCAAATTGCCCGCAGTCCAGAACGGCATCCTTGCCGTCGTTGTTCCAGTTTTCCCGGACGAAGACCGCCTGGATGGCGAGGCCGGTGGTGGCGGAGGCCTCGGAACTCTCTTCCGCCTGGCCCCCGCCGACCTCCTGGATGTACTGGGCGCTGACGTAGGCTGTCTTTCCGCTGTACTGGATAGCGGCCCAGCCGTTGGAGATCCCCGTTACGGAAACCTCCGTGCCATAGGGCAGCGCCCCGAGCTTCCCGTAGCTCGTTCCAGGGCCTGTGCGGACGTTCAGGCCGATAGAGGGCGTCACCTTGTAGGTCTTTGCTTCCGCCTCTCCTGCGCCCTCTGCGGGGGCGGAGGAGGCCGCTGCCTGGATGGCGTCGTTCAGCCACTTCTCCAGCCAAATACTGTCCCTGTCCTGGAGCTTGATTTGCAGGTCGTCCGCCTCGTCCTCCTCGTTGTCGGTGTAGGTCAGCGACAGCAGGTAGGGGCGGATGGATGATGTGATGTCGGTGCCGCCGAAGACGACCTCCGCCGTGGTGCGGCGGGCCTGATTCCGGTCGCTCATCCCGCCACCTGCTTCCAGGGCGGCAGAGAGCTGGACACCGGCTCCACGGCGTCGGGGATCGTGAGGACGATTCCGGCCGGGAAGGTGTAGTACTCCCGGTACTGCTGATTGGCATTCATCAGCTGGTCGGTGTAGTCAACGCTCCCCATCTGCTGGAATGCGATGCTGTCCCACATATCCCCCTGGGTGGTGGTGTACGTTCTCATGTGTAAGCCCTCCTCGCTGCGTCGACGCCGGCCTCCTGCAAGACCTCCAGGATCAGCTCGCGCATATCCTCGTCGTGGGCCGCCAGGATAGCCTCCAGCTCGGCGGCATTGGTGACGCCGGCAAGGTCATACTGGGGCTCGAAGTAGATCACGATGGAGCCGCCCCCGCCGCCCGCTCCGCTCTCCGCGGAGATGGCGTTGCCGGCCTGATAGGAGGCCAGGTACGCCATGAGCTGCGGGGCGATGCCCACGGCCTGGATCTCCTCGGCGGAGAAAGCCTCGACACCGGCGCCGGCCATGCCGGACATAGCCTCGGCCACGTCCGGCTGCAGGGCCTCGGTTTCCTTGATGTAGCCCGCCCAGGTCATGTCGGCCTTTTCCTCCATGACGCGGGAAGGGCTGTGGATCTCCAGCTTGGCGTCGATGGCGTCAATGGCTGCCTGGGCAATCCGTGAGTAGGCGGCCTGCACCTGGGGCAGCATTCCCTCCGCGCCGGACACAAAGCCCTGGATGGTAGCTTTGCCACTCTCCGCAGCTTCCGTGCCGAGATCCATTGCCTCGATATCGGCAGCAAGCTCGGCTTGCAGTTCGTCCATAGTGGCTGTGAAGTCGGTCTTGAGGTCAGCCACACTGCCGGCGGCTGCTTCCTGCTCGGTCTGCAAGGTCTGCCAGTTGGCGACCATCGTCGCCAGCTGCTCGTCGGTGGCTCCTGCCATGCCGGCAATCGCGTTCACGCTTTCTTCGGAGCCGTCGGCAAAGGAGGCGATCATCTCGCTCAGGCCCTCGATGTCGGCGCTGCGCTCGGTCAAGGTCTGCAAATTGGCGTTGTAGTCCTGCCAGTAGGTGATCTGGCTCTCCAGGGCCGAATTGATGGTACCCGCACTCGTTGCAACGACGCCTGCGGCCTCATCCCATAGCTGGTACTGTCCAGATATGCTCTCCAGGGCGGCGTCGTATGCCTCGGTGTAGGCGGTCACAAGAGCGTTGATTTCCTCCTTCACGCCGGTGATGGCGGTCTGCAGCTCCTGTTCCTGGGCGGCTGCTTCGGTGGCGGCGTCTCCGCCCTCCTGGGTGGCGGCGGTAAGGTTTTGTACCGCCTCCTCCGCCAGTGCGATTTCCTCCTCGGCGGCGGCGACCGCTTCCTGGTCCTCCTCGATGGCCTTGGTGTAGGCGTCGATGGTGTCCTGGGCCGTCCAGATTTCGTCGTTGATGTCGTAGATGGAGTCCTGGAGGTCGTAGTATTCCTGGGTCAAGAAGGTCGTGGCATCGGCCCACACGCCGTACTCCTCGCTGTAAGCCTGGGCCTCGGCGTTGGCTTCCTCCATCAACTCGTTCATTCGGTTGAAGGTATCGGTCTGCTTCTTCTCGGCCGCCTCAAGGTCATACTGCGCCTTGGTGAGCCCGATGCTGTTCTCCTCGGCCTCGATCAGCACGGCGGAGTACTGGCTATACAGGGCGGTCAGCTGCTCCTGGTAGGCCTGCTGCATGGCGTTCTGCTTCCATGCCTCAGTATTCGCCCGGAGCGCGGCGGTGCCGCCCTCGATGGTGTCTGTCTCAAGGTCGATGTAGTTGGCGAGGTCAGGCACCACCTGGCAGAGCAGGGCCAGGGTGTTGTGATACTGCCGGTGCTCCTCCTCGGTGCGGACACCGGCGGCTTCCATCTCCTCCAGTTTGGCGATGTAGGTATCTGCCACACCGGCGGCCGCCAGCGTGGAGGAAACCGTATCGTCGTAGGTGGCGTTGGCCTCGTCCATCGCTTCCCGCATTCCCTGGGCCGCCTGGGTCAGCTCGTCCACAGAGGGAACGGCGTCATTGGCGGCGGCGGTGGCAAGGGCGGCGATGGCGGCGGTCACGCCGGCCACGGCCGCAGCTACGCCCATGATGATATTCACACCCGGGATGGCTGCGGTGAGCATGGCGGATGCGGCGGCCGCGACCTTCGCGCCCACGGTGTAGGCGGCCAGGGCCGCGACCACCAGGCCCAGCACCCCCACAAAGGCGGTGATGGCGTTGACCAGGGCCGGATTCTGCTTGATGAACTGGGAAACCGCATTGAGGACCTGGGTGCCCACGGAGTAGGCTTTCTGGAGCGCCGGGGTGTAGGCGTCGCCGATGGCCACCTTCAGGTTCTTGTAGGCGTTCTGCATCATGGTCAGCTGGCTCTGGGTGGTGGCATACCGCTTTGTGGCCTCGTTGACCAGGGCGGTGTTTTCATCCCAGGCGTTGCTGCCGATCTGCAGGGCGTTGGTGAACACGTCGCTGGCGCCGGCCGCACGGAGCAGGGCGTCACGCATACGGATGTCGGACAGGCCCATGTCGTCCAGAACGGCGATTGCGCTGCGTCCCTCGGATTCCATGTTGCCGAGGCCCTGGATAAACTGGATGATGGCCCCGGCCGCGTCCTCTTCAAAGGCCGCGGCAAATTCAGAGGCGGACATACCCGCCACGTCCGCGAACTGCTCCAGCCCGTCGCCGCCCTGCTGGACGGCGAGCGACATATTGGAGATCAGGGTGGAGAATGCGGAGCCGCCGGCCTCGGCCTCGATGCCGACAGAGGACAGGGCGCCGGAGAAAGACATGATCTCCGCCTCAGTCATGCCGACCTGTGCGCCGGCACCGGCGATGCGCATACTCATGTCCACGATCTCTTTTTCCGTCGTCGCCAGGTTGTTGCCCAGGTCAACGATGGTAGCGCCCAGCCGGTCAAAGTCCTCCTGGGACATCCCGGTGATGTTCGCCAGACGGGAGAGGCTGGTGGCCGCTTCGTCCGCGGTCATGTTGGTCGATGTGCCCAGCATGGCCATGATTTCCGTGAAGTCCAGCAGGGACTCCTTGTGGATGCCCAGCTGGCCGGCGGATTCGGCGATGGCCGCCAGCTCCTCGGTCGTCGCGGGGATCTCCGTAGACATTTCCTTGATGGCGTCCGACATGGCGGACAGCTCGTCGTCGGTGAGGTCGGTGGTCTTGGCCACGCCGGTCATCGCCGACTCGAAGTCCATAGACGCCTGGGCGCAGTCCGCGAAGTACTCATAGACCTCTTTCAGAGCGGTGGCGATGCCCGCTGCCACGATCGCCTCATGGACGGCACCGAACGCCTGGCTCGCCTTGTTCCCGAAGGTCTGCGCGCCCTCGGCGACCTCCTCCTGCTCCTTTTTCAGCACGTCGATACGGTTGGTGAGCCGGGCAGAGCTCTGCCCGAGGTCGTCCATGTTGACCCCAGCCTCTTTCAAGGCGTCGCCCATCTCGTCCAGCCTCTCGGTCTGCCGATTCAGGGAGGAGGTGGTCTTGTCAATCTGCTGCTGCTTGGCGAGCAGCTTATTTTGCAGGTCAGCAGAAAATTCCCCTGTCTGCTGGATCTCCTTCTGGATGTTGTCATACTGCTGCTGAAGGAGTTCCAGGCGCTTCCGGGTGTTCTCCACCGCCGTCTGCTGTTTCTGGTAGGCGGTGATGTCCGACTGCGTTTTGGAGAGGGACTGTATCTCTTTCTGCATGGCCGCCAGCTCGTCCTGGGCGGCTTTGAAGGTCTTGCTGTAGCTGCCGCCCAGCTGGGCGTTCAGCTGGAATAGCATCTCATACTCTTTGCGGCTTGCCATGTTGTCCCTCCCTTCGGGTCATCGTCTGCCGCGCCGGATGACGACCGGCCGCGGCGCTTTTTTCGGGCGCTTGGCCCGCTGTTCTTCCACAAGCAGGTTACTGGCCTTGATCCACTTCGTCAGCGAGGACAAGGGGAGCGCGGCCCAGTAGGAAACTGGTGTGTTGTTGTTCTGCGCCATGATGAGGCACTGTTTTCGGAGCCACACCCCGCCGTCACAGGTTACAGCTCCGAGGCCAGCAAAAAAGTTCGCGCCTTCGACCGAATGCGGTTGTAGTCGCCGATGGGCAGCGCCTGGATGACGTCCACGCCGATGCGCCGGCTCTTTCCGTCCGGGGTGGTAAGGGTGGTGGTGCAGGCGCGGGCGGCCATACGGATCAGGTACTGGCCGGAGAAGGTGGGGACGATGACGGGCTTGTTCATGGCCTGAAGCTCGTCCTCGATGGCAAGGCTGTCGTTGCCGGTCAGCCGGTCGAAGTCAAAGGACAGCTCCTCGATGGTGCAGCCCTCAAAGGTAAAGGGCTTCTTGAGCTTGTGGACATAGGCGGAAGTATTCCCCTCCACAGCCTTGGCCGCGGTTTCGGCGGCGGCAAACTCGGCTCCGTTCACGGCAGGGGTGTCGCCGGTCTTCTCCTCGACAGAAAATGCGTCGGCAGGAATGGGGGTCACTTTGGTATCAACGCTCATGGTGCAAACTCCTTTCAAAAATGAGGCCCGGGACGGAGGGCCGCCCCGGGCTTGTGATAGTTACTTTCCGATGGCCTTGCGGACGTCGGCCAGGTAATCGACGCCGTTGACCTCGCAGATGAAGTTCAGCGGGTCGATCTCGCGCACCTTGGCGCCGTCGATGTAGGTCGCCCAGTAGCGGACGGAGTACTCGCCGGAGCCGTTGGTGGGAGCGGCCGGGGCGACCGTACCGCCGGTGTCGGTCTTGGGAACGACCACCAGGACGTGCTTGATGCTCTGCACCTTCACCTCGCCGGCCACGGTGTCCTCGATCTGCTGCGCCATGCGCAGGTCGATGTTATGGCGGCGAGGCTCGGAGAGGCGCACGCTGTGCTCGGTGGTGGTGCGGAAGTTGAGGGTCAGACTCATTACGTCGTAATGGCCCAGAACGGGCACCTCTACGTTGCCGGCGATGCCGGCGCCAGAGAGGGTCTGCACGATGGCGGCCAGGTTGGGCAGGGTCACCCCGGCCATGCCGACATACTCTACGCTGTCCTCATACACCGCAAAATTGATTACGGATTCGTCGAAGTTAGGCATAGTTCAGTCCTCCTTTTACGCCTGGAGCGCACTGGTGACGTAGCTGGTGTCGTACTCCAGGATGAAGTCGATCTCCTGAGCGGGAGAGGGCGGGGTCATGTAGATGTGGATCTTGATGATACCGGCCATGAGGTCGGTCAGCGGATTTTCGCTGTCCACCATCTCCGCCCGGGCACCCAGGAGGTAGCCGGAACCGACCAGACCGTTGAGCCAGATATTGGCGGTGTCCATGATGGTGTCGATCAGACGCCGGTTCATGGGCTTGTCCAGCTTGCTCCAGAAGGTCTGAATCAGGGTGTTGCCGACCCAGCCGAACATCCGGGAAACAGGGATGAAGTAGTCCTTCACGTCGGTGTTAGAGGGATAGCAGGCGGTATAGTTGCCCCAAGCGCACCAGCCGCCCATGAAGTTCAGAGCGGTCACGATGCCGTTGTCGTTGAGGATGTTGGCCTGTGCCAGAGTGAGGTTTACCTCGGTACCGTCCTCCAGCACCATCGCGTCGCACTGGAAGTTCTTGTTGCTGGGAGACTCGTAGGGGCAGCCGCCGTTGCCGGTGTCGACCTGGGCGATCAGACCGGCCAGCTGCGTGCTCATGTGGAACTTGTAGTCACCGAGCTTCAGCATGGGCCAGCAAGTCACCTCGTCCACGTCGACGAAGTTGTTGCCGCTCTTTTCGGTGATGGCGGTGGTGTAGCTGGTAGCCCCGGCGGAACTGGAGTCAATGTCGATCAGCGCCTTGGCCTGGAACATCCCATTGATGCCGCCGGCCTTGGTCGCCATGACAGCGGCCACGACCGAGGACTGGGAGTGGCCCGGGGCGCAGATCAAGTCGGGCACGATGCCCAGGGTAGTAAGACACTGTTCGATGCTCTCCATGCCGGTTGCAACGGCGGTATCGTCCACGGAATCGGGCTTGACCTTGTTGTAGGCCACGTTCACCTGCTCGACGGAGTAGGCCTTGCCGTCGGACAGAACTTCGATGACCAGGAACTCCCCGTCGTAGTAGGTGCTGTAATCGGTGTCCTTGACATAGGCCTCGCCGGCGCCGCCAGCGGGCTTGACGACCAGGTTCTCGTCGTCAATGGCCGCGATGGGGAGCTTGGCCTTGTGGTCGGACACGGCCACGTCAGCAGCGGCCACAGCCTCCTTCATGTCCGCGACGTCAAGGACATTGCACATGATGACGGGCTGGCAGCCGAACAGTTGGAAGTGGGAGTACATGAACTCGCAGAGGGGATAGCTCCCCCAGTCATCCGAGTAGCCCAGCTTCTCCACCGCCTCGGCCCAGCTGGTGCAGAGGACGGGGACGCCAGCCGCAGCGGGAGTCGCCGCGCTCTGCACGGGGGCCGCACCGACGACGAAGGGCACGCCGCTGTCGGCGACAACGGGGGTGCTGACGCTGGTGGCCTGCTCGGAGACATATACGCCATGATTTGCCATAGGTAGTCCTCCTTACTTTCTGCCGGAAGCCAGCTTCTTGTAATTCACATTCAGCAGGTTTCCGGCTGTCTTTACTTTGATGCGATCCACGGGGAGCGTGTCGCTGGTGACAACCAGGGACGCGATCAGGGGGTGACGCTCCAGGGCCGGCGCGAGCTCCTTCAGCACAGCGGCCTTGCCGCCGCGGTAGACCGTGCCGGACTGGATCACCCCCCGGATGCTCGGCCCGAGGTAAACACAAAATCCGGCGGCCTTGCCGTCGGATTTCTTGGTGGTGATCCTTTTCTCTTTGGGCTCCCTGGCCGCAGCCTGCTCGGCGGGGGCGGGGGCCATATCTTCGGGGTCAGTTTTCTTCACAGCCATTGGCGTACCTCTCTTTCCACGCCGGGGACGCGCCAGGTGGTGGTCATTTCTCCGGCATAATATGGGGCGGTGTCGTCGGGGTAGATGAAAGTCTCCAGGCCGGCCTCAAGGTCGAGCTGGAAGCGCCGGCCGATGACGACCTCGCGCAACAGGCGAATCCGCAGACGCTCCATGAGGTTGAGCAGCATAAGACCGCCCTCCTGCTCGTCGTCGTTGTAGACGGCAAAGATGGAGCGCACCACGGCGACGCCGGCCTCCAGTTCCCCGGACGGTTGGGTGTCTTTGCTGGTGATAGCCTGATGGATGATATAGGGGGCCTTTTTCTTTGCGGCGCTGCCGTCCGGCAGGCGCATCAGGTAGACCTCCGCCGCCCGGTACTGCTGCTCCTCGCTTTCGCTTTGGATCTTCACCGGCATGATAAGGTCTTTGACAGCGTCCTCAGTGACGGCTTTCAGCTCCTCCAGGAGCATGACTCGGTCCATAGGCTACCCTCCCCATCCGTTGAGCACCCGCATGATCTCGTGCTCAATGCGGCTCTCGTAGGTTTTCAGAATTTCCTCGTCCATCTTGTCGGTCGTCTCCTCGTGAGCATAGAACGCCTGGACAGCAGAGGGCCCGAACAGCTCCCGGATGGGGAACCGCTCGGGGCCCTCGCGCTCGAACACGCCGGTATGCCCGCCCACATGGGTGATAAAGGCGTTTTCAAGGGTCTGCTGTGCGCTGGAGCGCAGGACCCGGGTATGCACCTTGCCGTCCGCTCCAAACTTGGTATCGAACTTGATAAGGGGGATGACGTTCCCCCGATAGCCGAAGGTGACCTGATAGGAGCTGGCGGAGTCCTTGACGATGGTGTTGATGGTCTTCGTCCGGGACTTCAGCTCCCCCTGGGAGATGGCGTACTCCTCGGAAACGATCTTCATGCCGACGGTAAGGCCATGCCGCGCCGACCGCTTCAAAGCGCTTCCGACGGCGCGGTAAACGCCGTCGGGGACGCCGGCCAGGAGCTTCGATACTCGGTCAAGGCTATCGTCGATTTCATCAATGGTGATGGCGTAGCTCATTCGTCGATCGCCTCCAGTTCCACCCGCAGCATCCCCATCTCACAGACCGAGGAGGCGACGTAGAATTCCCGGAAGAATCCGCCGCCGCCCTCCCGGTTGTTGATCTGGATGCGCATACCCTTCTCGGGCTGATTGCCGCCCAGGTCGGACAGTGCGCAGTGGAGCACGGATGACACGAGGTAGAGCCCCTGGACATGGTCGGACTGGAGCTGGCGTCGCTCCTGCTCCTTCAGGCCGGACAAGACGATGGGAATGTCCTGGTACTCCTCGCCGTCATAGCGGATGGTGCGCTTTTCGGCGAACTCGTCCAGGTTAAGGAAAACGGCGTGGACGTCATCGGTCACCATGTCCTTGAAGCCGCTCATTCCACCGGTCCCTCCGCGCCGAGGCCGGCCGGAGCCCCCTCGTCGTCCTCCTCGCCGGAGATCGCGTCCTCCAGGGGCACGTCGGTGATGGCCGCGATCAGCTGCGCCTTGGTCTTGAGCTTGGCGGTGTCGATGCCCATTTCCTCGGCCAGCTCCTTGAGCTTGGCATTGGTGAGCTCCTTGAGCTGCTCGGGGTCAAGGTGGGCGGTTTCCTCGCCCTCTGCGGGCTCGTCCTGGTCGGGAGTGTCCACGCCCGCCCCCTCGTCGTCCTCGCCCTCTACGGGCGTTGCAACGGCTCCTGTGGTATCTTCCTCGGGGATGTCCTCGAGGACGACGCCCACGCCGAGGGAGGCCAGGCGGGCGGCCTCGGTGTCAGTCACGACGCAGAGGCCGCCGGCGGACACCGGCCGGGGGTGCTTCGCCCCCTCGGGCCGGTAGCCGTACAGACCGTTGGTGATTTTTACACGCTTCATGGTGCTGCTCCTTTCCCGGCCCTATCAGGTGCCGACCACGTTGGCCGCGTACATCCAGGGGGCCTTGCTCCGGGGCGCGGCCAGGGGGCGGGAGGCCAGGCGCAGCTTGCGGGTGTCCTTGTCCTTGTCGACGACGAACTTGGGCACGCGCTGCATGGCGAAGCTGTGGTACTCGTTGTCGTCCTCGATCTGGTCGACACGGCCGTACATCATGTGGCCGCAGTCGGGGGCGGTGACCATCGCGGAGGTCGCGGGGAACAGGCGGATGGTGCCGTCCTTGTCCAGCACAGTCTCGCGCACGGAGAAGATGTCCAGGTCGGTGCCGTCGAAGTTCAGGTTGCCGATCCACACCACGCCGGGGTAACGCACCTGGGGCGCCAGGCGGCCATACTCGGCGCGCCGGTTGTCCAGCAGCTTCAGCGTGTTCTCGTCGCTCTGGATGAAAGCGGCCACTTCGGTGCCCACGACCAGGTCAGTGGCGGGGAGTCCGCGGTCCAGCAGGTCGTTCACCATCGCGGCGACGTCCCCCCTCCAGTCGCCGCCGGACGCGTCCCACTTGTTCGCTACGGTGTACTTGGCGGGGTTGGAGCCGGTGGTGTCGAAGTAGAAGATGTCGTAGGTTTCGCCCACGGTGTCGTTGTCGATGTAGGCGACGATGGTGCAGCCGTTGTTGATCATGGTCTGGACGGCCATCCACTCCTCGCGGCGCTGAATGCGACGATCCAGGTCGGTGAGGTCCTGCATCTGGAGCGCCCGGGCGCGCTCGGCAGGGGTGCTGCCAGCATACAGGGCCTCCCCGAAGCCGCGCTTCTGCAGGTCATCCAGGGTCAGCAGACGGGACGGGGCGGTGAAGGGCGGCTCGAACTCGTGAATCTCGTAGCCGCCGCGGGCCACGGGGATGTCGCCGGCACGGCGCACAACGAAGGGGGCCATAGCCCGGTCGCGGTCGCGGTACTCGACCAGCACCTTGTTGGCGTTGAAGATGTCGGTCGCCGCATTGGTGGGGAAATAGCGGTCGCGGAAGAAGCTCTGGACGGGGACGATCTCCTGGACCATGCCCGCCATGTAGTAGGTGTCAAAAATGTCGAAAGGCATATTCTTGTCCTCCTTTTAGTCCAGGACCTGGGCCAGATAGATGCCGCGCTCACGCAGGGCGTCCTTGTCGGCCTGGGTGATGGTGTACTCCTCGCCCACAGTCAGGGCGTCTTCGTTGAAGCAGCCCATCACATAGACGGCGACGTTGGCATCAGCGTCGGTGCCGATGTCCTCATCATCGCAGAGAATGCAGTCGGGGGTAAGGGTTTCGTTGGAGCTGGCGGTGGTGCCGAGGATTTTCAGCTTGCCGTCGCCGCCGGTGCCGGAGCTGCGGCACAGGACGGTGCCCCGCGGATAGGTGGCGGCTGCGGACAGCTTGGTGATGATGCCGGAGGCCACCTTCACAGGCGGG
Source organism: Flavonifractor sp. An100 (assembly GCF_002161175.1). Classification (GTDB taxonomy): domain Bacteria; phylum Bacillota; class Clostridia; order Oscillospirales; family Oscillospiraceae; genus Lawsonibacter. The sequence goes on along the minus strand of NZ_NFMA01000008.1, from coordinate 53,678 downwards.
GTGATACCGGCGATCAGCTTGTCGTACTCCATAGAGCCGACCTTGTCGTTGAGATGCTTCGCCATGTTACTTATCCTCCTTCTTGTTCAGGGCCTTCGCATCGGCGCGACCCTTCGCCATGCGCTGCTCCGGGGTGAGCTCACCGGCGGGCGCGCCCTCGTTGTTGGCGGCTCCGACCTGCTGCGCGCCGGACGCGCCGGTGTCAGCCTCCAGGGCCGTCATGTAGCTCTTGCCGGTCTGGGCGGCTTTCTGAGCCATGCGGTAGGCCAGCTCCTGTGCGGTGCAGGGGTGATCCCCGTACTTGGCCTCCCGGATGCTCTCGGCGTCATAGAGAGATGCCAGGGCGTCGATGTCCTGGATTCTCTGACGCTCGACCTGGGCGGGGTCGGCCCCGCCGTCACCCTCGGCCGCTGCGCTGGGGGCAGGGGTGGCGGCAGCTCTTGCCTCGGCCTCCAGCTGCGCGGTCAGCTCCGGGTACTCCGCCCGGAGCTCCTCAACAGTACTTGCCATAGGTGTACTTCCTCCTTTTCTGCCGGTCTTTGCCGGCGGACTTGTATGTGTCTCAGCCGGGGCCGAGGCCTCGGGATCGACCGTAGGGATATTGTCCGGGGCGAACATCCCAGCCGTGAGGTGGATGGTGCGACCTCGGACGAACAGACGCCGGCCGTCTGCACTGGCGGCGACGTCCAGGGGCTCCGCGTCCTCGATCAGCTCGTCGGCAAAGCCCTTTTCCACCGCCTCGCGCCCCGTCATGTAGGTCGTGTCGGACATCATGTGGGACAGGACGGTTTCGGTCAGGCCTGTCTTCCGCTTGTAGATGGCGACTTGGGCCTTGTCCCAGGCGTCATACTGTCCAGCTGCCTCACGCAGTTCGTCGGCGTTGTAACCGCCCCAGAAGAAGCCCCAGCACTTGTGAATCATAATCAGGCTGGAGGGGTTGACCTTCACCGTGTCGCAGGCGCACATGATAAGGGAGCCGCCGGACATAGCCACACCGTCCACGACGCAGGTGAGCTTCGCTCCGCCCCGCGCCAGCTCCCGGAGCCGGTTGTGGATGGTGTTGGACACGCCAGCATCGCCGCCGTAGCTGTTCATGCGGATGGTGATGTCCTTGCAAGCGGCAATCTGCCCCAGGTCCTCAAGGAACTCGGTTAGGGTAATAAACTGCCCCTCTACGGGATCGCCCCACCAGTCCGTGGGCTGTTGCTCGTAGATGTCGCCGTACATGGTAATCTCTGCGCTCTGGCCGTCGGCGGTAGCCATCGCATAGGCGGCCCGCTTGATGTTCACGACGGGCTGCGTGGTAGGCACTGTTTTGCTCATGCGTTTCCTCCTGTTCCTTTGCCATCGCCGCCGTCGCCATCATCGGCGCCGGAGCTTGGCAGGTTGGTAATCCGCGCGCCGCCCGCCTCCGCGAGCTTCGCGTTTTCTGCTTTCAGCTGCTCCACGTTGGCCTCCCAGTCGCCACCGCCCAGCTCGCGCGTGACCTGCTCGTGGGTCTTGAATCCGTGGTCGACCAGGACAACGGCGGCGTTGGCCTCTTTCAGCGGGTCGAGCTGCCCCTGGACGGGGCCGATCCAGCGCGCACCGCACCAAGCGGCCCGAACCAGAGGATCTTCAAAGAAGCCCGGGGCCTTGATGCGGCCGCGGGCCACCGCCTCCGAAAGCCATACCTCATAGGCCGGCTGGCAGAAGTCGGCCACAAACCAGCTCCGGCGCATCTTGAACTCTTCCCATGCCTCCAGGAGGGCGGCGCGGGAGGCCGAATAGCTGGAGTTAAAGGTCTTCATCAGCACCTCGTAGGGCTCGCCCAGGGCCGCGCCAGTCTGCTGGCAGAAGGTCTTAACGAAAGCATCAAATCCCGTGGTCGGAATGCTGGGATTACCAAACTTGATGTCCTCATTCTCCGCCAAGTGGGAAACCGTGCCGGGGCCCATCTCATACTCGCTGTCGCTCTCGGACAGGTTGTTTTCCACGGGATTTGCTGCGGGGACACCAGCGATGTCACCGGCGCCGACCTCGTTGATGGGAATCTCGGTCTGGCTGGTCTTGGTGATGATCCAGGCCGTGAAGAATGACTGGACAAGAGCGGCCATAAGCGTGCTCTCTGTGTACCGGCGTAGTTGCAGCAGCTGCTCAATCACCGGAGCCAAATAGGTCACGCCCCGGTACTGATCCGGCCGCTCGCTCCCCATGATGTGGAGGATGTTCGGCAAGCCCGTCCTGGGGCCATAGGCCTCCACCCGCGTCCATTTGGTCGGCTCCGTCGTGGTCTGCCAGGGGTAAGTGTTGTGGACGTAGTAGGCGACGACCATGCCGTCGTTGTCCACCTCCACGCCATCAAAGATGCGGTTGCCGTTGGAGGGGTTCTTGCCGTCGGTGATGTGGGCGACGGCTGTACCGCCTCCATACTCGGCAGGGGTGCGTACCCGATCGGCTTCCACAAGGTGGATGCGCAGAGAGTACGGATTTACCGGCGTGGGATTTCTCCGCTTGAACACGGGGAAAACATCTCCACTCTGGAGCCACGCCACAAGCGCCAGCTGCTGCATTCCGTAGAAGTTGTTCATGCCGGTAGCGTCGCAGTTGGCCTTGTTCTTGGCCCACAGGGAAAACTCCGCTTCGGTGCGCCGCTGCCACTCTTTGGCCGCCTCCGGGGATATGCCCAGCACCTCCCGGTCCACGGAGCTCTTGAGGGTCAGGCCGACGCCGACCACCTTCGTCCGATTGGTGTTGATAGCCGATGTCGCCACCGGGGAGGACATATACAGCATCCGTCCCCTCTGGCGGAGGGTAAAGTTGTTCCAGTCGATGTCCTCCCTGGGGGAGCCGCTGCGCGGGGTAAAGCCTTTGAGCGCCCGCCTGGTCATACTGGCGCCGGCCTCGCTGTACCCCTTGGCCTGGGGGCGCGCTGTGTCGGGCAGGAACAGCCCGGTTTTCTTATCGCGGTATATGTCGCCCACCTCCTATGTGTTGCATAAAAAAACGGGCCGCCCGGCGGCGAAAGGAGCTGACAAACTCCGCCGGGCTGCCCGTGGTAAAGCCCTCTCGGGCTTGTACCCATATCATTTTCGTGACCTCACGAAAAAGGTCACCAGTCGCGGGGGATGACGCCGAAGGCCTTGCGGGGCCGCCTGCCGTTCAGCAGGGCGGTCAGCTCGTCGATCTTCTGCTCGGCCTCCTCGATTTCGTCCTTGAGGGTACCGAGGTCGAAGCGGGTGAGCTGCCGGTCGTCGATGGTATAGCTCTTGACGCGGCCGTCCACCAGGGCGGTGTAAGCCGCGGTCAGCTTCTCATAGGCGGAGCGCCAGAAGTTCAGCCGGATTTTCACATCGGTCATGTCTGCCATTGGGCATCACCTACCATTCGTCGTAGTATTTTTTCAGCGCGGAGCCGCGCTTGGTCTGCTTTTTTGGGGGCGGCGGGACCGTTGCAACGCCCGTAGAGGGAGCTTTCCCCCGGGCTGCCTTTAGCCGCCTGTCTATCTCGTCAAGGTTGGCTGGCGTGCATTTGAAGGCCGCCAGAGCGTAGTTGCGGCAGTCCAGGGCCTCGTTGCGCTCGTGGCCGGGTATCTTATCCCACACCCAGGGCTGCTTCTTGGTCGGGTCATATACCAGATGCTCGGAGAGCAGGCCGGTAAAGTAGCCGGGGCCATAGTCGTCCCGCCTCGGGAAGTGGCAGTACTTCGAGCCTGGCTTCTGCACCTTGAGGTTGTCCATGATGATCTGCTTGCCGGAGTCGACACCGATCTGGTACTGCCAGCAGGTGCCGATGGCGACCTGATTGACCACGATCTTCATCTTCTTCGGCGGAGAGGTGTAGGGCCTATCCGCTCCTGGCATACCCTTGATGCAGAACACCTTGCGGGAGATGCGCGCCCGACATTGGAGGCGGACGTCCTGGGTGAAGTGGCCGCCTTCGTCCACGAAGGTCATAGAGCTTCGGAGCCCCAGGCCGTCCTCAAAGCGGAATACCCGGTTGAACACCATCTCGTCCAGCTTGGCCCAGGTGTCCGGGTCATCCGGCCTGCCCATGACGATGCCCTTTTCAATACCCCAGGTTTCCCCAAAGTGGCCGTGCCCGACGACCTCGTACTCCATGCGGTCATCCTGGGTGTCCACGCCGGCGGTGAGCACCAGCACCCCCTCCGGCAGCTCCACGGGGGAGCCGTCCGGCCGGGTGCCGTAATCCTCCCGGCGGGCCATGAGGCTGTCCTCGTCCTCCAGGTCGCCGCGGTCTTCCCACAGCAGGCCGAAGCAGGTGTTGTAGACCACCTGGAGCTTCCGGGTGTTGCCGATAGCCTTGAGGTACTTGAGCACGATGGAGCTCCATGAAGCCCACTGGCTGACAAATGCGTTCAGCCAGAAAGAGCGGACGCCCTGGGCGTATGCGTCGGGGTTGTCAGCCTCCCAGCGCGCAGGCTGGTGCTTCATGGTCATCTCGTCGGAGATGCACCCGCAGCCAGGACAGACGTACCAGACGCGCAGCACCTTGAAGGTCTTGCGGCCAGCCACCACGCTCTCCTCGTGCTCATAGCGGATGTCCTCGAAGTTGATCTCGTGGTACTCGCCGCAGTGGGGGCATTTGCTTTTCCACCGCTCCATCGTTCCCTCGGCGTAGGACGCCTCGATTGCGCTGGCGTTCTTGACGGTGGGGGTGCTGACCTCCAGCGCCTTGGCGTTATAGAACGTGGTCTGTCGGGCCTGGGCCAGTTCCCAGGGGTCGCCCTCGTTGCCGGCGGAGGTCGCCCAGCGGTCGCGCTCGTCCCCCATGATGTAGCGGATGGGCTTGGACGCCAGGGCGTGGGCCTCGGTGGAGCCGCACATCGTCAGTATGCCGCCGGGGTATGTCTTTTGCAGGATGGTGTTTCCGCTGTCGCGGCTTTTGGGGTCTGCCACCTTCTTTTTGAGGGTGGGGCAGTCCCGGATCATCGGAGCGATGCGGAGCTTGGAGTACTCCTTGGCGTCAATGGTCGTGGGATGGACGAACAGGATGGAGCCGGGGTCTTCGTCGATGATATAGCCGATGGTGTTGTTGAGGAACTCCGACTTTCCCACCTGGGACGCCGCCACCATGACGATGCGGTGCACCCGGGGGTCGGTAAAAGCGTCCATCGGCTCCCGGAGGTAAGGGGTGCGGTCGGTGCGCCAGGGGCCGGGCTCGGCGCTGGCCTCGGTGGACAGGCGGCGGTTTTTCTCCGCCCATTCCGTCACGGTCAGGTCGTCCGGCGGTTTCATGCCGGCCAAGACCTTCGTGATGACGGCGTTCAGCCTCTTTACCCGCTCGCGGGCCTCTTTCTCCTCAATGAGCCGGCGCGTTTCCTTATCCGTCATCGGCATCACGCCCGCTGTCGGCTTCCCAGGCCCTCCGCTCCCGGACGCGCTCCTCGTATTTCTTTGGGTCATAGCGGTAGTTGGAGAGCTCCCGCATGGCCTTGTTGACCTCGCGGCGGATGATCTCGGCGGCCTCCGCCGGGGAGTTCGCCGAGGCCACGTCCACGGCCAGGCGGCCGGGCAGGGCCATCATCGCCCCGCGAATGGCGTAGATCAAGTCGGTAGTCATCGCGGCCACGTCCTCGCTCCGGTGCATTTTGCCCTGGAGCTCGTCGGCCTCGGCCTTGGCGATGTTGGCCTTGGCAATCTTCATTGTCACGTCGGCGGCCGCCTTCGCCTTTTCCTGCTTGATTTCCTGCTTGATCTCCTCCTCGGTCTTGGCCGGTCCCGCGCGGGCCTCCAGCATGGAGCAGTAGGCGCGCACAGCCTCGGTGATGTCGAACAGGCTCCCGTGCGGGGTGCTGCGCTTGTGCAGCGTCCCCTGGGCTACCAGCTGTCCGATCCACTGGTTACTCTTCCCGGTCATCGAGCAGATGTCGGCAGTCTTGACGTAGACGGGCGTCCCGGCGCGCAGCACATACACGGCTCCGTCCTCTACGACCACATCCTGCTTCTTTGCCGCCATAGGCCGCGCTCCTTTCCTGTGTCTTGGCCCTCCGCCCAACGCCCGGGGCGTTTCCGCTCCGGGGCCAGGCTATGTGATAGGAGGCGGGCGTCCCACGCCCGGCGGAAGGTCAAGAAGTCGATAATTTCATACAAGATTTCAATTAAAGTTGCCCTTTTCTCGCGCACTAACTAATCGTTTTTTGGGGTCGACGAGCCCGCACCCTTTGGGTAGGGGCCGTCACAGTACCTTGCCGCGCTTTTCGCCGTCGCCCTCAATGCCCGTTTCCAGGGCTTGCAACACCCCTTCACGCCTCGGCATGAGAACGCCCAGGACAGAACACATACGCGGCTCTCACGCCTTGTATGGCCCTGTCCTGGGCTATGCCTGGTGTATGGGGGCATGGGGTATGCCTCAGTACTTGGTCAGCAGCTCTGCTTTGCTGTACCCATGTACGCCTTTCGTCATCATCGAGAGGAAGTCATCGCGCGAGAAATCAGACAGGCGGAATACTTCCTCGGGCCTCATGCCCAGCTGCTTCCCGATTTCCTGCACGCTTTTCCCGTCGGCCAGCAGGCGCTTGACGATGGCCTTCATAGGCTCCAGCAGGTGTGTACCACGGGCGCGGTTGTGGGTGACGGTGCCGTAGATGTCCTCGGTCTGGTCGTCGTGCCGCACGATCACCACGGGCACCTTGCCGCCCAGCTTCGTGTGCAGGGGCTCCTCTCCAGCCACCGTCCAGCGGTGGAAGCCGTCGATGATGGTGTAGTCAGGGCGCACCACGATGGGCAGCGTCCAGCCGTTGGTGAGGATGGACTGCACCAGCAGCTTCAAGTTCTCCCGGTTGACCTTGTTGGGGTTGTAGTCATTGGGCTTGAGCTGGTCGCGGTCCATCCACTGCAGGGAGGACAGAGGGGCGAACAGGTCCACATCAGCCATTCGCTTCACCTCCCTTCCGGAAGGACTTGGCGTAGGCTGCATAGGCGCAGGAAATATCCTGGTAGATCGCCCGCAGGGTGCGGAGCTTGGGGTCGCCGGCCACCAGCCCCTCGTACATCTTCCGGTAGTCCCGGGGGCGGGCCATGCCGTCCATGCGGATAAAGAGCTTGCGGTACTGCTTGGCGACCTCGCGCTTGTGCGGAGTGTTGAAAAAATCGGCGGGGCGCTCGAACAGCATCTCTTTCAGGAGCGCGCGGTAGTCCTTCGTGTCCTTGCCCTCCAGCTCCCGGCGCTTCCGCGTCGTGCGGTGGAACATTTCACTGTCCCAGTAGAGCATGGCAAGGTAGGCGTTGGGCTCACGGCGGAGCACGCGCTCCATCAGAGCAGGATCATACTCCGCAAGATGTACCAGGACGGGGACAGTATCGACGGAGAAGAATTGCGAAACCCGCAGCTGGTTGCGATTGACCCCGACCTGGTACATCTGCAGATAGACCTTGGGGATCTCCACCCGCTCGTTGCGAAGGTAGAGCCACACGTCGGTGGTCTTCCAGTCGTAGATCGGGTAGATGGTGTTGGTGTTGGTGATCCCCTTGCCGCCCACGCCCAGAGCCGCCATGTACTGGAGGCGCTGGACGGATTCGGCCGCCCGGACGCCGGTCATCATAATGCCGTCCCGGGTGACGCGGGGCAGGAAGGATTGATAGTTGTCCACCCTGGACTTGAGCAGCGGGTGGTTGCGGATGGCAAAGGGCGGCGGCTGCCGTACCCAGACATCCCGCTTGCGGCGGTCCCAGCAGACGAATGTCTCGTCGCTGGAGAGCTCGTTGAGGCAGTTGAAATGCTTGACCTCGATGCACCACCACTGGAACTTGGCGCCGGCCAGCAGGAACTTCTTGCGCCAGGCCTTGGTTGTTTCCTCGATGCAGTCGAAGATGGCCTCCTCGTCGATAAAGAGGACAGTCAGCTGGGCCGGGTCGATCTCCCCGGCCTGGATCAGCTTCAAGGTGAGGTCGGCCAGGCACAGGCTGTCCTTTCCGCCCGAGAACGACATATAGACCGGGACGCCGTTGGAGAACACGTTTTTGATGCGCTGGCGGGCGGCGGTCACGATGTCCACGTTGGACGCAACACGCTTCACAGCCATATCCGCTCACCGCATTTCGGGCAGAGGATGAACCGGCGCGCCGGTCCTTCCTCCTGGGGCTGTGTTCCAGCCGCCGGCGGGACATATTCCTCGGCGTTCCTCGCGGCCGCTTCCTCCCGGGCCTCGGTGCGCTCCCGGGCGTCGCGGATCTCCTCGATGCGCTCCTCGTCGATGGTGCCGTGCTCACTGAGGGTATCGGCGGCCTCGTCCGCCTCCATGACCATCGCCCGGAGCAGGTCTTCCTCATAGCCGGGGATGTCCAGGTCGTCCTTCAGCTCCAGGACAAAAGCATCCAGCGCAGACAGGTCATCCACGCCCAGGTCGAACACTCGGTTGTCGGCCAGCATCAGCTTTTTCTTCTGGGCTTCGGTCAGGCCGGTCACGACGTAGCAGTCCGCCTCGGTGCGGCCCATAGAGAGGAGCGTTTCATACAGGCCGTTGCCGGCCAGGATGACGCCGTCCTCGTCCACCACGATAGGGCGGATCTGGCCGAACATCTCAACGGAGCGCCGGAACTCCTTCAGCTGCTTGTCGGTGTGCATTCGGACGTTCCGCTCCGGGCGCCGGAGCTCGGACAGGAGCTTTCTCGTCACGTTCATACCCGCACCCCCTCGAGGAAGGCCCGGGCGCTCCCGATCTTCTCCGCCGCCTCAATGACGATGGAGGGGTCGATGTCGTAGACCTCGCGCCAACCGTTTTCGGGGCTGCCCGTCCACTGCCGGGCGGGCCAGGGGTGCGTACCGCAAAGGTAGCCGTTCTTCCACCCGTAGATGGGCGGGAGCGGGAGCTGGTGGTAATGGATATAGGCCAGGACGTGCTCATGGCTCCAGGCTGCGAGCGGGCTGAAGCGGGTGACGCCCTTGCCGTCGGTGTAGATGTTGGTGCCGCGGCCCACATAGTTCCCGTCCGCACGGCGGCGGCCAAGGATGATAAGGTCAAGGTTGTGAGCCTTGGCGTAAATGCGCTGCGCCCGGTGCTGCACGATGGAAAACCACCGGCCGGCCGCTGCCGAGTTCTGCGGGAACAGCATCTCCGGGTGTCTGGCCAGCCAGTTGAGCCCCTGGTGTGTGTTGATGACCTCGCAGCCCTCCGGCTTGTTGGCCTCGATCCAGGCGGCAAAGGCTGGGTATTCCAGGTCGCACACGCCGATCATGCTGTCGGTCACGCCGGCGGCCTCGCAGAGCCGGCCAAGGACGATGCTGTCCTTGCCGCCGCTCCAGGCATAGGCCGCCTTTTTGCCCGCAGTCTTGGCCTTGATGTCCTCGATGGTCGCGGCCACAAGTTCGCCCAGGGCCGCCTCGGAAACCGCGCTCTCGACGGTTGCAACGGCCTCCAGCCATGCTTCATTGGTGATGCGTTGTTTCCTACCCAGGCTCATGTCCGCACCGCCTTTCTGGAGGCGATGACGGCCACGATGCCGCTGGACAGCACGGTCGTTAGGCTGCCAGCCGTTTTGAGGGCCGGAATACCAGCGATGTTGCCGTATGCAAATATGGGGAGTCCGACACACAGAGCGGTGAGGACACCGGCGAACACGCCGCCGGCCGAGAGCTTCTTCCCCAGCAGCGTCATCACCGTGGGGAGCAGCGTGGAGGCCCGCAGGGTGCCGTAGAACAGGAACAGGTGCGTCACGGTCAGCCCCGGGATGTTGGCAATCAGAATGCTCACCAGTAGCAGGGCCAGCATGACGCGCCGGGAGGCGCGGATGTTGTCGGCCCCCTCGCCGGTCATCCAGTCTGTCGTGAGGGACGCCGCGGCGCAGAGGTTGCTGTCTACCGTGGACAGCAGGCCGGAGATGACCATGAACAGGAAGGGGACCAGCACCCAGGCCGGGAGCAGCGACATGACAAACTCGAAGTTCACCATGCCGGTGTCTGCCGCCTGAAAGCCGGTTCCGGCGGCCAGGAAGCCTATCGTGCCCATAGCAATAGGTACAAGGGCGAACAGCAGAGCCGCGGCGAAGAACGAGCGGCCGATGCGGTCCTCCCGGATGGAGAAGGCCCGCTGCCAAAAGCACTGGTCACCAAATGGGCCAGAGATAAGGCCGACCGCCGTCGGGAGGCCGAAACTCAGCAGCACCTCGACGCCGGAGACCGAGGTCAGAGAGGCGTACTCCCCGCTGACAGAGCCCAGCCCGGCCCGCACTGTCTCCAGGCCACCGGTCAGCCGGAGGCCCAGGGCTACCAGGAGCGCACCGCCCAAGAGGATGATGCCCAGCTGGACGACGTCCGTGGCCACCGACGCCTTGATACCGGAGAAGCGGGAGTAGGAATAGGCGATGGCGGCCAGGGCAAGCGTCATGCTCCAGAAGGGAAGACCTGTGAGGAGGGCCAGCGTCTTCCCGCCGGCGAGCAGCTGCACGGCCGTCGAGAGGACAGCCAGCGCGCCCAGCTGGAAGGAGTAGACGCCCTTGACCTTCGGGGAGCGGTACCGCTCGGCCATGTAGCCGGTGAGGGTGATGCCCTCCGGGTATTGGCGGCGGATCTTCTTGGCAAAGGGAATGAAGATGATGAGGCACAGCACATTCGGCACCAGAAACCAAAACATTCCCGGCACGCCTCTTGTGTAGGCCATTTCCGATGATGTGAACAGGGACGGTGCCCAGATCCAGGTGGCGGCGATGCTCATGGCCGCTACCGTGGCTCCGATGCGCCGGTCTGCCACATGGAAACTCTCTGCGCTGGTCGCCCTGCGGGTGAAGATAAGCGTGACGCCGATCATCAGCAGCGCATAGGCGGCCAGGACAACGATTCCAAACATTTTACTTTTCTCCTTTTTTGGCGTCGCCGCTGCCCACGTTGGCGAACATGAAGCCCGGCGCACGACCGACGCGCAAGGAGTAACGCGGCGGCCTCAACCTCCTTTCCCAAAAGAATGGCGGCCCCTCCGAAGAAGGGCCGCCTGGCTTCATAGGATTTTACGAGTTTAAGCATACCGCACATAAAGGGCGTTTGCAAGCGTCGCACCGCGTCACGCCGTTGCAACTTTTCAGGAGGACAGATAGCGGTAGCAGGCCGACTTCACGCCGTCCTCCGTGTTGCGCCCGCCGATGACAGCGGCGACCTCGCCCCAGGTCAGACAGCGGAGAAAGCGGAGCCGGAAAATCATCCGCGTCTGGTCGTTCTCGATGCTCTCCACAAATTCCGTGACGGCCGCCTCCGCCCGGTCGATCTCCTCCTTGAGATACCGAATGCGCTCCGTCATGTCGGCGATCTCCACGGCCAGGTCGCCCACCTTATCCCGGACGCCCGGCGCATGGGGCATTCCGCTCAAGTTCTGCGCTCCGGGGCAAGCCGCGGCTCGGAGGGAATCCAGGATTTCTTCGTCCCTGTTCAGCCGCTCGCGCAACTTGTAGTACTGGGACAACTCTTGTAGCGTCATTTTGGCTCACCCCCACACCATCGTTACTTCCGCTTGAATTCCTTTGCCTTCGGGCAGGTACTGAAATGGGACACATACCCGAAGCCGCTCACCCGGTCACGCTCGCCGATGAAGTCACAGCTCACGACTTTCCCCAGCGGAGTGACGACCTTGCCCGGAGCCCCCGGGCGGGCCCAGAACGGCACCGCCCCGGGGTCGCACGGCATACTCTTTCCGGCCTCGGTCTTTACCCACACGATCTCAGCGCCGCACCCGCGACACACGCTTCTTCTGCTGCTCATGGTACGCACCGCCTCCTATCGTCATTTGCTCCATCTGCCTCTGCGGGGCCTCCTCGACCGACACCACCCGCGCGTCCCCGTACCGCTCCAGGTAGAGGGCCAGGTCCTCCTTGATGCCGATGGCCTGGCCCGGCCGGGCGTTGACCTCGATGGTGATAATCAGCATTTACCTCTGCACCCCCATGAAGCTCTCCCGGACGCCCTTCTCGAATTCGACCACATGAAAGCGGCCGGCCGGGTGTACCCAGACCACCGTCCCGCGCATCGTCTGGGCGTTCTTGGCGTCGCTGTCCGAAAAGGAGATGGGCTTGCGGTAGACTACATCGCCCACCTGGACACGGCCGCCGGTCGCCGGCGCCGGGGCGGTGTGCCCCGGTATCGGCTGGGATCTCGCTCGCTTTTTCTTCATTCCAGGTTTCCCTCCCAAGTCCAGAGCCCCTGCTTCCCGGAGGCCTTCACCGGCGGGTCTACCGGGACCATCACATGAAACTCCCACGCATACCGGCCAATCGAAAAGTCACCCAGGTCCAGCTCCTGGGGCGACAGCTTTGCCCGGAAGTCCTCTGTAATCAGATTGCAACGGGTCAGAATCGCCTTTCCGACGATGGCCCCGGTAGGTAACTGGTCAAGCGCCCCAGGCCGGAGGAAGAGGCTGTCCAGCCGCTCCAGTACATCCCACCCGCTCCCTTCCCTGTCGGCGGCCAGCGCGTCGATGGTCCGACGCACCGGCCGCATGGCGGCGTGAATGGCTATGGGGCCTCGGTAGGCGGTGGCCCAGCTCCGGGTTTCATATTTCTTCTGGCCGGACACCAGCAGTGAGGCCCAGGGCTGCCAAATGGTGAGGGCCTTCATCCGTCCACCTCCTGGAACAGCTCATGGGTGCCGTCCTGGAGGGCTTTTTCTTCGTCGGACATCTCATACCCCATCCCTTGCAGCCACGCATAGAGTGCATCGAGCATGAGGTTTTCTTCGTGCTTGGGCCATTCCCATTTGTGATTGCTGTGGTACCCGTTCCCCTTGCTGTCCTGGAATATGGAATATATGACCTCTGGTATCAGAGTGTCGATGTTCATGGTGGTGATGGCTTTGATTGCGCCGGAGCGCACCTCGTCCCATTTTCCATCCGGGTCGACCCCAATGAGCTTCAGGAGGCTGCTCCTATCTGCGCTCTTGTAGAGGACAGTCGACGACACAATCCCGATTACGGCGCCGCACAGGAGTGGAGTAAGTGTCTTCCGCGAGACAGAGATGGAGCTGATGAACTTTTGCCTAAGCTCAAAGGCAACAGCAGTTTCCTCCTTGATGGCAGCGTGGGCGTTGGCGATGGCCTTTTCCCGCTCAACCTCGGCCTTGGACTTCTTTTTTTGTGCTGCCCGTTCCCGTTTCTTGTAGAAGTACAGGTTGCCCCAGTGGTCCAGGCTATAAAGTATTCCGGCCGTATCTTTGAGGCCCAAGCCGCTTTCCGGGTCCCATGTGTCAAGGTTGATGTGACTGACCGAATCGTACTTCCCGCTGTACCTGTCGCTGTCGGGGATTTCTTTCAACCCAAGGGCCTTGACCTGCTTCTTGGCGGCCGGCGTGACTTTCTTTCGGTGTTCTTCTCTGATAGCCCTGGTCACGGCACCGTCAAAATTATAGGTCCCGATGTCCTTCAGGACTTTGTTCCGCGTCTTAATATCCTCGATCTGAGCCAGCCGGTCAAAATCTGAGAGGGAAATCTGCCTGCTCGAAACCTCTTTCAACTCGTCCTGGTCCAGCTCCATCATTTTTACGCGGCGGCGCACAGTCGTCTGTGAGAAGCCGGATTTTTTTGCGATTTCCTCTACGCTTGCCCCCATATCGAGCATCATTTGGAAGCCTTGAGCCTGCTCATAGATGCTGAGGTCTGAACGCTGAATATTCTCCATAAGCATCGTCTGCACCTGGGATCGGCTATCCATATCGGCCACGACACAGGGCAGGGCCTCCAGGCCGGCCAGTTTCGCTGCGGCCAGACGGCGGTGGCCGATGACGACGGTGTAACCGCCCTCAGCTCTCGGTACTACGGTCAAATTCTGGAGGACGCCGTTGGCCTTGATGCTGTCGGCCAGCTCGGTTAGGTCGCCCAGGTCTTTCCGGGGGTTGTCGGGATGGGGGTAGAGCTGTTCGATGGGGATATAGACCAGGCCGCCGTCGGCAGTGTCATCATCGTCATCGTCACCCAGCGAAGCAAGGAGGGCTTCATCCATCCGCTCCCGATCCCGCCGGTTACGGATTTCCTCCTGGTCGTCGATGTAATAATCCTTGCGCGCATTTGCGGAGTAGTAGGGACACTCCAGCTCGGTGTGGATAAAGTCACACCTTTTCCGCTCGCATTCGACCTGCAGCGGGCAGCGGTCATTGATTGATTTTTTCATACAAGCTCCTTTCGTTGGTCGACTTATCCCTCGGCCGGGGAATTTGATGTGATGCGGTGCGTCTTGGGGTCCATGTGCCTCAGAAGCGCCTCCAGGGGCCACCGCTCCGGGCAGGTATATATCGCTTTCCATCGGTATGTGTGGACCGGCTGGCTGGTGTTTCCGAGGACATTCGGCATGGCGACCGGCTCTTTTCTCTCCAGGAAGAACATCTCACGCCTCCTTTCGGGTATATCCGTTCATGCGGCACCACCGGCGCTGGGCCTGTTTCTTTCTGGCGGTGCGGCAGTCTGAACAGAAGCGATTTTCCTTGCGCTCATAGAAGGTGGCTCCGCAGCGAGCGCAGTATTGCGGGGGTATGCGGCGGAACTCCGTGCAGGAATCGCAATCTTTGCACCCGGCGGAACACCCGCCGATGTCATCCCAGTTCATGCACATAAACCGCTGCCAGTAGGGGTCATAGCCGAGGTCGTTCATCCTCTTGCGGAGCAGTGCCGCCAGTGCGGAGAGGTCGCGCCGGACCTGCTGCCTGGTGCGCGAGATGTAGAAGCCGTGTTTGACGTCCACCTCCGGGGCTCCAGATCCCCAGGGCCCGTCACCGAGCATTTCACGCACCTTGTCCATGTTTTCGGTCAGGTAGTCGTTGTAGACCTTGGAGCGGACGCATTTCTCCGACCGGCCCACAGCTTTTCCGATGGCGGCGTAGCTGTCGCCGTTCCGAATTCCATCGGCCAGGGCTTTAAAGTCATCCGGCGTCCAGGTGCCACGCTTCCCGGTCAACTCCATTGCCACAGGGCGGTCTTTAATACCAAGGTCGCGGCAGCGGCGGGAAATCGCCCCGTGGGAGCGGTGCATCATGTCGGAAATCTCGGCATACGAATATCTGTGCTGGCTGACCAGCATTTTGAGGCGGGAGTCTTCCGCAGGTGTCCACAGGTCTTTCCTCTGGAGCGCATAGGCCTCATGGTCTTTCCGGCGCTGCTCTGGTAGCCAGTCCGGCTCCGCGCCCAGCGCCAGGGGCTCCATCTTGGAGAAATCCAGGAAAGAGCGGTTTTTCTCGGCCCATGCCCAGAACTCGTCTAAGTAGACCGCGCGGATCGTCGTCGTCCCCCGCCGCTTGTAATGCAGGGGGAAGCCCCGGTTTTCCACCCAGCTTTTCAGAAAATACTTATCCGACGACGCCCCGAAGCCGAGCGCGCGGGACAGCTGGTGCAGGGTGATGTACTCTCCGCTCTCCAGGTAGGGCGGAAGCCCCAGCCGGTTTACCCTTACCAGAATGGCGTTTTTGGTGCGGTTCAAGTGGCGGCATATCCCGTCGACCGTTACGGTGCCCCAGCTCTCCCGGAGATAGTTTTCTTCCTCCGCCGTCCACGTCCTTTTCCCAAGCGGCGGCGATGCGTGCATTTTCATCCCTCCCATCAAAACAGTGTCAGCTGGCCGCCCTTGCCCTCGGACAGGGCAGGCCCATTTGTGCCTGGCGGCTCCGGGGCCGGCGTTTCCGCCTGGCCTTTCGGAGCCGCCGTGAACAGTAAGCAATCCATCTGCACCCACAGCCGGCGCCAGTGCCAAACGTCCCGGAAGTACATGGGTGTGTACCAGACATTTGGGCCGTCGCGAGGAATGAGTCCGCGAGGGTCAATCCCCGTTATGGGGTGAGAGATGCTGTCGTCTATGACCACATACCCAGGGCAGCCCATAAGGCTCAGCTGGATATAGCACATCATCCCGGCCAGGAAGTCGATGTCCTGGGCCACGAACAGCACCGACGTCTGGAAGTTGATGTCGTTTCCAGGGCGGCGGCACTCGTTGGCAAAGGCAATCAGCAGGGCCCCTGCGCCGCAGGCCGGGTCATTGACGGCCACCCATCCCCTCTGCTCGATGCGCGCCTTGAGATCGTCGCTGTAGGTCATGCCGGACATCGCCCGGCACACGGAGTATGGGGTAAAGAACTGCCCCTTCCACTCGTTGCTGAGGCCGAGGGCCATAAACAGCTCCCCGAGGAGGTCTTGGTCGGGCTCTCGCTCCATTTCCATAGCCACCTCCGCCAGCATCTGCGCGAATACCTCCAGCTCCTTCGAGGAGTACCGGGAAGCGTGCTCCATGTACTCGCGCTCGCGGGCCTCTCGGTGAGGGCCACCCAGGACGTTCGCGATGCTGATGGCGGACATGATGATGAAGTCCTGCCACACTTCCCACCTGGAGTAGCGGCCGCACAAGCCGTCCAGCAACTTGACGATATTCTTTTGGCACTCACCACGGAGACGGATGGCCTTTCCCATGGCTTACCCCTCCGCTTCCGGCACGCTGCTGGTGGCCTTCGCCTGGATGGCAGCCTTGGTCTTGGCGATGACAGACTTGACGCCCGCATCGAAGCCGCGCTGGTAGACCGTCTGGAGATATTTCTCCATCTGGGTCTTGTCCATGTGTTTCACGGCTTTGTAGTCCTCACGCCTCATCATCGCTCTCGCCCTCCTCGCCGTCATCGTCATCGGGGAGGTCGCTGGGGAGCACCTCTCGCGGGTCGGAGCCATTGTAGGGGCCGACCACGCCCAGGCGCTCCAAAGCATCCAGGAGGCGGGCAGCCTTGGCATAGCCGATGTTCATGCGCCGCTGCAAGAGGGCCGTGGAGGCCTTGTTCTCGCCCCGGACGATGCGGGTAGCCTCCTGGATGTCCGGGCCATCCTCGTCGAGCTCCTCGTCCCCGGGGATCTCGCCGTCGTCTTCGTATTCCTCCAGGGGCTCGGCGCCCTCCGGCATGGGCGGGGCCTCGCTGTCGTCGGCCTCGTCCTCGTCGATGACGGGCATTACGCCGGGGCGCAGGGCGTTCTTCTCCATCACATCCCGGAAGAAGTACTGCTGCCAGTAAGCGATCATCTTCACCAGGACGTTCTCGATTTTCCCCCGGAGGGTCTTGCTGATGGTGAAGGTGCCGCCGGTGACCTTCGTCTCCAGCACCCCGTCCTCGAAGATCCAGGTCATGGAGGCATCCGGGCTCCGATAGCCGACCTCCTCGACATTCTCCAGCATGGAAATCTGTGCGTCCATGCCCTGCACAGGCTTGATGGTGAGGGTGATGGGGTAGCGGTCTTTGATGAAGCGGAAAACAAGGTCGTGCTCGTCGCAGAGGCCCTGCAGCTTCTTCTTTTGGGCCTCGTACATGGAAATCTCGCTCATAGTAATCTCCTTTCTTTCAGTCGAGCAGCTGCAGCGTGGCGTTCCACGCCGTATGTACTCGGTATTGCTCCAGGTCGGCCTCAGTGACGTACTTGCGGCCGAAAAGCTCTTTCATGGCCCTCCATGCGGGCCAGGGGATGCGGTAGACTTCGCCGGAGCCGAAGCCGGCCAGAACATAGCACCGCGCCCCCAGGCGCTCGTGCCGGTCCAGGTACTCGCCCTGCTCCCGCTCCACGCGGTCCTGCTCCATCCGGTCCTTCGCCGTGAATTTCGCCTCGAACATGACAGTTCGGCCGCCCTTGATGGTCCCCTTGTAGTCGGGCTGGGCCTTCTTCTCGAAGAAAGCGATGAACTTTCCGTTGCCCAGGTTCTTCGTCGGGCGCATGGGCTCGGGAGTCTTTTCGATGATGGCGTACCCACGGTCGCGGTAGTAGGCAAAGGAGGCGTCCAGGCGCTCCTCGAAGTGCTTGCCCTTGGCCTTGCTGATTTTCCCCATCAGCTGGCGGCGGGGGTCCTTTTCCTTGGTCATTCGATGTAGCCTCCCAGATAACATCCGCCGGCGAAAAGCCCAAGCCCCAGGAGCGTCATCCAAAAGATTTCCCGGAGGTCAAGGGTGCCGGTATCGCTTCCGCCGGCCGCCCCAAGCATGAGGAATAATCCGGCACAGGCCACGATCCCGCAGATAGTTCGGAATTTCTTTGCTCTCATGAACTCACCCCCAGACATAGGCATAACAGAACACATGGCCGCCGATCTTGCCCCACACCCGGTCATTCTCTCCGTTCCGGGAGAAGAACACCACATCGACCGGCAGGATGGACGGGCCGTACAGCGCCGCGTCGATGGCGTCATACTGGGCCTGTCCCGGCTCGGCCGCAGACAGGAGGCCGATGGTGGAGAACTGTGGCACCGCAGTACCCTCCCCCTGGTGCAGCACCTCGCTCACACTGTCCGGGAAGTCCGGGGAAACCACCCTGTTCAAGACGACCTCGGCCACCGCCTGCTGTCCCTCGGCCGGCTCTCCACGAGCCTCCAGGTAGATGATCGCCGCCAGCTCGTCGCGCTCTGCCTCGGTCATGGTGACATCCGCATATCGGGCCACTACCATCGGCGTCGGCTCCGGGGTCGGGATGGCCTCCACGACATAGGTAGGCTCCGGCCGCAATACAGCCGTTTCCTGGGGCGCTACCTCCGGGGTGGTAGATACCTCGCCCGCCACCGGCTCCGCCCATATACGGGCGATTACCAGCGTTGCAACGACCGCCAGGAGCAGCACCAGCGCGATGCGTTGCGCCCAGGCCCGGCGGCGGTAGCTTTTTCTCGTTCTCATGGACTCAACTCCTTCTTTTTCCCGGAGGTCAGCCGCGCCACCGCCCCGGGCACTTCTTTTCGTATCAGCTTTTCGTACATATCCCGGAACTCGTAGTAGTTCCAGCCCCCTTCTCCCTTGGTGGCGAACTTCTCCACGCCGCCCAGGGCGTCAATCACGGCCTTAACATCGCTGTTTGGGGGTAGCCTTTGATACCATTCCTGCGGCGACTTATCCAGCAAGCGGGAGAACTTGATATCGTTCCACTCCAGGTCGATGCGCGACCTGATTTCCTGCTGGACGTTGTCTGCCTTTTCCTTGAACTCTGCGATAGAGGGCGGGAATTTGCACTCGCGGCATAGCCGGATAACAGCCTGCTGGCCCAGCCAGAAGTCCACATCAGAGAGGCAGGCTGTCCAGAGCTCGATGGTCGGCCCCAGTTTGGCGACGCCGCCCTTGAACATTTCAGCGTTGGGCCACGCAAGGAGCATGACGCTGAAGATCTCCGTCATTTCCTTCTTGGTCACAACATCACCCCTCGCCGAATAGCTCGTGGAGCTCCCGCAGATCCTCCGCGGCGCCCTGGGACGCGCTTTTCCTCGTGCCGCCCGCTGGAGCCGGCGTCCGCTCAAGTCCCCAGCACCCCTTGCTGCATTTCCGAATGACGAGGTTCCAGTCCTTCCACTTGTTCTTATTGCCGGTGGTCTGGGCGGCCTCGTCGACATAGGTAATGCAGCGGGCCAGCTCGTCCGGCCCCAGGTCGCGGGTGAGGCGGTCCATCTCCTCGTCGGTAAGGCGCACCCATCCGTACTGGCCGCGCTTGTGGCGCACCTGCCTTTCCGGGGTAGTCTCGGCGCCGTCGCCGCCTTTCCTGGGTGGGGGAGGTGGCTCGCTGCCCGCCGGCGGATGGTCGGCCCAGTATTCATAGGGGACACTCACGCTGTCCCGCTCGTTGTAGCGGTCGGCCAGATACTCCCTGAAGCTGTCACACTTCACCGTCCGAATCTCGGCCAGCAGGGGCTTATCCAGCTTTTCCGAGGCGTTCCAGTTGTAGCGATACCAGTTGAGCACCAGGAGCTCCTTCGTGGGGGCGCTGTATCGGATGACATTGTGCGCCCCATCCAGCCGCTTCAAGAGCCGCTCCACGGTGTCGGTGTTGTACCCCAGCTCATGGGCAATCTGCTTGATGCTGACCTCGTAACAGCCGCAGAGGTTGGTGTGAGGATTGGTCAGGCACCAGAGGTATGCGTACTTGTCCTCCGGCGTGAAATCATCTTCCACCTTGCCGTCCATCCAGAAATTTGTGCTGATAAGGCGTCCCTTTGCCACACTTGCGTCACCTCCTTTTGGTGGCGGGCCGCCGCCCAAAGGGACGGCCCGCACAGGTCAGAACGGGAGCTCCCCGTCATCGTCATCTCCCAGCTCCGTGAAGTCTCCACCGCCGTAGTTGGATGGCGGATAGCCTCCGGCTGGCGGGCCAGACCGCCCAGCCTGGGGCGGTGCATAGCCTCCGCCATACCCGCCGCCGTAGGCGTCCTGGGGGTAACCGCCCTGGTAGCCCCCGCCTCCGTCCCCGTCCTTCTTGGAGTCCCCGAAGTACACGTTGTCGGCGACGACCTCAGCCGAGCGGCGCTTGTTCCCGTCCCGGTCCTGCCAGGGACGGATCTGCAGCCGCCCCTCCACCACGGCCATGCGGCCTTTGGTGAAGTACCGGGACACGAACTCCGCGGAATTGCGCCAGGCCACCACGTCGATAAAGTCGGTCTCCTTCTCCCCGTTCTGGTTTTTGAAGTCGCGGTCGACCGCCAGGGAGAAAGAGGCGACGGCCGTGCCGCTCTGGGTATGGCGGAGCTCCGGGTCGCGGGTCAGCCGGCCCATGATGATGATTCTATTGAGCATCGCCCTCTACCTCCGGCTTGCCCAGGAGCACCTTGTTCCGGGCTTTCTTGATGGAGTCCAAAACGGTGCCGACGGCATACTTGTTTTCGCCCAGGATCGTGGCCTCCAGGACGTCGCGCTCCGCCTCGGCCCGCACCAGCTCCTCAAAGCGATCCTGCGGCACCAGCACGAAGCCAGGCTCCAGGCACAGCTGCGCCAGCAGCTCCTCGGGGCTTCTCTTTTCATCCATGTGAGCTTCCTCCTCTCGTTTCGTTCTCGATGATATGGATGGCCTTGCGACACTGCGCCACATCAAACATTCCGATATGGGTCTGCTCCACGGGCAGGCCCATCTTCTGGGCCAGCCAGCCATAAGCCGCGTTGCGGTGGCCGCGGAAACGGCCCCGCTGCCACAGGGGATCGAAAACGGCGTGGGCCCGCTTCTTCCAGTAGCGGAGCTCCGCGTTGGCCAGCCGACCCAAGGGCTTATCGGTGCCCTTATGAACGCCGACGTAGGCCATGCAATTCCGGCAGAGGTACATCATGCCGTAGCTCTTGCCGTAGACGACCTTGCTGTCCACATACTCGGCCTGCCGGCCGCAGTAGTCGCAGTAAACTTTTCTCATTCCTTATTCCAGTCCTCCTTGTACCGGGCCAGCTGCTCCGGGGTATCGGTGTCGATGCCAAGGGCCTTGGCCTCAAAGATTGCGCCGTCGATCAGACGGGCCATCTCCTTGGTATCGAGGGTGTGGGTGCGCTTGTAGAACAGATAGCAACGGTACTCCTTGCCCTCCAGAGTCATAGTCTTGTAGCATCTGGTGTAGGGGTAGAACTCGTCCATATTGGCCGACACTGGGAGCATTGCGCCCAGAGTGTTGCCATCCTCGTCCTTGGCGAGAGCCCCATACTCGACCACCAGCGACCGCTTTACCTCGTCATCGCCGAGGCTCCGGGCCTCGGCGATCTTGTTGACGAGTACATGAAAATAGGCGTTGGCGTCTTTGCTCCGAGGCTCCCGCCATTTCTTGATTTCCACATTGACATCGACATCCTTCATGGCATCGAAGTCTCCTCGGAAGTCACGAGTGACAGTAATGGTGATGTGCTGCTCGCCGTGGGCGCCAAAGGTCAGGTCTTTCAGTTTTCCTCGCATTCCTCACCCTCCTCGTCCACATGGCAATGCAGATAGACATACTCTCCTCCCGGGCCGATATTGCGATAAATGAAGCTGTCGCACTTGGCCTTTGACAGATGGTTTCGCATGGCGTGTACCTCATAGGCATATTTGCCAGCCGCCTTTTTCTCCGCTATCTTTGCTTGGATGATTTCGTCCTCGTAGTTGGCCTCGACCATGTAGAGGTCGTAGTGCCTCGCGGTGATACCATTGAGATTGTTGGTGTCGGTTGCATAGAAAACCTTTCCCGCGGGAAAGTGGATTTTGTATCCGCAATTCGGCACATTGTGGGTCAATCGGACCGGGATAATGTTGCAGATTCCGTATCCGTACATCGTACCCGGCGAGAGGATGTCGATGTTCTGCGGCGGTACTTCTGCTTCAACCAAAGGGGCAGCGAGCCAGCGACAGCAGGCGAAACGCAGCATAGGGCGCTCAGCAGAGAGTTTTCGCAGT
Organism: Flavonifractor sp. An100; assembly: GCF_002161175.1. Classification (GTDB taxonomy): domain Bacteria; phylum Bacillota; class Clostridia; order Oscillospirales; family Oscillospiraceae; genus Lawsonibacter. Next base: position 31,606 of record NZ_NFMA01000008.1, on the reverse strand, counting down.
GTGGGCGGCCGGAAGTGGTCACTGTGAATGTGGGTCAACAGCACCAGCTTCAACGACTTGGCAAACGGCTCTACAGCTTTGTAGGGAACGCCGCAGTCTACGAGAACGGAACCGTTTATGACCACGGCATTCCCCTGAGAGCCAGTGGAAATGATTTGGTACGGGATCATGTTCCGCCCCTCTTACAGTTCAGACAGATCCACCTGCGGGATGACCTCTGTCGCCTCGGGCTGAGTGAGCTGAGCTATCTCCTCCGGGGTGGTGACAATCTCGTTGCCGTCGCCGATGGCGGCGAATTTGGCGTCCTGGACAAAGGCCCTCTGGAGCTCGGTAGACATTACGCCCCACCGGGAGATAAGCTGACGGAGCATGGTCTTCTTTGCCATGTCGTCAAAGTTCTTGTACCAGAAGGAGGAATATTTCCACATATCCTTGTCTGCGATCTCACCGGCCATAATTTTCTTGTGGGCCTCAGCGGAATAGGCGGGAGAATAGGTATCTGCGTGACTCATCATTTTCTGCTTGCTCCAGAAAATGACCTTGCGGAAGCCGTTAAGGTACTCGAAAAAGGCCATGTAGCCGATCACGGGCAGGGTCTCTCTGGCATCGTCGTCCTCAACGAACTTAAAGCGAGGCTTGCCGGTGTTGGGATCTTTGCCGAGATACTCACCCTCTTTGATCTCCATGACATCGAGGTCGGCATAGTGGCCGCTACGGAGGGCGAGCTGGATGTAGCCTTTGTAGCCAAGGACGAACTGGGCTTTCTTTTCGGTGACAGCCAGCCACTTGCCGTTGGCATCCTTCACATGGTTTCCCTCGTCATCCAGCACCCACAGGTTTTTGCCATCAGGCCCCTTGACCTTGCACTCAAAGGGGACAAGATAATACTGGCCGAGCTGAGGAGAGGGAGAGAGATTCAGGCTTTCGCCGAGCAGGGCGCCGGCAAGGATCGTCCCGGCATCACAATCCTGCAACATGGGATTGACGGCGACAGCCGAGGTGATGGAGGCCACAAACCGCTTAGACCGCTCGGGATCGCCGAGGGTGTTGTTGATAAGATTTTTGTAGCCGTCCGTAGTGATGGCAACCGAAAACTTCGGTTTTTGTCTCACAGGGAGTGGGCGATTAGAGTTGCTCATATTCAAATCCTCCATCGGTCAAAAATTGCTTCAGCGCACGGAGTTGGTCGATGGTTCCTGTGACCTTGAACGCAGTCGAGAAGATCTGATTGTGTTCCTTTTCTTCTTCGGGGGGCATCACAGCAGCGGGCGGTGCCATGACGGGCTCCTCCGCAACAACGGCTTCGACCTTTTTTGCTGCCTGATCACGGGCTTCCGCTTGCTCTGCGGTAGCTTGTCTACGCTCCCGCTCAGCCGCCATCGCCTTATGTCGCCGGTCAACAGTAGAGATAGCACGAGGAAGATCGAGGTCACGGAGATACTCGACCAAGATTTCGTCGCTTCGCTCCTGCGTTGAGATGATTCTGAGCTCCCCGCTGACTCGATCCAGAAAGGCCTTTGCCGCGGTCTTGAGTGATTTTTCGGATGCGCTGAGAGTAATGTTGATGCCTGCGGCATAGAACGGAACATACTCTGCGCTGATTCCGAGGCTCTGCCGGTACTCTTCAAAGTAGGCCTTAACCTTTTCAGCCTTCTGTCGTTTCAGGCCGGTCTCAACCTCGTCAATGCGAGCCTTCAGCTTGGCATCGGCATCACGATAGATGTCAGCAGCACACTCTTTGTAGACTTTCTCAAAGGCGTCATAGGGAGCCATGATAGCCGCCTTGACCTCCTTGCGCCGCGCTTCGAGTTCGCCAAACTCCCTGTTAAGGACAGTGCGAGCCTCTTTCACGGATTGCCTGGTCTCCTCTGTGCAGGCCATAGAAAGGGCCTCTCCGACTCGTAACTCCACATTCTGCTTGATCTGGCGGAGCTGGTCTTCGATGACAGGGAGCTGCCGGACTACGATAAGATTCTCATTGTTCTGCATTTACTACTCCTCTTCGGGGAAGCAGCCTTCCGCTTCCCATGCGTCCTTGGTTTCCACGCACACATCGCAGCCGACGTATGCGCCGTATCGGTCTTTGTAGATGGTTTCGCACTCCTCGCCGCAGATGGGGCAGCGGGGGTAGCGGGGCTCCTTTCCGTCCGGGTAGCCGGTGCGCTCCAGGTTTTGCACGACCGGGTGATCCGGCAGGTCATAGTTCACGCTTCCACCTCCCCGGCAAGATACTGGCGCACCAGGGCGGTCATGAGCTCCTGGGCGGTGGCATATCCATCGGCTTTCATGCGCTGTTGCAACGCCTCCATATCGGCGTCCTCCAGGCGGCAGGTGATACGGCCCGTCAGCCGGTGGCGGTCTTTCTTCCGCCGGCTGGCCTTGGTGCCGCCAGGGGCGAACTTCTCATACAGCGCCCTCATGGCGTCCGGTCGGAGGGAGATCCCGTAGTCATCGCCGTTCTCGCACTTGCTCTGCATAGTCTTGTCGTACTTGGGGTAGAGCCCCTGGACGACGGCCACCATGTCGCGGGCCGGCAGACCCAGCTCAATGCGGAGGCTTCTCAGTTCATTGTCCGGCATGGCATTACCTCCAGCCCTTGACTTCCAGCCGACAGGCTGATAGACTGGGCTTGTGTCCATTTGCGTGAGGTCGTTCCCGTGGCAGCGGGGGCGGCCTCTTTTTCTGTCTCCCGGCAGTCGCACAGCTCTCCGGGGTCGAGGTGCGCACCGCAGCGGGAGCACACTTTGAAATACATGAGGGAATATCAGCTCCTTTCGTTTTTTTGGCCTGCGGCCTTCGCCGCCTTTCGCCGCGCGGTTTCCGCGTCCAGCATTTCGCGGCCGCCCGGCTGCCTGAGGATGCTCTCGGTAAGCTCAATGGCCGCCATCGCCGCGATCCTCACGGCGTGCTCCGGGATGTCCGTCACCGTGAAGTCGAGCTGGGCCACGCCGCCCGTCGACCGCTCTCGGTACAAATCATCACCCCTTTTCCACGCATTTGTCGCACGCTATGCGACTACCTGACTAAAAAAAATCGCCAGCGCGTCCTCGGCAGTCAGATGCAGCGCGGAAACAATGGCGTTCGCGTCCTTGACGAGCATAGTTTCCCCGTTATTGCTTAACTTCCGATAGAGCGTGGCCCGGTCAACACCGATTTTTTCAGCCAGGGCGGAGACGGTCATCCCGTTTTCAACGATTTTACCCTTGAGCTTGTTCACATTGACGTTCATCGTTGCACCTCCTCTCATTCGCGTCCCATGCGACACTTGCATATTACCACCTGCTCACCGGCCTGTCAACACATTTTTCGCGCTTGACGCGAAAAATTTTATAAAAGTCGTCTTTTGGTGTTGCAAATATGCGATTTCAATGGTAGAATGGTGGTCGTGCAGGAGGTGCTACAAGATGTCTACAATCGGCAGCAGAATTCGTCAAAAGCGCCAGGAGCTCGGTATGTCCGTTGACGAGCTGGCGGCTCGGCTCGGGAAAAACCGGGCTACCGTCTACCGCTATGAGAGCGATGATATTGAGAACTTTCCCATATCCATCATCGGCCCCTTGGCTGAGGCCCTGCAGGTTTCCCCGGCCTATTTGATGGGCTGGATAGAAACAGAGCAGCCCGCCACCAAGGATGATGACGGGCTGGCAGAGATCGTAAAGATTTTCACTGCGCTTTCTTCTGAAAATCGCGCCAAATTGCTTGAACTGAGTCGCCTTTATTTAACCTCCCAGAGCAATACCGAAGGAAAGCAATAAAGTCCTCGCCGCCGTCGCCACCCTCGGCACGGAGGGCGCGCTTTGCGACCAAACCCATTTCACAGCAAGCCTGGTATTCAGTTTCTTTCATGTTTGGTCAGCTCCTTCAAGTTGAATTGCTGCCGGCAGTGTCACCATTATAGCAAATCATACAGATTTTTGCTGGAAAAGATATAAAATCACTTATGACGGACTTCGACGCGATTTTTTGAGTCGCGACATGAAGCGGGAGGATGGAATATGTCGGAATACGATATTACCCTGCCCTGCATGAACGGCTTTACGCTCCACGCAAAAGGGCAAAATCTGATTGTTGCAACGAAGCGCGGCGAGGAGATTTTCCCCATTTCCAAGATCCAGTCTTTCGCGCTTAAAGAGCCCAGAGGATTAAGTCAAGGGACAGTTACGTTCCGCACGGCGCAGGCCGCGACCGCCGGAGTAAGTCTCGGCTTTGGCTTCGGGGCTTCAATCGGAGCAGAAAAGAACTTCTTTTACCAAAAGCGGGATCTGGGGGCGGCGCTGGCGCTTCGGGATTATGTCACCAGCTATGAGGAGAGGCAGCGTTCTGCCGATGATACCGCCGCCGGAGCGAAGGTTGTATCTGTGGTCGAAGAAATCCGAGGGCTGAAAGGTTTGCTGGATGACGGAATTCTGACTCAGGAGGAATTCGACGCAAAGAAGCGTCAGTTGCTCGGCTTGTAGGTATGCTATCGATACCGTATGGATAGGGTATGGATACTCGCGCGCACACGCGCGCGACGCGCCTATATCTACTCTCTATCTCTATCCCTATACCTACACCTGTTCTAAATCTAAACCTCTAAAGCCAGTCTTAGGAAAGCTATCGGTAGAAGGAGGTGACGCCGGTGGTCATGAAAAGGGGCGCTACTCTCCAGGAGCAGGAGGACGGCGTCATCTATGCCAGATACAGCAGCCACTCCCAAAAAGACGCCAGCATTGAGCAGCAGATCAAGGAGTGCCTGGCCTATGCAAAGAGCCAGGGCATCCGCATCGTCGCCACCTACTCCGACCGGGCCATAACAGGAAAGACCGACCGGCGCGCCGACTTCCAGCGAATGATGCGCGATGCCGAAAAAGGGAAGTTCCGCTATGTAATCGCCTGGAAGTCAAACCGCATGGGCCGCAATATGCTTCAGGCCATGATGAACGAGGCCAAGCTGAACGACCTTGGAATCCGGGTGCTTTACACCGAGGAGGACTTCGATGACACCGCGGCCGGCCGCTTCGCCCTCCGATCCATGATGAACGTCAACCAGTTCTATTCCGAGAACATGGCCGAGGACATCAAGCGCGGGCTTTACGACAACGCTTCCAAGTGCAAAATCGCAAACGGCGGCCTCCCCCTCGGTTACAAGAAGGGCGAGGATATGCGGTACGCCCTCGATCCCCCGAAGGATGAGATCGTCCGGGAGATCTTCGGCCGGGTGGCCTGCGGGGAGCCTTTCGTTGACATCGCCGCAGATTTGAATGCCAGGGGCATAAAGACCAGCAGGGGAGGCCAGTGGGGGAAGAACAGCTTCCACGCCCTGCTCACCAACGAACGATACACCGGCGTCTACATCTACGGGGACATCCGCATTGAGGGCGGCGTCCCCCAGATCGTGGACAAGGGCCTTTTCCTTCGGGTGCAGGAGGTGTTGAAAACGAAGAAGAATCCACAGGGCCGCCACCGGACAAACGGGGAGTACCTGCTTACCGGGAAGCTGTTTTGCGGCCATTGTAAGAGCCCGATGGTCGGAATATCCGGGACAGGCAAGAGCGGGAAACTGCATTACTACTACATCTGCCAGAAGAAGCGGATGGAGAAATCCTGCGATAAGGCCACCGTGCGCCGGGACACCATAGAGCGGGAGGTCGCCCGGGCGATCCGCGACTACATCATGCGGGATGACGTCCTGGAATGGCTGGCAGAAAGCGCCATGAACTTCGCCCGTGAGTATCGGGAGCAGACCTGCGTGGGGACGCTGGAGGCCCAGCTCGCCGACAATAAGCGGGCCACGAAGAACCTGCTGACTGCCATCGAGCAGGGGATCATCACCCCCACCACGAAGGAGCGGCTGCTGGAGCTGGAGCGGGAGCAGGCCATCCTTGTCTCCCGGCTGGCCGAGGAACAGGCCTCGCTCCTGGACTACTCCAGGGACGACATCATATCAGCGATGTCCCTGTATCGGAACGGCGACGTCGAAAACAAGAGCTACCAGGCGAAGCTGTTCGACGCCTTCCTGGTGGCCGCGTATCTCTACGACGACCACTTCAAGCTCGAATTTAATATCACTGGGAAGAAAAACCTTGTAGATGTCCCGCTGGATGCCTCTCTTGTGGACAGCATAGAAAGCAACGCTCCCGCTGGGTGTTCGTATAAAGTCTCTTTTGGTCCACCACAATACCGTACATTTAGTTCGATTAACAGAGCTAAATGTACGGTATTTTTTACTTTTTTAAGTTATTTAATGATTTTGGTAGATACTGTGGTAGATATTGACTGCTAAAATGCTGGTTTTCAGGGCCTTCTCTCCTGGTGCAAAAGAAAAAATGGTGGAAGGCATCCACAGCAAAAATTTCGTTTTTCTGTCCTAAAGTTTTTTGAGGTAAGGCGATAAAATAGCTTCCAAAGGAGGGATACGATGTCACGAAAGAGAATCGAGCGCAATATTTCGTACGACAGTGAGCGCAAAAGATATTATGCGAACTTTGATTTTGGAATCGATCCGACCTCGGGCAAGCAGATCAAGCGTACGAAAACCTTTTCCAGGCTTTCCCAGGCCAGATCAGAACTCCGCAAACATGAGTCAAGCCGAGATGTAGGGCAAATGGTTTTGCCCAAAGACATCACCGTAGGCCAGTGGCTCCAAACCTGGTTAAATGATGTTGTCAAGCTCAGCCGTGAGTCTACTACTGTTTATACATATCAAAAAATGGTCGACAACCATATCGCTCCAGCTCTTGGCGGTATCTTACTTCAAAAGCTGACTCCACAGCATCTGCAACGCTACTATGCGGAAAAGATCCGTGGGGGAAAAATCAGTTCTAACACCGTACGGAAGCACCACGACCTCATGAACGCCGCTTTTCGAGTTGCCGTGAAACAAGGTCTGATTCTTTCTAACCCAGCCAATCGTGTGGACCCTCCAAAAGTAAAACGGCCCGAAATACATTTTTATTCTCTGGAGGAATTACAGACCCTCCTGAAGCTGTCATACGGAACCAGAATAGAGGTTTTGGTTAAACTTGCGGGCTTGCTTGGCCTTAGAAGAGAGGAGATCGTTGGGCTAACTTGGTATCACGTCGACTTTGAAGCCAAAAAAATCGAGATTGTCGAGGTCAGGACTTCTGCTGGGACTCAAATCGTTACTAAAGCTCCTAAGACGGAGAGCTCGAAGCGACTTCTTTATATGCCACCTGCGGTTGAAGATGCTCTCCTTCGAGAAAGAGAAAAACAGGCCCATTACAAGCAAATCCTAGCTGACAGCTACTACGATAGCGGCTACGTCTTTACCTATGAGGACGGACGGCCTCTCCGCCCAAATTATGCCTCTGATCTTTTTACGAAGTTCGTAAAAGCAAACGATCTGCCTCCACTAACTCTACACGGCCTTCGGCACTCCTTTGCCAGTATCGCAAACTCAAAAGGCATACCTATGATTGTTTCTTATTAGGAACACTGTAAATACAAGGCTTTTCGGGGCCTGCAATCCGAAAAAAATAATATTTGATCTATCACATTACGCAGAAAGCCGTCCAGGTGCTATCTTGGGCGGCTTTTTTGCGTGGATAGACCGGAAGGAGGCAGAAAAATAATTACAGAAATTTAATCCTCAAAATTGTGCAACTTTCACGAAAAGGAGGTTAGTGAATGGCAGATGAAAAACTGAACACGGGCCCCGAGGCGCAGAAAACCGAAGAGGCCCCCGCGCCCGCTGTGGGTGATCCGGCCCACGGGGAGGCCGTCGTTCCCGAACACCCGCCGGAACAGGCCGGGCCTGCCGAGCCCGGCGATGTGGTAATCTCTGCGGAGCAGATTGACGCGCTCATGGCGGAAAAGCGGCAGGCGGCCAGGGCCGAGGTGGAAAAGGCAGAGGCATCCCGTGAACAGGAGTCCGGGGCTTCTGCGCCGGAGCGTCCTGCCGCTGAAAGCGAGAAAGCTGAAAAGCCGCGCCGGGGCCGTCCCCCTAAGTCTGATAAGACGGAGCGCACCGGGCCGGAGGCCGAAAAGGAGCCTAAAAAGGCCGGGCCCCGCAAGGGCCGCCCATCTAAGGCTGACAAGGCGGCTCCCGACAAGACCCAGCCGTCACAACGAGACAAATTGTCCCGAAGTGGCGGGAAAGCTCCCGAAGCTCCTGTTCCCCCGGATGCAGGAAAGGATACGCCCGCAAAGGAGGCCGCTCCCCCGGAGCAAGGTGTGACGGAGCCGGCTGTGCCGCCCCGTCCTGTGGAGGAGGGAAAGCTGGTCTATCTGAAACTTTCCGAACTCCATCCGTTCCATACATTCCGTCCCCATCCGTTCAAGGTGCGGGACGATGCCAAAATGCAGGAAACCGTGGCATCCATCAAGCTCAACGGCGTTATGGTGCCCGGCCTTGCCCGCCCGGAAAAGGACGGAAACGGCTATGAGATTGTGGCAGGCCATCGCCGCTGCCGTGGCAGCGAGCTGGCTGGGCTGGAGGAAATGCCCTTTATTGTCCGGGATATGACCGACCACGAGGCGGTGGAGGCCATGAAGGACAGCAACAAGCAGAGGGATCAGACGCTCCCCAGCGAACTGGCCGCCCTTTTGGATCTGGAGGTAGAGGACATCAAGCACCAGGGCTCCCGGCTGAAAAATGTGGCCGAGGGCGATGTGGGGAAACGCTCGGTTGAAATCGTGGGCGAGGCGCATGGCATGAACTATAAAAAGGTCATGCGGTATCTGCGCCTTAACCACCTTGTCCCGGAGCTCATGGATAAGGTGGACGATAAAAAGATGGGCTTCATGCCTGCGGTGGAGCTTTCCTATATCAAGCCGAAAAATCAAAGGCTGATTGCCGTTTCCATTGACGGGGAACAGGCGTCCCCCTCTCTGGCCCAGGCGAAACAGCTCCGGGAACTGGATAAGGAAGGCAAGCTCAACGGCGATGTGATTGACGGCATATTAAGCGAAAAGAAAAAGGAGGATCGCGGCGTGATTATTTCGATGGCCGAACTGGAGAAATATTTTGGCAAGGAGGCCACTCCCGCCAAAATGAAGGAGCAGATCATGACTTTGCTGGACGAGTGGAAGGAGAAACAGCCGCCCGAGCTGGCAAAGGCTCCGAAAAAGATGGAAAAAGACAAGTAACCCGACCACACTTCGAGACAAATTGTCCCGAGGGGCCCCGCCCCTCCTGCAGAGGGCTCTGTGGTGATATATCCCCCGTCGCCGCCTATATTCCTGCACAGCCGGGAGTGGGCCGTCAAGGGTGCAACGCACCGCCGCTTGCGGCGGCCTGCCCTTGACGGTCTGCCCCGGCTGTGTTACTTCCAGCGGCGCGGCGGGGGCATATATCCTCCAGAGCCGCCCCCTTTCCCATGACTGGGAAAGGGCGGGGGGATTGGGCTGAAGTATCTTTCTTCAAAGAACGGAGGTTTTGACAATGAAACGGCCACTTGCTTATATTACCGCCGGATGGCTTGGCGGTGACAGTGAAAACGCAGAACAGGCGGCCCGCTACTGCCGGGCGGTGTATGAGGCGGGCTTTTCGCCCATCTGTCCTACCCTGTATCTGCCCTTGTTCCTCAATGATGCAGTGCCGGAGGAACACAAAAGCGGCATTGACATGAGCCGCGACCTGCTCCGCCGCTCCCATGTACTGGTGGTCTGCGGCCATACCATGACCGAGGCCATGAAAAACGACATCGCCGTTGCCCAGCGGCTGGGGATTACTGCTACCACCCTTGAGGGCATCCTTACCGTCAAGGGACAGGGCCGCCGCTGATGGCGGCCCTTTTCGAAGCCTACATCACGAACCTGGGGAAATATAACGAGGGCGAGCTTGTAGGAGAAACGCTGAAATTCCCCACTACCACGGAGGAGGTGCAGGCGCTCCTAAAGCGCATCGGTGTGGATGGTGTGCGGTATGAGGAGTTTTTCATTACCAGCTTTGACGGGGATGTGCTGGGGCTCTATGACTATCTGACGGAATACGAAAATCTTGACGAGCTCAACCATCTGGCCTGCCTACTTTCCGAACTGGATCAGAGCGATTTGGAGAAATTCGAGGCTGTGATTGACAGCGGCGAGCACACTTCCAGCGTGGCCGACCTAATCAATCTCACGCAAAACCTGGACTGTTTTGAATTTTATCCCGGTGTGGGGGACGATGAAACGCTGGGCCGCATCTATGTGGAGGACATGGAGGCCATTGATGTGCCGGAGCATTTGCTGAATTATTTTGACTATGAGGCATACGGGCGTGATATTCGGATTAACGAGGATGGTCACTATGCCCCCGGAGGCTATGTGCTGAATAACGGTGGGAAATTCATCGAGCACTACCACGGGATCGAGGACATCCCCGCCGAGCACAGAGTTTTCTCCTATCCGAAACTTTCTATCCGGGAACAGATGGCGGCCTACAAGGAGATTATTGACGGTTCCTCTTTGGAAGGCTATCGGAAACTTTCTAATAAGGAGCGTGAGGAACGATAGACGGCACTTCGAGACACTTTGTCCCGAGGTGGCCGCCGGAAAGGAGGCGGTATAACTGATTGATGAAGATGTTTCCCGGCGTACCATAGCAATTTCTGTCCGGGCCAGCAAGCTGACGGCGCGGGGCCTTGCCTATGTGCTGGGGGCTGTGGGCCGGAAGATTCGCAAGGCTTACCGGGAACACCAAACGCCCCACGGCAGGCAGAGCGTGAAAAAGCTCATGGGACACGGCGCGGCTACAAACAGCATTGAGCTTTCCGGGGACACGAAGGCTTTTGACCGGGTGGCCCGGAAGTGGAATGTAGACTATGCCTTTTATAAAACCGGGCCGGACAAATACCTGTTGTTTTTCAAGTCGGGGCAGGCGGATGCGATCACCGCCTGCTTTTCTGAATACTCGCGGAAGGTGCTGAATAAATCCAAATCCCGCCGCATCCCCATCCGGGAACAGCTTAAACAGGCGGCGGATCAGCTTGCGAAGGAAAAGCCCCGCAAGCGGGAACGGGTAAAGGAGGCGGTTCGTGAGGACAGATAGCATCAAAAAATATGTACTCCCCAACATCCCCTATCTGTTTGTGCTGTGGGCCTGCTTAAAGCTGGGGACGGCTTACCGTTTGGCCGCTGGCGCGGATTTCGCCCATAAGCTCATGGGGCTGGGGCAGACCATCGGCCCGGCCTTTGCCGACTTTGCGCCGGGGCTCAATCCCTTTGACTGGCTCATCGGCATTGTGGGTGCGGTGGGCTTCCGCCTGCTGATCTACTTCAAAAGCAAGAACGCAAAGAAATTCAGACGGGATGAAGAATACGGATCGGCCCGCTGGGGCACCGAAAAAGACATCAAGCCCTTTATCGATCCGAAGTTCGAAAACAACATCATTTTGACCGGGACAGAGTTTCTTACTATGAACACCCGCCCGAAAAACCCGGCCAACGCCCGCAACCTCAACGCCTGCGTGATCGGCTCGTCCGGCTCGGGCAAAACCCGCTTCTGGCTCACTCCACAGATTTTGCAGGCCAGCGCGGATAAAAACGGCGGATGCAGCTATGTGTGCGTAGATCCGAAAGGCGGGGTGCTCTCCCAGGTGGGCTCTTTCTTACAGCGGCGCGGGTATCGGATCAAGGTGTTCAATTCCATTGATTTCACAAAATCCATGCACTATAATCCGCTGGCCTATATCAAGAATGAGGCCGACATCCTTAAATTTGTGGATGCGCTGATTTCCAATACCAAAGGCGAGGGCAAGGAGGGCGATCCGTTTTGGACGAAAGCGGAAACGCTTTTATACTGCGCTTTGATTGCCTATATCATTTTCGAGGGCCCCGCCGAGGATCGGAACATGAATACGCTGGTGGACATGATTTCCGGCATGGAAGTAAAGGAGGACGATGAAAACTACTTAAACGCCGTGGACTATATGTTCAAAGGGCTGGAAAAGCGCAAGCCGGACTGTTTTGCGGTCAAGCAGTACCGCAAATATAAGTTAAGTAGCGGCAAAACCGCGAAAAGCATTTTGATTTCCTGCGGGGCCCGCCTTGCGCCCTTTGACATCCCCCAGCTCCGGGAGATTATGTCCTATGACGAGATGGAGCTTGACCGCATCGGGGATCGGAAAACGGCGGTGTTCTTTATCATTTCGGACACCACGCAGACCTATAACTTTCTTGTGGCGCTGGCCTTTTCGCAGATGTTCAATCTTCTGTGTGAACGGGCCGACAATGTTTTCGGAGGCCGCCTGCCCCACCATGTACGGGTGCTGTGGGACGAGGCGGCCAACACGGGACAGGTGCCCCAGCTCGAAAAAATCTGCGCGGTAATCCGTTCCCGCGAGGTATCGCTGACGCTCTTTTATCAGCAGTTGGCGCAGTGCAAGGCCATTTACGATAAACACGCGGAGACAATTCTCGGAAATATGGACAGCGTGGTATTCCTGGGAGGCCGTGAGGCCAGCACCATCAAGGAAATATCGGAAAACTGGCTGGGGAAAGCCACCATCTCCATGCAGACCGACAGCCGCTCCCGTGGGCAGTCGGAAAGCTACAGTCAAAATAACCAGCGGGTGGGCCGGGAGCTGATGACACCCAGCGAGCTGGCTACCATGCCCGGGGATAAGTGCATTTTACAGCTTAGGGGCCTGCCCCCGTTCTACTCCCCGAAGTATGATCTGAAAAAGCACCCGAATTATAAATACACGGCTGAGGCCGACAAACAGAAAAACGCTTTTGACCTCGACAAGCTCATCAACCGCCGCAGGCGGCCAGGGCTTAACGAGGCGTGTGAGATGTATGAGGTGGCTGTGCCGGACGATGCGCTCACGGAAGAGGACGAGGACATCCTCAACTATGACGACATCGACGATCCAGACGCCTTTGCATAAATGAGCTTTGGGACAAAGTGTCCCGAAGCTGTAACCTGCCGCCAGTGATGGCGGCTTTTTTCATGGCCGGGGAACACCCGGAGAAATGGAGGCTCTATGCAGTTCTTTTCTTCCGCTATTGATACTTTGCAGACTCTCGTTGTTGCGCTGGGCGCTGGTTTGGGCGTGTGGGGCGTTGTCAACCTCCTGGAAGGTTATGGTTCCGACAATCCAGGTTCCAAAAGCCAGGGCATGAAGCAGCTCATGGCGGGCGGCGGCATCATCCTGCTCGGCACTACGCTGATCCCTCTGCTGTCCGGCCTGTTTTAAGGTAGCGGCTTATGGGATTTCTCACCGACTGGCTGACCGACTGGCTCAAAAGCCTGCTCATTGAAGGCATTTTAGGCAATCTGAGCGGCCTGTTTGATACGGTAAACGCCCGAGTCGGGGAGATTGCGGGAGAGGTGGGAACAACCCCGGCGGCATGGAACGCCGGGGTTTTCTCCCTTATCCGCCAGATTTCCGAAACGGTAATTTTACCGATTGCCGGGTTAGTCCTAACCTATGTGGCGGTGTACGAGCTCATTCAAATGCTCATAGACCGCAATAATTTACACGACATCGACACTTGGATGTTTTTTAAGTGGATTTTCAAAACGGCGGCGGCCATCCTGATCCTCTCCAACACATTCAATATCGTCAACGCGATTTTTGATGTGTCGCAGAGCGTGATTGCAAGCTCGGCGGGGGTGATCCAGGGTTCTACGGACATTTCGCCGGATATGCTGGCGGATTTGGAGGCCACGCTGGAAACAATGGGGCTGGGCTCCCTTTTGGGCCTGTGGCTCCAGTCGATCTTTATCGGTTTTACCATGACCGCGCTGAATATCGTGATTTTCGTTCTGATTTATGGCCGTATGCTGGAAATATATATGCTGACCAGTTTAGCGCCCATCCCGGTGGCTACCCTGTCCAACCGAGAAATGGGGAGCATGGGGCAGAATTATCTGAAGTCCCTGTTCGCCATCGGTTTCCAGGGGCTTTTAATCCTGCTGTGCGTGGGCATCTATGCGGTGCTCATTCAAGGGATTGCCACAGGCGGAGATCCCATCGGCGCAATATGGGGAGCTGTGGGCTATACAGTTCTGCTCTGCTTTATGTTGTTCAAAACCGGAACGATTTCAAAAAGCATCTTTGGAGCTCATTAAAGAAAGGGGTGTTATATGCCGAGAAGATATGGGCCCGACGGGACGCGCCTGTGGTATGGAAAAGCGCCGGAGGACTTTAACGAGGCGGATGTTGCCCGCTTTATGGCGGAAACGGAGGCCATTTTACAAAAGCGGGAATTGCTGGGCGGAAGGGATGACGCAAAGACGATTGCCCAGCAGTTAGCCGAAGGGCGGGCGCAGGCCGCCCGTGAAAACGCTGCCCGCCCTGTCCCGGCAAAGGGCAAGGAGGCAAGGGATGACCGATAAGGCGGCTTTGGGACAAAGTGTCCCGAAGTCCCCGGACTGCCCAGAGGGGCTGTTTCTGATGGACGGCATCGAGGGCCTGCGCTCCCTCCCCCGTCATTCGGTGGATATGCTTTTGACCGATCCGCCCTACGGCACTACCCGCAACTTTTGGGATGTGCCGTTGCCGCTCCCGGAGCTGTGGGAGGCGGTGAAATGGGCCGTCAAGCCGAAGGGTGCGGTGCTGTTCTTTGCTCAATGCCCCTATGACAAGGTGCTGGGGGCCTCCAACCTCTCCATGCTCCGCTATGAGTGGATCTGGTACAAAGAGCGCGGGACGGGATTTCTCAATGCAAACCGGGCTCCGCTGAAAAAGTCGGAGAATATTTTGGTGTTCTATCAGAAAGCCCCACTTTACAATCCGCAGTTTACTTACGGCAAGCCGTACAGCCGCGTCCATGCCCGCAGCGGCACCAGCCCGAACTATGGAAAATTCGAGCGGCAGAGCTCCGAGTCCAGCGATGGGCGGCGCTATCCGGGAAATGTGTTGTTTGTCCCTACAGTAACGGGCGGCATCCATCCCACGCAAAAGCCCGTGGAGCTGTGCGAGTATTTCATCAAGACCTACACCCGGCCCGGCGAGCTGGTGGCCGACATCTGCGCGGGCTCCGGCACAACCGCTGTTGCCGCCCTCAATACTGGCCGCCGCTTCGTCTGCTTTGAAACGGCTCCGGCCTTTTACGCCGCCGCCAGTGAGCGTATCCGCGTGGCGCGCTCGGCGGTGGAGGCCGGGGAGAAAGGAGTTTGATTATCGGAGACTATTCTATCATTTACGCCGATCCTCCCTGGCAGTACCAGCGGAGCAAGGTACAGGGGGCGGCGGAAAATCATTATCCCACAATGGGGATTGACGAGTTATGTGCGCTCCCGGTGGCGGATCTGGCCGCCCCGGACAGTGCGCTTTTTTTGTGGGCGACTTTCCCCCAGCTCCCCGAGGCCCTGCGGCTGATTAAGGCGTGGGGCTTTCAGTATAAGTCCGTGGCTTTCGTCTGGCTGAAGAAAAACCGGAAGGCTGATAGCTGGTTTTATGGCCTGGGTTTCTGGACGAGGGGAAATGCGGAGGTCTGCCTGCTGGCAACAAAAGGGCATCCGAAGCGGCAGGCGGCCAATATCCACCAGTTTATCATTTCCCCCATTGAAGCCCACAGCAAAAAGCCGGACGAGGCCCGGGAAAAGATTGTTGCCCTTATGGGCGATCTGCCCCGGGTGGAGCTGTTCGCAAGACAGACGCCGCCCGGCTGGGATGTGTGGGGAAACGAGGTGGAAAGCACCGTCCCGGACTTTGGGACAAATTGTCCCAAAGTCCCCGGGGGGAGAAAGGAGGTTGATCCATGCCCTATGTGAATGTCCCGAACGACTTATCCAAAATCAAAACGAAGATGGCGTTCAATCTGACAAAGCGCCAGCTTATCTGCTTTGGCGGGGCGGCGGCCATCGGCATCCCGTCCTACCTGCTAGCCCGGGAGTCGCTTGGAAACACCGGGGCCATGTTCTTAATGCTGGCCGTCATGCTCCCAGCATTTCTGCTGGCGATGTATGAAAAAGACGGGCTCCCCTTTGAAAAAGTGGTTCATAACATCATCCGGGCCAAATTCCTGCGGCCCGGGGTTCGGCACTATCAGACAGAAAACATTTACGCCCCGTTTACCGGGCGGGGCGCTGTGAGAAAGGAGGATGCGATTGCGAAAGGCAAAAAGCAAAAACAGTCCCGGAAGGGGTAACAGCCGGGCGGCCCTGTCCGTCCAGCAGACAATCCCCTATCTGGCGATGCACCCGGACGGGGTGTGCAAGCTCCCCGGCGGGCTCTATACAAAGACTGTGGAATATGAGGACATCAATTATTCCGTGGCAAGCACCGAGGATCAGACGGCGATTTTCGGCGGCTGGAGCTCGTTCCTCAACTACTTTGACAGCACTCTGCCGTTCCAGCTTTCCTTTATCAACCGCCGTTCCCATTCCAGGAGCCGCTACAAGGTAAACATTCCCCAGGCGGATGATGATTTTAACAGCGTCCGGGAGGAATTTACCGGGATGCTGAAAAATCAGATCGCCAAAAGCAACAACGGCATTGAACGCTCCAAATACATCACTTTCGGCATACCCGCCGAAGGGATCGCGGAGGCCCGCCCCCGCCTGGAGCGCGTGGAGGCCGATGTGATGGGAAACTTCAAGCGGCTGGGTGTTCCCTGTGAGCCAATGGACGGGCGGGCAAGGCTGGCCTTGCTTTATAGCCAGATGCACCCGGGAAACCGGGAGCCGTTCCGCTTTTCGTGGAAGGACATTCCGCAGACCGGGCTCGGCACAAAGGACTTTATCGCCCCGGACAGCTTCGACTTTCGGCAGTCCCGCTCATTTCGGATCGGCCAGTATTGGGGCGCGGTGTCCTACTTGCAGATTTTAGCGTCCGAGCTCTCTGACAAGCTCCTTGCGGAGATTTTGGAGATGGATGCGGAAATGACGGTCACGCTCCATATTCAGACGGTGGATCAGCTCAAGGCCATTAAGACCATCAAGGGCAAAATCTCCGACATCGGTAAAATGAAAGTGGAGGAACAGCGCAAAGCGGTGCGGGCCGGGTATGATCCCGACATCCTGCCACCCGACCTTATCACATTCAGCAAGGACGCGGCGGAGCTTCTGGCTGACCTCCAGTCCCGCAACGAGAGGATGTTCCTGCTCACTTTCACGGTGGTAAACTTTGCCCCCACCCGCCAGCGGCTGGAAAACGATGTGTTTACCGTGGGCGGCATCGCGCAGAAATACAACTGCTCCTTAAAGCGTCTTGACTGGCAACAGGAACAGGGCTTTGTGTCCTCGCTGGCTCTCGGCTATAACGAGGTGGAGATCCAGCGCGGCATGACGACCAGCTCCACGGCGATTTTCATTCCCTTTATGACAAGGGAGCTGCGGATGGCTGGGCAGGCCCTCTACTACGGCATGAACGCCCTTTCCCACAATGTCATCATGGCTGACCGCAAAAAGCTGAAGTCGGCCAACGGGCTGTATCTCGGCTCTACCGGCTCTGGAAAATCTTTCGCCGCAAAAAGGGAGCTCTTAAATGTGTTCCTTGCCATCCCCCAGGATCGGATTTTGATTGTCGATCCAATGGGGGAATATGCCCCGCTGGTTCGCAGGCTGGGCGGCCAGGTGATCGAGATTGCCCCGGACAGCCCCCACCACTTAAACCCGATGGATGTGGAGCTTAACATGACCGCCGGGGAAAGCCCGCTCTCCATGAAGGCGGATTTCCTGCTTTCCCTGTGCGAGCTGGTGGTAGGCGGCAAGGACGGCTTACAGCCCATCGAAAAGACGGTGGTTGACCGCTGTGTGCGGCTGGTCTACCGGGAACAGGCCCTGGGGATTGCCACGAAAAAAACGCCGCTCTTGCAGGACTTGTACGAGGAGCTTCTCAAACAGCCGGAGCCGGAGGCCCGCCGGGTGGCAACCGCCCTGGAGCTCTACTGTACGGGCTCCCTCAATCTTTTTAACCATCCCACCAATGTAAAAACGGACAGCCGGGTGGTGTGCATCGTGCTCAAGAACATGGGAGAAAACCTCCGCAAGATTGCCATGCACATCACAAACGAGTTTGTCTCCCAGGCGGTGGACACCAACTTTCGGGAGGGCGTGGCGACCTGGTGCTAAAATCGTTCCGGAGGAAAGAGGGACACAGTACTACATCGGCTTTCTTGATGATTTAGGAGAAGTTGCTGGCGGTTCTGGATTCACATCCCAAGTTTGTATGACCCTCCCTTATCAGGCAGGGCAGAATATCTACATTGTTGTAAATGAGGGGAAAAGCGGAGAGCTTATCAGAAAGGTCGATCTGAAAGACGCTGTGATCAACGATGGCAGGATTAGTTTTATACTGCTCTCTCAGAACAGCGATGATACCTTGGAGAAAAAGAAAGAGTATGAGAGCATCATTACTGCACTGGGAAACGCCGCAAACAATATAAACGAAGCCTCTGTTGATAAGGGTTTTATCCTGGTGACGGGTGAAACACTCAATGAAACAACGCCAAGTGAAAATACTGGCGGCTCTACGCCCCCCACCATCCCCACGGACAAAACCCAGACTGTCACCGCCAACCTTTACCTGCCCGGTGAGAACAACCAGGTCATTCCTGGCGTCACGGTTTATTTGAACAACTCTAACAACCCCATCCAGGGCACGGGCACGCCGACCACTCCCGAGAGTAACAACGCCAAACTGACAACGGCGGCGGACGGGACCAAGACCCTGACCCTGTCCATCACCAACCCGGTGTTCACCCTTCAGGATATCGGCAGCTGCTCCAACGCCAGGATCATCGACACCAAGACCAGCAGCAATCTGGTCTATCAGGGCGGCGCCACCGGCAAGTACAGCACCCGCATCAGCGAGATAACCGTAGAGCTGCTGGACGATTCCGGCGAGTATGTCTTTGACAGCTGCACCGAGTTCCCCACCCTGCTGGGTGTGGAGTGGAATTATCCCCTGATTTTGGCCGTCAATTTCGACGGCGGCAAGGATGACTCGCTGGACTCCAACGACAATGTGGATGTCAGCGGCGTCACCGGCGGCAACAAGCCAGCAGTGCCGGAGGAGACCCCAGCCGCTGAGCTGAATCCCACCGTTACAGCCGGCAGAGATGGCGTTGCTAATGTGGAGTTCACAAACAAGAATCTGGATGCGGCTCTGGAGCAGGTACAGGAAAACGGCGGAGCCATTGTGATCCAGCCGGAGATCGAGGGCGAGGCCACCAGAGTGAATGTGGATCTGCCTAAGTCCTCCGTGGAGACTATGGCGAAGTCCGATGCGGACCTTGTGGTGAAAACTGAGATCGCCGCAGTGTCCATTCCCTCGGAGGGGCTTGCCGAGATTGCCAAGGCCAACGGCAGCACCGTGACTGTCTCTACTGAGAAGAAGGATGACACCGTAGCGGTCAACATCGCTGTAGGCGGCAAGACAGTCGAGGAGATCAGGGGCGGCGTGACTGTCACGGTCAGCGCCCCGAAGCAGAGCGGAAATGTG
Source organism: Flavonifractor sp. An100 (assembly GCF_002161175.1). Classification (GTDB taxonomy): domain Bacteria; phylum Bacillota; class Clostridia; order Oscillospirales; family Oscillospiraceae; genus Lawsonibacter. The sequence goes on along the minus strand of NZ_NFMA01000008.1, from coordinate 12,284 downwards.
CTTGTCCTTGTGGGCGCTGACGGTACCGAGACCGTTGTGAAAAAGTCCGTTGTGGACGGCGATACGGTCAAGGCCCTTCTGGACGGTTCCGCCACCGTGAAGGTCGTGGATCACAGCAAGAGCTTTAGCGATACCGCAAACCATTGGGCAAAGGGCAGCATTGCCTTTGCCAGCAGCCATGAGCTGTTCCAGGGGGTCAGCGACAGTCAGTTTGCTCCCGACACGAACATGAGCCGCGCTATGCTGGCCACCGTTCTCTACCGTCTGGAGGACGCTGTCGAAAAGGGTGACAGCAGCTTTACAGATGTAGCCGAGGGAGCATGGTACGCTGACGGCGTGGCCTGGGCCAACGAAAACGGCATTGTCTCCGGCTATGGGAACGGTGTGTTTGCCCCCAATGACGATATTACCAGAGAACAGCTTGTAGTAATGCTTTACCGCTATGCCCAGCACCTCGGCATGGATACCAAGACGAACAAGGATCTGAAATCTTATTCCGATGCCGATACCGTATCCTCCTGGGCCACTGATGCTATGAAATGGGCAGTGGACAAGGGGCTTATTGCGGGACGCACAAACAGCACTCTGGCACCCGGCGGCACCGCCACCCGCGCCGAGACTACTACCATCCTCCAGCGTATGGTAGAACTGATGGTAAAGTAAAGCGTAAATCTAATCGTTCAATAAAAGTGTTACTCTACGCCGCTCACGCCGGAGGTGTGGGCGGCGTAGAACCACATGGAAAGGATAGATGAATTTCATGATAACACAGGTACGCCGTCAAGGCGTCCTTGCTCTCGTTCTGGCCGTTTTGCTCATGCTGTCCACAGGACTCACGGCCCAAGCCGCAGAGAGCGACAAGACCTATACCGTCACCGCAAACCTCTATTGTCCCGGAGAGCTGAACACCCAGCTTCCCGGGGTAACGGCCTATCTGACCAACGGCAACAACCCTCTGGGCATAGACGGCTATGAGGCGGTGGCTCCCACTACTCCCGTCTCCGACAATGCCACTCTGACCGTTGGGGCAGACGGGACATTGACTCTATCGCTAAAGGTTCCCAACCCTGTCTTTACCCTGCAAAAGATAGGCGGCTGCTCCAACGCAACCATCGTGAGCGCTCCCAGAGATGACCGAGAGTATGCCACAACGGACGGCTCAGTCTCCCGCAGCGGCAGGATCACCGGATTGACCCTGACCCTGTCTGATACGACCGGAAAATACATATTTACCGACTGTACCGAGTTTCCCACTCTGCTGGGAGTGGACTGGACCGTGCCCCTCACACTGGAGGTAGACCTGTCCGGCGTTGAACTGACGCCTTCTCAGTCGGAGCAGGAGGAAACAGCTGCACCCACATCCCCACCGTCTACGGAACCCTCTGTACCCCCAACGCAGCCGCCAACCACAGCGGTGAATCTTGACGCCCTGAACTCGATCATTGCCACGGCAGAGCGCAGCGCCAACACCGCCATTGTGTCGGTGGACGGCAACGATGTGGAGCCGGGCAAGGTTTGGGTCACACAGGCAGATCTGGACACACTCAAGACGGAATTGGCCAAAGCGAAAGCGGCTCTGGCCGCGGCAGACCAGAGTACCGTGGATGCCGCCGTGCAGGCCCTTACAGATGCGCACCGCACCTTTACAGCCTCCCAGCAAAGCGGCAAAAAGGTGACCGAGGCATCCGAAACAGATACTACACTGGCCGAGGGGACCTACACCGTCAGCTGCAATATCTGGTTTAACAAGGCGGATACCGGTCTGCCCCTCAACCCCCATATCACGAATCCCACTTTCCCTCCCTATAACCCGGTGTTGGACAACTCCACCCTCACTGTAGACGCAGAGGGAAACGGCAAGGTCACGATCCCGGTGACCATCTCTGACAAGGTGATGACGGTCCGCTCTCTGACCGGCCTTTCCTTTACGGATGTGGAAACCACGGAGGACGGAGCCATTACCTCTGTCAGTGTGGAGCTGGGCAGGATCTCCACGGAAAGCACGGTGATCACCCAACTCTGCACAGCGGAGATACAAATGGGCGATCTGGCCATGTCCATCTCCGGTCTGGAGAAGGACCATACTTGGCCGGCGGTTTTTGAACTGAACCTTTCCGATATCCCAACCTCCGACGGCGGGAAGATGCCTGTAGTTGAGGTGGAAATGATGAATGCCGATGACGCCAGTCAAGCGATGGCCTCCGCAGGCGTTTCGGGAGAAACGGACCCTGCTTCTGAGGAAACGCCTGTGCCGCCGGAAACGCCTTCGCCGGAGGAGAGCAGTCTTGAACAGTCTGCACCTGTATTTCCCATCGGCGCTATTGCCGCCGCCGTGGCGGTCGTGGCTCTGGCTGCGGCGATCGTTGTGGGCAAGAAAAAGCTGAGAAAGTGAGGGACAGCATATGAAAAAGAGAACCTTATCCCTGCTGTGCCTTGCTGCCATGCTGCTGGGGCTTTTCGCCGGCTGTGCAAAGCAGCCTGCCAACAGCGATCAAGAAAGCGAAGCCTCGCAGCGTACCGGTGAGATCATGGGCAGCAGCGAGGCCACGGATGTAAATGTGGGGCTTATTATGGGACCGCCCTCCATGGGTCTTGGCTATCTGATGCACGAAGCGGAGGAGGGCAGCACCTTTAACCGCTACAATTTTGAGATCGCCGGCGTGGACTATTCCGCCGTGGCGGCCTCGCTCAATCAGGGGGACTATGACATTGCCACCGTGCCCTCCAATGTGGCCGCCATTCTTTACAATAATGAGGATATGCGGGAGCAGATCAAGGTCATCAGCATCGGCAATCTGGGGCTGCTGTATATCCTGACCACCGATCCCAACATCAACACGCTGGAGGATCTGAAAGGCCGCACGGTCTATTCCATCGGTGAAGGTGGCCCTCCCGAGTTCACCTTTGATTTCTTGCTGGATGCGGCCGGGCTTGCCGATGAGGTCAACTTTTCCTTCCGCCCCACCCCCTTTGAAGTGCTGAACCTTTTGCAGGAGGAGAAAAACGCTGTGGCGCTGCTGCCCCAGCCCTTTGTAGAGGTAGCTAAGCTGCTGGTGGCAGACCTGCGTGTCGCCATCGATGTGACAGAAGCCTGGAACGGGCTGAACATGGATACCGGCGCCCAATCGGTCACCACGGTGACGGTGGTACGCACGGCGTTTCTGGAGGAGCATGAGCAGGCGGTCATGGAGTATCTGGAGCTGTCCAAGCAATCTACAGACTACTGCCTCGCCCACCTGGAGGAAGCTGCCCAGTGGACTGAGGATTATGAGACCTTCCTGAACCCGGAGATTGCGCTGGACGCCATTCCGCACTGCAGCATCTGCACGGTGACCGGAGAGGAGATGAAGGAGATCCTGTCCGGCTTCCTCCAGATCATCTACGACCTGAACCCGGACGCTGTGGGCGGAAAAATGCCGGAGGATGATTTTTACTATTCGATGCCTGTTAAGGGCGAGTAAGAGGTGAACACCGTGATACGACTTGGAATTGATATGGGGTCCTCCACCATCAAATTGGTCCAAATGGAGGAGGGCATCCAAAAATCATGGTGTGAGAAACACCATGGAGAACTGTTGAAAACACTTTCCAAAGGGCTTTTGGAGCTGGAACTGCCAGAGCAGTTTGCCCTTTGCGTCACCGGCTCCAACCGAAAGACCCTTCTTGACGCTTTGCCTGATGCCGTCCAGATGGAGGACATCCCCGCCATTGTGGAGGGGACAAAGCGTCTCTGCCCCAAGGCCGGGAGTATGATTGAGATTGGCAGCCAGAGCGCCAGATTTATCACCGGTCTTTCCGGGAAAAGCCCTCGATTTTCCGTCAACGAGCACTGCGCCGGCGGTACAGGCTCCTTCTTCGAGGATCAAATGTCCCGTCTGGAGCTTCAGATCGAGGACTACTCCCGCCTGGTGGAGAAAGCAAGGGAGATCCCCAATCTGTCCGGCCGCTGCGCTGTCTTTGCCAAAACAGATATTATCCACCGCCAACAGGAGGGCTATCCAAAGGAGGATATCCTGCTGGGATTGTGCTATGCCATGATCCGCAACTACAAGGCTACTATTGTAAAAGACCTTCCGGTGGAAAAGCCCATCGCCTTCTGCGGCGGCGTCACACGCAATACCGGTGTGATCCGTGCCATCCGCGATGTATTCTCCCTGTCCGAGGACGAATTGCTCGTTCCGGAGCAGGCTCTTTACAGCGGAGCCATCGGTGCGGCGTTTCAGGAAGGAACGCTTGTCGAAAAGGATGACCTGCTGCGCCGCATATCTGCCGCAGGCCCCAATACAGAGGGCAGCGGAGCCTTATCTAAACTTCAGCTGCTTTCCGGCACCTCTCTCTCTGAGCCGGAAAAAAGCGGGACCATGTCGGTCGATGGCGCATACCTCGGAATTGATGTGGGCTCCACCAGTACAGACCTTGTTCTCATCGGAAGGGATGCCGCGCTGATCGATTTTCTCTATCTCCGCACTGCCGGAGACCCGGAGGGTGTGGTACGCAGCGGACTGGCACAGCTGAGGGAAAAATATGGGGAGTTCCCCGTCCTCGGTGTGGGTATCACCGGTTCCGGGCGTGAGCGTCTGGGCAATATGATGGGCGCCGATGCTATTCGAGACGAGATCACCGCCCAGGCCAAAGCCGCCGCCTGGTGGGGTCCTGACGCGGATACCGTGTTTGAGATCGGCGGTCAGGACTCCAAGTACATTTCCCTGAAAGAGGGCAATGTGGTGGATTTCCAGATGAACAAGATCTGTGCGGCAGGCACCGGCTCCTTCGTAGAGGAGCAGGCCGCCCGCATGGGTATCCCCATCTCTGATTTCGGCCCTCTGGCCCTTCAGGGGGAGCATCCCTGCGACCTTGGTGAGCGCTGCACGGTGTTTATTGAAACCGCCATTACGCAGGCAGCCGCACAGGGAGCAAGTCAGGCGGACATCGCCGCGGGTCTTTGCCACTCCATTGTGAAAAACTATCTGCACAAAGTGGTGGGCGGCAAACCTGTGGGTAAGCGTATTGTTTTGCAGGGCGGTGTGGATTATAACCCCGGTATCGTGGCGGCCTTCCAGAGCGCTTACGGGGACAAGGTGCAGGTATCACCTGTATTCTCCATCTCCGGTGCTTTCGGTGCGGCCCTTCTGGCGCAGGAAGCTGTCGGCAATGAAAAAAGCACCTTCCTGGGCTTTGATTTCCCCAGAGAGGAAAAGAAGGTCCTCGCCACCAGCGAGGAGATCCGCCGCAATAAGGCGTTCTACAAAAAAGCCGGTCAGCTGGTGGTGGAGGATTACGACGGCACGATCGATCCCCGAAAAAAGACTATCGGCGTGCCTCTGACCCTCATCATGTTCAAGTTCTTCCCCATGGTCAACGCCTTCTTCAAAAACCTGGGCTTCAATGTGGTGCTCTCCAAGCCCACCAATGAGGAGACCATCCGCCTGTCCCAGCAGTATGCTCAGGGCGAGACCTGCTACCCGGTCAAGCTCATCTACGGGCACATGAAGCAGCTGGCAAACGACAAGGTGGACTATATCTTCCTGCCCTCGGTCAGGACTATCCGTCACCCCCATGCCCACGCCGCCCACAACTACGCCTGCCCCTATATGCAGAAGGCGGCACAGATGGTATTTGAATCTCTGGGGCTGGAGCAGCAGGGCATCCAACTTCTCAGTCCTGTCCTTGATTTGGATCTGGGAGCCAAGATGATGGGCATCGCCATGCTGGAAACCGGCAAAGCCCTGGGATTTTCCAGAGCCAGATGTCTGCCCGGTCTGGCCAAGGGCGCATTGGCAGTCAACAAGTTCACCGAGGATGTGGAAGCTTTGGGCAGAGAGATGCTGTCCGGCCTCAACCCAGAGGAAAAGGTGCTGGTGCTGATCACCCGCAATTACGGTATCTCTGACCCGGTGCTGAATATGGGAATCCCGGAGATCCTTCTTTCAAGAGGCTATAAGGTCATGACACTTGGACACCTGCCCGGTATGTCTCTGGATATCTCTCCGGACTACCCCCATATGTACTGGCCCTTTGGAGACCATCTGCTTTCCGGCGCCAAGCTGATCGCCAACCATCCGAACCTCTATGCCGTCTACCTGACCAACCACGGCTGCGGACCGGATACGCTGATCTCTCATATGTTCCGTGAGGAAATGGGCGATAAGCCCTATTTGCAGATCGAGGTGGATGAACACTACTCTCCCGTGGGAGTCATTACCCGCATCGAGGCCTTTTTGAACAGTATTAAGAACCGCAAGAACGATCCCATGCCGGAAAACTTCAACATTCTGAATGTATCCATGCGTCTGGCCAATGTAAGCGCCAAACCGGAGAAGGGGAAAAAGCTGCTTATACCCCCGCTGGGCTGCTACACCCGCTACCTGGCAGACTATTTCCGCCATCAGGGCTTTGCTGCCGAGGCTATGCCGGATTTCACCCATCAGACATTGAATCTTGGCCGAGCCGAAATGGTTTCCAAAGAATATCTGCCCCTGCCCATGCTGGTAGGAAGCTGCCTGCAGGCCATCGCAGAGCATGGCGGCGACGATGGGCTTCAATTCCTGATTCCCTACGGCTACGGTGCCGATGCGGATGGTCAGTATGCCCGCACCGTGAGAACTATCCTCGACCGCAAGGGTCATACGAAATGCGGCATCGTGGCTCCCATGCTGGAGGAGCTTTCCGAAACGGCGGAAGACATCGGCTTGCTGATCCGTGCTCTGCTGACGGGAGATGTGGTCTATGCGTTGCCTTATGAGCGCCGTGAGGAGCTTGCGCCCAAGCAGATCCCGACTCTTGCCAAGTTAGTCGAGCTGGCAAAGCAAAGTGATACCAGCAAAAAACGAACTATTGCCGCTGTCGGTTCCCCTATGTGCATTACAAGTCTGGACGAAGGGGTCTTGTCCATGTTGGAGCAGGAGGGCAACAGAATCAAACGCCAGCCCCTCGCTGAGATGATGGCCTTTCTCTGGCAGGATAACGGGAAACCTGTGGATTGGAGCGAGATATCCCGTGTGGCCCAGGCGTTGAGGGCATCAGGCAGCTTTGCCACAACCGCCGATACGCTCTTTTCTTCTGCTGATCGTTATCTTCCCAGTTTCGCCGGCAACAACGGAAGGTACCGCTTCGCCAAGGCCATACAGATGGGCGAAAGTGCAGACGCCGTTCTGACACTGGCTCCCAGGTATGAAAATACCGCGACCGTACTCTCCCTGTGTGGGTTGGAAAAGCACTGCGCAGCGCCTATATTTGCATTGTCTTTGGATGGGGACTGGGATGAAAACAGCACCTCCCGTTTAAGATCGTTCCTATATTATTGCTGAAAGGATGTTTTGTATGGAGCAGTTTATTAAGAATATTGAGCATGAAACGGTAGTCAAGCTGACAGAGCTGGTATCGGTACAGCCCGGTCAGGTCGTCAGTAAAACGCTGGCCCAGAACCAAGCTGTCAGCGTGACCCTGTTCGCCTTTGACAAGGGCGAGGAGATCAGCACTCACGACTCTGACGGAGATGCTATGGTCACCGTGCTGGAGGGTGTCGGACGCTTCACTTTGGACGACGTGCCCCACACCGTAAAGGCCGGAGAGAGTCTGGTAATGCCGGCCAAGGTACCCCACGCCGTGTATGGTGAGGAGGCGTTCAAGATGCTGCTGGTCGTTGTGTTTCCCAAGGGATTTGAGGAGTGCCATTGCGGTGGCGCCCACTGTTCTCACGGCCATGAAGCATGAAACCGTAGGGGTCCACCGCAAAAAACTTCATTCTTCCGGAGAGGATTATTTGGAAGCCGTGCTGATGGTGCAGCGAAAAAGCGGCATGGCTCGCTCTGTGGATGTTGCCCGCCAGATGGGGGTATCGAAACCAAGCGTCAGCCATGCGGTAGGTGTTTTGAAGGATGGCGGATTTTTGATAATGGATGAGGACGGATTTCTCCATCTGACAGAAATCGGCCTTGAAGTGGCGGAGAAAATCTATGAGCGTCACAGATTTTTTACACAGCATTTGATAGTGCCGTCGACTCCCGCGAATACGAAACGGTTCGTCTGCGCAGAGTGTTTTCCGGGCGTCAGCCCATGACTGCGTTGGATGCAGAACTGCTTCAAAGTTCCGTATCCGCCATCCATTGTCATAACGATGGAAGCCTGAATATCCAGCTAAAAAATGGTCAAATAATTGGAAAGGAGTGAAACAGCATGAGAGAAAGCCCGCCCAAAGTCATCACCATCCCCGCAAAGCCGGAGGTCGCAAGCCGGCAGGCGGTCCAGCGCCAGCTTCGCGTGGCTGCCTACTGCCGGGTATGAAAAAGGTGAGGACGGCAAGCCGAAAATCATCCAGGAACAAGCAGAAGTGGTTCGCTCAATCTATGAGCAATATCTGAGCGGAGCCAGCCTTCGGATGATCAAAGACAGGCTGGAAACGGAGCAGATCCCCAATGTGACCGGCGGCTCCCAATGGACGATCACGGCAATCCGAAGCATCCTGACCAATGAGAAGTATTGCGGAGATGTCCTTCTCCAGAAGACCTACATCAGCGACTGCATCAGCCGCAAGGTCATCCGCAACACGGGGCAGCTCCCCATGTATCTGGTCCAGAATCATCATGAGGGCATCGTGGAACGCAAAACCTTCGATGCGGTACAGGCAGAGATGGCGCGGCGCAGCGCCGGGAAAAGCCCTTCCAAAAAGAATGCCCCCACCGGGATGACATCCTATGCCAGCAAATACGCCTTGTCGGAGCGCCTTGTCTGCGGCGAATGCGGCACCCTGTATCGCCGCTGCACCTGGTCCAAGCAAGGCAGGAAGCGCGTCGTGTGGCGCTGTGTCAGCCTGCTGGACTGCGGCACCAAGTACTGCCACAACTCACCAACGCTGGACGAGGAGCCGCTCCAGAAGGCAATCCTCGCCGCCATCAACTCCGTCATGAGCCAAAAGAGTACGCTGATCCGGCAGATCACCTCTGCTATGGAGATGGAGCTGGCTCCGGTCCCAGGAGAGAGCATGAGCCTTGCCGATATTGAAAGGCGGTTGGGTGAGCTGAACGACCAGACCCGTGAGCTGGTGGCAGAATCCGCCCGAGTGGAGGATGCCACCGCCTGCACCGCCCAGCTGAGAGCTATCATGAATGAGGCTGCCATACTGAAAGAAAAGCGGGCGCTAATCGAAGAACAGCGTCAGAGCAACGCTCAGGCTGTACGGCGCATTGAAGATGCGGCTGCCGCGATGGCTCAGGCGTCCACCCACATCAGCGAATGGGATGAAGCTCTCATCCGGCAGCTGGTGGATACGGTCAAGGTCAACTCAGCGGAGAAAATCACGGTGTTCCTCCGCGGCGGCGTTCAGGTGGAGCAGGGTATGATATAATAGGCAAAAGAAGGTGAACTGAAATGATCTATGCAACCGGCGATACCCATGGTAACTTCCAGCGGTTTGCACCCGAATACTTCCCCGAGCAGGCCGGAATGACCAAGGAAGACTATATGATCATCTGCGGAGATTTTGGCGGCGTATGGGATGGGGGCAAGAAGGAGGAGCGGAACCTGGACTGGCTGGAGGATCTGCCTTTTACCACCCTGTTCGTCAGCGGCAACCATGAAAACTTCGACCTGTTGAGCAAATACCCGACAGAGGAATGGAACGGCGGAACGATCCAGCGAATCCGGCCTCATGTGATCCATCTGATGCGAGGGCAGGTCTTTGACCTGCAAGGATGCTCCTTCTTCACCATGGGCGGCGCCAGGAGCCATGATATCGAGGACGGTATCCTGAACCCCAAAGCACCCGATTTCGAAGAACAATACTGGGCCTTTCGCAGAATGGGCGCCCGATTCCGGGTCAACCATCGCTCCTGGTGGAAACAGGAGCTTCCCAGTAAGTCCGAGTATGAAGAAGCTCGGTGCAATCTGGAACGCATTCACTATGAGGTGGATTATGTGATCACCCACTGCGCCCCAAGCAGCATCGTTGACATACTGGGAAACGGCGGCTATGTTCACGACCATCTGACCGGCTTCCTGGAGGAAGTCAAAGAACGGGCCAAGTTCCACTACTGGCTGTTCGGACATTACCACGACAACAAAATCATCGACGACCGCTTCGTCCTGCTCTGGGAGCAAATGGTACAAGTGGTGTGAACAGGCCAAAGAGAAACGCAGGAGGCGCCTCCTGTGTTTCTCTTTGGCCTGTTTCAAAATAAGGCAGGTTCTGCCGGAAAGGAGAAGCTATGAACATCCGCAAAAACATCGATTATTCCGCCATGTTTGCAGCCCTGGACGCCGCGCTGAACGCTGAGCTGCCCCAGATGAAACTCTGCTGCGAACTGGGCCGCATCGTCTGTTCCCGGCCGGAGAAAGGCGCGGCAGTGGCCGCAGCCGAATATCTGCACAGCCGTTTCCCCGATGCTTCCGGCTTCTCCCCGCGCAACCTTCGCCGGATGCGGGAGTTCTATCGGATGTATGAGGACACCCCCGAGTTGCTGACCCTGGCCATGGAGATCAGTTGGACCCAGAATGTAGTCATTTTGGAAGCAGACATGGAGCCGGATGAGCGGCGCTGGTATCTTCGTGCCGCTGGTCGTTTTGGCTGGTCAAAGGTGGAACTCCAGAGAAAAATCGATTCTGACGCCCATCTGGAAATCCAACTCGACGAATCTGAGGTTCCATGCTATACTGAGTGCGATAGTAATGAGTTGGAGTGTACGGAGCATGATCAGGATACTTTTTCTCTGCCACGGCAATATTTGCAGAAGCCCGATGGCCGAGTTTATCATGAAGGATCTGGTGAAGAAAGCCGGTTTGGAGCAGAACATTCAAATCGAGTCGGCAGCTACCAGCACCGAGGAGATTGGCAATCCGGTGTATCCGCCAGCCCGCCGCAAGCTGTCCGAGCATGGTATCGACTGTTCCGGCAAACGAGCCCGGCAGCTTCTGAACAGCGATTACGAGAAGTACGACCTTCTGATTGGCATGGATCGAGCCAATCTGCGGAGTATGTACCGGATCTGCGGCGGCGATTTTGCCGACAAGATGCACCTGCTGATGGACTTTACCAACCGTCCCGGAGAGGTGGCCGATCCGTGGTACACCGACGATTTCGACACGACCTGGCGGGATGTGGAGGAAGGCTGCCGGGGGTTGCTCCAAAAAATAATCAGCAAGGAGGTGCAGACGAGTGGACAAGCTGGTTGTTAAGGGAGCGGAAATTAGTGTACAATGGAATTCTGAGCAAGATGACTTTATCAGCTTGACTGACATCGCCAAGCTGAAGGATAGCGACAATCCACGCTACATTATCCAAAACTGGCTGCGGAATCGGAACACGATTGAGTTCCTGGGTGTTTGGGAATCTCTATACAACCCGTCTTTTAACCGTGTCGAATTCGATGCGTTTAGGAGTCAGGCCGGCTTGAACAGCTTTGTGATGACCCCTCAGAAATGGGTGGAATCGACCGGGGCTATCGGCATCATCTCTAAGGCTGGTCGCTATGGCGGTACTTACGCCCACAAGGAGATTGCCTTTGAGTTTGCCTCTTGGATCTCTGTCGAATTCAAATTGTATCTGGTCAAGGAGTTTGAGCGGCTCAAGACCGAGGAAATGAAACAGCTTGGCTGGGACATCAAGCGAAACCTGGTCAAGATCAATTACCGCATCCATACAGATGCCATCAAGGAGAACCTGATCCCGCCGGAGCTTTCCGCAAAGCAGGTTTCCATGGTGTATGCCAGTGAAGCCGATGTGTTGAACATGGCCCTGTTCGGTATGACCGCAAAGCAGTGGCGGGACAGCCATCCCGATCTGAAAGGGAATATCCGCGACTATGCCAATGTCTCTCAGCTGGTCTGCCTGTCCAATCTGGAAAACCTGAATGCGGTGTTCATCAGCGAAGGGATGTCCCAGGCCGAGCGGCTGACAAAACTCAACGCCATCGCCATCAGCCAGATGGAGATCTTGACGCAGGATCACCGCATCGAAGCTCTGGAGGCTCATAGCGGAGAGCCATCTCCCATGAAGTAAAAAAAATATACTGGACGCTTGCGAATGGGCGAAGGCCGTGGCATCTATAGTGTTGCGATGTTCCAAAAGGGAGTCTATGCCAACCGTTATGGTTGGCATAGACTCCCTTTCACGTTACCATATCAAAGCAAGCTCAGTTTGCCGCGCATCTTTTCAGGGGGTCGCCTTCCCCATGTTGGCGCCGGGAGATCACGACCATATTTTGTCGGGAGTATTTAACCAATTTTTGTCGGCGAACCCCAGAGCCAGTAGAATAAACAAAAAGAGTGCCAACAACCCAGCACTCATAGAT
>NZ_NFMA01000007.1 GCF_002161175.1 Flavonifractor sp. An100 | reverse complement strand
CACCGGGGTAGGGGGCGGGGTGCTCCGGGACCTGCTGGCCGATGACACCCCTTACATCCTGGTCAAGCACGTCTACGCCTCCGCCTCCCTGGCTGGGGCCCTGGTGTGCGCCCTGTGCTGGGCGTGGACGGGGGAGGTGCCCGCCATGCTGTTAGGGATGGGTGTGGTAGTGCTCATCCGCTGTCTGGCCGCCCACTACCGCTGGAATCTGCCCAAAGCCAGACTGTAAGGCGGTTTCCCAGGGCTCTTTTCTCCATTTCCCGGGGAATCTTTCTTGTGTTCTGGCGGCCTCTCTGGTATAATGGAGCTGCCGATCGGCTTAATTTAATTGCTTATTTTTAGGAGGTAACCTCTATGGCATACTGCAGGCGCTGCGGCGCCCCCATCAGCGACCAGGCAATGGTCTGCCCCTCCTGTGGGGAAGCCCAGTACTCTGTCCCTCCTGTTCAGGATAACGGCGGCATCGGCTGGAGCCTGCTGGGCTGCTGCATCCCCATTGTGGGTCTGGTGCTCTTCCTGGTTTGGAAGGACCAAAAGCCTAAAACCGCCAAGGCCGCGGGCATCGGCGCCCTGGTGGCCGTGGGTCTTTACGCGTTCTGGTATATCCTTGCCATCGTGGGCGGCATTGGGCTGGCCATCCTCTCGTGATCCCCTGGCTCTATCAATGGCTGCCCATTATCTTTGGGTGCCACGGTCTGGACAGCCGCTCCTTTCACTATAAGGGGCGGCGGTTTCCGTTATGCGCCCGGTGTACCGGGGAGCTGGCGGGCATGGTTTTGTGCCTGGTGAGTTTTCCCTTTGTCCGGGTGGATGTGGTGTGGTCGTTGGTTCTGCTCCTCCCCCTGGTGGCAGACGGCGGTCTTCAGGCCCTCACCTCCTACGAGAGCGGAAACGGCCGGCGCTTTGTCACCGGCCTGCTTTTCGGCTACGCCCTGGTCAACCTGTTTTTCCAGTCCACGGCGGCGACCTTCCAGTACGGCCTGTCCCTGGGGGAGAGGCTGACGGCTTTCTGAACCGGCGGCGAAGCTGTCGGCGATTGTCAGGAGCATCTGCACTGCCCCAGAAGGCGGCGTGATATTTATTCGCATGCAAAGGGCCTGCCCTGTTCCAGGGTTGGCCCTTTGTTTTGACAAAATTATATAAAATTACAATATTTTACATTTTATTCTTGACAAAATTATGCAATTAAAATAAAATTGTTTTGTAAGAATAGGTATTTATCGCAAGAACGCAATATCAATATGGGCTATTGGTCTCAAATATTACCGACTGTGGGGCGGATTAAAGAACAAATTGATGCTAATCGTCCGGTGCTTTTATGTGGTCAAGTCGATGATGTTTCTTCGTCAGGTACAAATACAGTAGATCATAATATAGTAGTTTACGGCTATACTCCTTATGATTTGCTCATTACCCATTACGGATGGGAAAATTATTCCGATGTTGTCATAAACTATCAAGTCATTCGTCCGTTTATTTCAGATGCATCTGCAATTTCAAGCTATTCATAAAGGTTGATAGAGATGTTTTCCCACACGCTGAAACACCGCTTCCGGCTTGCGGAAATTCTTGTCTGCCTTCTGCTGCTGGTCTCCTGCGGCGGGCCCGCCCCCACCCGGGCGGACAGCGTGGGGATCAAGCTGTTCCCCACCGGAGAGCGGGTGTCCTTCCCTCTGGACTGCCGCCGCACCGTTCCAAGCCCTAGTCTCACCGTCTTCACTGCCGCGCTGAGGCCGGAGGAGCTGGAGGAGCAGATCTCCGGCCAAGATTTTGTGACGGAAGTGGCGCCCCGCTCCTTTGCTGGACAGCAGGAGGGCCTTCTGATCCATGTGACCACCCCCCAGGACGGGGGCGGACTGTGCTTTATTGCCTGTTCCGGCGGGGAGGGGGACCAGTGGCGGTATACCCTGATGGACCTTGATGTGAGCTGCCGGCTGTCAGAGGAGGAGCTGCGGGGCCTGCTGTTCCCCCTGTATTTGCTGGCGGAGTACGAGGGCGACCCGGTCTATCTCACGGTCGGACAGGCCTTTGAGCTGTCCGGCGGACCAGAGGGGGCGGAAGCCGTCCTAGCGGAGATATGCGCCTTTTACCAGACTGCCGGGTGGTATGACGTAGCCAAGGGGGAGGAGAGCTCCTCCCTGTTCCTCCGCAGCACGCCGGAACTGGAGACGCTGACTGGAGCGGCCATTTCCCTAGAGCTGTCCCTTTTCCCAGAGGGGGATCAGCTCTTCTGCCTGCTGACGGAAGGGTAGCTGGAAACGGATAGATAAAAATGCCTCCCCTGGTCAAACAGGGGAGGCATTTTCTGTTGTCCGGATCGGCGGGAGGATCAGTTGGAGGCGGTGTCCAGATCGGTATCCTCGCCCCAGAGCATGTTCTTGCGCAGCTCGGCGCCCACGGTCTCCATCTGGTGCTTGGCCAGCTGGGCGCGCTTGGCGTTGAAGAAGGTGCGGCCGTTCTTGTTCTCGGCGATCCACTTGCCGGCGAACACGCCGTCCTGGATGTCCTTGAGGACAGCCTTCATGTTCTTCTTGGTCTCCTCGTAGGGCAGGACCCGGGGACCGGAGACATACTCGCCATACTCCGCGGTGTCGGAGATGGAGTAGTTCATGGCAGCCACGCCGCCCTTGTTGATCAGGTCGATGATCAGCTTCATCTCGTGGATGCACTCGAAGTAGGCGTTCTCGGGCTCGTAGCCGGCTTCCACCAGGGTCTCGAAGCCCAGCTTCATCAGCTCCACCACGCCGCCGCACAGCACGGCCTGCTCGCCGAACAGGTCGGTCTCGGTCTCGTCCTGGAAGGTGGTCTCCATCACGCCGCCCCGGGCGCCGCCGATGCCGGCCGCATAGGCCAGAGCCAGCTTATAGGCGTCGCCGGTGGCGTTCTGCTCCACGGCGATCAGGCAGGGCACGCCCTTGCCGTTGACATAGGTGGAGCGGACGGTGTGACCGGGGCCCTTGGGTGCGATCATGGACACGTCCACGTCGGCGGGAGGAACGATCTGCTTGAAGTGGATGTTGAAGCCGTGGGCAAACATGAGCATGTTGCCGGCGGACAGGTTGGGGGCGATGTCCTTCTTATAGACCTCGGCCTGGACCTCGTCGTTGACCAGGATCATGATGATATCGCCCCACTTGGCGGCCTCGGGGACGGTCATGACCTTCAGGCCGGCCTTCTCGGCGTTGGCCCAGTTCTTGGAGCCCTGGCGCAGACCGACACACACGTCGCAGCCGGAGTCCTTCAGGTTCATGGCGTGGGCGTGACCCTGGGAGCCGAAGCCGATGATGGCGATCTTCTTCCCGTCCAGGTAGTTGATGTCACAGTCCTTCTCATAATACATTTTTGCCATAGTTATATTCCTCCTTTAATTTATTATCGTCATAGATGGTGCTGCGCCCTCGTTCAATGGCGAGAGTACCCGTTTTCGCGATTTCCAGAATGCCGTAGTCGGCCAGCAGTCCCCGCAGGGCAGAGGTCTTGTCCTTGTCTCCAAAGATGGCCACGGTAAGGGTCTCCCGGCTGACATCAATGATGTTGGCCCGGAAGATGTTGGCGATCTGGATGACCTCGTCCCGGGAATTGCGGTCGGCGGCCTGGACCTTGATAAGGGAAAATTCCCGCTGAATGGAAGTGGCCTCGTCCAGGAGCTTGACAGCCAGGACGGGGATGAGCTTGCGGCACTGGGCGGCGATCTGATTGACCATCAGCTCGTCTCCCAGGATGACGATGGTGATACGGGTAACGCCGGGGCGGTCGGTCTCACCGGAGACGATGGACTCAATGTTATAGCCCTTCCGGGAGAACAGTCGGGCCACCTGGCTCAAGACGCCGGGGATGTCCCGGACCAGGATGGACAGGGTGTAGAGCTTCTTTTCGGTGTCAAAGGTTTTCTTCATCCCAGCCGCCCCCTTACTTCAGCAGAAAATCGGTGATGTGGGCGCCGCCGGCCACCATGGGCCGGACCATCTCGTCCATATCCACCTGGCAGTCGATGACGTAGCCGCAGCCGCAGGACAGGGCCTCCTGGAGGGCCTGCTCCATCTCGGCGCGGTTGGTGACCCGCTTGCCCTTCAGACCATAGGCCTGGGCCAGCTTCACGAAGTCTGGGCCCCGGTCCAGAGTGGTCTGGGAGTAGTGTTCGTGGTAGATGAGGTGCTGCCACTGGCGGACCATGCCCAGGGTACCGTTGTTGAAGACCACGGTGATGATGGGCAGGTGGTAATGCTCCACGGTAGCCAACTCGTGGCAGTTCATGCGGAAGCAGCCGTCGCCGGTGGTGTGGATGACCACCTTGTCCGGGTTGCCCATTTTGGCTCCGATGGCGGCCCCCAGGCCGAAGCCCATGGTGCCGAAGCCTCCGGAGGTGAGCAGCTGCCCCGGGTACTCAAAGTGGAAGTGCTGGATGGACCACATCTGGTGCTGGCCCACATCGGTGGCCACGATGGCGTCGTGGGGCACCGCCTTCTGGATGGCGTCCAGGATCTGGCCCGGGGTGAGCTTGTCACAATCTTCCACCGGCTGCTTCTCCCGCAGGGGGAGAATGTGCTCCTTCCACTCCGGATGGTGATACTGGCCCAGGCGCTTATTGAGCAGCTCCAGCACCCGCTTGGCCGAGCCCACGATGTGGTGGTCGGTGAGGACGTTTTTGTCGATCTCCGAACGGTCGATGTCGATGTGGACGATCTTGGCCTGGCTGGCGAAGGTGTCGGGCTGGAGGGCCACCCGGTCGGAGAACCGGCAACCCACGGCGATGAGCAGATCGCACTCATTGCAGGCCACGTTGGAGGCCTGGGAGCCGTGCATGCCGATCATGCCGGTAGTGAGGGGGTGGGCGCCGGGGAAGCCGCCGCCGCCCATGACGGTGATGGCCACAGGGGAGTCCAGCTTCTCGGCAAACTCCCGGAACTGCCGGTGTGCCCGGCCCCGGACCACGCCGCCGCCGCAGATGAGCAGGGGGCGCTCCGACTGGGCGATCATCTCCACCAGCTTGTCAATGTCCCCCAGGTTGGGCTCGGGGGCCTTCAGCTCATGGCTGTGGGAGAGGGCCCGGATGCTGGAGCAGGACCGGTTCTGGGTCCAGGGGATGAACTCATAGTCGATCATGGCGTTGAGGAAGGTGACATTCTTCAAAAAGTCAATGAGCACCGGGCCGGGACGGCCGGTGGCGGCCACGGCGAAGGCCTGACGCATCACGTCGGGGATGGTCTGGGGGTCCCGGACCAGATAGGTGGCCTTGGTGATGGGCATGGCGATGCCGGTGATGTCCACCTCCTGGAAGGAGTCCTTGCCCAGCAGGTCCTCACTGACGTTGCAGGTGATGAAAACCACGGGGGAGGAGTCCATGTAGGCGGTGGCGATGCCGGTGGTCAGGTTGGTGGCCCCGGGACCGCTGGTGGCAAAGCACACCCCCACCTTTCCGGTGGAACGGGCATAGCCGTCGGCGGCGTGGGACGCCCCCTGCTCGTGGGCGGTGAGGATATGGGTGATTTTATCCTTATAATTGTACAGCTCATCATAGAGGTTGAGGATGGTGCCGCCGGGATAGCCGAAGACGGTGTCCACCTCCTGCTCCAGCAGGCACTCCATGATGGCCTGAGTGGCTCGGATCTTCAAATTTTTCCTCCTCCCTTCTGTACCGCGATGACCCCGGTGCGCACCACCTCCAAAATGGAGAAGGGGCGCATCATAGCCTGGAAGGTGTCCAGTTGGTCGGGGGTAGCGGAGAGCTCCATGGTCATGGAGGTGGGGGAGATGTCATCCACCTTGGCCCCCATGATCTCACAGATGGTCATAATGTCCTGACGGGTTTTGTTGTTGGCGTTTACCTTTAAAATCATCAGCTCCCGGCCGATCAGGCTGTTTTCCTCCAGGGTGCGGACCTTGATCACTTCCACCAGCTTGTTCAGCTGCTTTTCCACCTGCTCCACCACACTGTTTCCGCTGTCCACAATGATGGTGATGCGGGAGATGGTGGGGTCGTCAGTGACGCCCACGGCCAGGGACTCAATGTTGAAGGCGCGGCGGGAGAACAGCCCGGTAATTCGGTTCAACACGCCGGCCCGGTTTTCCACCAGGACGGAAATCGTTTGTTTCATGGCAGTTTCTCCCTTCTCGTTAATCGTTGGTGGTCACGTCGGGGTGGACCCGGCAGACCAGCAGGCAGCTGCCCGGGGCGGACAGGAACTGGTCCAGCACCTGATCCATCTCGCTCTCGTCGTCGAGCTGCAGGCTGGGCACCCCATAGGCGGCGGCAATGGTGTGGAAATCGGGGGAGCCGTCCAGATCCACGCCGAAGGTGCCGTGGTAGGGGGCGGTACGCTGAATCTGGTGGACCAGGCCCAGGGTCTGGTTGCAGAACAGGAGGATTTTCAGGTCCATTCCCTCCGTCTTCACCGCAGACAGCTCGTTCATGGCCATCTGGAAGGAACCGTCCCCGCAAATCGCCAGAGTCTGGCGCTTCCGGTCGGCCACCTTGGCCCCCACAGCGGCGGGCAGGGCGTAGCCCATGGTCCCCAGGCCGCCGCTGGTGAGCAGCCGGCCATTTTTCTGGGGCAGATATTTACAGGTAAAGATCTGGTTCTGGCCCACGTCCACACACACGATGGCGTCGTCGTTGAGCTTTCGGCCCAGGTGGCGCAGCAGGGTGCCGGGGAAGACGTAGCCCTCCCGCTGGGGGAAGACCCGGCTCAGCTCCGCTTTGCGGTAGTCCTTCAAACACTCCAGCCAGGCGGCGGAGTCGGGGGCGGGGATGTCCCGCTCCAGGATCTGGTTCAAAATCACCTTCACATCCCCCACCAGGGGGATGGCGGCCTGCATGTTCTTTCCAATCTCGGCGGGGTCCACGTCGATGTGGATGGTGGCCATCCGCCGCTGGATCTCCCGGGGGTCCAGCACCGCCCGGTCGGCGGCCCGGGTGCCCACCATGATGAGCAGGTCCGCCTTGGCCAGGGCCTTGTTGGCGCAGTG
The DNA here is from genome assembly GCF_002161175.1 of Flavonifractor sp. An100. Classification (GTDB taxonomy): domain Bacteria; phylum Bacillota; class Clostridia; order Oscillospirales; family Oscillospiraceae; genus Lawsonibacter. Next base: position 106,745 of record NZ_NFMA01000007.1, on the reverse strand, counting down.
ATTGCCGTGGGCCCCAATCATGCCCATGTTCAGGGGGTGGTCGGTGGGCATGATGGAAATGCCCATCATGGTCTTGACCACAGGGATGGAGCAGCGCTCAGCCAGCTGCAGCAGCTCCTCCTTGGCGTGGGCCAGCCACACGCCCCCTCCCGCACAGATGAGGGGCTGCTTGGCTCGGCCAATGGCCTCCACCACCCGCTTAATCTGTAATTCGTTCCCCTTCACGCTGGGCTTATAGCCCCGGATGTTCACTTGTTCGGGGTAGTGGAACTTGCCCTTGAGCTCCTGCTGCTGCACGTCGATGGGGATATCAATGAGGACCGGACCCGGCCGGCCCGTGGAGGCGATGTGGAAGGCCTCCTTGACCACGGCGGGGATGTGGTTGGCGTCCTTGACCAGGTAGCTGTGCTTGGAGAAGGGGGCTACGGCGCCGGTGATGTCCACCTCCTGGAAGATGTCCCGGCCCAGTAGGTGGCTGGGTACCTGGCCGGTGATGGCCACCATGGGGATGGAGTCCATATAGGCGGTGGCAATGCCGGTAATCAGGTTGGTGGCCCCCGGGCCGGAGGTCACCATGCACACCCCCACCTTCCCGGAGATCCGGGCGTAGCCCGAGGCCATATGGCCGGCGTTCTGTTCGTTGCGCACCAGGGTATAGCCGATCTCAGGATGCTCCCGCAGGACGTCTACTACCGGGCAGATGGTGGCCCCGGCGTAGCCGAAGATATGCTCCACCTGTTCCTGCAATAAGCTCTCGATCAATGCCTGCGCTCCGTTCATGGAACGTCACCTCCGTCGTATTGTGAATGATTTGGGGGAAATTGTCTTTGATGGAAAAACAAAAGCGGCTTCGCCCTATCCTCCTTTGATAGGACGAAGCCGTATGCTCCGTGGTACCACCTAACTTCATGGGGGACCGAGGGTCCCGGCCATGCACTCTTGCCCGGATAACGGTGGGGGCCGGTCCAACCTACTGGGGCGCTCAGCCGGTTCAGCCAGACAGCTCACGGGTGAGGTTCGGGGAAGGCCCTTCCCGGGAGCTTACACCAGCCGCTCCCTCTCTTCGCATCCAGGCATGCCTACTATCCCGTTCATCGCGTTTTTGGATGATTGTCCTTTACTATAGCTCAATCCGATTTGTTTGTCAATTCTTTTTCGCGGGATTTTACATCGGCGATCCGCCGCTGATCGGTGAGGGATTCCTGGGCCAGATCGATAAACCGCTCCCCAAAATGGGACAGGTACCGGTCCCCCCGGTAGCCGGCCACCAGTCGGCTGAAGGTGGAGGGGTCCGACAGGGGAAACAGGTCCACCCCCTTGTTGTCGGCCGGGGCGGCGGGGATAGCCCGAAGGAAGAGTTCGGGACAGATGGTAATCCCCACGCCGGCCTGGGCCATGGCCAGGGTGGTAACGGTGTTCTCCGTCTCCAGGATCAGCTTGGGCTTAAAATAGTAGCGGCTGAAATACTGGTCCACAATGTTGCGGGTCCGATTGCCCCGCTTGATGAGCACAAAGGGAAGCTGCTGGAAGGCGGAGATATCCGCCCCCTGGGCAAACTGTGCCCGGGTCTCCTCGGCCTGGGCACCGAAGAGCTGGTCGGTAAAGATTTTCGGCACCACCATCATCAGCCGCTGCTGGGTGAGGGAGACGGTGCGCACCCCCTCCATCATGATGGGCTGAAAACAGATGATCAGATCCACCCGCCCGTGGGACAGCTCGTCCTCCAACTGGTTGGAGTTGCCTTCATAGAGAGAAAATTCCACCATGGGAAATTCCTCCCGAAACCGGGGCAATACGTCGGGCAGCAGGGCCAGTCCGCAGGTGTGGGAGATGCCCACCCGCAGCATGCCTAAGTAGTGGCGGTTAATATCCCCCACCTTGGTAAGGAACTGGCTGTACTGGTCCAAAATCTGGGTGGCGGTCTGGACCAACTGGTCCCCGGCGTAGGTAAGGGACAGCTTGGGGGATCGGGTAAACAGCTTCACATTCAGCTCCCGCTCCATATTGCTGATATGGTTGGACAGGGACTGCTGGGATATGTACAGCCGCTCCGCTGCCCGGGTAATATTCAGCTCCTCGGCCACCATAAGGAAATATTTCAAATGCAGGAAATTCAAGCAGTGACCTCCTCATTTTGACGGCAATCCTTCTTTTTTCCTTGGGACTACCCCATTTTACCACAACCGGATGATTGTGGCAACCCTCACAAAAAATGTGATGTTCGACAGAGTGAATTTATGCCATAATATGAGTATCAAGAAACCCGTTGACGCCGCACCCCTGTTTAGGAAGGTGGGGGGGCGGAGGAAACCCATATTTTTTGGAAGGAAGGACGTTGTTTTATGAAGTGTCTCATCATCGACGCAGTCCACAGTGCCATTGCGGAGGAGCTGGGCAAGTACATGCAGGTGGACACCAAGATGCTCCCCACCCAGCAGGAGCTGGCTGCCCTCATTCCCGACTATGATGTGCTCATCATGCGCGTTGACCCCGCTATCAACAAGGAGATCCTGGACGCGGCCAAGAATCTGAAGGTCATCGGCGTGTGCTCCGTGGGTCTGAACCACATTGATCTGGACACCGCCAAGGAGAAGGGTATCCAGGTCATCAACGCCCCCGGCCTCAACGGCAACGCCGTGGCTGAGCTGACCATTTCCAAGATGCTGGACCTGTCCCGTCACACCATTCCCGCCAACGCCGATGTGAAGGTCAACAAGAACTGGGACAAGTATAAGTTTGTGGGACGGGAGCTGCGGGGCAAGACCCTGGGCATTCTGGGCTTTGGCCGCATCGGCCAGCGCGTGGGTGAACTGGGCCGCGCCTTTTTGATGGACGTGGTGGCCTACGACCCCTATCTGCCCGCTCATGTCTTTGAGGAGCAGCATGCCAAGAGCATGTCCATCGACGAGGTGCTAAAGGTCTCCGACTATGTGACCATCCACATGCCTCTCACCCCCGAAACCAAGGACCTGTTTAATGCCAAGTCCATCGCCGAGATGAAGGACGATGCCGTGGTGCTGAACATGAGCCGTGGCGGTATTGTCAATGAGAAGGACATGTATGAAGCCCTGAAGGCGGGCAAGATCGGCGGTTATGCCTCCGACGTGATGGAGAACGAGCTGGCGGCTGGCGGCCTGACCGAGGGTGCCTCCTTCGACTCCCCCCTGTTTGAGTGTGACAACTTTATCGTCACCCCCCACCTGGGCGCTCAGACTGTGGATGCCTCCCGTGACATCGGCGCCCACATCATCGCCAAGGTGAAGGAAGCGCTGAATCTGGGCTGATATCTCTTTGTTTCCCTCTCAAGTCCCCGGCCTTGCGCCGGGGGCTTTTTTCTTGCAATTTTGAAGGCAGTGGGCTATGATAAAAAGAAGATTGGAACGCCTATGAAGGAGGTCCTTTTATGCGGGACGGATTTGTCAAAATAGCCGCCGGTACTCCGGAGATCCGGGTAGCGGATTGCGCCTACAATGGGGAACAATGCATCGCTCTGCTGCGCCAGGCCGCCCAGGAAGGGGTCAAGGTGCTCTGTCTGCCCGAGCTGTGTCTGACGGGCTATACCTGCGGGGACCTGTTTTTGCAGGACACCCTCTTAAAGGGGGCGGAGGACGCCCTGGAGCAGGTACTGGAGGCCTCTCGGGAGCTGGATTTGGTGGCGGCGGTGGGCCTGCCCGTCCGGGCGGAGGGCAAGCTGTACAATTGCGCCGCCCTGATCTGCCGGGGAGAGCTGCTGGGCCTGGTGCCCAAGACCCACCTGCCCAACTACGGAGAGTTTTATGAAAAGCGGTGGTTTGAGCCCGCCCCGGAGGAGGAATTTTTGGCTGTGCCCCTCTGTGGCCGGGAGACCTTCCTGGGCCGGAAGACCCTGTTTCGCTGCCGTTCCCTGCCCCAGCTGGTCATTGGAGTAGAGATCTGTGAGGATCTGTGGGCGCCCCAGCCCCCCTCGGGGGACCTGGCTGCCCAGGGCGCTACCCTGATTTTGAACCTGTCCGCCTCCAACGAGACGGTGGGCAAGGCGGATTACCGCCGCGCCCTGGTAGCGGGCCAGTCCGCCCGGCTGCTGTGCGGTTACCTCTACGCCGACGCCGGAGAGGGGGAGTCCACCACCGACCTGGTCTTCGCCGGGCACAATGTGATTGCGGAAAACGGAGCGGTTCTGGCCGAGCAGCGCTTTGCCTCGGGCCTGACCGTGACCGAGCTGGATGTGGAGCGGCTGGCCTTTGAGCGCCGCCGGAACACCACCTTCCCCGCCTCCAGCCAGGAGCGGATGTCCTGGGTGGAATTTGATCTAGGAGTGACGGACACCCACCTCACCCGCCCGGTGGGCAAGAACCCCTTCGTCCCTGATAGCCGGGGGGACCGGGACGCCCGGTGCCAGGAGATTTTGACCATCGCTGCCCTGGGTCTGAAGAAGCGGCTGGTCCACACCCGGGCTCGGACCGCAGTGGTGGGCCTGTCCGGGGGACTGGATTCCACCCTGGCCCTTCTCATCACTGCCCGGGCCATGGCCATGGCGGGCCGTCCCATGACGGATATCGTGGCCATCACCATGCCCTGCTTCGGCACCACCCAGCGCACCAAGTCCAACGCCCAGGTGCTGGCCGAGCGCATCGGCACCACCTTCCGTACCATCGACATCGGCCAGGCGGTCCAGGTCCACTTCCGGGACATCGGCCAGTCCATGGAGGACCTGTCCGTCACCTTTGAGAACGGCCAGGCCCGGGAGCGCACCCAGGTACTCATGGACGTGGCCAATCAGTCCGGAGGCATGGTCATCGGCACCGGAGACCTGAGCGAGCTGGCCCTAGGCTGGTGCACCTACAACGGGGACCACATGTCCATGTACGCTGTCAACGCCGGCATCCCCAAGACCCTGGTGCGCCACCTGGTGGCCTACGCCGCCGACCAGGCCCAGCCCACCGATCCCCAGCTGGCTGCCGTTCTCCGGGACATTCTGGACACCCCTGTCTCCCCCGAGCTGCTCCCCCCCAAGGAGGGGGAGATCGCCCAAAAGACGGAGGACCTGGTGGGGCCCTATGAGCTCCACGACTTCTTCCTCTACTATGCCGTCCGCTGGGGTTTCCCCCCGAAAAAGGTCTCCCGCCTGGCCCGGTATGCCCTGGGAGACACCTACAGCAACGAGGTACTGTTGAAGTGGCTCAACAACTTCTACCGCCGCTTTTTCAACCAGCAGTTCAAGCGCTCCTGTCTGCCTGACGGCCCCAAGGTGGGGTCGGTGACCCTCTCCCCACGGGGAGACTGGCGGATGCCCTCGGATGGGGTGTCCACCCTGTGGATGAAGGAGCTGGAGCACCTCTCCTGACCATAAAAAATCCCCCGTCTGCCAAAGGCAGACGGGGGATTTTGTTCGTATCGGGAAGACTTACTCCTCCATCTGGGTGATGAGGCCCACCCGGCGGGCGTGGCGGCCTCCCTCAAAGCCGGTGGAGAGGAACACGTCCACGATGCGCTCAGCCAGGTTGGGACCTACCATCCCGGCCCCCATGGCCAGCATATTGGCGTCGTTGTGGCGGCGGGTGAGCTCGGCGGACAGGGAGTCGGCGCACAGGGCGCAGCGGATGCCCTTGACCTTGTTGGCGGTAATGGAGATGCCGATGCCGGTGGTGCAGATGACGATGCCCTTCTCACACTGGCCGCTGGCCACCGCCTCGGCGGCCGCCTTGCCGAAGATGGGGTAGTCACAGCTCTCGGCGCTGTTGGTGCCAAAGTCCTGGCAGGTAATGCCCTTAGAGGCCAGATAGGCCTTGATGTGCTCCTTCAGAGCGTATCCTCCGTGGTCGGATGCAATAGCAATCATGGAATGTTCCTCCTAATCAATTCATATTCGCCAGCTCACAGCGGCTGCTGCCGGGGCTGGCGTTGACGGTAAAGGGTAACGCTGGAAAACCCAATCTCCCGCAAAAGACGGGCGGCACGGTCCAGACCTTTGGCCACGTTTTCCGGCTTGTGGGCGTCAGAGCCCAGAGTGACCCGGGTGCCGCCCAGCTGGCGGTAGCGCTCCAGAATGGGCCGCCACTGCTCCACCTCCCGGCCGTTGTGGGTGTTTACCTCAATGGCACGTCCCGTTTCAATGACGGTGCCCAGCACCTGGTCCAGCTGTTCCTGCCAGGGGTCCAGGGTGATGTGGTGGCCGGAGCGGCCGTTGATGTACCGCAGGGGGTAGATGATGTGGCCCAGGGTGTCGTAGCAGGGGAGAGGGGCCAGGGCCAGCAGGCTGTCAAAATAGTCGTCCAAGGTTCTCCGGGCCAGGGCTTCCTCCTGAAAATCCAGGAAGAAAAAGTCACGGCCGCCAGCAGCTGGGCTCAGGTTATGGACCGACCCAATGACAAAGTCCAGAGGGACGCCCTCCAGCAGCTTCTGGGCCCGCTGGGGGTCCGTGTGCCCGCCTCCCAGTTCAATTCCCAGCAGCAGACAGAAGTCATCCCTATTCTGGGGGACCTTCGCCTGCTCAAACTGGTCCAGAATGGGCTTCCAATCCCAGTCCCCCAGGGGAGAGCCGTCCTCCTGCTGCAGATCGCAGTGGTCGGTGGTGCACAGCTCCCGCAGACCGGCGGCCTGTGCCGCCCGAACCATGTTTGCCAGGGGGGCGGAACTGTCCGGGGAACAGTGGGTGTGGGTATGGTAGTCCACCAGATACAAGGGGGCCACCTCCTTGCGTAAACAGAAATGAGAAAAGCCGGAGGCTGGGCAGTTGCTCGGTTCCTCCGACCTTTATTGTAGTGAATTTTCCCCTGTTTGGCAAGGGGGAAACGGGACATTACACCATGAGAGAGCTGACCAGGGAGGCAAACTCCGAGGGGTCCTCCACCGGCAGACCGGCCAGCAGCAGGGCCTGGCCGTAGAGGAGCTTAGCGTACTTGGTCAGGGTATCCTGGTCCCCGGCCTCCTTGGCCCGCTTCAGGGCGGCGTAGGGGGCGGAGTCGGGATTGAGCTCCAGCACCCGGTCGGCCTTCATGTGCTCGCCGCCCTCCAGCTTGCTCATATACTTCTCCATTTCCAGGGACACCGGCCCCTCAGCGGTGAGGCAGCAGGCCCCCGACTTGAGGATGGAGGAGATACGCACCGCCTTCACCTGGTCGCCCAGGGCCTCCTTCACGGCCTCCAGGACCTCCTTGCCCGCCTCGGCCTTCTCCTCGGCGGCCTTCTTCTCCTCTTCGGTCTGGGGCAGGGCGTCCTCGTCGGCCACCGACTTGAACTTCTTGCCCTCCCATTCGCCCAGGGCCTTCATGACAAAGTCGTCCACGTCCTCGGTGCAGTAGAGAATCTCATAGCCCTTGTCCAGGATGCGCTCCACCTGGGGCAGCTTGGCGATCTTGTCCACGCTCTCGCCGCAGGCGTAGTAGTAGAAGGGCTGGTCCTCGGGCATACGGTCCTTGTAGGCGGCCAGGGTGGTGTTGGCGTTCTCCTTGGAGGACCAGAAGAGCAGCAGATCCTGCAAAAGTTCCTTCTTGGCCCCGTACTCGGCCACGATGCCGTACTTCACCTGGGTGCCGAAGGCCTTCCAGAACTTCTCATACTTCTCCCGGTCGTCCTTCTGCATTTTCAGCAGCTCGGACTTGATCTTCTTCTCCAGGGCGGAGGCAATGACCTTCAGCTGCCGGTCATGCTGCAAAATTTCCCGGCTGATGTTCAGGGAGAAGTCGGGGGAGTCCACCACGCCCTTGATGAAGCGGAAGCAGTCGGGGAGCAGATCGGCGCACTTGTCCATGATCATGACTCCGGAGGAGTACAGCTGTAGGCCCTTCTGGTACTCCCGGGTGTAGAAGTCATAGGGGGTCTGGGCGGGGATATAGAGCAGGGCCTTGTAGGTCACCGCGCCCTCGGCGCTGGTGTGGATGACCGCCAGGGGGTCCTGCCAGTCCATGAACTTCTCTTTATAGAAGGCGTTATACTCCTCTTCCTTCACCTTGGACTTCTGCCGCTGCCACAGGGGGACCATGGAATTGATGGTCTTCCACTCCTTCACCGTCTCCCACTCGGGCTTGTAGTCCTCCCCGGCATCCTCCGGCTTGGGCTTCTGGCGGTAGTCCTCCACCTCCATGACGATGGGGTAGCGGATATAGTCGGAGTATTTCTTGATCAGCTCCTGTAATTGGTAGGTCTCCAGATACTGGCTGTAATTTTCCCCGTCGGCGTCCTTCTTCAGGTGCATGATCACGTCAGTGCCCGGGGCGTCCTTCTCACACTGGGTGACGGTGTAGCCGTCGGCCCCGTCGGACTGCCACATCCAGGCCTCCTCGCTGCCCCAGGCCTTGGAGATCACCGTGACCTGGTCGGCCACCATAAAGGCGGAGTAGAAGCCTACGCCGAACTGGCCGATGACGTCAATCTTGTCGGCGGCCTTGTCGTCCTCCTGGAGCTGAGCCTTGAACTGGCCGGAGCCGCTGCGGGCGATGGTGCCCAGGTTGTTCTCCAAATCCTCCTTGCTCATGCCCACGCCGTTATCGGACACGGTGAGGGTACCCATCTCCTTGTCGGGGACAATGGTGATTTTAAGGTCCTTGCGCTTGATGTCCACATTCTCGTCGGTGAGGGACTTGTAGGCCAGCTTGTCCTCGGCATCGCTGGCGTTGGAGATGAGCTCCCGGAGGAAGATCTCCTTGTGGGTGTAGATGGAGTTGACCATCAGGTCCAGCAGGCGTTTGGATTCCGCCTTGAATTGTTTCTTTGCCATGATTGCTGATTCCTCCATGTATAGAAAATAAATTTTATAACAAAATGAAACAATACCGTTAGCACTCATATTTCTTGAGTGCTAACGGTATGATAGCGCACTTTTCAGGAAAATGCAAGGGTGTTCACAGTTTTTTTACAGGTCGGGCTCCCGGCTCTCCAGGCCGCCGTAGGCCCGCCAGACGCAGTCCCCGGTTTCGGCGGAGTAGTAGGCGGCGCAGTTATCCTGGACCACCTCGATCACAGAGCCGTTGAGGTAGCACCAGGAGCCCGGCTGGCCGGGAAGGGTAAACCGCTGTTCCCCGTCTCGGTCATAGATGGTCCAGCCTTCCTGGCCTCGAATGGCGAAGAGGAGCAGATCGCTCTCCGGCCGCCCGTTGAGGATGGTCAGGTCCCCGTTTTGGACAGGGATGAGCACGTTGCCCTTCAAGTCAGTGATGGCGAAGGTGTTGACATCCTCGGTCCAGGTGTAAAAGTACACCCGGTCCCCCTGGAGCACGCTGGGGTACTCGTCCTGGGGCAGCGGAGAGGGGAGGGTATAGCTCTTTGTCCCGCAGGTAAGGGTGATGGTGCCGTCTCCGTTGGGGTGGGGGGCCCACTGGTTATACCGGCTGTACTGCTCCTCCCAGCGGGTGTACCACTCCTCGGCGGAGCAGGTGGACACCGCCCCGGTGACCGGGTCCAGGAAACGGGCCGTATCGTAGTTTTCTCCAAAGACGCCCAGGAAGAGCCTCTTCCCCGTCCACTGGGCGGTGGAGGGGGCTTCCGCGGTGAACCAGGGGACGGAGGCGCCGTCGGGGATGCCCAGCTCCGCCCAGGTGTAGCGGCCAATTTGGGCTCCGGTGTAGGCGTCCAGCAGGGAGAGCCCATCCTTGTCTCCGGCGGCGATGCCGTCGGGATAGGCTATGCTGCCCCAGAACCGAAAGCCGGTCCACCAGTTTCCGTCCTCCCCCGCCAGGGCCACCAGGTCCCCGGTGGTGGGATTTCCCAGCTCAGGGTCTCCCTTGGCCAGAGCGTAGACGGGCAGCGGCTGGGTGGTCAGCTCCCCGGTGTCCGGGTCGGCAACGGTATAGCCGGGGCGGGAGATGGAGGAGCATATCCCCTCCATTACCAGAATTCCGTCCTGGGTCATCAGGCCATAGAGCCAGGAGGGATTGCGGTAGGTGGCTTCCTCCTCCCACCAGACCTGGGTCATGGACAGGGCGGCCTTGCAGGGGAGGAGAGGGCCGTAGTCCGGGGAGGGAATCAGCTCGGACACATAGGTTTGATACCACCGCCCGCCCACGGCGGGCAGGGACTCCGACTCCCCCAGGGCGGACCAGTCCACCTGGACATTGGGCCCGGAGTCCACCACCCCGGTGACCGTCTGGGTGGCCTCCCACTTGGTACACCCCGCCAGAAGGGTGCAGGACAGGGCCAGAGCGGCCCAGGCGCGGGTGCCTCTCATGGTCATCCCTCCGTTCCAGACACGGGCACGTAGCCCTCCATAGCCGCCAGCTTCTGCCCGTCCGGCCCCAGCACCCAGTCATAGAGGATACGGGTGGGGCTGTCCTGGGGCAGGTCCCCGTCAATGGCTACATAGTAGGGGTTGAGAAAGGGGTACTTCCCCTCCCGGATGGACTGGGCGTCAGGGGCCACCCCGTCGATGGACAGCACCTTTAACCCCTGGGCCATCTCCATATCGTTGGCGTAGTAATATACGGTGTAGCCGATGGCGGCGGGGGAGTTGTCATACTGGCGCACCGCGTCCAGCAGGCCCGCCATGGAGTCGGGCACCCAGGTCTCCGGGGCCTCCATGGGGGACTGGCCCTCCATCACCAGCTTTTCAAACATGGTCTGGCTCCCCGCCCCCTGGTTGCGCTGGAAGGGGACGATGTCCACATTGTCTCCCCCTACCTCTTTCCAGTTGGTGATCTCCCCGGTGTAGATCTTCTTCACCTGGTCCCAGGTGAGGTTGTCCACCGGGTTGTCCTGGTTGACCACAAAGACCAGGGCGTCGGTGGCAAAGGGGGTATAGAGCCAGTGGCCCTCCTCCTTTAATTGATTCAAAACCTCTCCTTCTGGCTCGGCGGCCAGCACCAGGTCCCGCTCCCCCGCCATCAGGTTGCGGTAGGACTGGGTGGTGCGGGAGAAGTCAATGAGGTCGGCCACCGCCTCCCGGTCCTCGCCCAACAGCACGGAGCACATGGCCTGGGCCAGGGGAACGGTGGAGGTGGAGCCGTCCAGCCGGGGCAGGTTTTCCCGGGTAAAGACAAAGGGGGCCTCCTGGCTGGCGCTGGCCGAAGAGGAGACAGAACTGGAGCTTCCTCCCTGCCCCTGGGGGGCACAGGCGGTGAGGGCCACAGCCAATGTGAGGGCAGCGGCCGTGTAAGACAAGATACGTTTCGTCATATGGTTCCTCCTAACAGAACACGCGGTACCACAGCACAGAACCGGCACAGGACCGCTTTCCCTGTCCGGCCAACGCTATTATAGCAGGGAAAAGGTGGGCCATCATCACAAATTCCATGCAAATCAGCAACAAATCGGTGACAAATCCCGCCCATTTCTTAAGAAACCATTAAGGCTTTTTTAAAATAAAAAAAGCCCTTGACAAGGGATCGGAAATGTATTATTGTACTAATCACTTAATACAATAATGCAGGAGGAAGGCATATGGACTGGAATCTGACCGGGGACCGGCCCATCTGGCTTCAGCTCTCGGAGCAGATGGAGCGGCGGATCCTCACCGGGATCTATCCGCCGGGGAGCCGGTTGCCCTCGGTGCGAGAGCTGGCGGCGGAGGCGGGGGTAAACCCCAACACCATGCAGCGGGCGCTGGCGCAGCTGGAGCAGGAGGGACTAGCCAAGGCGGACCGGACGGCGGGCCGCCAGGTGACCCAGGACACCGCCGTGTTGGAGACAGCCCGGCGGCAGGCGGCCCAAACCATTATTCAAACCTATTTCAGTGCCATGGAGGAGCTGGGCTATACCAAGGCCCAGGCGGCCGCCCTGGCCGGGGAGGAAGAGACATGAGCGAGACGTTGATCACATGCCGGGGTCTGACCAAGACCTACGGCCGGAAAACCGCTCTGGCGGGTATCGACCTGTCGGTGGGCCGGGGAAAGATTGTGGGGCTGCTGGGGCCCAACGGCAGCGGCAAGACCACCCTCATCAAGCTGCTGTGCGGACTGATCCAGCCTTCGGCGGGGGAGCTGGCGGTGGATGGAAAGCCCATCGGGCCGGAGACCAAGGCCATCATCAGCTATCTGCCCGACCGGATGTACTTTGCCAACTGGATGCGGGCGGTGGACCTGTTCGACCTGTTCCGGGACTTTTATTCGGATTTTGACCATGAGAGGGCCATTGCCATGTGTCACAGTCTGGGTGTGGAGCCCAAGGACCGGCTGAAGACCATGTCCAAGGGCACCAAGGAGAAGGTGCAGCTGGTGCTGGTCATGGCCCGGAAGGCCCAGCTCTATCTGCTGGATGAGCCCATCGCCGGGGTGGACCCGGCGGCCCGGGATTTTATTCTCCGCACCATTTTGACCAACTACAACGAGGAGGGCACCGTCCTCATCTCCACCCACCTGATCTCCGATATTGAGAAGGTGCTGGACGAGGCCATCTTCCTGAAAGAGGGCAAGATTATGCTCCACGAGACGGTGGACAACATCCGCCAAACTCAGGGCAAGAGTGTGGACGCCCTGTTCCGGGATATCTTTCGGGCTCAGCCCTTGGAAGGAGGGGAGTTCTAATGCTTTGGAAGCTGTTGAAATATGATTTTCGGGCCATGGTGAAGTCCTTTGCCATTCTGTGGCCCGCCTCTCTGGTTGTCGCCCTGGTTAATCGCTTTACCATTCCCTTCGATCAGCCGCTAGACAATGAGTTGCTGGCCGTTGTTACCATGGTTGCCTTTTTCTCCGTTCTCTTCGCAATGTGTGTGGCAGTGCTGATTTTTATCGTCCAGCGGTTTTATAAGGGGTTGTTGGGAGATGAGGGCTATTTGATGCACACCCTGCCCGTGCGAACCTGGCAGCTGGTGGCCTCTAAGCTCATCTGTGCTCTGGTCACTTCCGTTGTCAGTATTGCGGTGGCCATCCTGGCCATTATCATACTGTTTCCCATTAAGTGGGAGACAGTGTTCAATCTGGCAACTTTCCGGGCGCTGTGGGCTGCCCTGACCCGGCGCCCCGACATCCCGCTGTTCATAACAGAATACAGTGTGCTCTTTCTCTGCGGGATTTTACTGTGTATCACTACCATCTATTTGGCCATCGCCGTGGGCCACCTGTTCCAGCGCCACCGGGTGGTGATGAGCGTGGCCGCATTCATTGCCCTGGATATTCTTGGTTCGGTATACATTGATGTACTGGATGGTCTAAATCTCTTTAACGCCATTGCAGCACAAAATGAGCACATGATAGCCTGGCTTGTCAGTGGGCTGCTGCTGATCCCTTCTGGGATTTTCTTTGCCGGGGCCTGTGGCATTCTCCACAGCCGTCTAAATCTGGAGTAAGGAGGAAGGTTTCGTGAATGCCTGGACCGTCTTTGTCCTCGCCTTTGCCGCCGTTCTGGCCCAGGCTTATTGGAACCGGGGCAAGCGCCGGTACTGGTATCTGGAAGGAATCATCCCTCTGGCCTACGGGGGCGTGATTGCCTGGATGTTTCTGGAGGAAGACCCCCTGCTCTCGATACAGGTGATAGTTTTTGGCTGCCTGCTGCCCATTGGGCTACTCCTGTGGTGTTGGTGGGACAACCGGGAACAGCGGCGGGAAAAAGAATAGAAGAACAGAGAGGGGACCGGGTATGGTCCCCTCTCTGTTTGCGTTCAAAGAAGCAATTAGCGGTTGTAGGAGTCGTATAGATCGGTAATCTCTGCCTCGGGAGCGGGGGTGAGGAGGGAGACCACCACGACAGCCACACAGGCGCACAGGAAGGCGGGGAGCAGCTCGTAGATGGCCAGGGCGCCGCCCATGGGGCGGACCAGGAATTTCCATACGAAGACCATCACACCGCCCACCACCAGGCCGGCCAGTATGCCCTGGCGGTTGCTGCGCTTCCAGAACAGGGCGCAGAGGATGGCGGGACCGAAGGTGGCGCCAAAGCCCGCCCAGGCGAAGGACACGATGGCAAACACGCTGCTGTCCGGGTCCGCGGCCAGGAACACGGCGATGACGGCGATGCAGATAACAGTGAGCCGGGCCACCAGCATGGTCTGCTTGGGGGTGAGCTTGATACCGAAGACGTCCTGGAGCATGTTCTCCGAGAAGGCGGAGGCGGCGGCCAGGAGCTGGGAGTCGGCGGTGGACATGGTGGCGGCCAGAATGCCCGCCAGAATGAGGCCGGCCACCACGGCGGCTACCACGCCGAAGGAGGACAGCAGGTTGGAGATCTGGACGATCACCGTCTCCGAGGCGCTGCCCTCCAGCATGGGGATCTTCCCGGCCTTGGATACGCTGTTGCCGATCATGCCGATGCACACGGCCACCGTCATGGAGATGACCACCCACACAGCGGCGATGCGCCGGGAGAGGGAGAGCTCCTTCTCGTCACGAATGGCCATGAAGCGCACCAGAATGTGGGGCATACCGAAGTAGCCCAGGCCCCAGGCCAGCATGGAGGCGATGTTGATCAGTTCATAGGGCTTGGCGGTGCCGGTGGTGGGGTCGTGGATCTGGACGAAGCTAAGGTAGCCGGCCATGGACTTGGCATTTTCCACCACAGCGTCCACACCCCCCGCCTGGCTGATGCCAAACACGGTGATAATCACCAGGGCGGTGGTCATGATGATGGACTGGATAAGGTCCATGGTGGCCACGGCGCTGAAGCCGCCCACGGAGGTGTAGCTGATAATGACTACCGCACCGATGACCACAGCCAGCATGTAGTTCCAGCCGAAGAGGCTGTTGAACAGCTTTCCGATGGCGGCCAGGCCGGAGGCCACATAGGGGACGAAGAAGATGAGAATGACCAGGGAGGCGATGCACATGATCACCGGCTTCTTCTCCCCGTAGCGCTTGGAGATAAAGCTGGGGATGGTGATGGCGTCCAGCTGTACGCTGTAGCGGCGGATGCGCTTAGCCACCAGCAGGAAGTTGAGGTAGGTACCCAGGGCCAGACCGATGGCGGTCCAGCTGGCGTCTGCCACGCCGCTGAGGTAGGCCACGCCGGGCAGACCCATGAGCAGCCAGGAGGACATGTCGCTGGCCTCAGCGCTCATGGCCGTGACCAGGGGGCCCAGGCCACGGCCACCCAGGTAAAAGCCCTCGGCGCTCTTTTTGCTCCGCCGGCCAATCCACACGCCGGTGCAGATGACAAAGCAGAGGTAGACAATAATGGTTGCGGTAATACAGATTTGTGCCACTGTCATAACTGTTTTCTCTCCTTTTGGCGGCGGCAGCCGCCGGTTTCCACACACATGCCGCCCCGGTGCAGGAGTCAAGGCTCCGTTCCGGGCGCGGCGAGTGTGACCATCATAGCACAAAATGGAGTGGAATAAAATAGAGAATGAAGTACAGAATAAATTCCGTACTTTATTTATATAAAACGGAGCAATTAAGTGTACCACAATGATTTTAAGCTGTACATTTTATAAAAGACAATCTTGTACAAATGTGACAAACTGGAGGTTCAGGCCCGGAAGCCCCCAAAAAACATGGGCATCATGGTCTTGCCGTACTGGAGCAGGGAGTAGTCCCCCTCGGACAGACACCAGTCGTAAATGAGGGCCCGCTCACAAAGGGCATACACCCTCACCATCTCACTCACCGTCACGTCCCCCCGCAGTTCTCCCCGCTCTTGGCCCTCCAGCACGATCCGCCGCAGCAATTTATAATAGGTACGGTTGTGGTCCATCAGGTGCTTGTCCCCTCGGGTGATGAGCTGGGAGGAGTACAGCCTGGCCAGCAGGTCCAGGGATACGGAGTTTTCGATCATGGCAAACAGCTCCCGGTTTAGGTACATCAGCTGTTCAAAGCGGTCGGTGTCTGGGTCCAGGTTGGGAAAGAGCTCCTCATACTTCCGGTCAAAGAGGTAGGACAGGGAGGAGAGCAGGGCATCCTTCCCCTCAAAATAGTGGTAGAAGGAGCCCCGGGAAGTGCCGGAGGCGGCGATAATCTCCTCCACCGTGGTGTCGTCATAGCCCTGGCGGTAAAAGAGGTCCCAGGCCGCCTGAATAATCCGACCTTTGGTGTCCCGGTTGTTTTTCTTGGCCATGGAGCAGTACTCCTTCCAAAATCGAGGCAATTTGGTGAAAAATGCCCCGCGCAACTGCTGGTTGCTAACAGTTTCAAGTGGGCTTGGTTGCCCTTTGGGCCCCCAACTGGTACAATGAAGCCAGAAATCAGGCGAGGAGGACCCAATATGACGCTGAGTGAACGAATCGTCGCCCTGCGCACCGGCCTGGGGATGAGCCTGGCGGTGCTCAATCCCTACACCTCTGTTACCCCCTGGGGCCTCATCAGCGGACTGCAGCTGATCCTTATTTTTACCCTGCACCCCGCGCTGTGGAGCCCGGCGTACCTCATCGGACTGCCCATCGCCATCGGGCGGGGGCTGTTGACCCTGGTGCTGCTGTGGCAGACATGGCGGGCCTGGCGGACACGAAAGGAACAGCGAAACGAGGGACGGCGGTGAGCCGCCCTCGTTTTTTCATTATCCCTTATTTTTCCCACCCCGTCAACGCTTTCTCCCGTGGGGCGGTTTACATCCCCGGTGTGCTGTGGTACAATATGCACCATCTTGAGCAAGAAGGAAGTGTCCCCGGTGGCCTACCACTTTTTTCCCATGATTGCCCGCATGCGGTACATCAACCGCTGGGGCCTGATGCGCAACACCGACCCGGAGAACATTCAGGAGCACTCCCACATGGTGGCTGTCCTGGCCCACGCCCTGGCGGTCATTGAGAAGGAGAAGTTCGGCGGGACGATAGACCCGGGGGCGGTGGCGGTGGCGGCGCTGTACCACGACGCCAGCGAGATCCTCACCGGCGACATGCCCACCCCCATCAAATACGACAACCCGGACATCCAGTCGGCCTACAAGGCGGTGGAGGCGGTGGCGGAGGAGAAGCTGCTGTCCATGCTCCCCCCCGATCTGCGGGAGTCCTACCGGGATGTCATCTCCATCTCCGATCCCCACGTCCGGGCCCTGGTGAAGGGGGCGGACAAGCTCTCTGCCTATTTAAAGTGTGTGGAGGAGCTGAAGGCGGGCAACCTGGAATTCAAAAAGGCCAGGGAGCAGACCTACGCCGCCCTGTGTCAGAACCCCATTCCCGCCCTGCAATATTTTATGGAGCACTTTTTACCCGGCTTTGAACTGACCCTGGACGAATTGCAGGACAGCGTGAAGCGCTGACCCCCAACCATGTGATTTTTTGATTGGAAAGGAACGAGACCTATGAAAGCCATCGTCACTGTCATCGGCAAGGACCGGGTGGGCATCACCGCCTCTGTGTGCGCCCTGCTGGCCCAGCACAACATCAACATTCTGGACATCTCCCAGACCGTTTTGCAGGAGTATTTCACCATGGTCATGCTGGTGGACACCTCCGCCTGCACCGCCTCCATCGGCGAGATGAGCGACCTTCTGGAGCAGGCGGGCAAGGAGCAGAGCTTGTCCATCCGCATCCAGCGGGAGGATATCTTCAATGCCATGCACCGTATTTAAAGCGAGGTGACCGACCATGCTCAACCAAAGCGAAATTATGCAGACCATCCAGATGATCGACCAGCAGCATCTGGACGTGCGTACCATCACCATGGGCATCTCCCTGCTCTCCTGCGCCCGCAGCGACCCCAAGGAGGCCTGTGACGCCATTTACGACAAGATCACCCGCTACGCCGAAAAGCTGGTGGCCACCGGAGAGGCCATTGAGAAGGAGTTCGGCATCCCCATCGTCAACAAGCGCCTCTCTGTCACCCCCATCGCCCTGGTGGCCGCTGCCGCCCAAACCGACAACTACACACCCTTCGCCCTGGCCCTGGACAAGGCCGCCAAGGCCACCGGCGTCAACTTCATCGGCGGCTTCTCCGCCCTGGTGCAAAAGGGCATGACCCAGGCCGACCGCAACCTCATCGCCTCCATCCCCGAGGCCCTCTCCTCCACCGATATCGTCTGTGCCAGCGTCAACGTGGGCTCCACCAAGGCGGGCATCGACATGGACGCGGTGGCCCTCATGGGCCGGACCATCAAGGACCTGGCCCAGCGCACCGCTGACCAGGGGGGCTTCGGCTGCGCCAAGCTGGTGGTCTTCTGCAACGCCGTGGAGGACAACCCCTTCATGGCCGGCGCCTTCCACGGGGTGGGCGAGCCGGAAAAGGTCATCAACGTGGGCGTCTCCGGCCCCGGCGTGGTGTACCACGCCCTCCAGAGCGTGAAGGGAGAGCCCTTTGACGTGGTGGCCGAGACGGTGAAGAAGACCGCCTTCCGTATCACCCGCATGGGCCAGCTGGTGGCCCAGGAGGCCTCCCGCCGTCTGGACACCCCCTTTGGCATTGTGGACCTGTCCCTGGCCCCCACCCCCGCCATCGGGGACAGCGTGGCCCGTATTTTGGAAGAGATGGGCCTGGAGGTCTGCGGCACCCACGGCACCACCGCCGCCCTGGCCCTTCTGAACGACGCGGTGAAGAAGGGCGGCGTTATGGCCTCCTCCCATGTGGGCGGCCTGTCCGGCGCCTTTATCCCGGTGAGCGAGGACGAGGGCATGATCGCCGCTGCCGCCTCCGGGGCCCTCACCCTGGACAAGCTGGAGGCCATGACCTGCGTGTGCTCGGTGGGCCTGGACATGATCGCCGTCCCCGGGGACACCCCTGCCGAGACCCTCTCCGCCATTATCGCAGACGAGGCCGCCATCGGCATGGTCAACTCCAAGACCACCGCCGTGCGCATCATCCCCGCCCCCGGCTGCAAGGTGGGGGATACGGTGGAGTTTGGCGGCCTGCTGGGCTCCGCCCCCGTCCAGCCTGTCCACCCCTTCTCCTCCAAGGACTTTGTTGCCCGAGGCGGCCGCATCCCCGCCCCCATGCAGAGCCTGAAAAACTAACGTTCTTCTATAACAGCACAGGGCCCCCGGCCAGACGGCCGGGGGCCCTGTTTTCCCATTTTACCAGAACTTTTTCTTCTTCATAATCCACAGGCTGAGCAGTACGATGATCAGGCTGGCCGCGATCACCGCCGGATAGCCGTACCGCCAGGTCAGCTCGGGCATACCGGAGAAGTTCATGCCGTACCAGCCCACCAGCAGGGACAGGGGGAGGAAAATGGTGGTGACGATGGTCAGAATCTTCATGATCCGGTTCTGGCGGATGTCGATCTCCGCCTGGAAGAGGGACTGCAATTGCAGGCAATATTCCCGCAGCAGCTGGGATTCCTCCCGAAGACGGATCACCCGGTCCTCAAACATGCGGAACAGCCGCTGCTCCCCCTCATCAAAAAAGCCATTTTCATTTTCCCGCAGGGTGCAGGCTACATCGTCCAGCTGGGAGTAGTAGCGGAACCAGGCCATGGCCTGCCGGCGCAGCCGGGACATGGTGTCATTGAAGTCCTCCAGCTCCCCCGCCAACACCTGCTCCTCCAGGGCCTGGGCCCGGTCCTCGATCTCCTCCAGGTGGTGCAGGTCCTTGGCAATCAGGCGCTCCAGCAGGGCGCAGAAGAACCGGCCTACACCTCCCTGGGGCCAGGGCGGCTCCTGGGTCAGCTGCTTGAGGTGGGTGAGGATGGCCCCTGTGTCATCCACCAGCACCGCCCGATCTCCGGTGAGCAGGTAGCCCATGGCGATGGGAACCCCCTCCTTGGTGGTCCGGGGCAGCACCAGAGTGCCGGATAGGCAGTCCCGGCGCACCTCCGCCTTACACACCCGGGCGTCCCGGGCGGCGGGGGTGTGGTGGAGCACGCCCGCTAGGCCGGGAAGAGCATTGGCCTGGGCCAGCTCCTCAGAGGTGAGCACCAGTACCCCGGGTGTGCCCGGAGCAGGGGGATGGTCCAGAGGCAGTAATCTCTGTGTAATGGCATAAAAACGCATGCAATAACCTCCCGGCGCCGGGTTGTTCCCGGCTTGGACTGTACATTTTTGTGGGAACGTGGTATGCTGAGACACATGAAATTCACAAAAGACAGGTGAACGCTATGAACATCGACCACACCCTGTATCAGGGCCGCCCCCAGGACAAGCGCATCCCCCAGGAGGAAGCCATTTACGACCGGTTGGACCAGCTGTCCATCCCCTTTGCCCGGGTGGATCACGACCACGCCGACACCATGGAGGACTGCCTGAAGATTGAGTCCGTGTTGGGGGCCAAGATCTGTAAAAACCTCTTCTTGTGCAACCGCCAGCAGACCCAGTTCTATCTGCTGATGATGCCGGGCGATAAACCCTTCAAGACCAAATACCTCTCTGCCCAGCTGGGCTGTGCCCGGCTGTCCTTTGCCGACGAGGGGCATATGGAGCAGTATCTCCAGACCATCCCAGGTTCTGTGTCTGCCCTGGAGCTGCTCTTTGACCGGGAGGGGGCAGTGCAGCTGGTCATCGACCGGGACCTGATGAAGGACGACTTCATCAGTGGCCACCCGGGGATCTCCACCTCCACCCTGCGCCTTGCCCGGGAGGACCTGCTGCGTTATGTCCAGGCGGTGGGACACGAGCCCATCTACATCGACCTTCCCGACCCCCGGCAGGAGGAACATTCATAACAAAAACCGGCGCTCCGGCTTAGGTTGGCGGGAGCGCCGGTTTTTTATCTTCTTATGCCCGACGGATGATGCCCATGGGGGTGCACTCGCTGGACTGGCCCAGAGGGTTGTCCCCCAGAATCTTGGCCAGTTGGGCCATAGAGGGCTCCTTTTCCGAGAAACCAAGGATGTTGGCCCCCAGGTCGTTGATGTCCACAATGGCCACGGGGTGGCCTAGGACCTGGGCCAGCTTCTTGGAGGTGCCCATGGGGTCGGCGGGGGTGAGGACCACGTAGTGGTCATAGGGCGGGATGGTGCCCTCGGTGGGGCCGTCGATGCCCCGGGCCTTGGGGCCGGCCACGAGGTAGAACCAGCCCTTCTGTCCCAGCAGCTTGCCGATGACGCTGCAGAAGGCGGCGAAGAGGATGCGCAGGGTGCCGCACTCCTGGAGGGCCATCTCCATGGTCTCGGGGATGCCCAGGCCGATGCCCGCCGGGGTCTTGGTGACGTAGCGGCTGAGGGTGACGGCCAGCTTGCGGGGCTTGATGTCCTCCATGGGGATGGCCCGGCTCTGGGTGCAGGCCACCGCCTTTTCTGAGATAAACAGGATGTCGCCCTCCTGCATCTGGTCCTTGGGGTACTTCAAAACCACATCAGCCATGTCGTCGTCCTTGGTGATGAGGTGGGTTTTCACTGGGATGCGCAGGTAGTCCACACCGTCCACGGTGCGGAGAAGCTGCTTGCCCGGATTGGCAGTATAATTGGGTTCCTGGCTCATTGGTGATGCGCTCCTCTCAAGTAAAACCGGGGCTCATGGGCTCTCCGGCGGGTCTGCATTTGGCAACAGCTGTTATATCACAGCTTTTCTGGTTTTGCAACCAAAAATACAGCAAATATGGGCAAATATCTCAGGTTAAGGTCCCAACCAGGCTCTGCCCCTCCACCCGGTCCAGACGGACGGAGCGCAGCTGGTTGTGGAGGTCCTCCCCGCTGGGTACCCCCACCAGGGTGTAATGGGTGGTGTGGCCCCACCACAGCCCCTCCCGCTCCTCCTCAAAGAGGACGGAGACGGTCTCCCCCACCCAACTGGCCAGGTAGGTCTCCTCCATCCCGGCGGCCAGCCGGGCGGCCCGGTGGGAGCGCTCCTCCTTGACGGCGGCGGTCACCTGGCCGGGCATGGAGGCCGCCGGAGTGCCGGGGCGGCGGGAATAGGGGAAGATGTGCATGGCAGAGAAGGCGCACCGGCCAATAAAGTCCAGAGTTTGCTGAAATTCCTCCTCCGTCTCCCCCGGGAAGCCCACGATGAGGTCGGTGGTGATGGCCGGGCGGTCAAAGTGCTCCCGCAGCAGCTGGACGCTCTCCCAGTAGCGCTGGGTGCCGTACTTCCGGCGCATGCGCTGCAAAACGGTGTCGCAGCCCGACTGGAGGGAGAGGTGGAAGTGGGGGCACAGGTTGCCAAGCTCCCGGGCCCGGCGGCAAAAGTCCTCCGTGATGGTCCGGGGTTCCAGAGAACCCAGGCGGATCCGGCACTGGGGGGCCGCCTGGCACACCCCTTCGATCAGGTCAAGGAGGGAGGAGCCGTCCCTCCACTCCTGGCCCCAGGAGGAGATTTCAATGCCGGTGAGCACCAGCTCCCGGTAGCCCTCCTCCGCCAGATGTTTGGCCTGGCGCCGGGCTTCCTCCAGGGGGAGGGAGCGGATGGGGCCCCGGGCGTAGGGGATGATGCAGTAGGAGCAGAAGTTGACACAGCCGTCCTGGACCTTCAGCATGCACCGGGTGCGGCCCTCCAGCCCTCCGGCGGGGAGCACCTCAAAGGTGCGCCGCTCCAGGGCGTTGTCCAGGGCGGTGACGGGCTGGCGCTCCTTCCAGGTCCGCTCCAACAGCTCTACAAAGCCCAGCCGGTCCCCAGTGCCCGACACCAGGTCCACCCCCAGGCCGTCCATGTCGCCGGGGTGGGTCTGGGGGTAGCAGCCGCACACGGCGATCACGCCGTCCGGGGCCATTTTTCGGGCCCGGCGGATCACCTGGCGGGACTTCTTGTCACTCACCGCCGTGACGCTACAGGTGTTAATGACGTAGGCGTCGGCCTCCCCCTCGAAGGGGACCAGGGTATGACCCCGCTGGGTAAATAGCTGCTCCAGCGCCTGGGTTTCATATTGATTGACCTTGCAGCCCAAGGTATAACAGGCAATTCTCATAAAACCTTCCTTATTGTACCCCTTCCCCGCCCGGGGTGGGTTCCTCCGTCAGGTCTCCGGGCAGCAGCTCCATGAGCTGCTCCTTGGTGGGGTTGTCCAGCCCGGCCACCCGGTCACACTGGCGGGCCACCGCCTTCTCAAAGAGGTTGCGCACCTCCCGGGCGTTGCCGAAGTTCTCGTCCCGCTTTTGGTAGAGCTCCTGTAGCACGCCCTGGGCGGCCTCCTCCCCGGAGGGGGTCAGGGTATATCCGTTCTTTTTGCACATGGAGCGGAAAATGTCCATCAGCTGATCCTGGTCGTAGTCCTCAAAGAAGAAATACTTATTGAACCGGGACTCCAAACCAGGGTTTGCATGGATGAACTTCTCCATCAGCTGGGTGTACCCCGCCACGATGACGATCAGGTCGTCCCGGTGGTCCTCCATGTTCTTCAGCAGCACTTCGATGGCCTCCCGGCCAAAGTCGTTGCCGCTGTCCTGGTTGACCAGGGCGTAGGCCTCGTCGATGAACAACACGCCCCCAATGGCCTTCTGCACCGCCTCTTGGGTTTTCAGGGCGGTCTGGCCTACAAAGCCGGCCACCAGGCCCGACCGGTCCACCTCCACCAGCTGCCCCTTGCTCAGTACGCCGATGGCGTGGTAAATTTTGGCCAGCAGCCGGGCCACGGTGGTCTTGCCGGTGCCCGGGTTGCCCATAAAGACCAGGTGGAGGGACATGGGAGGGACGGGGAGCCCCGCCTCCTGGCGCAGGCGGCGCACCTTTACCAGGTTGATGAGGCTCTTGACGTCCTTTTTCACCTTCTCCAGCCCGCACAGCCCGTCCAGTTCCGCCAGCAGCTCCTCTAACGTGGGCTCCGGCTCCTTCTGGGGCTGGTCGGCTTCCTGTTTGTCCTTTCCCAGGTTCGGGTGAACCGCTGTGGAGGTGCCGGAGGGCCCTTTGGGCTCGGGAGCGGGAGGGGCGCTGCGACGGGGGACAAAGTCTCCGGCATTGAGGGCAGGGCGGTCAGATTTCAGGCCATCCCGGTCACACAGGGCCAGGAGAGTGTCGCTGCAGGCGTTGACAAAGCCCGCCTCACTCTCGCTGACCACGTCGTCCACCGCGGCGAAGAGGAGCAGGATGAGGGTAAGCTGATCAGCAAATCGCCGGGCCAGGGTGGTCCCCTTCCTGCGGTCGTACTGGCGCAGGTCGGCAAAGAAGGAGGGGGGCTGGAACAGGTCGAAGCCCGCCACCCCGGTGGCCACCTCCCAGTAGAGGGCAGAGGGGGCGGGATTGCCGGAGGAGTAAATGGCGTTATAAAATTCCACATGGCGGGGCGTGATGGCGCTGGCGTTGTCCGCCTGCCATACCCCCAGCACATACTGGCGCATGTAGCCGTCCACCTGGCGGCTGAAGCTCATGCGCAGAGCCGGGTCGGGAATCAGCTTGCGAAAGGCGGTCACCGCCTCACTGTACTGTTTATGGACCTCGCTGGCGGTCATGGTACCCCTCATGGCGCACCCTCCCATCCTTAATCTAACACCTTATTATACGAAAAAGAGAGGGGGTGGTCAAGGCGGCAGAAAAGTAGACATAAAATTGTGAATATTTTGTTATCTCGACTTTTCTCGTTGACGGGTGAGGAATTTCCTTGTACAATACAAGAATAAAGACCTTCGGCCTCAGGGCCGGTCAAATAGCAAGTAATGTGGAGGAATGACCATGGCTGAACGAAAGACTCCCTCCCGGCGTACCCAGGACAGGCGAAGTGCCCCGGAGCGGCAGGCGCCCTCCCGCCGCGCCTCTTCGGAAAAACAAACGCCCCCCCGCCGCAACGATGTGATCCGCTGCGAGAACTGTGGAGAGGATTACTCTATTACCTATAAGCGCTGCCCCTTCTGCGACGAGCGACCCGGCCGGGGCATCAGCGGACGGCGGGTGGCAGAGGGGGGCTACGGCGCCCCTGTCCACCCGGTGCAGGTGGTGGGATTGGTGATTTCCCTGGTCCTGATTATCGCGGCACTGTTTATTGTGATTAAGTACGTAGGTCCGCTGATTTTTGGGAACAACAGCGCGTCAAGCGCAGGCTCCTCTGTTTCCACCAGCCAGACCGACGCCTCCGGCGCCGACCAGTCCCAGCCGGACAGCTCCTCGTCCGTTTCCTCCGGCAGCCAGACGGGGGAGGGTAGCAGTGCATCGGGCAGCTCGTCCCAGACGGAGCAGCCCCAGGTGACGGTCAACTCCATCTCCCTGAACCGTACCGATATCACTCTGCCGGCCAACGAGCCCTACCAGTTTACCGCCACCGTGGACCCGGCGGGCACAGAGGTGACCTGGAGCAGCAGCGATTCCAGCGTGCTGACGGTGGATGAGGACGGCATTGTGAAAAATGTAAACACCAGCTCCGAGCTGAAAAAGGTCACCATTACGGCCACGGCCGGAGACAAGAGCGCAGAGTGCGTGGTCTACTGTAAGGGCAGCGGGACCAGCGACTCTGGCAGCAGTTCCACCGGCAGCGGGTCGGGCAGCACCACGGGCAACACCACCTCCGGACCTGTGGCGGCCAACACCCCCGGCACCATTGTCAACGCTGGAAACGGTCTGAATGTCCGCTCCGGCCCCGGCTCCACCTATGATAAGGTGGCCAGCATTAAAAACGGCGATCAGATCATCATCCTGGAGGATACCGGCAGCGGCTGGTACAAGATCGACTACGGCGCAGGCGGCGTGGGCTATGTCTCCAGCGACTACGTCTCTGTGGGTTAAATTTCTCGTTTCGGTTGGTTTTTAGGGCCGCCCCAATTTGGGGCGGCCCTTTTTGTTTTAACTAAGGTGGTCTACCAAATGTCTACCAAAAAAACCGCTTAGGCATTGAACAAGAGCATTTCCCAGTTTTGCAAAAATCCCTCCGTCTACCAAATGTCTACCAGCCCTCTATTTTTCGAAAATAGAGGGCTTTTTTCTCTGATTTCCCTGTTTTTCATCCCGTTTTTCCGCCTGTAAGGAGTGTTATACAGGACTAGCGTCCTTAAAACGTTCCTAAAACCTCAAAAAATCCGGGAAAATCCCGGAAAAACAGCCTAAAAAGTTTAGGCTGAAAAACAATAAGGAGGAATTCCGAATGAGAAACCTGAAGCGGGCTCTGAGCCTGGCGATGGCTTCCGTCATGGTCCTGGGCCTGATGGTCGTCGGCACCGGCGCGAGCTACAAGGATGTGTCTTCCGAGGACAACCAGGAAGCCATCGAGGTTCTCCAGAAAGTCGGCATTATGGTCGGCGACGAGAAGGGGAACTTCAATCCGGACCAGAACGTTACCCGTAACGAGATGGCCGTCATTATGTCCAACCTGATGGACTACCGTGTGGCCACCTACTCTGGCACCTCTCCCTTCACCGATGTCCCCTCTTGGGCTGAGCCCTATGTGGCTGCCTGCTACACCAACGGCATCACCTCTGGTATCAGCGCCACCCAGTACGGCGGCGACCAGACCGTGACCACCGCTCAGGCTGCCCTGATGCTGATGAAGGCTCTGGGCTACTTCCAGTATCAGTCCGATTTCGGCGATGACTGGCAGCTGGCTACCGTGAGCCAGGGCAGCAAGATCGACCTGTTCCTGGACGTGGAGTCCGGCGTGCGCGAGGCCATGACTCGTAACGACGTGGCTCAGCTGGTTCTGAACACCCTGAAGTCCGGCATGGTTGAGGCTGACGACGACACCATCAAGGTTGATGCCGGCGATGTGACCGTCGAGGCCGGCAAGGTCACCTACAACTACATCACCAGCGGCGAGAAGTACTCTGGCGCCATCAAGAGCCTGAACGTCTCCGGCAGCCTGGTTAACTCCGGCGAGCGCATCGTGGAGCTGGGCGAGAAGCTGTACCTGGGCGACCTGAAGCTGGACGATGACTCCAGCAACAACTTTGGCGCTCCTGCCAACGAGTGGACCTACAAGTCCGCTGAGATCGGCACCTACGCTAAGGATGCTGATCAGGTGTTTGAGGGCGTTGTGAAGAGCAACGCCATGTACGACGGCGTGGGCAAGAACGTGGCTAAGGACTATACCTGGGTCATCAACCTCAACGGTGAGGAGACCTACACCCAGTCCGGCGACGACAAGGACATGTTCGACAAGGCCGACGTGACCGCCAACAACACCAAGGACCTGAAGGGCACCAGCCGCGGCGCCACCACCTATGTCTACATTGATGACGACGCTGAGAAGGTCATTGTCTGCATCGTGGACTCCTTCGTGGCTGAGATCAACAAGGTTGACGACGGCACCATCACCATCGACGACGACTCCCTGGAGTTCGATGTCGAGGGCTATGACGAGGAGGACATCATCCTCTACACCAAGTCCTATGACGCTGGCACTGACGACTGGACTGTTGAGTCCGTCATCGGCCTGGCTGAGCGCGTTGAGGGCGAGGCCAGCAAGATCAAGGCCAACGACAGCGTCACCATCGACGAGACCACCTACAAGTACAGCAAGACCTTTGCTGACGACAAGCTGACCACCGACTCCGTGGGTCAGAACGTGGCCTTCTACCTGGATGCCCAGGGCAACATCATCATGATGGACGAGGCCACTGAGTCCAACGACTATGCCTATGTCATGGACATCGGCGTGGATAAGGCTACCTTCTCCAAGGGCGACGACGTGTTCTATGCCAAGATGCTGCTGACCGACGGCACCATCCTGTCCAAGGTTGAGATCGACGGCGACACCGCTGAGAAGTATGGCCTGAAGGGTGCTGACGGCAAGGATACTGACGATTACTCCAAGCTGATCAACCAGATCGTTGCCTACTCCAAGGAGGACGACGGCACCTACACCATGAACGTCAAGACCAACGTCACCGACAAGGGCGACGCCGACATGACCAAGAGCGGCACCTCCCGCGTGAAGCTGGCCGGTAAGACCCTGAACGCCGACAAGAACACCGTGTTCATCGTGGCTGACGACATCAGCGATGACGAGTACGATCTGTATGTTGGTTACAACAACGTTCCCGAGATCAGCGCCGCTGGCCTGAACGTGATCGCTTACACCAAGAGCGGCATCGCCAAGGTGGTCGTGGTTGTTGACGAGGGCGCTTCCGTCAAGGGCGCTGCCAAGGACGTGTTCTTCGTGGTTGGCCTGAGCGACGCCAACGAGAAGAAGCCCATCAAGGACTCCTCCGGCACCTACTATGTGTATGACGCCATCGTGGACGGCGAGGTTACCACTCTGAACGTCAAGGCTGACAGCGCTGCTCAGACTGAGCTGTTCAAGCTGGGCGAGAAGGAGATCGGCGTGTACTTCGGCAAGACCGAGAACAGCAAGGGCTTTGTGACCGACGTGGATGCCACTGAGCCTGCCGATGTGAGCGTGATAGACACCTACAAGGGCACCAAGAAGCTGACCTCCGCCGGCATCCTGGGCTTCAACTACAACAAGGGCACCGACGAGTATGACTATCGTCCCTCTGGCGACGACGTGGTCGTGGTCGGCTACTATGACGGCGATGACCTGAGCGTCACCGATGTCAACGGCATCAAGACCGACAAGAACGACAAGACCGTTCTGGTCATTGACGACGGCTCCCTGGTCGCTGTCATGATCGTTGAGGTCGACGGCTAATTCAGATCCTTGATCTGAATGCCGGTCGTAGCTTCGGCAAACCAAAAGCAGCCCCCAATTTTGGGGGCTGCTTTTCTTCATACTTATCGGAAGGCGAAATAGCGGTAATTGCATTCCTCGCTGTTAAAATGGGTGAAGGATATGGATGGCATTTGCAGCGTAAATCCACTGCTGGTCAAACGGAGCCAGTCCGACACAATCTTATTCCGCCATCCCACCGACACAGCGACTTGGGATGAGCTGTCGCCCAACAAAAAGGCATAATTCTGATCTACGCTGCCGCAGTCCATGGAAAAGATCATGACCAGGGAGGGCTGAAATCCCACCGAAATCGTTCTGGTTGCTGCCCCATCCCCGGTGTAGTTCCCCGCTTTGATATAAGCATTGTCCGTGCCATACTTTTTTGCCAGCCCCGCCGTCACCGAAGCCGACAGGCTGTCCAGCGCACTCTGGGCTGCCTTGGTGGCCAGCTGGGTTTTCAGCCCGTCCACCTCCGTTTGCAGGGCCCGGGCCCCCACCTCCTCCGCCAGACTGTGGAGCGCTCCATCCACCCTGCTGTTATCGGCGTTAAATTCCTCCCGGAGTACCTTGTCCTCCGGCTCCCACTGGTTAAGTTGGTAAAAGCTGGTCTGATTGCTTGCCATATGCAGTTCCCCCTTTTTCTTGTGCGGGCCTGTCGCCCCTCTGACCTGGGGAGGAATGACAATTTTGTCAGACGTTTTCATACATTTTTTGGAAATGAAAGGGCAACTATGGGATTTTTCCTCCTTTTTGGATGCCAGAAAAATAGGAGTTGCGGAAAACGTATAAATGTGTAAAAATAGGGTAGACATTGTGGGTATGCCACCCCTGTGTGTGGAGGGTCCCGAATGATTAAAGAAAATCAGAGGCTGTTCAATCAGCTCCACGTGCTCAGTGACGGGGGGCTGGTTTTTGCCGCCGTTTTCCTGGCCCACTGGTGCCGCTTTTCCCTGCTCAGCGGCAAGCCGTCCTTCCCCCTGTCCAGCTACGTCTGGCTGGGGCTGGCCGCCGCTTTGCTGTGCCTTTGCACCTATGGTGTGCTGGGCCTGTACGACTCCTACCGGATCATCCGCCTGGACAAGGAAGCAATCCGGCTGCTCAGCGGCACCCTGCTGGTGACGCTGATCCTCATCACCGCCCTGTTCGTCTTCCGCATTACAGAGATGTCCCGCTGGCTGCTGGTGTTTTTCTGCGGCTGGTGCTACGTCCTGCTGCTGCTCAAGCGGGTCGTCCTGCGCAAGGCACTGCACTACTACCGCCGACAGGGATTTAACCAGAAACACGTCCTGATCGTGGGGGATGGAGCCATGGCAAAGAAGTACGTGGATACCGTCCGCCGGGACCGAAACCTGGGCTTTACCGTGACGGGCTATGTGGCCGACCGCACAGGCTGGCGGGATGTGAAGCGGCTGGGAGGCTATGACCAGCTGGAGGCAATCTTAGAGAAGGCGGCCCCCGATGAGGTGGTCGTGGCCATGGGGGCGGAGGACTACCGGCTTACCGGCAAGGTGATCACCCTGTGCGAAAAGACGGGGACCAAGCTCTCCCTCATCCCCGACTACGCCCCCTACATGCCATCCAATCCCCAGGTGGACAACATTGATGGTCTACCCCTCATTAACCTGCGGCGCATCCCCCTGGACAACGTGGGCAACGCCTTTCTCAAGCGGGCCATGGACATCTGCGGCTCGCTGGTGCTGATTGTGCTGACCTCCCCCCTGATGCTGGTGGCCGCCGTGGGGGTGAAGCTCTCCTCCCCCGGGCCCATTCTCTTTAAACAGGAGCGTGTGGGACTGAACAAAAAGACCTTTTTCATGTATAAATTCCGGTCTATGCGGGTCAATGCCAAAGAGACCACCGGCTGGAGCCGGAATGTGGACCCGCGGAAGACCCCCTTCGGCTCTCTGCTGCGGAAATTCTCCATTGACGAGCTGCCCCAGTTTTTTAATGTGCTGAAGGGGGACATGAGCTTGGTGGGCCCCCGCCCGGAGGTGCCCTACTTTGTGGAGCAGTTTAAAGAGGACATCCCCCGGTACATGGTCAAGCACCAGGTCCGTCCAGGCATTACCGGCTGGGCCCAGGTCAATGGGCTGCGGGGGGATACCTCCATTCAAAAGCGCATTGAGTATGACCTATATTACATTGAAAACTGGAACCTGTTTTTTGACCTGAAAATTTTGCTGATGACGTTGACTCGGTTTACCAACCGGGAGAAGCTGGTACGATAAGAAAGGAGGAAGGCCATGCGGGTGCTGTTTACCGCCTCTACCCTATCCCACATCCGCAGCTTTCACCTGCCCTATCTGCGGGCCTTTCGGGAGGCGGGCTGGACGGTGGCTGTGGCCTGCGGAGGAGCGCAAGCGCCCCTGCCGGAGGCGGACCAGGTGCTGCCCCTGCCCTTTGAGAAGAAGATGACCGCCCCCTCTAACCTGCGGGCACAGAGACAGCTGCGCCGGTTTTTGGAGGAGAACCCCTGTGACCTCATCTGTACCCACACCTCTCTGGCCGCCTTCTTTACCCGGCGGGCGGTGGCCGGGATGAGAAACCGGCCCAAGGTGGTCAATGTGGCCCACGGCTACCTCTTTGACGACCGGACCCCCGGAGTAAAGCGGCAGATCCTGCTGTGGGCGGAGCGGCTGACGGCGGGCCAGACCGACCTGCTGCTGACCATGAACGCCTACGACCTGGAGGTGGCCCGCCGCTTCCACTTGGGGAAGCGGGTGGCCTTTATTCCGGGCATTGGAGTGGATTTTTCCCGCCTGGATGGGGCGGCAGCCCTGGACCGGAAGCAGGTGCGGGAGGAGCTGGGCTTTGGGGCGGAGGACTTTGTGCTGGTGTATGCCGCTGAGTTCTCCCACCGGAAGAGCCAGGCTGTGCTGATTCGGGGGCTGCAGCGTCTGCCCCAGCGGGTGAAACTGTTGCTTCCCGGACAGGGGGAGCTGTGGGACACCTGCCGGGACCTGGCCCTGTCTCTGGGGCTGGAGGACCGGGTGAGGTTTCCCGGCCAGGTGGGGGATATGGTCCCCCTGTATGCCGCCGCCGACGGGGCGGCGTCCGCCAGCCGGTCGGAGGGACTGCCCTTTAATGTGATGGAGGCCATGTACACAGGGCTGCCAGTGGTGGCCAGTGAGGTAAAGGGACATACCGATCTCATTTGCCCGGAGGAGAACGGCCTGCTGTATCCCTACGGGTCCGAGGAGGGCTTTGCCCAGGCTGTGGAACGGCTGCTGACCCAGCCCGGCTTGGGCGAACGGTTGGGAGCGCGGGCTCGGGAAGGGATGGAGCTCTATCGTCTGGACCGGGTGCTGCCCCAGGTGATGGAATATTACCGCTCCGCCTTGCCGGTGGGGGCGGAGGAAAAAACCATTGTTTAAACGCAAAAGGAGTGAACGATTTTGGGTGAGAGCCGAAAGCGAGGACAGAGGATGGCGGTGGTGCAGGACCGCCGCGGCAATTGGTTCCCTGTGATCCTGCCGCTGATCTTATTTTTAACGGTGACCGCCATCAGCGGACAGTTTGCCGTGGCCTTTGTGGTAGTGGCCCTGATTCTGGCCGTGGGACGGGAGCCTATGGCCCTGCTGGGGCAGCGGGCCAGCCTGCTCACGGCCGGTGTGGTGGTGTACAGCGCCTTGTACCTGTGCTCCGGACTGTGGTCCCACTTTGGGGCCTATGCCAGGGAGGAGAGCATCAAGGCCCTGGTGGCGCTGGCCCTGTTTGGGCTGGTCCTGGCCCGGGTACGGAAGACCGGGGTGCGGGGGCTGCTGTGGAGCCTGAACGGGGTGCTGGCCCTGGTGGGCCTGCTGTGCATTGACGCCTCCTCCTGGAAGGTGCTCAGCGGCCTGCTTTCCAAGCTGATGGGCCTGTTCGCCTCCCTCTATGATCCCGCCACCATGGGCTACGAGGTGGGCGTTCGTATTACCGGTATTTACTCCAACGCCAATGTCTCCGCCGGTATGCTGGCCTTTGGTTTGATCCTGTCCCTGTACCTCCTCCAGAACGAGGAGAAGGAGAAGGGCCGCCTGCTGGCCGGTCTGACCCTGGGCATTCAGGCCCTGGCCTTCTTCCTCTCCTTCAGTATGGGCGCTATGGGAGCCTTTGCAGTGACCTGTCTGGTGTACCTGGTGTGCGTGGGAAAAGAAGGACGGCTGCGCCTGTTTTTCCTGATGGTAGAGTCGGTACTGGTCACCCTGGTGTGTGCCTTCGTGGCCTATCCCATGCTGGGGAAGACGGGAGCCGGAGCTCTGCTGCCTGTGGCGCTGGCCCCGGTGTGCGGCCTGGCCATCTGGGCCCTGGACCGCTTTGTGGACCTTCCCCTGGCTGCCGCCATGGCTAGCAAGGGGAAGGCTGTGGGCATCGCCATTGGAGGGCTGATTGCGCTGATGTTGGTCTACGCGGTGGCCGCCATGAACATCACCGGCGGTACCACCCTGACCGCGGGGACCACCCTGTCCCGGGCGGTGGCTCTGGAGCCCGGCGAGTACCAGGTGGAGGAGATGAGCTGGGAAAACCCCGTCCAGGTGCGTGTTTACAGCCAGAATGAGCAGGAGCTGATGATGCACACCCAGACCCAGCTGTACACCGGAGATCTGGCCGAGGCTACCTTTACCGTCCCCCAGGGGTCCCGTGTGGTGTGGTTTGAGATGCGGGGGGAGGGGGACCTGGACCAGGTCATTCTCTCCGGCGGCACCAAGGTGCCTCTGGGCTATCCCTTGCTCCCCGGCTTTGCCGCCAACCGTCTCCAGGCCCTGTGGGCCAACCAGAACTTTATCCAGCGCCTGGTCTTCTTTCGGGACGGCTTAAAGCTGTGGAGCCAGAGCCCCTTCATCGGCTGGGGCGCCGGAGGCGTGGAAGGCCAACTGACGGCGGTGCAGAGCTTCTACTATGAATCCAAATATATCCACAACCACTTGATCCAGATTATGGATGAGGCGGGCATGCTGGGCCTGGCCGCCTTCCTGTTTTTGCTGGGCGGAGCCATCTGGACGCTGGTAAAGCGCTGGAAGTGGGACCGGGACCCCCTGCTGCCCATGCTGGCTGCCTGTCTGGCCATGATGATCAGCCACTCCCTCACGGAGGTGGTCTGGTCCACCCAGATGTACCAGGTAGTGGTCTTTACCCTGTTTGCCGCCCTGATTATCCACAATTCCGACCCCGAAATCCGGGTCAGCCAGGCAAAGCAGCGGGGGACCGCTGCGGCGGTCTGCGGAGTGACGGTGCTCTTTACCCTGCTCCAGGCGGGCAGCATTGCGGCGGCCTACCAGTTTGCCGGTCTCACCCAGGCGGGCAACCTGACGCCGGAGCAATTTGTGGACAAGATGGGTATGGTGGATTTCCTGGAGGTCTACGATGACACCACCTACAAAGTAAACCGCATGGCCAACGCCCTCCAAACCGGGCAGACAGGGGTTGCCACCCGCTGCGCCCAGGATCTGATGGCCAAGGAGGAGTTTGACGCCTGCTACTACGCCGCTGCCTACTACTATCTGCCCATGGGACAGCTGCCGGAGTATTTCCAGGCCACTTGGGTGGGATTGAAGCAGGAGGCGTCCAACACCGACGCCTGGAACAGCATTTTTAACCTCTACCGTCAGGCCTTTGCCCAGCTGACCGGGGAGCACATGGAGGAGTATATCTCCGGCGTGTGCCAGACCGGAGAATGGCTGGACGAGATGAATGTGGGGCGGATGGAGGAGATCTCCCTGACAGAGGAGAACCAGCTGCTGCTGGATGGCGCCCGCCAGGCTCAGAGCACGGGCCTGAGCGGTCAGAACGCCTACGATTTGCTCAGTCTGGTGCTGGAAGGCGTGCAGACGGAATCTTGAGGAAAAGAAGAGGGACGGCGCGGGGAGCGCCGTCCCTTTCCTTCCGGGGGCGGCAGGGCCGGAGTCCCTGGGAACAGGGAAAAAGGGCCATTCGCTCTTGACGAGCGGGGCGTTACCGGATATAATAATATCCAGCCGTCCCCCAAAATGAATAAGCTACTGTGGCTCAATGGCAGAGCACATCACTCGTAATGATGGGGTTGTGGGTTCGATTCCCACCAGTAGCTCCACGCCGGAGTAAGCGATGTCACGCTTGCTCCGGTGTTTTTCTACTCAGGAGTAGTGAAATGGGGAAGACGGCTACAAGAAGGACATGGAGAGGCGGGAAAAGGTCGGAGAGGTTCTTGCACTTTGCCAAGGTGTGTTTTATAATAATACCCAAGGAAACCTGGCAGGACTGCAGTACCGCTGCAGTGCTGAACAACTGTGAAAAGGAGCACGCTATGACAACCAACGAAAAAAAGCAACTGATGGCTACGGCCTGTAAGGTGCGTATGGGAGTCATCGAAGGGACCCATGCGGCGAAGGCCGGGCATCCGGGGGGCAGCTTGTCCGCCGCGGACCTGTTTACTTACCTGTACTGCAAGGAGCTGAACGTGGACCCCAGCAACCCCAAGTGGGAGGACCGGGACCGGTTCGTCCTCTCCAAGGGACACACCGCCCCCGGCCTGTATGCCGCTCTAGCTCAGCGGGGCTTCTTCCCTGAGAGTGACCTGCTGACCCTGCGCCACATCGGCAGCCATCTCCAGGGCCACCCCAATATGAATGAGACACCCGGTGTGGACATGTCCACCGGCTCCTTGGGCCAGGGCGTGTCTGCCGCAGCTGGTATGGCGCTGGCCGCCAAGTACCAGGGCAAGAGCTGCCGGGTCTATACCCTGCTGGGTGACGGCGAAATTCAGGAGGGCCAGGTGTGGGAGGCCTTTATGTTTGCCCACCACTATAAGCTGGACAACTTCTGCGCCATCATTGACAACAACGGCCTGCAGATCGACGGCCGGGTGGCCGACGTCATGTCTCCCTATCCCATTGCGGAGAAGCTGCGCGCCTTCGGCTTCCGGGTGGCGGAGATCGACGGCCACGACTTTGACCAGCTGGAGGCGGCCTTTACTCTGGCCCGCGGGACCAAGGGCTGCCCCTTTGCCATTGTCATGAAGACCACCAAGGGCAAGGGCGTCAGCTACATGGAGGACCAGGCCGGCTGGCACGGCAAGGCCCCCAACGATGAGGAATACGCCCAGGCCATGGCGGAGCTGAAGGCTCAGCTGGCAGAAGTGGAGGGGATGTAAGATGGCAGATGTGAAGAAAATTGCCACCCGGGACAGCTACGGAAACGCCCTGAAGGAGCTGGCCCAGGAGCACGACAACCTGATCGTGTTTGACGCCGATCTGGCGGGCGCCACCAAGACCGGGATTTTTAAGAAGGCCTTCCCCGACCGCCACTTCAACTGCGGCATCGCCGAGAGCAACATGATCGCTGTGGCGGCCGGCGCCTCCACCATGGGACTGGTGCCCTTCGCCTCCAGCTTTGCCATGTTCGCCGCCGGGCGCGCCTTTGAGCAGGTGCGCAACTCTGTGGGCTACCCCCACCTGAATGTGAAGATCGGCGCCACCCACGGCGGTATCTCCGTGGGCGAGGACGGCGCCTCCCACCAGTGCTGTGAGGACTTTGCCCTCATGCGTTCCATCCCCGGCATGGTGGTCATGTCCCCCGCCGACGACGTGGAGGCCCGGGCCATGGTGCGGGCCGCCTATGAGTATGTGGGCCCGGTGTACATGCGCTTTGGCCGTGCTGCCGTTCCTGTTTTCCATCAGGAGGAGGGCTACTCCTTCCAGATTGGCAAGGGCGAAGTGCTGCAGGACGGCTCCGACGTGGCCATCATCGCTAACGGCCTGATGGTGGCGGAGGCCATTGAGGCGGGCAAGGCCCTGGCCGAGGCCGGGATCTCCGCCCGGATCATCAACATGGCCA
Organism: Flavonifractor sp. An100; assembly: GCF_002161175.1. Lineage (GTDB taxonomy): Bacteria > Bacillota > Clostridia > Oscillospirales > Oscillospiraceae > Lawsonibacter. Next base: position 70,791 of record NZ_NFMA01000007.1, on the reverse strand, counting down.
CCATTAAGCCCCTGGACGAGGAGCTGGTGCTGAAGGCCGCCCAGGAGTGCGGCAAGATCATCACCTGTGAGGAGCACTCCATCCTGGGCGGCCTGGGCGAGGCCGTATGCGGGGTGCTCAGCGAGAAGTGCCCCACCCCGGTGCGGCGCATCGGCGTCAACGACGAGTTTGGCCACTCCGGCCCCGCCGCCGCCCTGCTCAAGCAGTTTGGGCTGTGCGCCGACCATATTGTGGAAGTGGCAAAGGACTTCTGCGGGAAATAAAACAGGAGGGGCTGCCGCGGTTGCTGCGGCAGTCCCTTTTTTGATTCATAGGGTTACGGGATCAGGGAAGGGACGAGGTGAGAGACATGGCAAAGGTTTATCAGGGCACTCCAGTCTCCCCCGGTGCTGCGCTGGGACGGGTCAAGCTGCTGTGCCGGTCCCGTGCCGCCCTGCCCCAGCAGCCGCCCGCCGACCGGGCGGAGGAGGCAGAGCGGTTTCGGCGGTGCTATGCCCAGGCGGTGGAGGAGACGCGGTCCCTGGGCCGCCGGGCGTTCAAGCAGATGGGGGCGGAGGAGGCTGGGATTTTGGATACCCAGCTGGCCTTCCTCCAGGACCGGGAGTCGGTGGAGCAGCCCATTGAGCGGGCCATCACCCAGGAGGGGCTGAATATGGCCCAGGCCATTGATAAGGTACTGGGGGAAATTGCCCAGTCCTTTCGCTCCCTGGAGGATAGCTATATGCGGCAGCGGGCGGGGGACGCGGAGGATATCCGCCGCCGTCTGCTGGACTGTGTCCTGGAGGACCCGGACGACCGCTGGGACCAGCTGCCACCCGGAACGGTGGTGGTGGTCAAGGAGCTCTCCCCCTCCGATACCGTGCGCCTGGATCTGGACCATGTGTGTGCCATTGTGACCCAAAAGGGAGGCTATTCCTCCCATGTGGGCATCATCACCCGCAGCCGAGGCATTCCCTCTGTGTGCGGACTAAAGGGTATTGAAACGCTGCTCCGGGAGGGGCAGGAGGTGCTGGTGGACGGCGATGAGGGGACGGTCACCGCGGACCTGGATGAGAAGGAGCGGGAGCGATTCGTCCAGCGCCGGGACTGGGAGCGGGAGCTACAGGCCCGGCTGGAGGTCTTCCGCTATGCCCAAAGCCGGTCGGCCGACCAGGTACAGGGGCATATCTATGCTAACATCGGGGAGCAGGGACAGTCTGCCCTAGCCCTCCAAGCGGGGGCCGAGGGAGTAGGTCTGCTGCGCAGCGAGTTTTTATATCTGGACTGTCCCGCCTTGCCGGGGGAGCAGGCCCAGTTCCGAGCCTACCGGGAGGCGCTGGAGGGGATGGAGGGCCGGCCGGTGCATATTCGCACGCTGGATATGGGCGGGGATAAGGAACTGCCCAGCGTGCCCCTGGACCGGGAACGCAACCCCTTTCTGGGCTGCCGGGCCATTCGGCTGTGCCTGAGACAGCCAGAGCTGTTCCGTACCCAGCTGCGGGCCCTGCTGCGCTCAGCCAGCTATGGGGATCTGGGCATTTTGTTCCCCATGATCTCCGGGCTGGAGGAGCTGCGCCAGGCCAAGGGGCAGTTGGAGTTGGCCCGCAGGGAGCTGGAGGAGGAGGGGACCTTTGTTCCTCCTGTCCGGGTGGGAATCATGGTGGAGATCCCCTCCGCTGCCCTGATGGCCCACCGTCTGGCCAAAGAGGTGGACTTCTTTTCCATTGGCACCAATGATCTCGTTCAGTACACCCTGGCCTGTGAGCGGGGCAATCCGGCAGTGGAGCACCTGTATTCCCCCTGCCACCCTGCTGTGCTGCGGCTGATGAATATGACGGCCCAGGCGGCCCGTCAGGCGGGGATTCCCTGCGGAATCTGCGGAGAGGCGGCCGCCGACCCCCTCCTGCTCCCTCTGTTTTGGGGGATGGGGTTGCGGGAATTTTCCATGGCGCCCCGGGCTATTCCTCGAATCCGGGCGGTGCTGGCCCACCTGGACACACCCCACTGCCAAGAGCTGGCCCGAAAGGCTCTGGACTGTGGGGAGGGGGAAGAGGTGCTGGCGCTTCTCCGCCGGGATATGGGGGAGCGGATGGCTGGAGCAGAGAAAGGATAAGCGAATAAAAAAGAGCCGGACGGAATCATCCGTCCGGCTCTTTTTTAATTTTAGAGAGAATGTGCGGAGATCAGCCGCCCAGATAGGCCTTTTTCACGGCCTCATCCTTCAAAAGCTCTGCCCCGGTGCCGGTGGTGACCACCTTGCCGGTCTCCAGCACGTAGCCCCGGTGGGCGACCGACAGGGCCATCTGAGCGTTTTGCTCCACCAGCAGGATGGTGGAGCCCTGCTTGTTCAGGTCCCGGATGATGTCGAAGATCTGCTCCACCAGAATGGGGGCCAGACCCATGGAGGGCTCATCCAGCATCAGCAGCTTGGGATGAGACATAAGAGCGCGGCCCATAGCCAGCATCTGCTGCTCGCCTCCAGACAGGGTGCCCGCCACCTGGCGGCGGCGCTCCTTCAGCCGGGGGAACTGGGCGTAGACCATTTCCAGGTCCCGGTCCACTCCGGAGGAGGGCTGGGTAAAGGCGCCCATCTCCAGGTTTTCCTCCACCGACATCTGAAGAAAAACTCGACGGCCCTCAGGGACCTGGGCCAGGCCCTGGCCTACCAGCAGGTGGGGGTGGGTGTTGCTGATGTTTTTCCCCTGGAAAATGATGGAGCCGGTGCGGCTGCGCAGCAGGCCCGAGATGGTCTGGAGAGTGGTGGTTTTTCCCGCACCGTTGGCGCCGATGAGGGTGACGATCTCCCCCTCATCCACGTAGAAGGAGACATTTTTAATGGCGTGGATGGCTCCGTAATAGACGTTCAGGTCCTCCACGGTGAGCATAGCCATAATTATTTGCCTCCTTTCTTGTTGCCCTTGTTGCCCTTGTTGCCCTTGCCCAGGTAGGCCTCAATGACCACCGGGTTGTTTTTGATCTCGTCGGGGGTGCCCTTGGCAATGATCTGACCGAAGTTCAGCACACAGATGCCCTCGCAGATGCCCATGACCAGGTTCATATCGTGCTCGATGAGCAGGATGGCGATGTGGAAGGTGTCCCGAATCTTGACGATGTTCTCCATCAGGTCGGCGGTCTCCGAGGGGTTCATGCCGGCGGCGGGCTCGTCCAGCAGCAACAGAGAGGGGTTGGTGGCCAGGGCCCGGACGATCTCCAGCCGGCGCTGGGCGCCGTAGGGGAGGGAGCCGGCCTGGTGGCCCGCCAGGTCCTCCATGCCGAAGATGGACAGCAGCTCCATGGCGCTCTCATGGGCCAGCTTCTCCTTCTTCCAGTAGCTGGGCAGGCGGAGAATGCCGTCCCACATGGGGTAGCGGATCTGATTGTGGAGGCCAATCTTGACGTTGTCCTCCACGCTGAGCTTGTCAAACAGGCGGATGTTTTGGAAGGTACGGGCAATGCCGGCCCGGTTGACCTGGACGGTGTTCATCCGGGAGGTCTCCTGGCCGTCGATGAGGATGGAGCCCCGGGTGGGCTGGTAGACCTTGGTCAGCAGGTTGAAGACGGTGGTCTTGCCCGCGCCGTTGGGGCCGATGAGGCCGGCAATCTCCGTGCGGCCGATGGCCATGTTGAAGTCCTTCACCGCCGCCAGGCCGCCGAAGTCAATGCCCAGGTGACGGCACTCCAGAATGGGGCTCTGGCCGATGTCGCGCTCGGGAATCTTATTGGTGGAGGGAACGGGTACCAGCTTGACCGGCTCTTTGGGTAGTCTGCTCATTGCTCCTCTCCTCCTTTCCCGGCCTTCAGCCGCTGAATCAGGCGGCTCAGGCCGCTTTGAATGGTGGGGTTGTTGGTGGCCAGCATGACCAGAATCAGCACGATGGCGTATACCAGCATGCGGTAGTCGGCAAATTCACGCAGGGCCTCGGGTAGGATGGTCAGAGCGGCGGCGGCAATCACCGTGCCCCACATATTGCCCAGACCGCCCAGCACCACGAACACCAGGATCAGGATGGAGGTGTTGAAGTCAAACTTGGTGGCGGTAAAGGTGACCTGGCTACAGCCGTACAGGGTACCGGCAGCGCCCGCCAGGGCGGCGGAGGTGACGAAGGCCATCATCTTGTACTTGGTGACGCTGATGCCCACGCTCTCGGCAGCGATGCGGTTGTCCCGGGCGGCCATAATGGCCCGGCCGGCCCGGCTATTCACCAGGTTAAAGACCACAATGAGGGTGATCATCACCAGGATGAAGCCGGCCACAAAGGTGGAGATGCGGGCGGAGTTGTTCACGCCCATGGGGCCCTTGATGAGGGCAATGCCTCCCTCGGCCAGCTGGTTGCGGTCGGTGAGGAAGCTAAACTGTAGCCCGTCCTTGTCCACACCCAGGTAGACGTTGGTGATGATGCTCTTGATAATCTCACCAAAGGCCAGGGTGACGATGGCCAGGTAGTCGCCGTTGAGGCGGAGGACCGGGATACCAATGAGGAAGCCGAACAGGCCGGCCAGCACCGCGCCGAAGATCATGGAGATGGCCAGGCGCAGGGGGGCCAGGGTGACGGAATCCTGGAGGGCAGAGGCCATGGCGCAGCCCATAAAGGCACCGATGCTCATAAAGCCGGCGTGGCCCAGCGACAGCTCGCCGGACACGCCCACCACCAGGTTCAGGGCCAGGGCCACGGTGATGTAGGCGCAGATGGGGATGAGCTGGCCCTCCAGCACGGCGCCCACGCCCCCGTCCTTAAAGACCCGGAGGGACTGGACGATGACAAAGGCCACCACCACCATAGCGTAGGTCAAAAAGCTGGTGCGGGTGGATTTTTTCATGGTTTTCAAGGATGTCATTCCGGCCACCTCACACTTTCTCCCGCACGGTCTTGCCCAGCAGACCGGCGGGTTTGACCAGCAGGATGACGATCAGCACACCAAAGACCACGGCGGTGGACAGTTGGGTGGAGATGTAGGCGCTGGCGAAGATCTCAATGATGCCCAGGAGCAGTCCCCCCAGCAGGGCCCCGGGGATGGAGCCGATGCCCCCGAAGACCGCGGCGGTGAAGGCCTTGATGCCCGGCATGGAGCCGGTGGTGGGGGTGAGGGTGGGGTAGGCGGAGCACAGCAGCACCCCGGCGATGGCGGCCAGGGCCGAGCCGATGGCAAAGGTCATGGAGATGGTGCGGTTGACGTTGATGCCCATGAGCTGGGCCGCTCCCTTGTCCTCGGACACCGCCCGCATGGCCTTGCCCATCTTGGTCTTGTTGGTAAAGAAGGTCAGGGCCAGCATGATGACCACGCAGGCCACGATGGTCACCAGGATGACATGGGAGATGGTGAGGGGACCTGCTTGAACCTGGCCGCTGCCCACGATGGGGGAGAAGTATTTGGGGCTGGAGGTCCACAGCAGCTGGGCCGCATTCTGGAGGAAATAGCTCACGCCGATGGCGGTGATGAGCACCGCCAGGGAGGGCGCCTGGCGCAGGGGCTTGTAGGCCAGTCCCTCAATGACCACGCCCAGGACGGTACACACCACCATGGACAGCAGCACCCCCGCCAGGGCGGGCGCCACCGCGGCGGCCAGGGCCTGGGTCTCCGGGTCAAACATGGCGCCCACACGGTTCATGGTGAAAAAGCATATATAGGCCCCCACCATGATCACGTCGCCGTGGGCGAAGTTGAGCATCTTGGCGATGCCGTAGACCATGGTGTAGCCCAGGGCGATGATGGCGTAGATGCTGCCCAGGCTCAAGCCCCGGATCAGGTAATCCATCAGGGTCAAGAAATCCATGTCGTCACTCCTTTTTTCTCTCTCCGGACCCATGGGAAAACAGCCGCAGTCTCCGGCCCCTTTCCCATGGGCCCCTGCTCACTCCATTTAAAATAGGGGGCAGAGGGCTGCCGGCTCCGGCAGCCCTCTGTGGTTGTCAGTATTGATTGGGGTGGGGCGGAGGATCAGTCCATGCCCACGTAAGCGCCGTTCTGGATGACCATGCCCTTGGGGCTCTTGGACACCGCGCCGGTGCTGTCCCAGGTGATACCCGCGCCGTCGCCGGTCAGACCCTCAAAGGTGATGGTGGGGAAGACCTCGATGAGCTTGGTGCAGATGTCCTCCGCGCTCATGTCGGGGGTGCAGCCGGCGGTCTCCAGGGCCTGCTTGAGAGCGTAGACACAGTCATAGGCGTCGGCAGCGAACTGGTTGGGTACCTCGCCGTACTGGGCCTGGTACTTCTGGACAAAGGCCTGGGTGGCCTCATCCTGGGCGTCGGCGTTGAAGGGGGTCAGCAGCATGACGCCCTCGGCCAGAGCGGGATCAAAGCCGTCCACGGTGAGGATGCCGTCCATGCCGTCCACGCCGAAGATGGCGGGGTCATAGCCCATGGCGTTGGCCTGGGACAGGATCAGAGAGGCGGCATCATAGTAGATGGGCAGGAAGAGCAGATCGGCCCCGGCCTGCTGGGCCTGAGTGAGCTGGACGGTGAAATCGGTCTGGCTGTCGGTGGTGAAGGTGGCGTCGCCCACCACGTTCAGGTTCAGAGCCTCAGCCTCAGTCACGAACTGGTCCTTGATGCCGGTGGAGTACACGTCGTCGTTCTTCCAGATGATGAAGACCTTCTCGCCCAGGTTCTGCTCGGAGATGTACTGGGCGGAGGCCAGGCCCTGGTTGGGGTCGGAGAAGCACATCTGGAAGACGTTGTCCTTGCTCTCGATGACGGCGGGGGAGGAGGCGGAGGGGGTCAGAGCGAAGATCCGGTCCTCATAGTTCAAAACCGAGGTGGCCTCGCCGGGCTTGGAGGTGACGGAACCCAGGGAGATCTGCATCCCCCACTCCTTCAGGGTGTTGTAGGCGTTGACGGCCTTCTCGGCGTCGTGGACGTCGTCCTCATAGCGCAGGGTGAACTGGATGTCGCCGCCCGCTTCCGCGATCTCGTCCACGGCAATCTGAGCGCCCCGCTGGGCAGCCAGGCCGTAGATGGAGGCGCCGCCGGTCAGGGGACCGGTGCCGCCCAGCTTAAAGGTGGTGCCGTCGGCAGCGGAGCTGTCAGAACCGGTGGAGCTGGCGCTGCCGGCAGAACCGGCGGAACCAGTGCTGCTGGCAGAAGAGCCGGAGTCGCCGCCGCAGCCGGCCAGCAGGCTCACAGACAGAGCGCCGGCCAAAAGCATGGCAAGATACTTTTTCATCTTCATTTACCTCCTTGGTATATTTCAACTAGGCGGGCCTGGAGCTGCCCGCGGACCGGAAAGACGCAAAGGAAATTTCCGATTTGCTGCCCATTATATGGGCGGGACACACAAATGTCAATCGGAAAAATACACAAGGCGGGAGAGCAAGGCTAAATCCGTTCCCGCCCGCGTCCGGTTCGCCGGACAAAAGCCGGGCCGCACCGGGCAAAAATTCCCGGAAAATCGGGAAACTTCTGCCGTTTTTCCTACAATAAAGCATGTGGAGGCGGAAAGAATATAAACTTTGATACAATTGAAAGAAGAAATCCGCCCAAAACAGGGGAGCGGGGAAAAAGCTGTGCAGATTGACGGAAGGATGGGCGAGGAAAGAAAAAAACTTGCGTAAAAAACAGGGGGGAGCGGCCTGATTCAGGGCCGCTCCCGTGGGAGACAGGAAAAATATGCAAGAAATGGCCGGCAAGCCGCCATTTTACTCCGCCATCAGCCCTGGGGATGGAAGACGTAGCGGTCCAATCGGTTCAGGGCTTCCTGGAGCTGGGAGAGGGGCAGGGCCAAATTCATACGGATGTGGCAGGGACCGTGGAAGGCGCGGCCGTCCTGCCAGATGACGCCCACCTCGACCCCCGCCCGGAGCAGCTCGTCCAGGGTGCGGCCGTGGTCGGCGCACCACTGGGTGCAGTCCAGGAAGAGCATGTAGGTGCCCTGGGGCTTGAAAAGGGTCACGCCGGGGAAGTGGGTGGTGATGAAGTCATAGGCATAGTCCACGTTGGTGGTGAGCACCTGGCGCAGCTGCGTCAGCCACTCCTCCCCCTCGGGGCAGTAGGCCCCTATGAGGGCGTGCATGGACAGCAGGTTCACCGAATTATAGTGGGTGAGGGAGGCCTCCTTTTCCAGGCGGTCCCGGAGACGGGGATTATAGACAATGTGGTAGCTGCCCACCAGGCCCGCCAGGTTAAAGGTCTTGGTGGGGGCATACAGGGCAATAGTCCGCTGCCGGGCATCCTCTGACACCGACTGGGTGGGAGTGTGGTGGTAGCCGTTGAGGAGCAGGTCCGACCAGATCTCATCGGAGATGACCATGACGTCGTTAGCCTTGTAGACCTCCATGGCCTTTTCGATCTCCCAGGGCTCCCAAACCCGGCCGCTGGGGTTGTGGGGGGAGCAGAAGATGGCGGTGCGGATCTTATGCTCCTTCAGCTTCCGGTCCATGTCGGCAAAGTCCATCCGCCAGACCCCAGCTTCGTCCAACACCAGGGGGCTGTGGATGAGCTGATAGCCGCAGTTGGTCATGCTGTTGGTAAAGCCAATATAGGTGGGGGAGTGGACCAAAACCTTGTCGCCCCGGGAACAGAACACACCAAGGGCGCTGATCAGGCCGCCCAACACGCTGTTTTCATAGCCAATGTGCTCCTTTTCCAGGCCCTGGACCCCGTTGCGCTTCTGCTGCCAGCGGATGATGGCGTCATAATATTCAGAGGAGGGATTGAAGTACCCGAACAGAGGGTGCTCCAGCCGCTTGGCAATGGCCTGGGGAATGGTGGGGACGGTGGCAAAGCTCATGTCAGCAATCCACATGGGGATGGGAGAAAACCCCTCCTTTACCTGGGCGCCCGGAATGGGAATTACGTCCACCGCCCGGCTGCTGGTGCCGGAGCGATCAATCACAGTGGTAAAATCGTACTGCATAGAGGCCTCCTTATCTTGTCACGGTGGTGGGCGGACAGAACAGCGGTCCGCCCTGGAATACCTTAATTATATAAGGACATCCGTTCTCTGTCAAAGCCAATGAAGATGGAAGGGGAAGAATATTAACGCAACTTTAACCAAATTTATCATTGACAGGGGGAAGGGGGATGCGTATAATTTGTGACAGACTGTCATAAGCGACAGATTGTCACAAATGGGAGGGGTCCTATGCCCAGCAGTACCTTTTTCCGCCTGCCGGAAGAGAAGCGGCAGCGTCTGGTAGAAGCGGCCTGGGAGGAGTTTTCCAGGAGCAGCTTTGCCGATGCGTCCATTAACCAGATCATTCATAACGCCCATATCCCCAGAGGGAGTTTTTATCAATATTTTCAGGACAAGGAGGACCTGTTCTGGTATCTGATGGGGAGTATGCGGGAGTATTTTGCCCATGCCATGCAGGAAATTCTTCAGGACGTGGAGGGAGATCTGTTTTCCATGTCCCTGCGGGCTTTTGACCGCTTTGTGGGCCGGAGGGGAATCACAGACCCTGTGATGAGCCGGTGTATTCAGGTAATGCGGCTGAACCAGGGGATGGATTTTCACCACTTTCTGGCCAATGAGCCCGGTCTGATGCCCGAACAGATGCGGCAGCTGAGTGTGGCGCGCCGTCTGCGAGAGCAGGACCCGGAGTTTTTGAATCAGGTCTTTTTTATGATTATCGCTCCCTTGGCCTATGCCATTATGGAGACCCTGCGGGACCCGGAGCAGTGGGAGCGGCAGCGGGAACTATTGAGGAAACGGGTTGAAATTGTGAAATTGGGGAGCCTGGAACCGGACCAGCGCCCCGGCCATGCCATAGAAGGAGGAAGCCAATGTTGAAGCAGAACTGGAAGGTGTTCGCCCTGACCGCCGCGCTGGCGGCTGCTCTGTGCGGAGCTACTGCTCTGGCTGCCGATCTGGGTGAGGATGTCCAGGCGGAACCGACGGCTGGACAGGAACGGACCCAGGTGGAGAACCAGGAGGCGCAAGGGCTGGAGACCGACGCTCAGACGAAAGAGACGGGCAGCGAGTCGGAGGAGACGGATGTGGCCCCTGAGGAGCTGGTACCCGACCCGGTGGGGACGGTGTCCTTTGCCAACTTGGACAGCCGCCTGCGGGAGAACAACCTGAATTTGCTGGCCCTGGAGGAGAACATCGCCGCTTTGGAGGTCATCGACTACGACAAGATGCGGGAGCAGATGGTGGACTCCCTCAACACAATTGCCAAGCAGATCGATGCGATCAGTTCTACGGGGGACCTCCTGGCACAGATTCCCCAATATGATTTTACGGATGAAGACATGCTGATTATCAATATGGTTTCCACCTCCTCCAGCACGTCCCTGCAACAGAGCTATAACTCCATGAGGGATACCTTTGAGGATCTGAAGGACGGCAAGCTTCAGGAGGACAACGAGGCCATTATCCGCCAGCTGCGCAACGCCCAGGACCAGGTGGTGATGGCCGCCCAGTCCATGTATGTGGCCCTGGCGGAGATGGAGCTCAACGACGCCTCCCTGGACCGCACCCTGGCCGCCCTGGACCGCACCGTGGAGGAGATGGAGCTGCGCTACGACCTGGGGCAGATCTCCGCCCTTACCCTGGAGCAGACCAAGGCGGGGAAGTCCACCGCGGTGAGCGGCAAGGAAACCCTGGAGATGAACATTGCCAACTACAAATATCAGCTGGAGCTGATGCTCGGCGCCCAGCTCTCCGGGACCATCCAGCTCCAGCCCCTGCCCCAGGTGACCGGACAGGACCTGGAGGCCATGGATCTGGAGGCCGACCTGGAGCAGGCCAAGGCCAACAGCTACCAGCTCTTTGCCGCCCAGCGCACCCTGGAGGACACCAAGGAGAGCGCCAAGGAGTCAGCCAAGGGCTATATGGAGAATACTTACCAGTACAAGGCTGCCCAGCACCAGCGCCAGGCGGCGGAGTATACATACAACGCCACGGTGCAGAGCTTTGAGATGAGCTTCCGTACTCTGTATAACCAGGTCAAGGACGACTGGCAGGTCCTTGCCGCCGCCCAAACCGCACTGGCCTGTCAGCAGGATACCTACGCCTCCATGCAGCTGAAGTACGAGCAGGGGAGCCTGTCGGAAAATAAGCTCAAGGACGCCGCCGACGAGGTCAGCGCCGCCCAGGATACGGTGGACAGCGCGAAAATCAGCCTGTTCTCCGCCTACAACAACTACCGCTGGGCCGTGGACTACGGCATTTTGAACTGATTATTAGGAGGAGCAACCATGATGGCTCATCAAACCAAAACCCATTTCCGAATCCTGGCCCTGGGCGCCGCCCTGGCCCTATCCCTCACCGCCTGCGGCAGCCAGACCGGCTCCGATGCCTCCTCCTCCCAGGCCGGCACCCCCGCCGGGGTGGCCGTCCAGGTGGAGCAGGTGGAGGTCAGCTCCATCTCCACCGAGAACAAGGTCTCCGGCAAGGTGGTCTCTGATAACGAGAGCTCCGTCTACATCTCCACCAGCGCCAAGTGTACCGCCGTCTATGTGGACGCGGGGGACCAGGTCACGGCGGGGCAGAAGCTGTGTACCCTGGATCTGGACAGCACCCTGTCCTCCTATAACGCTGCCAACATCAGCTACAATTCCTCCGTCCAGAGCTACCAGGACCAGAAGGCCGTTCTGGACAGCCAGGTGGCCCTGTATGAGAAGACCGTCAACGACCTGAAGGCTCTTAAGGAGATCGGGGCGGCCTCCCAGCTGGAGATCGACCAGGCCCAGCTGCAGCTGGACTCCGCCCGGGCCACCCGCAACTCCACCCTGGCCCAGCTGGAGGCGGGGATGCAGAGCGCCAAGGCCAACGTGGAGCAGCTGTCCACCGTGCTGGAAAATGTGGATGGACAGGGCAATGTGATTGCCCCCATCTCGGGTACCCTGGTCTCCCTGTCCGCCGTGGAAAACGGTATGGTCTCTCCCTCCATGCCCGTGGCCGTCATCGACGGGGTGGACCAGATGAAGATCACCGTTTCCGTCTCCGAGGCCCTGGTGCCCAAGCTGGAAATTGGGGACGAGGTGGACGTGACGGTCAGCGCCGTGGGAGCTTCCTTCACCGGAACCATCCGGGCGGTGGAGCAGGCCGCCAACGCCCAGACCAAGCTCTATAACGTCACCGTCTCCGTACCCGCTGAGGTGTCCGGCCTGCTCTCCGGCATGTTTGCCGACGTCACCTTCCGCACCGACACCTCCGACAACACCATCGTCATCCCCTCCGAGGCCATCCTCACCAGCGGTTCTACCCAGTACGTCTATGTGGTGGACGGGGACCTGGCCAAGTATGTGGAGGTGACCACCGGCCTGACCGGAAACGGTGTCACCGAGATCACCTCCGGCCTGACGGAGGGCCAGCAGCTGGTCACCGTAGGCCAGTCCTATCTGGCTGACGGCGATCCGGTTCGGATTGTATCCGGGGAGGGCTGACGCCCATGAGCAGCGCAAAGTTTTTTATTCAACATAAAGTGGCCACTCTGCTGGCCGTCATCCTTATCGTGATCTTCGGCGTGATGTTCGGCACCCAGCTCCAGATGGCCCTGATGCCCGACATTGAGGCCCCCATGGCTGTGGTGGTGTGCTACTACAACGGCGCCAGCCCCAGCGACATGGAGGAGCTGGTCACCCGGCCCTTGGAGGGCGCCATCATGTCGGTGCCCGGCGTAGACTCCGTCCAATCCACCTCCGCCGACAGCACCAGCCAGATCATGATCACCTATGTGGAGGGCACCGACCTGGACATCGCCGCCACCAAGCTGCGGGAGAAGTTCAACGCTGTCTCCCTCCCCGAGGACGCCATTGACCCGGTGATTATGAACATGAACATCAGCGAGCTGATGCCCACCGCCATCATCGCCCTTATGGGGGAGGACCTGGGGGAGCTCCAGGCCCTGGCCGACGACGTGGTGGCCCCGGCCCTGGAGCGCATTGACGGGGTGGCTCAGGTGAGCGTCAACGGCGGCGTGGAGCAGCAGATCGCCGTGGAGCTGGACCCCACCCGCTGCGAGGGCCTGGGACTGTCCAACTCCTATGTGGCCCAGTTCCTGGCCGGACAGAACCTCCTCTACCCCGGCGGCGAGCTGCAAAATGGCTCGAAAAAGCTCACCGTCTCCACCGACGCCAAGTTCCAGACGGTGGACGACGTAGCCAATATGCTCCTCACCCTGCCCACCGGCGGGACGGTGCGCCTGTCTGAGGTGGCCGACGTCACCCTGGAAAACACCGACCCCAGCGCCGTGGCTAAGGTGGGGGACACCGCCTGTGTCATCCTCCAGATCTCCAAGCAGTCCTCCGCCAACGAGGCCGCCGTCTCCGACGAGGTGGCCCAGCGTATGGAGGAGCTCAGCCAGGACAATCCCAGCATTCGCTACACCACACCCTATCTGGCCAGTGAGTACATCGACCTGTCGGTGGAGGCCGCCTTCCAGAACATCCTCCAGGGCGTGTTCCTGGCCGCCCTGGTGGTACTCCTCTTCCTGCGCCGCTGGGACGCCACCGTTACCATCGCCATTTCCATGCCCGTGTGTATTCTGTCCGTTTTCATCCTCATGCACGTGCTGGACCTGACATTGAACATGATGAGCCTGGGCGGCATCGCCATGGGCGTAGGCATGATCGTGGATAACTCCATCGTGGTGCTGGAAAACATCTTCCGCTTCTCCGCCGAGGGGAAGAACCGGATGGAGGCCTGCGTGGAGGGCACCAAGGAGGTCACCTCCTCGGTGGTGGCCTCCACCCTCACCACCCTGGCCGTCTTCGTCCCCCTGGGCCTGACCACCGGCCTGGCCGGCATGATGTTCCGGGACTTCTGTCTCACCATCGCCTCCCTCATCGGGGCCTCCCTCATCATTGCCCTGACCCTGGTGCCCCTGCTGTGCTACTTCATGATGGATGAGGAGAAGATCCGCCGCAAGGCCCTCAAACGCGCCCAGAAGCAGCCCGGTTCCCTGGCGCGGTCTGCAAGTGGACTGGTGCAGCGGATCTACCGGGGCTACATGGCTCTGCTCAATTACTTCATCCGCCACCTGAAGCTGGGCATGCTGGCCTCTCTGGCCCTGGTGGTCATTTTTGCCGCCACCCTGTTCTCCACCAAGATGGTCCTTATGCCCGACATGGACCAGGGGCAGGTGTCGGTGAGCATCTCCATGCCCATCGGCTCTGAGGTGGAGGAGACCTCCGCCATCGCCGACCGGGTGGCCCGCATCGTCCAAAGTGAGGTCCCCGAGCTGGAGGATATGTACTACATCGCCCAGGACGAGTCGGTGACCATGATGGTCAACCTGGTGGACAAGGGCGAGCGGGAGCGGAGCAGCTTTGACGTGGTCAACGACCTGCGCCCCGCCCTCCAGGACATCGCCGGCTGTGAGATCACCGTCAGCGCCTCCAGCTCCATGGGGATGGTGAGCGGAGACGACATCAGCGTGGAGATTACCGGCGACGACTACGACACCCTGGAGATGATCGCCAACGACCTGGTGGACCAGATCGCCGCCCTCCCCGACGCCGTGGATGTGGACACCTCCCTGTCCAAGAAGGTGGACCAGGTGAAGGTGGTCATGAACCGGGAGGCCGCCTCCCAGTACGGTCTCACCGCCGCCAGCGTGGGCGCCGCCGTTCGGGCGGAGCTCACCGGCACCACCGCCACCACCGTCACCATTGACAACAAGGAGATGGATGTCATCGTCCGGGGCGACGGAGCCGCCGCTACCAGCCTGGACGCCCTGAAGTCCATGTCCATCCCCTCCTCCTACGGCGGCAGCGTCCCCCTGTCCTCGGTGGCCGATGTGGTGGTGGAGAAGGCCCCCCAGAGCATCGCCCGCTCCAACCAGTCCCGCCAGGTCACCATCTCCGGCGACACCATCTCCGGCGATACCACCGCCATCACCCAGCAGATTACCACCATTTTGGACGGCTACGCCATGCCCGAGGGCTACACCGCCGAAATCTCCGGCAGCTACACCGACATGATGGACAGCTTCGGTGACCTGCTCCTGGCCCTGGCCGTGGCCCTGGGCCTGGTGTACTTCGTGCTGGCCGCCCAGTTTGAGTCCTTCGCCATGCCCGTCATCGTCATGCTCATCCTGCCCGTGGCCTTTACCGGCGCCCTCTTTGCCCTGCCTCTCACCGGGCGGGACCTGTCCATCATCTCTCTGGTTTCCATCATCATCCTGGCCGGTACGGTGGTCAACTCCTCCATCATCCTGGTGGAGTACATCAAGGTCCGCCGGCGCATGGGCGAGAGTCGGGAAGAGGCCATCCTCCACGCCTGCCCCCTCCGGGTGCGCCCCATCCTCATGACCACCCTTACCACCATCCTGGCCATGGTGCCCATGGCCCTGGCCATTGGAGACACCAACGAGATGATGTCCGACATGGGCGTCACCATGATCTCTGGTATGGTGATCTCCACCATCATCACCCTGGTCTTTACCCCCGTTTATTACTCCGTCATTGATAACCTCAGCCACTTCCGCTTCCGGAAAAAGAAGCAGCCCCAGTCTGAGCCCTCCCTCACGGATTAAGGCCGAACAGAGCAGAAAAAAGCGCCCTCCCATGGGAGGGCGCTTTTGTTATGATTTTTGATCAATGGAACCAGCCGGTGATGGTGTTCCAGATGTCCCGGAACATGTCGGCGATCCGGGTCCAGAGGGTGCCGTTGTCTCCCTGGTCGGCGGCGGGGAACTCCTGGGCCGGAGGGTCCTCCTCCTGGATCTCCTGGGTGCGCATCACATACTGGATGCTGGTGGTGTTCTCATTGCGGGAATCGGTAAGGGAGATGGGCTGGGCCGAGGCATCCATGAGCAGCAGATTGTCCCCCTCCCCGGTATGGCTGTCCCACTCATCCCGGATGAGGGCGTCAATGGTGTCCTTAGCGTTGCGGATGGTGCTGGTCTGCCCCAGCCCCTTGGCCGACTCGCGCAGGGCGGAGGATAGTCCCTCCAGAGCCTGCTTGGTCCCCGCATTCAGGTGGGGGCCGCTCTCCTTGGCCAGGTTTTCCGCGGCCTTGGCCGCGTCCACCAGGGCGGTGATGCTGGTGGAGGCAGAGGAGGCAAAGGTCTTGGCGTCCTCCAGGGCCTGCTGGGCCTGGGGCTCATAGGTGTTCATCAGGTCGGTGAGGGACTGCACCTGGTCTAGGGCGGTGTCCACATTCTCACTGACCCGGATGGCCAGGTCCCCTGCCCGGTCCAGGGAGGACAGGGTGGAGGAGAGGGCACCGCTGTGCTCGTCCAGGTCCTTCATCATGTCCTCCATCAGCTTGGACAGGTCCTCCAGGTCTCCGCTGAGCTTGCCGGAGCCCAGGCTGTTGCACAGGCTCTCCAGCTGCTTGAGGATGGGGGAGGCTCCGTCGTTGACGGCGCCCACCAGGCTCTTAAGCTGGCTGACGGTGAGGTCAAACTCCTTGAGCAGCTGGTTGATCTGCTTGGCCTGGCTCAGCTGTTCCTCAAATTCTGAGGTCTGGGCCTGGACCCACAGCTGGGCCAGAGCGGCGGCCTGGGCAGCGGCCTCCTCAGGGCCGGCTCCGGTGCTCTCCATCAGGTAACTGGTGATAAAGTCCTGGAAGGAGATCACATCCACATACTCCGAGGCCTCATAGGCCGCCCGGAGCTGATTGGCCTGGGACACCAGACGTTCAATCTCCTCCACCGTCTTGCCGTTGATGGTGATGTAGTTCTTGTTGCCCCCCTCCAGACCGGAGATCTGGCTGTCCAGGGAGGAAATTTGGGTGCGGAGGGATTTTAGGGTCTTCTCCAGGCTGCCCAGGCTGGAGCCCAGGGAGGAGAAGTCCTCCGCCAAGTATTTGGCGGTCCGTTTGGCCCGGGAGGGGTAGGACTCCAGCTCGTCCAGCAGTTCCCGCAGCTCCTTGGTGTCCTTTTGCAGCCTTTCCAGGATGTCCCGGGCGTTTTCCACCTCCGGCTTGAGGGAGGTGAGGTTGGCGCTCATCTCATTGAGCAGGGCGGTGGTGTCGGTGAGGGCCTGCTGGGCGGTGGTGAGGTGCTCCTCCATGGGCTGGAGGGACTCTGCCAGCGGTCCGGCGGCATCCAGGGCGATGTCCAGGCTGTCATAGACCTTCTGCTTTCCCGCCGAGACGGTGTCCCGGGCCTTGTCCAGCTCGTCCAGACCGTTGGCGGCGGTGTTGAAGCTGCCGCTCATCCCCTCCAGGGTGTTTAAAATCACATCCAGGCTGTCCTGAATGGCGTTGTAGGAGTCCTCCGTCTTTTCCTTGGCCTCTTTTAAGTCGGCGATCTTGTCCAGCTGGTCCAGCGTAGCGGGCATTGCCAGGAAGATCATGCCCGAGTAGGTAAAGGCGTTGCTGCCCACCGAGAGGGTGAAGTGCTGCTCCTCCCCTGGCAGGACCATGTACAGCACGCAGTACAGGTTGCCGATCATCTGTACCTGGGCGCCGGGAGCCTGGAGGGAGAGAATGTCGTCCCCGTTGAACATGGACACGGCGGTGAGAATCAGGTTGTTCCGGCTGTACTCCGAGGCGTTGGGGTTGGGCAGGGCGTTCAGGGTGATGTCCACCACCCCCTGCTGTCCCGCCAGCTCCTCCGCCTTGGCGGGCACCCCGTTGAGGGAGTAGGACAGGGACAGTGTCCAGGGAAACTCCTCCAAGGGCTTGGTGGTCTTCCCCTCAAAGTAGAAGCGGTTGGGGGCGTCCTCCCCCAGCTGGAAGGTCACCGAGTCCTCGCCCAGGGTGGCCTCCCGGTCGTCGGTGAGGTTGGTGACCTCCTGGTAGACCCCGTAGTCGGTGATGGAGGAGGCCCCGAAGGTTTGGTAGCTTTTGACCACGCTGCTGTCCATCACCCCGCCGTAGTAGTCCAGGGTGGCGTAGTAGGTCTCGTCGTGGGTGGGGGGGAGCTGGGCCTCATCGGCCAGAGCGGCGGGACACAGCCCCGTCAGCAGAGTGAGGGCCAAAGCGGCCGCCCCGCCCCGCCGCACAAGGGCAGAACAATGAAATTTCATGGCAATACACTCCTTTTTTTCAGGACATGGGGCCCACAGGGGTATCCTCCTCGTCCGAGGCCGGTTCCGTTCCCTCCTCCGGTTGGAGAGAGGGTTGGTCCCCGGCGGCAGTCAGGGCTTTTTCCTTCCTGCGCCAGGGCAGGGAGGTATGGGAGGGGGACTTGGGGAGCTTGGGGCGTTTGGAGGCCTTGGGCGCTTTGGGGGTCCGCCAGTGGAGGGTGGTCTTGGCAATGACAGGCTCAAACACCACCAGCACCGAGGGGAGGATGAACATGCACACCAGAGCGGAGATGATGGCCCCCCGGGAGAGCATGAGACATATGCTGCTGACGATCTCCATGGTGGAGATGGCGGCCACTCCCAGGGTGGAGCAGAAAAAGACCAGGGCGCTGGTGAGGATGGAGGTGTCCGCTGCAGTGGCGGCGGCCTGAATGGCCTGTTTGCGGTCCTTTCCCTTCTGCAATTCCTCCTGGAAGCGGGTGGTCATGAGGATAGCGTAGTCCACCGTGGCGCCCAGCTGAATACAGCCGATGACAGTGGGGGCAATGAAGGGAATCCGGGTGCCGGTGAAGTAGGGAATGCCCTGGTTGATGAAGATGGCCAGCTCAATGGTGGCCACCAGCAGGATGGGGATGGAGATGGACCGGAAGGCCAGGGCCACCAGGACCAAAATGGCCAGAATGGACAGGTAGTTGGTGACCTGGAAGTCCACCGCCGAGGTGGAGATGAGGTCGGCGGTCATGGCGGCCTCACCGGTAATGTAGGCTCCGGGGTCGTAGGACCTCACCAGGTCACTGAGTTGCTGCAACTGCTGCGCCACTTGATCGGAGGCGGTGACGTAGGAGGAGTTGACCATCAGCATCTGATAGCCGTCCTGTTTGCACAGGTCCTTGATGTCCTGGGGGATAAAGAAGTCAGGAATGGTGCTGGGGATGAGCTTGTCGTAGGCTACCACGCTGGTAATGCCGGGCAGCTGCTCTATGGACTCCTCCAGCTCCTTCATGGCGGCCCGGCTCAGGTCATCCCGCATGACAATAAAGTGGGAGGAGGCCATGTCAAACTCGTTTTTCAGCTTGTCGGTGGCCACGATGGAGGGCATATCCTGGGGCAGGGACTCATCCAGCTTGTAGTAGACCTGGGTGTGGTTGTTGGAGTAAATGGCGGGGACGAAGAGAAGGAGAAACAGCCCCACAAACCACCGCCGCCGGCGGACAATGAAGGAGTTGAGCCTTTCCATTTTCAGGGTGATGGCGGGATGGCGGTACTTGCGGATGGGGCCGTCCATCACCAGCAGGATGGAGGGGAGCACCAGCACCACGGTGGCGATGCCCAGCACCACTCCCTTGGCCATGACCAGGCCGATGTCCTTGCCCAGGGTCAGGCGCATAAAGCACAGGGCCAGGAAACCGGCGATGGTGGTCAGGGAGCTGCCCGACAGAGAGCGGAAGGCGGAGACGATGGCGGAGGCCATGGCGTCCCGCCGGTCCTCGTGGTGGGGAAGCTCCTCCTGGTAGCGGTCGTAGAGGAAGATGGAGTAGTCCATGGTCACTCCCAGCTGGAGCACCGCGGCGATGGCCTGGGTGACAAAGGAGATCTGACCCATAAAAATGTTGGTGCCAAAGTTATACAGCACCGCCAGACCGATGCTCACCATCAAAGCCACCGGCAGCAGCCAGGAGGACATGGTCAGGCACATGGCCAGAATGGACAGGGTGGCCGCCATGAGCACATACAGGGGCATCTCCTGAGAGATCAGGTCCTTGGTGTCCTTGATGAATACGGAGAACCCGGCCAGAAAGCAGTTTTTGTTGCACAGGTTCCGCACCTGCTGGATGGACTTCATGGTGGCGTTGGAGGCGCCGGGCTGGTCGTACTGCACGATCATCATGGTGGCGTCCCCGGAGAAAAAGATGTCCCGGATATCCTCAGGCAGCAATTCGTTAGGGACCTGGATGCCCACCAGACTGGACAGCCAGATGACGTTGCTCACCCCGGGCACCTGCTCCACCTGCTGCTGCAGCTGGTGGGTGTACTCGGGGGGCATGCCCTCCACAATGAGCATGGTGGTGGCCGCCATGTGGAAGGGCTCCTCCAGCAGGGCCTCCCCCTTGGCGGAATCCAGGTCCTGGGGCAGGTAGGACAGGATATCGTAATTGACCCGGGTAAAGGCCGCCCCCAGTATGCTTGGGATGAGCAGCACCAGGGCGATGGCGATGACCAGCTTGGGCCGGCGGGTCAGCTTATGGGCAATGGTTTCCAGCAAATGGTTCACCCTCTTTAATGGGATACTGACGGGGAGAGGCCCCGTTCCGTTGGTAAATTGTATGCTTCCCCCGGGAGGAAAGTCAACGCGCCGGGGCCATTCCTAATAATCCTTAATAAATGGCCCCGGTGGCTTAATAATTCTTCATGGTCACGGGGAAAGGGGTCTGCTATAATAAGGAAAACAGAACCATTGCGGCGCCAGGAACGCCGGGAGGAGGGGAACAGCTATGGCAGCACGGATCTTAGCGGTGGACGACGACGCGTCCATTTTGGAGCTGGTGAGCGACGTGCTGGGGGAGCGGGGCATGGAGGTGACCACCGCGGGCAGCGGCGAGCGGGCCCTGAAGCGGCTGGAGGAGGAGTCCTTTGACCTGATCCTGCTGGACATTATGATGAAGGGCATCAGCGGGCTGGAGGTATGCCGCCAGATCCGGGACCGGGTAAACTGCCCCATCCTCTTCCTCAGTGCCAAGGACAGCGTGGCGGACATTGTGGAGGGCCTCGGTCTGGGAGCGGACGACTACCTGACCAAGCCCTTTGCCCTGGAGGAGCTGGCCGCCCGAGTCCAGGCCCATCTGCGCACCAGCGCCCGGCTGGGCGGTGCCGCCCCCCGGCGGGAGGAGGCGCCCATCACCATCGGAGAGATCTGGCTGGACCCCGCCCAGCGCCTGGTGAAGCGGCAGGGGCGGAGGGTGGAGCTGTCCACCCGGGAATTTGACCTGCTGGCCTACCTGATGCGCAACGCCGGACGGACCCTGTCCCGGGAACAGATTTTCCGGGACGTGTGGGAGACCGACTACGGGGACGTGGGCACGGTAGCCATCAACATCAAGAACCTGCGCACCAAGCTGGACCCGGAGTGGGCCTACATCAAGACCATCTGGGGGTCGGGCTACCGGTTTGTCACCAAGAGCGGCTATGAGGAGCAGACGGGAGGAGAGGACCATGGAGGGTGAACGCCGCCGCTGGCGGTTTCCCGGGGCGGGCTGGCTGAGCGCCAAACTGTCCCGGAAGATGATCTTTGCCCTGCTGGCCCTGGCGGTGCTGGGCTGGGCGCTGACCTTCTCCTGGTTTCTCCGCTACCTCCGGGACTACGTGGGGGACACCTATGACGCCGCCATGGGGACGGCCCAGGAGCAGGCCCGGCAGGTGGCCTCCTTTTTGGAGGGGAGCCGGGGGGACTGCTCGGGGCTGGAGGAATTTCTCAGCCAGCGGGGGGTGGGATGCAGCGTCCAGGACAGCCAGGGGACGGTGCTGGCACAGGTATTCCCCCCGGACTGGACCGGCGCACAGCTGACCATGTCGGGCACAGCCACAGCCCAGGTGGACAGCGAAACGGAGCTGCAGGTGCTGGTGTGGAGCCGTACCCTCAGCCGACAGGATCTGATCGAGGCGGTGGGGCACCGGGCTTTCTGGGGGCTGGCGCTCTTCAACCTGATCATTTTGGTGGTTGCGGGAGTCATGCTCTACCTGCTGCTGGTCTCCCCCATTATGGGCCTGCGGCGCATCATACGGGAGTATTGGGAACAGGGCAGCCTGCCCCCCCGCAGTCCCAGGCAGGACGAGGTGGGCAAGCTGCAAAACACCTTTGCCGACCTGACTGAGGCCCTTCAGGCTAAGGAGCGCTCGGAGCGGCGGCTCATCGCCTCCATCTCCCACGACATCAAGACCCCCCTGACCTCGGTGCTGGGCTACTCCGAGCGGCTGCTCAATGCCTCCCTCACGCCGGAGAAGCGGGAGCGGTACCTCCATGGCATCCATGACAAAGGTGTGGCTATCCAATCCATTGTGGATGAGTTTGATACCTATCTGGATGCCGGCCTGCGGGACAAGGCCACTATGGAGGTGGTCACCGCCCAGCAGCTGTGCGACAATCTGCGGGAGGAGTACCAGGAGGAGCTGGGGGACGCGGGCGTGAGCCTGGAGGTGGAGTGCCGCTGTCCCAAGGCCCGGCTCATCTGTAATGCCCCCCACATGCGCCGGTACTTTGGAAACCTCATCAGCAACAGCATCCAGCACAGCGGCGCCAAGGAGCTGCGGCTGCTGGTGGTGTGCCGCCAGGAGGGGGCAGACCTGGTGCTGGAGTTTGGGGACAACGGCCAGGGGGTGCCCCCCGAGCAGCTGCGCCAGATTTTTGAGCCCCTGTACACCTCAGACCGGGGGCGGAAGGTGTCCGGCCTGGGGCTGTCCATCTGCCGGAGCATCATCCGGGCCCACGGAGGGACCATTACCGCTTACAACCGCCCCCAGGGGGGACTGGTGGTCAAGGCGGTGCTGCCCTGTGCGGGCGGCTGAGCATATAAAAACGCCCCGGGCGATTGCCCGGGGCGTTTTGCTGTTCATGGGACCAGGCCCATATCAACTTTTGCTGGCCAGCACCATGGCCGCCACCTCCTGCCGGGTGGCAAAGGCCTGGGGTCGGGTGCCGTCGGTGAGGCCGGCAGCGGCCGCCTGCTTTAAAATGGGGGTGGCCCAGGAAGAGGCGGACTGCTGGGCCTGACGTTTGAGCCAGTTGTCCATCAGCTGGTCAAATTGCTCCTGTGTCACTTGCTCGTCTCCTTCCAGCTCCCGGGCCACATCAGCCCGGAAGGTGTCCATGGTTTTCCCAAATTTGGGGAACCAGTGCATCACGTCGGCGTGGTTGCTGGCGATGCCCCGGCTGTGGCCCTCGCTGTGGCAGATAACCACGCCGTCCGCCAGAGGATCCAGGTCAAATTCCTTGCACAGATAGGCGGTCAGCTCCACGGCCTGGCGGTACACTGCCTGAAAATAGCCCTCGTCCCCCAGGTTATCCTCACAGATCTCAAAGGAGATGTGGGTGTCGTTGGCGCTGCCCTTGTCCCCACTGGCCGCGTGCCAGCCCCGCATGGTCCAGGGCAGGGTCTGGTAGGCGGCGATGCTGCCGTCAGCCAGCTTGCCGATAAAGGCGTGGACGCAGGCCCCGGTGCCCGGCTGGTTCCAGTGGCGCAGGGAGGGCTGGCCCAACAGACCGTCGTTGGGGGCCACATAGCGGCACAGATTGGGGTTGTTGGCCCCCGTGGAGTGGACCATTACCCCCTTGGGACGAAGGGAGCGGCCAGAGCGGTAGCAATCATTTTCGGTCAAAAGCTGCTTGCGCAGATTCATGGGCTCACCTCCGATTCCATTCTATGCCGGGCACATGGAGATGGTTCCTCAAGCCTGCTCTTTGCCGTCCGTCTGCTCCAGGGCGGCGTCGGCGGCCAGACCGGCCTCCACGGCTGCGTCAAAGGCGGCGCGGTCGGGGAAGGCCTCAGAGAGCTCCTGGCCGTGGCGGCCCATAAACTCCCGGATGGCCCGGTCCTCCTCCTGAGTGAGCAGGCCGGGGTGCTGGTCACGGTACAGGGCCAGACCGATGGTCAGATCGGGGGCCTGGTTGTCCCGGGTCAGGGTGTAAATTTCATACAGGTGCTGCTTCATGGTTGCTTCTCCTTTCCAGTGTGAGCGTCAATGGTTGAGCTGCTTTTTCGCCTGGTCCAGGCCGGTGGCGGCCAGACCGGATACAATGCCCACCGCTGTGGCGGTGAGGGGGTCCCCCGCGGGAAAATCCGGCAGGGGGAGGTACAGGGCTGCCAGGCCCAGCAGGCCCCCCGCCGCCCCGCAGACGATGGGGATAAAGGAGTCATTGTTCCAGGGGGTGGCCTTCACCACCAGTCCGGCCAGGTAACAGATGACGGTAATGGCCGCCACCGATGCCACTCCAAATTCCACGGCTTACACTTCACCTCCTCCCGTCTCAGGGACGGTCATTGGTCGCGGACCTCCAGAGTGCGTAAATCCTCCACCAGCTTGGTCACCGGACCGTTGCCGCCCAGGGCGTGGTACTCCCGATACAGGGCCTCCACATTTTCCAGGCCGTGGAGCGTGATCCAGCCCCGCTCGGAATAGTGGTAGTAGGCCTGGACGATCCGGTCCCGGAGCAGGGCCCGAATCCCACGTTCTGCGGCCTGCTGCCGCTGGTCGGTTTGGCGCAGCCGGCGCCGCACAAGCCGCAGCCAGGCGCACAATCCCGCCCCGCAGCAGGCGCACAGCCACTGCAGCCAGTAGTTGGTAATGACCTGTCGCATCTGGATAATCCCCTCCTACCTATGGAGCGAGAGCTGGGAAAAGATGCTCAAAGCCGTACATCCAGGCGGCAGAAAGCCCTAGGGCCTTGCGGAAGGGAAACGGGCAGGTTATAATGACGATGTATACATGTGCCGCAGCAGGTATGTATAAGAGCGGAAACAGGAGAGAAGAATGATGGAATTTGAACTGGGAAGGGAAAAGGGAATTGGATTGTGGCGGAATGTCCTGAATTTTCTCAGTGAGAGCTCAGACGAATATTTCTTTTTCTGGGACTTTGGTTCCGGGACCCTCTATTTTTCTGGGGATATCCAGGCTCGTTACCCGATTTTACAGGGAGGGAAAAAATTCTGCACGATTGCAGACTGGTGCGACATGGTCTATCCCCGGGATTTGCCGGCGCTGGAGCAGGATTTGGACCAGGTAATGCGGGGCGAGAAGCTGATCCATAACATGGAGTATCGGGTCATCGACCGGGCGGGAGATGTGACCTGGATTAGCTGCCGGGGCAAGACCCATGTGGATGAACAGGGCCGGCCCATGTGGATGATGGGGCGGGTATCCGACTCGGCCAGCACCATCAAGGCCGATCGCCTGACCGGAGCCTTTACCATGGAGGTATTGAAGCGGGAGCTGGAGGCGGTTCTGGAAGGGGAACTGGACGGCTTTTTACTGCTGGTTGGCGTAGATAATCTAAAAGCTATCAATCTGAAAAACGGCCGGGAATATGGAGACCAGGTGCTCAAGCGGGTGGTTGCCTCCCTGGAGGACGCCACAGACGGGACTCAGCGGATCTACCGGGTCAACGGAGATTGCTTTGCCGTTGTTCTGCCCCAGCGGGACGCCGATGCGGTGGACGCACTGTTTTCCCAGGTGCAGCGCCGGCTGGAGGGACAGTGTACCTTGTCCGGCGGCTGTGTTCCCTTTCGGGAGTATTTGGTTCCGGATGGGGGAACTCTGTACCAGTATGCGGAAAACTCCCTGGACTACGCCAAGGCCCAGGGAAAGAATCTGCTATGGTTTTTCTCTGCGGAGGACTATGAAAAGGACCTGGCGGCCCTGGAGCTGAAGGAAGACCTGCAAAAAAGTGTACAGGATGGCTTCTCCGGCTTCTCCCTGTGTTACCAGCCCCAGATCGCCCTTCACGGCTTCCGTCTCCACGGGGCGGAGGCGCTGCTGCGCTACCGCTCTCCCCGGAGAGGAGATGTCTCCCCGGGAGAATTTGTCCCCATTTTGGAGCAGAGCAAGCTGATTTGCCCTGTAGGCGTGTGGGTGTTAAATACGGCACTGGAACAGTGTAAGCAGTGGCGGCAGAAGATTCCGGACATGCGAGTGAGCATCAACATGTCCTATATCCAGTTCTGCCAATCGGACGTCACCGAGTCGGTGCTCAAGGCGGTGCGGGACAGCGGCCTGCCGGGCAGCGCCCTCATTGTGGAAGTGACCGAGAGCATGGAGATGCTGGACTACCCCTACCTCAACGAGATCTTCCGCCAGTGGAAGCAGGTGGGGATCGAGATCTCCGTGGATGACTTTGGCACGGGCTACTCCAGCTTGGGGCGGCTGAAGCAGCTGGAAATCGATGAGATCAAAATTGACCGCTGCTTTATCAGCAATATCCAGCACAGCGCCTATAACTACCGGCTGCTGAGCAACATGCTGGAGCTGGCGGAGAGCTCTCAAATCCGGGTGTGCTGCGAAGGTGTGGAGACCACGGAAGAGCTGGCCGTGCTGGAGGAACTGCGGCCCAATTTGGTCCAGGGCTTTCTGTTCTCGCGGCCAGTGCCCCCTGGGGAGTTTCAGAGGCTGTATATGGAAGAGGACAGCGAAGCGTTTCAGCAGCGGTTGCTTCGGGAACGCGCCTATCCCCACAGTCTGGATCTGGAACAGGTCCCCATGGAGCAGTGGCCGGAGGAGGAGCTTGTCCAGGCCATCATGGAGACGGAAAACGACATCTTCTATGTCAGCGATCTGGAGACCTATGAGCTGTACTACTTAAATCCGGCGGGACAGCGGCTGTTTGGCCTGAGAGATTATAAGGGCAAAAAGTGCTATAAAGTTCTCCAAGGCAGAGATGAGCCCTGCCCCTTCTGTACCAATCAGTGCCTGAAACCCGACGATTTCTATATCTGGGATCGGAAAAATGAATATTGCGGGCGCCATTTTATTCTCAAAGACAAAATGATGACCTATCGGGGAAAGCGGGTGCGTCTGGAGGTAGCTCTGGATGTGACCAAGCACGAGATCATTAGCCAAAATGTAAAGGAACGACTGGCATTTGGGGAAAAAGTGGTGGAGTACAGCCGTATCCTGGCCCGCAATCTTGATTGCGCAAAGGCAATCGAGAACGTACTGGCCTCGGTGGGGGAATTTTATCAGGCAGACCGGGCCTACCTCTTTGCGCCGGATTCTCTCCAGTCAGACCATTGGAAGAATACTGTTGAGTGGTGTGCCTCCAACGTGGTGCCCCAAAAGGAGAATTTACAACAAGTGCCTCCCAAGGCCATGGAGCGCTGGGTGAAGCGCTTTGAACGGGACCAGTCGGTGATTATTCTGAATCTGGATACCCTGCGAAAAACCAGCCCCTATGAGTGGCAGGTCCTCCAGTCCCAGCACATCAGCCGTCTGATTGCGGTGCCCATCCGGATTAACGAACAGGTCATTGGATTTGTAGGGGTGGACAACCCCCGCTACTCCATCCAGGATGATTCCCAGATCCGGGTGCTGTCCTACTTCCTCACCAACCGCATCCGTCAGAACCGCAACGAGCAGCGCTACCACGCTTTGCTCAACACGCCCTATTGCGATATCCTGAACAATATCGGCGTGGGGCTTTGGGTCATTCGCTTCGATCCTGAAAACGGCCAGTGGGAGATGATAGCGGATGACACCATGTATCAGGTGATGGGAGTAACCGACACGCTAGACGCTCAGGAGTGCTACCAATTCTGGTACAGCCGGGTCAATGACGGGTACTACCACTATGTCAATCAATCGGTCAGCCAGATGATTAACAGTGGGCGGGTGGTCCAGCTGGAATACACCTGGAAGCATCCCCAGCTCGGGGAGGTGGTGGTCCGCTGTACGGGAGTCCGGGGACGGGATGAGGACGGGAAAATCTGTCTGAGGGGATATCACCGGATCATCAGCGACATCGAACGGCCTAAATTTATGACGGACGTCAACGAGCAGGATGTGTTTGAGTATAACGAACTGAACAAAACCATCTTCTTTCATACCGAGCGCACCCTGCTGGCGGGAGGCGAGCGGCATGAATCCAATTTCCCTCTTTGCTGGTTGGAGCAGGAAATTGTCCACCCCCATTTCTACGACGTATTCCTTTCGCTGTTTTCCCGTATCCGCCTCAAGGAGGATACCCAAGTGCCTGAAATCCTTCTGAAAGGGAAGGATGGGCGTTACCAGTGGTTTCGGCTTTCCGTGCGGCATCTGGGCCGGGAGGAGCAGGATTTGGACACTGTGGTGGCGGTGGCTGAGCCTACGGAGTCCCGGCGCGTAATGGAGCTGGAGAGTACGCGGGTGAAGGGATTCTACCAGGCGCTGCTGTCTGAGACGGTGGCCTATGCGGAAGTGGACCTGGAGAGCGGACAGCTAAAGGCCCAGGGTGGATTGTGGCAGGACTATGCCCAGGACTACCGCCAGGGAAGCCAGCCCCACTTTATTCAGGTGTTAGAGGAGCGGTTGACCCAGTATCTGCCGGCAGAGGAGCTGAAGGAACTCAAGAGTTACCGGAGCCGGGAAGGGTGGAGCCGTTTGCTGGGCCAGGGTGAGAACACCAGACGCCTATATTACCGCCGCCCCATTGGAGAAGAACTGCGGTGGGTGGAGCTGGTGATCCACATTTTCCGGGAGGACACCACCCAAAATGCCTTTGCATTGATCTATCTCAAGGACATCAACGCCCAGAAGGAGCGGGAGTTTGCCCAGGTGGAGGCGGCCAACCGGGACCCCTTGACCGGGAAATATAACCGGGCGGCCTTTGAACGAGAAATGTCAGCCTATGTCCACCGGTTTGATAAGGAAGCTGGTCCCTGTGGCATTTTGATGCTGCTGGATGTGGACAATTTTAAGGAAATCAACGATCAGATGGGCCATTTGGAGGGAGACCGGGCCCTGAAGCAGGTATCCAAGATCCTCACCTATACCTTCCGTCAGGAGGACCTGATTGGCAGAATGGGAGGAGATGAGTTCCTGGTTTTCGTCAAAGGCCATCTGGAGCGGGCTCAATTGGAAGAACGGCTGCAGCAGCTGCTGCAGCGCATGCAGACCGATCACACCTATAGTCTCACCTGCAGCATCGGTGTCACCATGGTGTATAACCGGGGTTACTACTATAATGCGGTGCTTCAGCAGGCGGATATCGCCCTGTACGAGAGCAAGAAAAATGGTAAAAACAGCTTCTGTTTTTATCAGGACCTGAATCATGTGCCTCAGTAAAGCAAGAAGACCGGCCGGCCCTTTTGGGGCCGGCCGGTCTTTCCTATGGGTGATGTTTGGGAAAGGAAACCGTTACATGGCGTCCTGATCAATGACCTGGGCCTTGATGAGGTTGGTGGAGCCGCTCTTGCCCAAGGGGACTCCGGCGGTGATGACCACGGTGTCGCCGTTTTGCACCAGACCCTCCTTCACGCCCACCTCGGCGGACAGAGAGAAGATCCGGTCGGTGGAGTTGACCTCTCCGGTGAGGAAGGGGATGACGCCCCAGCAGATAGCCAGCTGGCGGCGGACCTTTTCACTCATGGTCAGGGCGGCCACCGGACAGGCGGGGCGGAACCGGCAGATCATACGGGCGGTGCGGCCGGAGCTGGTGGCGGCCAGAATGGCCTTGGCGTCCAGGTCCTTGGCGGTCAGACAGCAGGTGTGGGTGATGGCGTCGTTGATGTTGGAGGCGGGAACCACCCGCTGCTTCTGGAACTGGCGCCAGTAGTTGATGGAGCTCTCCGCCTCGTTGATGATGCCCACCATGGTGGTCAGGGCCTCCACCGGGTACTTGCCGCCGGCGGTCTCCCCGGAGAGCATCACGCAGCTGGTGCCGTCAAAGACGGCGTTGGCCACGTCGGACACCTCCGCTCGGGTGGGACGGGGGTTGCGCATCATGGAGTCCAGCATCTGGGTGGCGGTGATTACCGGCTTGCCCGCCTGAAGACCCTTGCGGATGATCTGCTTTTGCAGGATGGGTACCCGGGCGGCGGGAATCTCCACGCCCAGGTCACCCCGGGCCACCATGATGCCGTCGGCAGCGGCCAAGATCTCGTCGATGTTGTCCACGCCCTCCTGGTTTTCGATCTTGGCGATGATCTTTACGCTGTCCCCGCCGCAGTCATGGAGGACCTGGCGCACCGCCTCCACGTCCGCCGCCCGGCGGACAAAGGAGGCCGCCACAAAGTCAAAGTCGTTCTCTACGCCGAATTGGATGTCGGATACGTCCTTCTCGGTGAGGGCGGGGAGATGGATGTGGACGCCGGGGATGTTGATGGACTTGTTGGCCGAGAGGGTGCCGCCATTTTCCACGGTGCAGTGGATCCGGGTACCCTCGATCTCCTTGACCCGAATGGCCACCAGACCGTCGTCAATAAGGATCTCCTGCCCCACGGTCAGCTCCTTGTGCAGCTCGGGGTAGGTCACCGACACCTGGGTCTGATCCCCGGTGATGTCGTCGGTGGTCAGGGTGAAGGAGTCCCCCGCCTCCAGGGTGATGGCCTTGGTGTCAAAGCCCTTGATGCGGATTTCCGGACCCTTCGTGTCCAAAATGGTAGCCACCGGCCAGCCCATGGAGTCCCGGACGGATTTGAGCAGATTCAGCCGGGCCAGGTGTTCGGGATGGCTGCCGTGGGAAAAGTTAAACCGGGCCGCGTTCATGCCGGTGCGGATGAGAGCGCGGATCATTTCCTCGTTGTCCACCGCGGGGCCCAGAGTACAAATCACTTTGGTTTTTCTCATGCTTGATTTCCTCCTGTTGGGAATCATTATTTTATAGTCTTTTCTTTTTTTGCTCTTTTATCATACAGGAAAAAGTAGGCTTTGGAAAGGTGAGATTTCCATAAAAATAGAGGAGGAAAGCAGGGAGGAATCGGGCAAAAAAGGGGGACGATTTTAAGAAAGAGGGACAATTTTAACTGAATTTTAACAAAAAACAGAAAAAATGTCCGCCCCGAAAAAACGGGACGGACAGAAAAATCAGCGGTAGGAATCGGCCAGGGCCTTGAACTTGGGCAGGGAGCGCTCGATCATCTCGGTCTGCACGCAGTAAGCGATGCGTACGTGGCCGGGGGCGCCGAAGCCGGAGCCGGGGACCAGGAGCAGATCAAACTGCTTGGCCCGCTCACTGAAGGCCAAGTCGTCGGGCTCCAGGGACCGGGGGAAGAGGTAGAAGGCGCCGCCGGGCTGGGCCACATGGTAGCCCATCTCCCGCAGAGAGGACACCAGCAGCTGACAGTTGCGCTCGTAGACGGCAAGGTCGGAGGTCAGGTCACAGCACAGGGAGGTGACCTGCTGGAACAGGCTGGGGGCATTGACGTAGCCCAGGGACCGGCCGGCTCCGGCCACCGCGGCATAGACCTGCTGGGCATCGGTCACCTGGCCGGGGACCAGAACATAACCCAGACGCTCGCCGGGCAGGGACAGGGACTTGGAGAAGGAGTAGCACACAATGGTGTCCCGGTACAGGTGGGGGATCCAGGGGGCCTTGACTCCGGAGAAGACGATCTCCCGGTAGGGCTCGTCGGAAATGAGGTAGATGGGGTGTCCGTACTCCCGGCTCTTGGCGGTGAGGATGGCGGCCAGCTGCTCCAGGGTTTCCTGGGAGTAGACCACGCCAGAGGGGTTGTTGGGGGTGTTGACCACCACGCCCTTGGTGTGGGGGGTGATGGCGGCCTGGAAGGCGTCAAAGTCAATTTGGAAGTGCTCGATTTCCGGGGGAATGAGCACCATCTTGGCACCGGCCCCTTCGATGAACACCTTGTACTCCGGGAAGTAGGGGGCAAAGACGATGAACTCGTCCCCGGGGCAGGTCAGGCCGTTGAACACGCAGCACAAAGAGGCGGCCGCGCCCACGGTGAGGTAGAACTGGTCGGCGGTGTAGTCCCCGCCGAAGCGCCGGTTCAGGGAGTCGGCAAAGCGCTGCCGGGCAGCGGCGTCGCCCTGGGCGCTGGTGTAGCAGTGGATGAGGTCGGGCTGCTCCTGGAGAATGCGGATGGCCGTCTCGTTGACCTGGGGAGGGGCGGGGACACTGGGGTTGCCCAGAGAGAAATCGAACACATTCTCCGCACCTACTACAGCGGCGCGCTGCTTGCCATATTCAAACAGCTCCCGAATCACGGACCGGGCGGTGCCCAGTCCCAACATACGTTCCGAAACCATGGGAAAAACCTCCTCTTGCTTGTCAGTTCTATAACCGTCCCTGGGGACATAGAATGAAAATGGGACAAGTTCTTAGCTTTCCTATTATACCACGGTACTTTTTTGAAGTAAAGAAGCATTCTCTGTACCAAGACAAGTAGGACGGAAGGGTCAGGAATGCCTGCCGGGGCAGGGGAAAAATTGGGCTGAATCCCAATTTACAAAGGATGGCCGGAACGGCTATAATCAAACAAAAGTCCGAGCCGGCGGGAGGTGTGCGCATGGAGACAGCCATGGGAAAATCCATTCTGGGACAGATCGCCTTTGGCCGGCTGCGGTTTCTTCGCAGACCGGAACAGGATGTGACGGAATTTTCCCAGTTGAACTGGGAAGAGGAGATACACCGCTTTCACACCGCCCAGAGCCTGGCGGTGGGCCAGCTGACCACCCTGTATGAGCAGGCGGTGCGGTGGATCGGAGAGGGGCTGGCCTCCATATTCGCCATCCACGCCATCCTGCTCCAGGACGAGGAACTGGAGAGCGCCGTCCGCTCCATGATCCGGGAGCGGGGCGTGACGGCGGAGTACGCCGTCCAGGCGGCGGGGGAGCGGTTCAGCCAGGCCTTTGATGAGATGGACAGCACCTATATGCAGGCCCGGGCCATGGACATCCGGGACATCTGCCACCGGATGATCCGCCTGCTGCTGGGCCACCGGCGCTATGACCCTCTGCGGGAGGGACCGGCCATTTTGGTGGCGGACAAGTTTTTCCCCAGCGAGGTGTTGGACCTGGATCACCGCAGGCTGCTGGGGCTGATCGCCCGGCAGGGGAGCGTGGACAGCCACACCGCCATGCTTCTGCGGGCCTACGGTATCCCGGCCATGGCCGAGGTGGAGCTGGGCAGGGAGTGGGACGGACGTCTGGCTTTGCTGGACGGCTTTGACCACCGGCTGTATCTGGAGCCGGACGGAGCCACCCTGGAACGGCTGCGGCTGCGCTATCAGGCGGGAGGAATGCCCCCTTCCGAGAAGGACAAACAGAAGGAAAAACAGCCCCAGACCGTGTAGGTCCGGGGCTGTTTTTTGATTATCGGGCGGGAAGGGGACAGACGGGGTGGAAGGTGTGGACGGGCTCCTCCCCCCGCAGGATGCGCAGGGTGCCCAGGGCCAGGGCCTCCATCTCATTTTCCCCGGGGATGATCACCACCCGGCACAGGTTGTGCAGGTAACCGATGACCATGTCGGTGAGCAGTTTGGAGTTGGCCAGGCCGCCGGTGAGGATGACCGCGTCGATCAGCTCGGTAAAGCAGCCCAGCATGATGCCTACCCCCTTGGCGATCTGAAGGGCCTGGGCCTTGTAGACCAGGGCGGCCCACTCGTCTCCATTCTGGATGCGCCGCTCCACCTCCTGACAGTCGTGGGTGCCCAGCAGGGCGGAGATGCCCCCCTCTCCCCGGAGCTTTTTCAGCATGTCCGCCTTGGTGTACTTGCCGGAGTAGCACAGGTCCACCACGTAGAGCATGTTGAGGCTGCCTCCCCGGTCGGGGGAGAAGGGACCGGCGTCGTCGGAGACGGAGTCGATGATCCGGCCGTGGGCGTGGGCGGAGATGGAGATGCCTCCTCCCAGATGGGCGATGACCAGATTCATGTCCTCGTAGCTGCGCCCCATGGCCTGGGCATATTTGTGGCCGGTGGCCCGGGCATTGAGGACGTGGCAGAAGCTGGTGCGGGTGACCTCCTTAAAGCCGGTGACCCGGGCCTCCGGGAGCAGCTCGTCGCTGGTGACGGCGTCGTAGATGTAAGCGGGGATGCCCAGGGGCTGGGCAAAGGAGCGGGCCATTAGTCCACCCAGGTTGGAGGCGTGGTCAAAGACGGTGTGGTGGAGCAGGCAGTCAGACAAAGCGTCATCCACCAGGTAGCCTCCGGAGACGATATTGGGGATAATACCGCCCCGCCCTACCACCGCCGACAGGGTGGACAGGTCGAAGCCCTCCTGGGCCAGCCAGCCCCGCACCAGCGCCACCCGGTAGTCCAGCTGGTCGTTGAGGGCGGGATAGGGGGCCAGGTCCTGGTTGGTGTGGACAATACTGTGGGTCATTAGGGGGCGGTCGTCCTGATACACCGCCGCCTTGGTACTGGTGGAGCCGGGGTTGAGCACTAAGATCCGTTCAGACATAGGAAATCCTCCTGTGGTCAGACATGGGATGGGGTGTTCTGGGCCATGGCGGCGCAGATGAGAATGGAGCTGTACTTCTCCTCCGGGGTGGCCCCCCGGGAGTTGATGGTGATGGGAACGGTAGCCCCCAGCACCACGCCGGCCATCTGGCCCCCCGCCAGGCCGTACAGGGCCTTGCCCAGCAGGTTGCCCGCGGCGATGGAGGGACACAGCAAGATGTCCGCGTCCCCGGCCACCGGACTGTGGTAGCCCTTCACCCGGACGGCTTCGGGGTCGGTGGCCAGGTCCAGGGAGATGGGGCCCTCCACCTCACAGGGCCCGAAGTCCCCCCGGGCCCCCTCCTCCTTCAAAGCGGCGGCGTCCAGGGTCTCGGGCATGTGGGGGTTGACCGTCTCCACGGCGCACAGCACCGCCGCCTTGGGCCGGTCGTAGCCTAAAAAGCGGCAGAAATCCAGGGCGTTTTTTAAGATGTGCCGCTTCTGCTCCAGGTCGGGGGCGATGCACATCCCTCCGTCCGTGTCAAAGAGGAGCTTGGGGTAGCGGGGCACGTCCAAAATGGCCACGTGGGACATCACCTGGCTGGCCCGGATGCCCGTCTCCTTCTGGACCACCGCCTTGAGCAGAGAGCCGGTCTGGAGCATGCCTTTGATCAGCATCTGTCCCGCACCCTCCCGGATGAGGGCCACGGCGCGCTGGGCACAGTCCGCCTCGCCGTGGGCGGGGACCACTTGGTCGGGGGAGAGGGGATGGCCCAGCTTCCCGGCCAGGGAACGGATCTCCTCCGGCTCTCCCACCAGCAACGGATGGATCAGGCCGTCCGCCTGGGCGGCAAAGACCGCCTGGAGGGTGTGCTCGTCGTGGGCGGCGGCCACCACCGCTTGGCAGGGGGGCAGGCCGTGAAGACGCCCCTTTAGTTCCTGAAATCCAGAGATCACCATGGAAGATTCAAACTCCTTTGTTGGGCTGATTTGGTAAAATCATTGTACCATTGTATGGGGAAAAAGTACACATAAAATTCAATTTGACGCATTAAAGCGACAGAAAAACAAACTTTTTCAACCAAAACAGAGAAAAAAGGGGCATCCGCGCCAGCGGATGCCCCGGAATGGAACAGCTTTTAACTTGTCAGCCGGCCTCAGCCCTTTAAGCTCTCCGCCCAGGCGGCGTACTTGGCCACTTTGGCGTCGCAGTCGGCCTTGCTGGCGCCGTTGGCCAGGATATAGACCTTCACCTTGGGCTCGGTGCCCGAGGGACGGACGATGAGGCTGGTGCCGTCGGCCATCTCGTAGCGCAGCACGTTGGAGCCGGACAGCTCCATGGTGGTCTTGCTGCCGTCGGCCACGCACACCACGCTGCCGTCCTGGTAGTCCTTCTGCTCCTTCACGGCCACTCCGGCGATCTCCACCGGGGGCTTCTCCCGCAGGCCGGCCATCAGGTCGGCCATCTTCTTCAGGCCGTCCAGGCCGGGCATGACCAGGTTCATGGTCTTCTCTCCGTAGTAGCCGTACTTCTCAAACAGGGCCTGGAGGGCGTCGTAGAGGGTCATGCCCTGGGAGGCGTACCAGGCGGCCATTTCGCTCAGCTCCACGCTGGCGGACACCGCGTCCTTGTCCCGGACATAGTCCCCCAGCATGTAGCCGTAGGACTCCTCGTAGGAGAAGATGACCTTCCCCTCGCCGCTCTCCTCCAGCTGGTCCTTCTTCTGGGCCAGGAACTTAAAGCCGGTGAAGGTGTCGTAGCACTGCAGGCCGTTGACCTCGGCCACCTTCCGGGCCATCTCAGTGGTGACGATGGTCTTCAGGGCCACCGGCTTGTCGGGCATCTTGCCCGTGCGGCGCTTGGCCCCGATGAGGTAGTCCAGCAGCAGCACGCCGGTCTGGTTGCCCGAGATGACCACAAAGTCGTCCTCTTTGGTGCGCACCATGATGCCCACCCGGTCGGCGTCGGGGTCGGAGCCCAGGATGAAGTCGGCCCCCTCCTTCTTGGCGATGTCCACCGCCAGATAGAAGCCCTCGGGGTTCTCCGGGTTGGGAGAGACCACAGTGGGGAAGTTACCGTCAATGACCATCTGCTCGGGGACGCAGATGACCTGCTTCATGCCCAGACGCTTGAGGGCCTCGGGGATGAGCTTGTAGCCGGTGCCGTGGAAGGGGGTGTACACCATCTTGAAGGTGTCCGCCATCTTCTCCACCACAGCCTTGTCGTTGACCTGCTCCATCACATTGGCCAGGAATTTCTCGTCGGTCTCCGCCCCCATGAGGACGATCTTGCCCTCCGAGATGGCCTGGTCGTAGTCCATGGTCTTAACGCAGGCGAAGACGTCCAGCTCCTTCATCTTCTTGGCCACTTCGTCGGCGTGCTTGGGGGGCAGCTGGGCGCCGTCCTCCCAGTAGACCTTGTAGCCGTTATATTCCTTGGGGTTGTGGCTGGCGGTGACGTTGATGCCCGCAATGCACCCGTACTCCCGCACAGCAAAGCTCAGCTCCGGGGTGGGACGCAGCGACTCAAACAGCCGCACCGGAATGCCGTTGCCCGCCATGACGCAGGCAGCCTCCCGGGCGAAGGTGTCGGAGTTGTTCCGGCAGTCAAAGCAGATGGCCACGCCCCGGGCCACAGCCTGGGGGCCCTCCTCCAGAATGACCTGGGCAAAGGCCTGGGTGGCGTGGCGGATGACGTGGACGTTCATCCGGTACAGGCCCACACCCATGGTGCCCCGCAGCCCGGCGGTGCCGAAGGACAGCTGGTCAAAGAATCGGGACTCGATCTCCTTCTCATCCCCCCGGATGGCCTCCAGCTCGGCCTTTTCCTCCGGGGACAGGGCGGGGCTGGCCAGCCACTTATCATAGGTATCACGATAGGACATACACATGACCTCCTAAGTATAGTGTGACGGAATTATTCTGCCCAAAGTATATCATACCAGCCCCTGGATTTCCAGAGACTTTTGACGGAAATGAAGTTGGGACAGTAAAATCCTGGAAGGAGTCAGTTGGTCAAATGTCCCCGGGAGGGCAGGCCAAAAGACGGGCCATGTCCTGGGGAAGGGGGGCGGTGAAGGACAGTGCCTTTCGGGTGACGGGGTGGACTAGGGACAGGCGCCAGGAGTGGAGGGCCGGCCGGGAAATGAGGCGGGGGTCCTCGGTGCCGTAGAGAAAGTCCCCCACCAGCGGGTGCCCCAGGTGAGCCATGTGGACCCGGATCTGGTGGGTGCGGCCGGTGTCCAGGACCAGATGGAGAAGGGAGAAGTCCCCGTGGGTCTGCACCAAGCGGTACCCGGTGCGGGCTGGCTTGCCGTCAGGGCGGACCATCTGCTCCACCAGAGAGTCCGGTTTTGGCCCCAGGGGGGCATCCACCACTCCGGTCCGGGGCTCCGGTATGCCCACACACACCGCCAGATACTCCCGGCGGAACTGGTCGGTGTGGAGCTGGTTCTTCAATACCTCCTGGGCGTGGGGGTGCTTGGCCACCGCCAGCAGGCCGGAGGTCCCCCGGTCCAGCCGGTGTACCGGGTGGAAGTCGTCCTCCACCCCCGTTTGATCGTAATAATGGAGAAGAAAATTACCAATTGTATCGGAAAAGTGGCCCGGTCCGGGGTGGACGGGGACCCCCGGGGCCTTGTTGAGCACCAGCAGGTCCTGGTCCTCGTAGACAATATTCAGGGGACCGGGGGCCGGTACAATGCCACTGCGCCGCTCGGGGTCGGACAGCCGCACCGACAGCACCTGGCCCTCCCGGGGACAAAACCGGGTGTTCACCCGTTCCCCATCCACCCAAATCCCATCGGGGAGCCACTTCACCCGCCGCACCACCGTCCCCGACAGGCCCAGGTGCTTTTTCAGCAGGGTGTCTACCCGAGTGCCCGCCAGCTCCGCTGTGACGGGCAGCTCCAGCCGGCGGGTCATAGCCGTTTGGTCCAGCGGTTCATGTTCACCATGTAGAATACACAGTGGAGCACGATGACCACCGACACCAGGGCGGTGGGAAAGCCGCTGCCCAAAATCAACGTGAGGAAAAAGACACCCCACAGCAGATATAAGGTCCAGTACCAGCTGGAATAGGCCGCTTTTTCCCGGATGGCTATATTCCGTTCGTCCCGTTCCGCCCGCTCAAGCTCCTTGCGCTGCTCCTCCGTCCAGGTACGGTCGAAGTGGGCCATAGCCAGTCGGCTGCCCGACAGGCCGCCCACCGCCCCTGCCAGGCCAAAGCACAGCCCGCTGATGGAGGAGGCCAGTTGGTCCCCCAGAATCATAGCTGCCACTCCCAGTCCCACAGCTGCCACCAGACCAAAGGCGGGCAGATAGGTGTTGCCAATGCGAGTTCCCTTCATGGTGCTCCCTCCTTACATCCTGTGCCGGAACCAGGCCATGGCTCCAAGATTTGCTCCCACGCCCAATACGATCAGGGCAAAGCACAACGAGGCACTACTGATCTGGATTTCCATGCATAGTACGGCGGCCCCGAGTAGGGCAAAGAGCAGCACACGCCAGCTAAATGTGGCGGCTTTTTCCTGAATGGCCCGGTTTCGCTCATCCCGCTCCATCCGATCCTGCTCCCGCTTCTCTTCTGGGGAGAGTCTGTGGTAGCGGTACCGGCTCCAGGAAAGGCCGATCAGCGCGCCTACCCCTCCTCCCAGACCTATACTGGAAAGTGTCTGACTGTAATGCCGGAGATCAGTAAAATAAATTCCAACCGGGATCAGCAGCAGACAAAAGATCCACTCAAATTTGCTGGGTTTTCGACACCCTATTTTCATGGCGTATCCTCCTCAAACAGGAATACTTCCTCAATGGTCAGGCCAAAATACCGGGCGATGCGGTGGGCCAGCAGCAGGGAGGCATTGTACCGCCCGCTCTCCAGGGAGATGATGGTCTGCCGGGTCACATCCACGGCGTCGGCCAGCTCCGCCTGGGAGATGCGTCGCCCCTTTCGAAGCTCTGCAATTCGATTGGTCACCCAAGTCCCTCCCCTCAATAAGTAAAGCTTACTTTACAATATAAGTATAGCGAACTTTACATTTCCTGTCAAGGTAGCTTTACAATTTGAAGAAAAAATTGGTTTTCCATGGAGAAAGCCGGGGAATAGTTGCAAAATTCGGCAAATTGGATATAATATCGGAGAAAACAAAGGAGGGCGGCCCCATGTTCGGACGGAAAAAAGCCCCCACAGCCCAGCTGGGCAAGGGGGACAAGCTGGGAATTTACATCCACATCCCCTTTTGCCGCAGCAAGTGCGACTACTGCGACTTCTACTCTCTGGCTGGGCGGGAGAAGGAGATGGACCGGTATCAGAAGGCCCTCCTGGCCCACTTGAATGAGACCGCCCCTCTGGCCCAGGGGATTTTGGTGGATACCATTTACTTTGGCGGCGGCACTCCCAGCTATTATGGGGAAAAGCGGCTGCGGGAGCTGCTGGGGGCGGTACAGAAGCTGTTTCAGGTTGAGAAGGGGGCGGAGATCACCCTGGAGGCCAACCCGGACAGCGTCACCCTGAAGGGGCTCAAGGCCCTTCGGAAGGCGGGATTTAACCGCCTGTCCATGGGGATGCAGTCGGCCAGCCAGGAGGAACTGAATGCCATCCACCGGCCCCACACCGCCCGCCAGGTGGACGAGGCGGTGGCGGCGGCCAAGAAGGCCCGGTTTAAAAATTTGTCTCTGGATCTCATTTACGGCCTGCCCGGCCAGACCATGGACAGCTGGAAGGCCACGGTGGAGCACGCCCTCTCCCTCATCCCCCAGCATCTGTCCTGTTACGGCTTGAAGGTGGAGGAGGGCACTCCCCTCTGCGCCCGGGTGGCGGCGGGGGAACAGCTGCCCGACGACGACCTCCAGGCCGACGAGTACCTGTGGACGGTGGGCCGGCTGGCCCGGGCGGGCTACCCCCAGTATGAGATCTCCAACTTCGCCAAGCCCGGCTACGAGTCCCGACACAACCTGCGCTACTGGCTCACCCAGCCCTACATCGGCTTTGGACCCGGGGCCCACTCCGACTTCGGCGGCCGGCGCTACTCCTTTGTCCGGGACCTGGACGCCTATATCGATGGAGTACTCAACGGGGGGAGCATCATCGACAACGAGGAGTTGATCCCACGCCGGGAGCGGTGCGGGGAGTACCTGATGCTCCGCCTGCGTACCGCCCGGGGCATCGAGGAGTGGGAATACCGCAGCGACTACTTTATGGACTTTGCCCCCCTGGAGCAGCGCCTGATGGAGTTCCAGGTCCAGGGCTGGGCTCAGAAGACCCCTGAGGGCCGCTGGCGGCTGACGCCCAAGGGCTTTTTGGTGTCCAACCAGCTCATTGGTGACCTGCTGGAGCGGCAGCGCCAGGGAGACCTGGCCGACCTGTTGCCCAAGGCCCGGGAACAGTATGCACGGCAAAAGAACTGACAGTCTGGAAAGAAGGTACGATTTTTGACAAAAAATTTTCCCAGAAATGGACAGAGACCCCCCATTTTTTTGTGCCCCTCCCATTCAACTTGACGATTTGCAGCAGAACGTGCAAAATAATTTGCCAAGTGGACATAATAATGATATACTATATAAGGTTAGGGACCCGTTGCCCCAAGGGTTAGCGGTCCGGACCAGATGAACAAACGATTACATATGGCTGCTTGCCATATTTTCATACGATGCCGCCTGTTGCGGCTCAAAGAGGGTGCATGATTTGACCAAGTATCAGATCCGGGGAGGGAATCCTCTCCACGGGACCATTGAGATCAGCGGCGCGAAAAATGCCGCTGTGGCCATCATCCCCGCCGCCCTGATGGTGGACGGGACTTGCCGCATTGAAAATATTCCCCAAATCAGCGATGTGACTTTGATCCTCCAGATCCTTCGGGAGCTGGGGGCGGACGTGCGTACCGTCAACCGGACTACGGTGGACGTGGACTGCACCCATATCCGGAACCGTCAGGTTCCCTACGAGCTGGCCCGGAAGATCCGTGCCAGCTATTATCTGGTGGGGGCCCTATTGGGCCGCTTTGGCTGGGCCGAGGTGCCGCTGCCCGGTGGCTGTGACCTGGGTGGACGGCCCATTGACCAGCACATCAAGGGCTTTGTGGCCATGGGGGCCGAGGTGGATGTACGCAACGGCCTCATCTGCGCCCAGGTCCCCGGCGGCGGACGGCTGTCCGGGGGGCAGGTCTATTTGGATATGGTATCCGTGGGGGCCACTATGAACATCATGCTGGCCGCCGCCCTGGCCAAGGGCATGACCGTCATTGAAAACGCCGCCAAGGAGCCCCACATCGTGGACCTGGCCAACTTCTTAAACTCCATGGGGGCCGACATCATGGGCGCCGGCACCGATGTGATCAAGATCCGGGGTGTGGACCGCCTGCGCGGAGGCACCTACTCCATCATCCCCGATCAGATCGAGGCGGGCACCTATATGGCCGCTGTGGCCGCCGCCGGGGGCGAGGTGCTCATCAAAAACGTGATCCCCAAGCACCTGGACTGCATCACCGCCAAGCTGGTGGAGATGGGAGTGGACGTGGAGGAGCAGGATGACGCCGTCCTGGT
Organism: Flavonifractor sp. An100; assembly: GCF_002161175.1. Taxonomy (GTDB): domain Bacteria; phylum Bacillota; class Clostridia; order Oscillospirales; family Oscillospiraceae; genus Lawsonibacter. The sequence goes on along the minus strand of NZ_NFMA01000007.1, from coordinate 29,552 downwards.
CCGCCGCACCGGCCCCATCAGCCGGGTGAATGTGAAGACCATGCCCTACCCCGGCTTCCCCACTGACATGCAGCCCCAGATCGCCGCGGTGCTGTGTCTGGCCCGGGGGACCAGTGTGCTCACCGAGGGCGTCTGGGAGAACCGCTACCGCTACGTGGACGAGTTCCGCCGTATGGGGGCCCGCATCCAGGTGGACGGCAAGGTGGCCGTCATCGAGGGGGTGGACAAGCTCACCGGAGCCCCCGTCCACGCCTGCGACCTGCGGGCAGGGGCCGCCATGGTCATCGCCGGGCTGTCTGCCCAGGGCGTGACGGAGATTGACGCCATCCACCATATTGAGCGGGGCTACGAGACTTTGGTGGAAAAGCTCTCCCGGGTGGGGGCGGATATCCGCACCATTACCGTATCCGACGAGGAGACCCAGGCCCAGGTGGGCTGAGAAACAGCAAATGGATGGGCGGCCCAGTCGCGGCCGTCCATTTTTTATGGAATCCGGCCGCCCGGGTCTGCCCGTGGGGGAACAAAGGAGGGGCAAATGTGCTGACATTTACTACCCTGGCCAGTGGGTCCAGCGGCAACGCCGCCCTGGTCTCCTGGGGGGACACCCATATCCTGCTGGACGCGGGTATCTCCGCCCGGCGCATCACCACCGGTCTAAAGGCCCTGGGGGTGGACCCGGTCCGGATCTCCGCCGTCCTCATCACCCATGAGCACCACGACCATATCTCCGGCCTGCCGGTGCTGACCAAAAAGCTCCGCGTTCCCATTTACGCCTCCGCTCCCACCTGCGGGGAGATCAACCGTCGGGTGCCCTTTGTGGAGGACCTGCTCCGCCGTCAGGAGCCGGGCACGGGGGTGCAGATCGGAGGGCTGTGGGTGGAGTCCTTCCCCACCCCCCACGACGCGGCGGGGAGCGTAGGCTACTCCATCTCCGCGGAGGGGAGCCGCATGGTGCTGTGTACCGACCTGGGCCACATCACCCCGGAGGTGCGCCGGGCGGCGGAGGGCTGCGATTTGCTGGCCTGTGAGGCCAACCACGACGAGGACTGGGTCCGGTCCGGCCCCTACCCCTACCCCCTGAAGCGGCGGGTACTGGGGGACTACGGACATCTGTCCAACGAGGCGGGGGCGGAGCTGGCCGCCCTGGCCGTCCAGTCCGGCACCCGAACCCTGGTGCTGGCCCACCTGTCGGCGGAAAACAACACCCCTGCCCACGCCCGGGAGGTAGTGTGCCGCCGTCTACAGGCCATGGGCTGTGACCCGGAGCGGGATGTGTCCCTGGCGGTGGCCCCCCGGGGCGATCTGGGGCCGGTGTACCGCCTGGAGCGGGGAAGGGACACCGTGGCCTTCCGGCTGAGGGAGGCGGCGCTGTGCTGAGTGTACATCTGATCTGTGTGGGCAAGCTGAAGGAGAAATTTTACCTCCAGGCCTGCCAGGAATATGAAAAGCGGCTGTCCGCCTACTGCAAGCTGACGGTGACGGAGCTGCCCGAGGAGAAGCTGCCTGCCAACCCCTCCCAGGGACAGATCGACGCCGCCCTGGAGAAGGAGGGGGCCGCCATCCGGAGCAAGCTCCCCCCCAGCGCCAGTCTGGTTTGCCTGTGCGTGGAGGGGAAGGAGTATTCCAGTCCCCAGCTGGCCCGGCTGATGGGACAGTGGGCCCAGGGGTCGGGAAAGCACCTGGTGTTCGTCATTGGAGGCTCCTACGGCCTGTCGGAGGGGCTGAAGCGGGAGGCCTGGGTGCGGTTGTCCATGTCCCCCATGACCTTCCCCCACCACCTGGCCCGGGTGATGGTACTGGAACAGATCTACCGCGCCTTTAAAATCAACGAGGGCTCCTCCTACCACAAATAAAATAACAAAAACCGGACCGGAAGGTAACAAACCTCCCGGTCCGGTTTCCTTATACCCCCGTGAGATCGAAGGGGGGCGTGTACTCCTCCTTGGCGGAGGTGCGCTCCTGGGTGAACCCCTCCAGCCCCAGGTTTGCCATGTACTCCTGGGCCGACCGGATCTCTCCCGGCCGCAGCCGCCGGTTGACCTCCGGGCAGGCAGACAGGTCCCCCCAGGGGGTGTACTGGCTCATGAGGGAAAAGAGGACGGTTTTCGGGGGAAAGCTCTCCGCCACCCAGTCCATCACCGCCTTGGCCTGGTGGACCTGTCCAGGGAGGATCAAGTGGCGAATGATGACTCCACGGCGCATGAGCCCCCCCTCTTCCAGCTCATAGGGGCCCGTCTGGCGCACCATCTCCCGGATGGCTTCGGTAGCCCGCTGGGGGTAGTCGGAGACGGCGGAGTAGCGGGCGGCGGTGGTCCCGTCCAGATATTTCAGGTCGGGCAGGTAGATGTCCACCTTCCCCTCCAGGGAGCGGAGGGTGTCCACGCTGTCGTAGCCCCCGGTGTTCCACACCACCGGAACCGGCAGGGGGTGGGCGTCCAGCAGGGCGGAGACCACGTGGGCGTAGTGGGTGGGGTTGACGAAGTTGATGTTGTGGGCGCCCTGGGCGATGAGCTCATCACAGATCTGCCCCAGCCGCTCCAGGGTGATGGGTTTTCCGAAGTCCTGGTGGCTAATTTTCTCGTTCTGACAGAAGACGCAGCCCAGGGAGCAGCCGGAAAAGAAGATGGTTCCTGACCCCCGTTCCCCCGAAATGGGGGGCTCCTCCCACAGATGGAGGGCGGCCCGGGCCACCACCGGAGCCTGGGGCATCCGGCACAGGCCCAGCCCCCTCTCCGGGGTGCGCTCCGCCCCACAGGCGCGGGGACATTGACGGCAGATCACAGAAAGGTCCCTCCTGTTTACAGTTAGAATGGGCCCAGGCGGGCGGCCACCTGGGGGGCAAAGGCCTGGAAGGCGTTGGGGATGGCGTAGACCTGGCGCAGCTCCTCCCGGCTGGCCCACACCCAGCCCTGGGGAAGGGGAGTACCCTCCTCCAGTTCCCCCGCCAGGGCGGACATGCGCCACTCGATGTGGGAAAAGATGTGCTTGCCCGTCCCGGCCCGTTCCAGATGTCCGGGAGACAGCCCCCAGACCTGAGGATAGTGGGTTCCGTCGGCAAGCTCATTGGGGTATTCCCATAGCCCCGCCAGTAGCCCCTTGTTCCCCCGGCGGCGCAGGGCCACCCGGTCCCCGGAGAAAAAGAGGTAGACCGTCCGCTCCTCCACCCGGCGCTCCTTCTTGGCCACCTTCACCGGCAGCTCCCCCGTCCGTCCCTCCTGAAAGGCACGGCAGAAGCCGGACACCGGGCATCGGTCACACAGGGGGGCGCCGTTGGGCAGGCAGACGGTGGCACCCAGCTCCATCATGGCCTGATTAAACGCCCCGGGGGCATCCAGGGGAATTACCTGGGATAGGTCCCTCGTCACCCGCTTCTTGGTGGCCTGGGCGGAGATGTCGGCGTCGTCCCCCCGCACACGGGCGCACACCCGCAGCACGTTGCCGTCCACCGCCGGAACCGGCAGGCCAAAGGCGATGGAGGAGATGGCTCCGGCGGTGTAGTCCCCCACCCCCGCCAGGGAGCGGATGGCCTCATAAGTATTTGGAAATACTCCGCCCCACTCCTCCATAATCTGCCGGGCCGCCTTCTGCAGGTTCCGGGCCCGGCTGTAGTAGCCAAGGCCCTGCCACAGCTTCATCAGCCGTTCCTCCGGAAGCTGGGCCAGGTCCTTCACCGTGGGAGCTTCCTCCAAAAAGCGCCGGTAGTAGTCCAGTACCGCCGCCACCCGGGTCTGTTGGAGCATAATTTCGGAAATCCAAACCCGGTAAGGGGTGGGGTGGGTCCGCCAGGGCAGGACCCGGGCGTGTTCCCGGTACCACAGCAAAAGAGGGATGGGCAGCTGTTCCAATTGGGTCAAAGGGGTTCCTCCTGTCCGGCCAAACCCAACCCTGTAAGGGGAGAAAAGCGGGGTTTGGACACTAAAATAATAATATAACAATTTGGCTATATCGTTTATAATGAAATTGGGGATGGTATTTCCATGCCCCGGGTGGTAAAGTCATTACCAGAGCAAGGGTTAAAAATTTAACGATATTCCGGCTGCCGCTCTTACCGGAGTACCGAAGAAGGAAGAGCTCTTGTTCGTGATCATTCCTTTTTCATCCATCCTTCCAGATCAAACCACGTAAGGGTGCCCATTCGGGCACCCTTACGTGGTTTTTTCAGCTCTTTTGCTCCAAAAGAGCATCCAGGGCCTGAACCATCTCATAGACCAACCCGTCACAGTGGGCCTTTTTCACCTCACCCCGATCGTGAGAGGCCTTCAGGAGGGTGGCGCAGTCGGTGGCACCGTGGGACTCCCGGAAGTCCCGAATGAACTGGGCGGCCTGGTGCTCGTCGTAGCCAAGTCCGCCCAGCACCAGAAGAGCGCCGGACAGAGCACCGCAGGTGGCTCCGTGGCGCATACCGGAGCCGAAGTGGGCGCCCAGGGCGTAGGCCTGCTCCTGAGTGAGGCCCAGCTCTTTAGCAAAGGGAACGACAACAGACTGAAAGCAGTTAAAGTGAACCTGGGTGTTGGCCCGGAGGGCCTGGGTGTGTTCCATATGGGACATGGGAAAATTCCTCCTTTGTTGATTGGCATGGCAATGGAATGAGGGTGCTCAGTTGAAAATATCCGGGGTATCGGCAAATAGCCGCCGCACCCGCTCCCGCACGGGGGCGTTTTCCACGCGGGACAGGGTGGGGTCCTCCTCTAGCAGCTCCCGGGCGGCCTGCTGGGCCTGCCGGAGCAGGCGCATGTCCCCCGTCAGGTCGGCCAGCTTCATCTGGGGCAGGCCGTGCTGGCGGTTGCCGAAAAAGTCGCCGGGGCCCCGCAGCTTCAAGTCCTCCTCGGAGATCCGGAAGCCGTCGGTGGTGGAGGCCAGGGTGCGCAGCCGGCCCATGGCCTCCACATTTCGGGTGGCGGTGATGAGGACGCAGTAGGACTGGTGCTTGCCCCGGCCCACCCGGCCCCGGAGCTGATGGAGCTGGCTGAGACCGAAGCGGTCGGCATTTTCCACGATCATCAGGGAGGCGTTGGGCACGTCCACCCCCACCTCAATGACCGTGGTGGATACCAGCACCTGGATGTCTCCCCGGCCAAAGGCGGCCATCACCGCCTCCTTTTCCCGGGGGCGCATCTTGCCGTGGAGCACGCCCACGGTCAGCTCCGGAAACACCTGGGTCTGGAGCTGTTGGGCGTAGGTCTTCACCGCTTTCAGATTGAGAGCGGGGGATTCCTCCCCAGGCAGGGCGGCGTCGGGGTTCTCCTCCACGGCGGGGCAGACGATATACACCTGCCGCCCCTCCGCTACCTGGCGGCGGACGAAATTGTACATCCGCTGCCGTTTGTCCTCCCGGACCACGTAGGTCTCCACCGGGGTACGGCCGGGGGGCAGCTGGTCGATGACGGAGACGTCCAAATCCCCGTAGATGATGAGGGCCAGGGTGCGGGGGATGGGAGTGGCGGACATGACCAGCACATGGGGGGGCGGCATGCCTCCGGTCTCCGATTTCCCCGCCAGAGCGGCCCGCTGGGCCACTCCGAAGCGGTGTTGCTCGTCGGCCACGATGAGGGCCAGACGGTGGAAGGAGACGCCCTGGGATAGAAGAGCCTGGGTCCCCACGGCCAGGTCGATGGTCCCCTCCGCCAGGGCCTGATGGAGCCCCCGCTTCTCCTTGGGGGTGAGGGCGCCGGTGAGCAGGCCCACCCGTATCCCGGCAGGGGCGAGGAGGGCGGACAGGGAGCGGTAGTGCTGCTCGGCCAACACCTCGGTGGGGGCCATGAGGGCGGTTTGATATCCCGCCCGGGCGGAAAGAAAGGCGGCGTAGGCGGCCACGGCGGTTTTACCGGAGCCCACGTCTCCCTGGACCAGGCGGTTCATGGGTCGGCCCGAGGCCATATCAAAGGCCACCTCCTTCATCACCCGGCGCTGGGCGTCGGTGGGCTGGAAGGGGAGCAGGGCGGCAAAGTCATCCCAGGGTGGTGTGGGAATGGCGCAGCCCGCCCCTAAGGTCTCCCGGCGTCCCTTTAAAAAGGTCAGGCCGGCCGACAGATAGAACAGCTCCTCAAAGGCCAGCCTCCGCCGGGCCAGATCCAAAGACTCCTCGTCGGGGGGAAAGTGGATGGCTTGCAGGGCAAATTCCGACGAGGCCAGGCGGTAGCGCTGCCGCACCGATGGGGGCAGGCTGTCCGCCATCTGGGCGGCGCAGGGCAGACACTGGCGGGTGAGGGAGGCCAGCAGGTGGTTGCTGATCCCCGCCGTCAGGCGGTAGATGGGCATGATGCAGACGGTGAAGTCCTGCTTCCCTACCCGCTCGAAGATGGGGTTGACCATGGAGCGGCGGCGGCCCTGCTCCTCCACGGTGCCGAAGAAGATGTACTCCTCCCCCGCCCGGAGGGCCTTTTCCACATACCCCTGGTTAAAGAAGGTGAGGTGGAGGGCGCCGGTGTGGTCCACCACCTTCAGCTGCACTAGTTCCAGTCCCTTTCGGATGCGGGCTTTGCGGGGGTGCTCGGCGGCCATGGCCCGGATGCACACCCGCCCCTCCAGAGGAGCCTGGCGGATGGTGTACATCTGCCGCCGGTCCTCATAGTCCCGGGGGTAGTAGGCCAGCAGATCGCCGCAGCGGGTCAGGCCCAGCTTCTCCAGCTTTTTGGACCGGGCCTCCCCCACGCCGGGGAGCTGGATGACCGGGGTATCCAGAGAAATGGACATGGGAGCACCTCCTCGTCTGACCGATCTAAACCAATATTTTAGCATAAATCTGGGGGCGAGTAAAGGCGAAGGACAGAGCCTTGCCAGCAGGCGGAGAGGGAAGTATAATGGAGACAATTCAAACGAAAGTGAGGGAACGCCCCATGTCCGACTACATTCTGAACATGCTCCCGGTGAACGAGGAGGAAAAACAGGAATTTGAAGCCATCGCTCCCCAGGCCACCCACGTCTATGCCGGGCGGCGCACGGTTACTCCCGAACAGCTGGCCGCTGCCACAATTATCTTCGGCTGGCCCCGGCCCCGGGACTTGGCCACGGCCAAAAATCTGAAGTGGTTTCAGACCATGTGGGCGGGGACCGATGAGTACATGGGGGATGGAATTTTGCCCCAGGGGGCGCTGTTTACCTCCTCCAGCGGCTCCAACAGCCTGAGTGTGGCCGAGCATATGCTGGCCAGTCTTCTGGCCCTGTGCCGCCGCCTGCCCACCTACCGGGATAACCAGCGCGCCCACCTGTGGAAGGATGAGGGGGCCATGAAGGCGGTATTTGGCAGTACGGTGTTGGTAGTGGGGGCCGGCCACATCGGCTCCGACTTTGCCGCCCGATGCCGAAGCCTGGGCGCTAAGACCATGGGAGTGAAGCGGAAGGTAACGGGAGACGTGGAGGGCTTTGACCAGGTCTTTCCCATGGAGGAGCTGGATACCCTGCTGCCCCAGGCCGATGTGGTGGCTCTGGTGCTGCCCCACTCCCCCCAGACGGTCCACCTGATGAATGAGGAACGCATCGCGTTGATGAAGGACGACGCCATCCTGCTCAGCGATGGCCGGGGCACCGTGCTGGACCAGGAGGCCCTGGTCCGGGCCATGGAGGGAGGCAAGCTGTGGGGAGCCGCCCTGGACGTGGTGGAGACCGAGCCCCTGCCCGAGGACAGCCCTCTGTGGGACATCCCCAACCTGCTGATCACCCCCCACGTGGCCGGCGGGATGCGTCTGGAGATCACCCGTAAGACCTGCATCCGCATGGCCCAGGATAACCTGCGCCGCTACCTGGCGGGGGAACCCCTGGTCAACCGGGTGAAATAAGTTCTTTCGCCGGCGCAACCGCTGCCCTCGTTTTCCGTCTTAGAGGGAAAGAGAGAAAGGAGGGCGCTTCCATGAAGAAACGAGTGGTGCTCCTGGCACTGGCCGCCCTGGTGCTGCTGGGGGCGGCGTGGTGGTGGACCGGGCCTCGGTACGCCCTGGACGGTCCGCCTGCCCTCACCGTATCCGCAGGGAGAGAGGGGACCTCTGTGGGCTGTTGGAGCGTCCATTGGACCAGCCCCACCGCCACCTTCAACGCCGACGGCGACGTCCCCACCGCCCCCTATGTCCGCTCCCGTCAGCCGGTGGTGTATGTCCGGGCGGGAGTGGAGACCCTTACCCTGTCCTACCCCGTGGCTCCCGGCCATGTGAGGGTGTCCTGCACCCCGGACAGCGGAGGGGAGCCGGTGTCCCTCTATGAGGGGGGAGGAAAGCGTGAACTGACCATCCCCCTGCCGGAGGATTTTCGGGGGATCTATGAGGTGAGCGAGACATGGAACACGGTCCCGCCCGCTACAGGAAACGCCGCCCGGGGCTTTTTGGTGGTGGGAGAGGGAGAGCCGGTGGGCGACCCCAAGCTGAATGAGCCCCCCGCCCTCACGGTAGCCATCCCCGGAGGCAAAGAGGTGACTGCCCGTCTGGGCTCCTACTCCTGGTTTGTATGGCTGGGCGGGGAGGAGATGGAGGGTACCATTGCCGACGCCGCCCATCCTCTGGCGAGGTCCGATCTGCCTGTTCTTCCGGTCCAGCCGGGGGAAGGGCTTGAGCTGCGGTTTGCCGTCCCGCCCGATGAGCTGTCGGTGTGGGTCTGGTCTCCCTCCCAGGAAACCCAGGAGGAGCCAGTGCAGGTGGACAGCCTGTCCGGCTACGACCTGTTGGTGCCGGAGAATGGGGACGGGAAGGTATATGAGGTGAGGGCAAGCTGGCACCTGGTGGAAGAGACCTGGAGCCAGGTGAGCTACCTGTTCCAAATTCCTTAAAGAAAAGGGCGGACGCCATTTGGCGTCCGCCCTTGTTATGGTTCTTTTGGGAGATAAACCAAGATATCCTCTACACGACAGTCCAAAATCCGACACAGGTCATCCAAAGTGGCCGTTGAGATGTTCCGACCCTGCTTGAGAGAATCTAAGGTTCCCCGACTGAAATGATAATCCTTGATGAGAGTATAAGTCGTTATCTGTTTCCGCCGCATGGTCTCCCACAGCGGGGCATAGGAAATCACAAGAAGCACCTCCTTGCAATTTCCATTATATTTTGAGAAAGATATCTTGAATATTCCCGATATATCGGGTATAACGGCCATAAGGAGGGTTCGGATGGAGTATTCGGTGCGTGATGAACTGTATGCGCGGGCCATTGGCTGGAAGGTGTTAGAGTATTTGAAGGATGAATCCTGGGAAGCAACCAGAAATGAGGCAGAACAGGATGCGCTGCGTGTATTAGAAAAGATCAAAGGGATTTTAAATGACCCCGCCTTAAATGACAGGGAATGTTATCAAAAAATTGAGCGGATTGTAGCTGCTTTTTATGCCAACGGAATGGACACAGCGCGCCACGATTGGTGAGAAAATGGCCCCCGGCGGATTCTCCGCCGGGGGCCATTCCATAATTAAATTTAAAACTCCGCGTTGCCCACCGTTCTGGGGTGGAGCTCCACATCACGGATGTTGCTGATACCGGTGAGGTACATCACCATACGCTCAAAGCCCAGACCGTAGCCGGCGTGGCGGCAGGAGCCATAGCGCCGCAGGTCGCAGTACCACCAGTAGTCGTCGGGGTTCATGCCCAGCTCCTTGATGCGGCCCTCCAGCACGTCGATGCGCTCCTCACGCTGGGACCCGCCGATGATCTCCCCGATGCCGGGGACCAGGCAGTCGGCGGCAGCCACCGTCTTGCCGTCGTCGTTGAGGCGCATGTAGAAGGCCTTGATCTCCTTGGGGTAGTCGGTGACGAAGACAGGACGCTTGTAGACCTGCTCGGTGAGGTAACGCTCGTGCTCAGTTTGCAGGTCACAGCCCCACTCCACCTTGTAGTCAAACTGGTCGTTGTGCTTTTTGAGGATCTCCACCGCCTCGGTGTAGCTCACCCGGCCAAACTCAGAGTTGGCCACATGCTCCAGCCGCTCCTTCAGGCCCTTGTCCACGAAGGAGTTGAAGAAGTTCATCTCGTCGGGGCAGCGCTCCATGACGAACTTGATGATATACTTGATCATGTCCTCAGCCACGTCCATGTAGTCGGTGAGGTCGGCAAAGGCCATTTCAGGCTCGATCATCCAGAACTCGGCGGCATGGCGGGCGGTGTTGGAGTTTTCAGCCCGGAAGGTGGGGCCGAAGGTGTACACGTTGCCGAAGGCCATGGCGAAGTTCTCACAGTTGAGCTGGCCGGACACGGTGAGGTTGGCCCGCTTGCCGAAGAAGTCCTGGGTGTAGTCCACAGAGCCGTCTTCGTTCTTGGGCACGTTCTGTAGGTCCAGAGTGGTCACCTGGAACATCTCGCCGGCGCCCTCACAGTCGGAGGCGGTGATGATGGGGGTGTGGACGTAGACAAAGCCCCGGTCCTGGAAGAAGCAGTGGATGGCGTGGGCGGCCACGGAACGCACCCGGAAGGCGGCGGAGAAGAGGTTGGTGCGGGGGCGCAGGTGCTGGATGGTGCGCAAAAACTCCACGCTGTGGCGCTTCTTTTGCAGGGGGTAGTCGGGGGCGGAAGGACCCTCCACGGCGATGGTGGCGGCCTTTACCTCCAGGGGCTGTTTGGCCTCGGGAGTGAGGATCACCTGGCCGGTGACGATGAGGGCGGCCCCCACGTTCTGGCCGGCGATCTCCTTGTAGTTGGACAGGACGTTTGCGTCCATGACCACCTGGAGGTTTTTAAAGCAGGAGCCGTCGTTGAGCTCGATAAAGCCGAAGGTCTTCATGTCCCGGATGGTCCGGGCCCAGCCGCAGACGGTGACGGTCTGGCCGCCCAGGGTCTGCTGGTCGGCAAAAATGGCGGCGATGGTGGTGCGTTCCATAGGATATATCCTCTCCATATCTTGAAGTATTTCTGATGTGACAAAGGAGCCCGGAAAACCGAGCTCCTTTTATTATACTGCCTTTTGGAAGGGTTTACAAGGGCTGGGACGGATTTCTAGCGAAAATACAGGGAAATTATTACCCCGCGTTATCGCCCCAGCGGATGTAGAAGTAGTTCTCCGGCCCCACCTGGCCCTGGAGATCGGAGGTGAGGCAGACGGCGTACTGGTCCAGATAGAACCAGTAGCCCACCAGATTGAAGGATCCCCAGTAGTAGGGAGTGTCCAGGGTTTGCAGCACCTGGTCCGCGTCCATGGGCAGAGAGGTGCCCAATACCAGGGAGGCAGGGACCACCACGCTGTCCCAGGGGTCCCCCTCCACGCCCGAGGACAGGTACTGTACCCCGGTGCTGGGGTCCTTCACCCCACGCAGGGCATAAAAGAGGTCAAAATAGGTCCCGTCCGCCTGTTCCGTGGCTCCCGAGGGGGTGTTGCCGGTGGAGAGAGCCTGGGCATAGGTGAGAAGGCTGTCCCACTGGGAGCCGGGCTGCTCCACCCAGTAGCTGCTCCAGGTCCGGGCCGGGATGAGCCAGTCGGCACTGGGCCGCTGGGGCACCAGGTCGTCCCGGGACAGCACCAGATTGCCGCCCGAGCCCGCCGCAGTCAAGGACATCCCCGTGGCGTCGGTGCGGAAGCGGTAGGTCATCTCCCCGTCGGTCACCTTCCAGCAGGGACCGGCCACCAGGTCGGTTTCCGAGAACACCAGGCTCTCCCCCCACTCCTCCTGCAACTGGGTCACTGTGGTCTCCTGATGCAGGTCCAGGGCCACCGCCGCGCACACCGACCCGCTCTGAGGGGCGGGACCGGAGAAGAGCAGACAGGTGTCCTCGGTCCCCACATACTCCCGCCCATCCGGCCAGCGGCCCAGGACGGTCATGTCGTTGTTCTGTGCCAGCTGAGCCAGACTCTGGCCCAGCACCTGGGCGTCATAGCGGTACTCCCCCCGCCACCGGGCGCTCACCTCCACATCGGGAGGGGGGACCTCCTCCTCAGCAGAACTGGAGGAGGAGCTTTCATCCGGTGGGGTAAGTAGCTCCCCAGCCGTAGGAGGGCGGGTGCCCGTGCTGGACACGTCCGCAGGCTTGCCGATCAGTCCACAGGAGGTGCACAGCGCCACACCCAAGATTATAGCTGCCAGAATCCATCGCTTCATTTCCTTCACTCCCCCAGCCCGGTCGGCCTTCGCCCCCTGAGCCTTTTGCCCCATTTTATCCGCCCGGAGGTAGGGCTGTCAATGCTGGGGTTGAGGCGTTCACAAAATGGCTACAATTTATTCATATACTCTCGTAGACTTTTTTCCCCCTTGCCGATATGATTGGAATAATGATTAACCCCTTAACAAATCTGAGGCCGCTGCCTCAGTTTTAGAAGAAAAGGATGAGACGAGATGCAAGAAGTAAAAAAGCCCTCCAAGCGACCGCTGATATTCTACTATCTCATTGGCATGCTCCTTTTAATGGTACTGAACATGACATTTTTTCCCGCCGTATTGGAAAAGCCGGTGCAGGAGGTGAGCTACTCCACCTTTATGGCCATGACCTATGACGACAACATCGGTCTGGTTCAGATCGAAGGGGAAGAGATTACCTTTACCGACAAGGCCAAGGAGAACATCTACAAGACGGTGGCCATTGAAAGCGACAGCGATATGGTCCAACGGGTCTACGACCACGGCGGCGACATCAACCGCATTGACACTCAGCCCGGACTGCTCACCTCCATCCTGGTGGGGTGGGTGCTGCCTCTGGTGCCCTTCCTCCTCATCGGCTACTTCATCCGCAAGCGGATGCAGAAGGCTATGGGCGGCAGCGACGGCATGATGTTCGGCATGGGAGGCGGCTCGGGAGCCAAGGTCTACGTTCCCTCCTCCACCGGTATCCGCTTCTCCGATGTGGCCGGCGAGGAGGAGGCCAAGGATCTGCTGCGGGAGATCGTGGATTTCCTCCACGACCCAGAAAAGTATCGCCAGATCGGAGCCAAGCTGCCCAAGGGTGCCCTGCTGGTGGGCCCTCCGGGCACCGGCAAGACGCTGTTGGCCAAGGCGGTGGCCGGAGAGGCCAACGTCCCCTTCTTCTCCATCGCGGGCAGCGAGTTTGTGGAGATGTTCGTGGGCCGGGGGGCGGCCAAGGTCCGGGACCTGTTCAAGCAGGCCAACGAAAAGGCCCCCTGCATTGTGTTCATTGACGAGATCGACACCATCGGCAAAAAACGGGACGGCCAGATGATGGGCAACGACGAGCGGGAGCAGACCCTGAACCAACTGCTCACTGAGATGGACGGCTTCGACGGCTCTAAGGGTGTGGTGGTGCTGGCCGCCACCAACCGCCCCGAGTCGCTGGACCCCGCCCTGCTCCGCCCCGGCCGTTTTGACCGGCGCATCCCCGTGGAGCTGCCCGATCTCCAGGGCCGCATTGACATTTTAAAGGTCCACGCCCGGAAGATCCGTCTGGCAGAGGATGTGGACTTTGAGCCCATCGCCAAGACCGCCGCCGGTGCCTCGGGCGCAGAGCTGGCCAACATCGTCAACGAGGCCGCCCTGCGGGCGGTACGCTCCGGCCGGCAGTTTGCCACCCAGGAGGATTTGCAGGAGAGCGTAGAGGTGGTCATCGCCGGCTACCAAAAGAAGAGCCGGGTCCTCTCCGACCAAGAGAAGAAGATTGTGGCCTACCACGAGATCGGCCACGCCCTGGTGGCGGCCATGCAGAGCCACTCCGCCCCTGTGCAGAAGATCACCATTATCCCCCGCACCTCTGGCGCTCTGGGTTACACCCTCCAGGTGGACGACGGGGACCACTTCCTCATGTCCAAGGAGGAACTGCTCAACAAGATCTGCACCTACACCGGCGGCCGGGCTGCCGAGGAGCTCATCTTCCACTCCATTACCACCGGCGCCTCCAACGACATTGAACAGGCCACCAAGCTGGCCCGGTCCATGGTGTCCCGGTTTGGTATGAGCCAGGAGTTCGGTATGGTGGCCCTGGAGACCGTGTCCAACCAGTATCTGGGGGGCGACGCCTCTCTAGCCTGCTCCCCCGAGACCCAGAGCAAGGTGGACCAGAAGGTGATGGAGCTGGTGGAGGAGCAGCGACAGAAGGCCCTGTCCATTCTGAAGGTTAACGAGGCCAAGCTCCACCAGCTGGCTCAATACCTCTACGACCACGAGACCATCACCGGCAAGGAGTTTATGGATATCCTGGAGGAGAGCAAGGCTCTCCCCGAAGGGGATTGACAACGGGCCGGGAAAGGCGTATGATAACAGCGAAAAACAGGGGAGCACGCAGGGAGCGGGCTGAGAGGAAGCTAACGCGCTTCGACCCTCCAACCTGATGTGGGTAATGCCACCGTAGGTAGTTAGAAAGCTGTGTGTACTACGGGGCTGCCCATGGGGGCAGCCCCGTTTTTTTCATTGACCACACTTCTTCGAAAGGATGTGAGGGACACCGCAGGCAGCCCGGACGTTGAGCCGGGAGCAGGCCGAGGGGGAGCGCCCTGGGCTCTGTGCCAGAATAAGCAGCGATGGGAAGCCGTGTTCCGGCGTGAGAGGAGGCCAGTAAGCCTCGACCGAACTGGGGGAGTTCCCCCAGACCCTGGTTTGTCTGTCCGGACCACGGTATGGGTGCCGGACCGATGAGGGGAGATCGCTGTGCTTTTTTGCGGTGTTCCCCCATGGATGCTTTTGGAGAGGTGTTTTTTATGAAAATAGACCACAATCAAGTAAAACGGCTGGCTCTGGCGGGGATTCTCACCGCCGTAGGGGTGCTGGGCGGCTCGCTGTCCATCCCGGTGGGCTTTACCCGCTGCTGCCCCACTCAGAGCGTCATCAATGTGATCGCCGGCGTGTTTCTGGGCCCCTGGTACTCCCTTGGCATGGCCTTCTGCGTCAGCCTCATCCGGAATTTGATGGGCACTGGCACCATTATGGCCTTCCCGGGTAGCCTGTGCGGAGCCCTGCTGGCGGGCCTTCTCTACCAGCGCTTCGGCAAGATCTGGACCGCATGCCTGGGTGAGATGGTGGGCACCGGGGTGCTGGCCGTCCTCATGGCCTACCCCATTGCCAACTACTTCCTGGGCAAGGCCTGCGGCCCATTTACCTACTTTGTTCCCTTTATGACGGTGGCGGTCACCGGGTCGGCCATCGCCTGTGTGCTGGTGTATATCCTCAAGAAGAACGGGGCCATGGCGGAGCTGAGCCGGGTGGCCAACCGGAGCTGAAGGCAAGATGGCAGAGCGGGACTGGGTGGTATGGATGTCCACCAAATTCCCCCTGGAGATCCCGGCGACCCTGGGGCTGACGGTATACTGCCCGGAGAGCGGGGCTGCGGCTGCCGCTGGCCGGGGCCAGGGGGAGGAGCTGTGCTGGGCGGCGGAGGGGCTGGGCTACGCCAGAGACCTGTGCTCCTATGTGCGCATGGGGATGGCCATGGCCCACAGCTCCCGGTCAGGAGGGTTGCCCAGGCCGGACGCCCTGCTGTGCTGTAGCAACATCTGCTCCGGGATGGTGCAGTGGTATGAGGCTATGGCACGGACCCTGGATATCCCCCTCTTTCTGGTAGACTTCCCCTACGCCCAGGAGGGCGGGGAGGAGGTGACCGCCTACGTGGGGGGACAGCTGAGGGCGGCCATCCGGGGGCTGGAGGAGCTCACCGGGCGGCGCTGGGAGGAGGATACCTTCGACCAGGTGTGCCGCCAAGCCAACCGGTGCGCAGATGCCTGGCAGCAGGTGCTGGACACCGCCCGGCGCCGTCCCGCCCCACTGGGGAGCATGGAGGTCTTTGACTACATGCCCCAGATGGTCACCGGGCGCTGCCGCCGGGAGACGGAGGAACAGCTGTTGGCCCTGGCCCGGCGCCTGGAGCAGCGTGCCCCTCTCCCTCTGGAGCGGGCCCGGTTCCGGGTCTACTGGGAGGGCACCCCCTGCTGGCCGGTGCTGGGGGAGGTGCTGCCCATGCTGGAGGAGCGGGGCATCCAGGTGGTGGCCGACACCATCAGCCAGTCCCTGAGCTTTCGCTACGAAAATCTGGACGGCCTCATCCAGGCCTACTGCTCCACCATCAACGGGGTGTCCCTGGAGACGGGGCTGGAGCAGCGCCTGGCGGTGTGCCGCCGGTACGGGGTGGACGGGGTGCTGGTCCACTATAACCGCTCCTGCCGCCCCTGGTGCGGCTCCCTCCAGGAGGTGGAGCGCCGTCTGGGTCAGGCGCTGGGGGTGCCTGTGGCGGCCTTTTCCGGGGACCAGGGGGAGGCGGCTGCCTTTGTCCGGGCCCAGTTTGCCACCCGTCTGGACGCTCTGGTGGAGCAGATGGAGGGACGGCGGGAGACCACACTTGGCTAAAACGAGAACAAGAAAACGCCCGTCCTCCGCATACGCGGGGGACGGGCGCTTTTTATCCTGAATGATGGAAAAACTTAGGCCAGAGCCTTCTTGGCGGTCTCGGTGAGCTGAGTGAAGGCAGCCTTGTCGTTGACAGCCAGCTCGGAGAGCATCTTGCGGTTGATGACGATGCCGGACTTCTTCAGACCGTTCATGAAGGTGGAGTAGTTCATACCGTTGAGCTTGCAGGCGGCATTGATCCGGGTGATCCACAGCTGACGGAAGTCGCGCTTCTTCAGCTTGCGGCCGGTATAGGCGTAAACGCCGGACTTCATGACGGCCTGGTTGGCCATCTTGTAGTGCTTGGACTTGGAACCCCAGTAGCCCTTGGCCAGCTTGAGGATCTTATTTCTTCTCTTGCGCGTCATCATCGCGCCTTTCACACGTGCCATTGTTCGTTCCTCCCTCTATCTTACTTGTACAGGATCATGCGCTTGATGGCGGCCTCATTGGTCTTGTCGGCATAGGTGGTGCCGCGCAGAGCCCGCTTGAGCTTGGTGGTCTTGCCGTGGCCGTTGAGCAGGTGACGCTTCTTGGTCATGGCGCGCTTGACCTTACCGGTCTTGGTGAGAGAAAAACGCTTCTTGGCGCCGCTGTGAGTCTTGATCTTGATCTTCGGCATAACAGATAAACTCCTTTACTTACTTTTTCGCGTCCTTCGCGGGCTTGGGGGAGAGGAAGATGGACATGTGCCGGCCTTCCAGCTTGGGGCTCTTGTCCATCACGGCGACCTCGCCGCACTCCTCGGCAAACTTCAGCAGCAGATCCTGGCCGATGTTGGTGTGGGCCATCTCGCGCCCACGGAACCGGACCGTGACCTTGCAGCGGTTGCCATCCGACAAAAACTTTTGCGCGTTGCGCAGCTTGACGTTAAAGTCGTTGACGTCAATGCTGGGGGACATCCGGACCTCTTTGATCTCCACCACGCGCTGATTCTTGCGGGCTTCCTTCTCGCGCTTGGTCTGTTCGAACCGATACTTGCCGTAGTCCATGAGCTTGCACACGGGGGGGACGGCATTGGGGGAGATTTTCACCAGATCCAATCCCTGCTCCTCAGCCAGCTGCAACGCCTGCTGGGAGGACATGATGCCAAGCTGTTCGCCGGAGTCGGAGATCAGGCGGACCTCCTTGTCCCGGATTTCCTCGTTGGTTTGATGACCTGTGTTAGCGATGGGAAAGCACCTCCAGACATAAATAAAAAATACGGGTAGCCGGCAAGGCTCCCGTATCACGGCAAAACAACGCCGGTATTCCGGCGGCTGCATCTCCATGTTGACCCGTTGGCTCTGGCCTGGGGTGAGGACGGGGAACCGTACCTGCTTTGTTGTACCGAAGAATCTTACCACTCCCGGAGACGTTTGTCAAGAGAATTTTACGGAAAATCCAGTCGCCTCAAAGAGGAAAAAAGGAGGGGGTGATTAACATAATTGCGTTCAGAAACAGTACCTTCCAAAAGTTATACACATTTTCCACCAAGTTTTCCACAGGAAGTGTGGAAAACTTGGATGTGTAGGGGATTTTGGGAACCCTTGCCCCCTGGAAAATAAAATACATGTAAAAGGGAAGAAAAATCCAGGAGACATAATGCAAAAACAGGGAGGGTAGATAGGTTTATCCCAAGGCAATGTCCCGGGTGGCATAGGCGTTCAAATCGGCCCCGGCGGTGTGGCCGGCCAGAAATTCATAGTAGCCCTGGCAGCCGATCATGGCCCCGTTGTCCCCGCAGTAGCGCAGTTCGGGCAGGTACAGCCGGAACCCCTCGGAGCGGCAGGCTGCCTCCAGGTCGGAGCGGATGCGCCGGTTGGCGGCCACGCCCCCCGCCACCGCCACCTTGCCGTAGCCCAGCATCCGGGCGGCGTGGATGGTCCGGGGCACCAGGGACTCGCTCACCGCGCGGCCAAAGCTGGCGGCAAAGGAGGGCAGGTCCAGCGCCTCCCCCTTCTGTTGGGCGTTGTGAATGAGGTTCAGGCTGGCAGTTTTCAGTCCGGAGAAGGACATGTCCAGCTCGTGGCCGCTGACATGGGCCCGGGGCAGCTCGTACTTGCTATCGTCCCCGCCGTCGGCCAGCCGGTCCATAGGGCCGCCTCCGGGGTAGCCAATGCCCAGCACCCGGGCTACCTTGTCAAAGCACTCCCCCGCCGCGTCGTCCCGGGTGCCCCCCAGAACGGCCATGTGGGTGTAGTCCTGAACATCCACAATGGCGGTGGTTCCCCCGGAGACGCACAGGCACACAAAGGGGGGCTCCAGGTCGGGGTGGGTGATGTAGTTGGCGGCAATGTGGCCCCGCACGTGGTGGACGGGGATGAGGGGGAGGTCCAGGGCCATGGCCGCCCCCTTGGCAAAGTTTACCCCCACCAGCACCGCGCCGATGAGGCCGGGGGCATAGGTCACCGCCAGGGCGTCCAGGTCGGCGGTGGTGAGACCCGCATGCTCCACCGCCTGCTGGGCCAGGCCGGACACCGCCTCCACATGCTTCCGGGAAGCGATCTCCGGCACCACCCCTCCGTAGATGGTGTGCATCTCGATCTGGGAGGAGACGCAGTTGGACAGCACCTGCCGGCCGTCCCGCACCACGGCGGCGGCGGTCTCGTCGCAGGAGGATTCAATGGCCAGAATATTCATATGGTAACACCTGCCTTGTGGATTTCAAAGAGAACGGGAGCCCTCACTCCTCCGCCCGGGCAAACTCCCGGGTCATGATCACCGCATCCTCCCGGGGATGCTGGTAGTAGCCCGGCCGAAGGCCGGCCCGCTGGAAGCCATGCTTCTCATACAGGGCGATGGCCGGGGCGTTGGAGGAGCGGACCTCCAAGGTGAGAAAGGCCAGATTGGCCCCTCCAAACCGGCAGTACACATCCAGCAGGGCGGAGGCCACCCCGTGACGCCGGGCGTCGGGCTCCACGGCGATGTTGTCGATATACCCCTCATCCACCACCACATGGAGTCCGGCGTAGCCCAGCACGTTTCCCTCCTCGTCCTCAGCCACAATGAAGCTGGCCTGGGGGTCAAAGAGGGCGTCGGTGAGCATGGTCGCCGTCCAAGGGGTGGAGAAGCAGGCCTGCTCCAGGGTCAGGATCTGGGGGATATGGCTGCGGTCCATGGGGACGATCTCGTAATACATAAAAACAACTCCTAAAGGTCCATTCCGGCGGGAAAGGCCTCCCGGCCCATAAGGCCCCACATCCGGTCGATGTAGGATAGGGTATAGTACCCCTCAAAGACATGGAAGCGGAAGGCTCCCTGGTCGGTGAGCACCCAGTCCTCCCCCTCCCGGCGCAGCCAGCCCATGGCCTGAGCCAGGCGCAGCTCCAGGCCGTAGGCCCCGTCCAGGGAGCGGCCGAAGCAGGATTCAAACTCCGAAGGGGAGATACGGGTGGTGTAGGCCCGCCAAAACAAATCATACACCATCCGCTGCCTGGGTGTAAAGCGGCAAGTGAGGGCGGTAGGCAGTTTTCCTTGGGAAAGGCGCTCCAAATAGGCGGAAATGGAGAAGGTGTTCACCTTAAACTGCCCCTGGAGGAGGGTAGTGGCGGAGCAGCCGAAGCCTAAAAAGTGGGTGCGGGTCATGGAGGAGTAGCCCTTGCCCGGCTGCCGGGCAAAGGTCCAGATGGAGTCCCGCACATAGCCCCGCTCCCGAAGAAAGGCGGTGAGCTGGTCCAGAAGGGCCCGTTTCTCCCCGTTGGACAGGGCTTGGCTGGGGCCGGGGGTGAAGGAGAAGTCAATGAAGGGGTAGAAAGCCAGGTGGTTGGCCCCCATCTCCTCGGCCAGGAGAATGTCCCGGCGCAGGTGGTCAAAGGTTTGCCCCGGTAGGGCAAAGATGAAGTCGGCGGACACGGTGTGGAAGGGAACAGCGGCCAAAGTCTGACCCAAAATCTGGGGGTCGGGCCGCTCCCGGCAAAGGCTCTGGAGGGACAGGGGCTGGAAGGACTGTACGCCGATGCAGATGCGGGTCACTCCGGCCCCTTGGAGGAGGGACAGGGTGTCCGGGGTGACGTCCCGTGGGTGGAACTCCACCCCGATGCCGTCGGTGATGATGAAGTGCTCCTCCAAGGCGGCGATCACCTCCCCCAGACGGGAGGCCAAAAGGGCGGGGGAGCCGCCCCCAAAGTAGAGGCTGGTCACCTCCCGCCGCCCCGCCCACTGGCTGCCCACCAGGTGGATTTCGTTTAAAAGGCCGTTCAGGTAGGCCTGGGCCAGCTCCTCCTCAAAGACCACCTTGCAGTAGGGGCAGAAGGGGCACAGGGTGCGGCAGAAGGGAATGTGGACGTAGAGTCCCAGGGGCCGGGCACCCTCCAGGGGAAGGGGCTGGTCGTAGTGGGGGGTGAAGCGGAAGGGGGAGGTTCCCCGGGTGAGCCACATCCGGGCGGCGGTGATGGGGATGGACATGGAGCGGCCTCCTCTCAGGTATATTTTAATCGGTGGTGAGTCTCCACCAGATGGCGGGTACCTTGCCCTGAAAAACCAGGGGGGGTTCCTTCCAGCGGGGACAGATTTGTACATCCTGAGCTTACCATGGGGAGTGGGTGAGGGCAAGGACAGGGAGACAGGTGGTCGCCTGGGAAGGACAGACGGCAAAAAGAAGGGCCCCGGACCACGGTCCGGGGCCAGAGAGGGAATCGGGATGTCAGTCCTCCGGCTCCTCCGTCCCCGCCCAGAGGAGGAGGGGGAGGTAGCGGGCCAGAAGGAGCAGGTAGGTGGGGACAAAGACCAGTCCCGCCGCCAGGGTGGCGGGCTTTTTCTTCCGGGGAGAGACGGCCAGCCCCAGCAGCATGCCCAAGGCTGCCAGACACAGCTTGATAAGGGCCAGGTCCTTCCAGGTGGATTGGCGGACGCAGTGGTCCGCCCGGCGCAGCAGGGTCTTCACAACGGACATGGGACAGCCTCCTTTTCACGATTCTCCACAGGTGGGTAGGAACGAAACAAAGGGGAGGGGATCAGTGGGCGTCCGCCCAGCTCTGCCCGGCGGAGGTGTCCGCCACCAGAGCCACCGGGAGGGAAACCGTGCCCTCCATCTCCTCCTTCACCAGCCGCTGCACCAGCTCCGACTCCTCCCGGGGGCACTCCACGATGAGCTCGTCGTGGACCTGGAGGACCAGCCTGCCCCGGAGTCCCTCGGCCTTCAGGCGGTTTCGCACCCGGATCATGGCCAGCTTGATGATGTCGGCGGCGGTGCCCTGAATGGGGGCGTTGAGGGCCACCCGCTCCCCGAAGGAGCGGGTATTGAAGTTGGAAGATTTCAGCTCGGGCACCCAGCGGCGGCGGGAGAAGAGGGTGGAGACGTAGCCATCCTTTTTGGCCTGCTCCACCACGGCGTCCATATAGGAGCGGACCCCAGCGTAGTGGGCAAAATATTTGTCCATATACTCCTTGGCCTGGGCCACGGTGACCCCAATGTCCTGGGACAGGGAGAAGGGGGAGATGCCGTATACGATGCCAAAGTTCACCGCCTTGGCGCTGCGGCGCATGAGGGGGGTGACCTCCTCCTGGGGCACCCCGAAGACCTGGGAAGCGGTAATGGTGTGGATGTCTGCCCCGGAGTTGAAGCCGTCGATCATGGCCTGGTCCCCCGCCATGCAGGAGAGCAGCCGAAGCTCAATCTGGGAGTAGTCGGCATCCACCAGCACATTGCCCTCCTCGGCCACAAACATCTTCCGCAGCTCCGCCCCCAGCTCGGTACGCACCGGAATGTTTTGCAGGTTGGGCTCGGTGGAGCTCAGCCGTCCGGTGGCGGTGACGGTGTTCTGGAAGGAGGTGTGGATGCGGCCGTCGGGGGGGATGACCTTGTCCAGGCCGTCCACGTAGGTGGATTTCAGCTTGGTCAGCTGGCGGTACTCCAAAATTTCCTCAATGATGGGATGGCGGCCCCGGAGCTTGTCCAGCACGTCGGCGTTGGTGGAGTAGCCCGTTTTGGTCTTCTTCACCGGGGGCAGGCCCAGCTGGTCAAAGAGGATGCGGCCCAGCTGTTGGGTGGAGTTGATGTTGAACTCCTCCCCCGCCAGGCGGTAGATCTCGCCCTGGCAGCGGTCAATGCGCCCGGAGAGCATCTCCCCAAAGGCGGCCAGGGCCCCCCGGTCAATGCGGAAGCCCGCCTGTTCCATCTCCGCCAGCACCGGGCACAGGGGGAGCTCCACCTCGCGGTAGAGCTTATCCATTCCCAGCTCCTCCAGGCGCTGGGACAGGGTGGCGTAGAGACGGCCGATGAGGCCGGTGTGGGAGACCAGGGCGGCGGTGGGAGCGGCGGGGTCGGCCAGAGGGCCGAAGGCCCCGTCGGTGAGGTAGGCGGCGGCCTTGGGGAACTCCTGGTTATAGTAGGTCAGGCCCAGCTTTTCCAGGTCATAGCTGCCGTCGGTGGGGGCCAGCAGGTAGGCGGCCACCTCGGTGTCAAAGAGAATGCCCGCCGGGTCAATACCCTCAGAGAGCAGGGCGCGGCACAGCTCCTTGGAGCCGTGGACCACCTTGGGGATATCGGGCGCAAAGAGGGATTCCAAAGCATGGGAATAATCCTCCAACTGGCTGGACATCAGGAGGGCGGCGTGGCTGTGGCCCTTCTTCGGGGTGTATTCTACACACACCACGTCCAGCGAGGGGAGGGGAAGAACCGCCACACAGGGCTGCTCCCGCCACAGTGCCAGCAGCTCCTCCAGCCGCTGGGTGGACTCCACCACCTCGCTGGTGCAGGTGTCCTCCGCCGCCTGCTCCTGGGGTGCGCCCTCCCCCTGGGGGGCGGTGAGGTGGTAGCGGTCGATGAGCTTGGCAAATTCCAGGTCCAAAAACAGCTGGTAGAGTCGGGCATTGTCCACCTCCCGGCGCAGGTTGTCCTGGGGGTGGAAGGAGATGGGGGCGTCGGTATGGATGGTGGCCAGGTCGTAGGACATCCGGGCCTGGTCCTCCCCCTCCGTGAGCTTCTTGACCACTCCTGGCTTGGCGGGGGTGCCGGGGGCCATCTCAATGTCCGGCATGGCGGCATATAAATTGTCGATGGAGCCGTACCGGCCCACCAGGGCCATGGCCGTCTTTTCCCCCACCCCCTTCACACCGGGGATGTTGTCACTGGCGTCCCCCATGAGGGCTTTTAGGTCGATGATGTGGATGGGGTCGAAGCCGTACTCCTCCCGGAAGGCCTCGGGGGTCATATCCTTAGTGGTGGTGCGACCCATGCGGGTGGACACCAGCTTGACGGTGGTGGCATCGGTGACCAGTTGGAGGGAGTCCTTGTCTCCGGTAACCACCACCGTGTTCCAGCCCTCCTGGGTGTCCAGCCGGGCGATGGTGCCGATGAGGTCGTCGGCCTCCCAGCCGTCCAGCTCGTACATGGGGATGTTCATGGCCGAGAGGACATCCTTTAATAAAGGCATCTGGCTGGCCAGCTCGTCGGGCATCCCCTTTCGGGTGGCCTTGTAGCCCTCGTAGGCCAGGTGGCGGAAGGTGGGGGCCTTCCGGTCAAAAGTGACGCACAGAGCCTGGGGGTTCTCCTCCTCCAGGAGTTTATTTAAAATGTTCAGAAAACCAAAAATAGCGTTGGTAGGCTGGCCGGAGCGGGTGGTCAAGTTCTGGCTGACGCCGTAAAAGGCGCGGTTGACCAGAGAGTTGCCGTCCAGGACCATGAGTTTGTTCATCTGGGTGTCCTCCCGTTGTCCGCCCTCCGGGCGGCGTTCTTTCCTTTAGTATACCAGTCTTCCCCCTGGGGGACAAGAAAAACCCTCCCATCCGGCCGGCGGCAGGGAAGGGCCGGACCGGAGGACGGGAGTGCCCATACAGAGGCGGACAGAGGCAGCAGCGGTCACTCCTCTGCCCCGTCCTCCATGGCCTGGCGGGCGGTGTTCACCAGGTACTCCATGGCCTGGACGGGATATTTGCCCACGGCGGTCTCCCCCGTGAGCATGAGAGAGGAGGCCCCGTCCAGTACACCATTATAAATATCACTCACCTCTGCCCGGGTCGGCACGGGGCGCTGCTCCATGGACCACAGCAGCTGGGTGACCAGGCAGAAGGGGACCCCCGCCTTGCGGCACCGGCGGGAGATGTCCTTCTGGACCCGGGGCAGGTGAGACAGAGGCATGGAGTTGCCCAGATCCCCCCGGGCAATGCAGATCTGGTCCGCGGCGGCCATGATCTCGTCCAGGTGCTCCACCCCGGCGCGGTTTTCGATCTTCGCCATGATCTGAACGTGGTCCAGCCCCCGCTGGTTCAGGGCCTGACGCAGAGTGTCCACATCCTCCTTGCCCCGGACAAAGGGCTGCAAAATATGGGTAACTCCAAGCTCGCCGGCCAGATCCAGATTTTCCAGGTCCTCCGGGGTGAGGGCGGGGGTGTCCAGAGAACAGCCCAGCAGAGCCAGACTCTTCCGGCTGCGGAGAATGCCCCCCCGAATCACCCGGCATAACAGCACCGAAGGGCTGTTTTTGCGCACCTGTAACAGAAGGGCACTGTCGTCGATGGCGATTTTTTGCCCCGGCTTGGAGGCAGACACCACGGCAGCAGGGACGGGAACGCCGCCGTCTCCCAGCAAAATATCCTCTCCCTCCTCCAGGGAGATGGTGCCGGGCAGCTGGCCAATTCGCAGCTCCGGCCCCTGGAGGTCAATGATCAGGTGGGGATCCGACACACCTCCTTGGCGGGCGGCGGGGTGGAGAACTTCCTGGAGTAGAGGAGTGCAGGCCTGCAAATTGGTGTGGGACAGGTTCAGCCGCACACCGGTCATACCGGCCTGGAACAGGGAGACCAGCATATCCCGGCTGCTGCAGGCATGACCTATGGTGCCGTAAAATTCCATGATGCAATCATCCTTCCAAATCGGGGTGGGTAATTTTATTATGACGAGGCTGGGCAGGGAAGTCAACGGGAAAGAGAAAAACAGGTACCGGCCCTGAAAAGGGCCGGTACCGGGGACGAAGAGAAAAAATCAGGTGGTCTGGTGGTTCTTCATGACCACCAGGAAGCCCAGCAAAGCCACAATGCCCACCGGCAGGGCAATAATGCCGGGCAGGCCCTGGCTGGCCAGAATGCCGGCTAATAGGTAGGCACATCCAGCGATGGCCGCACAGGAGATGGCGTAGGGCAGCTGGGTGGAGACATGGTTGACATGGTCGCACTGGGCGCCCGCAGAGGCCATAATGGTGGTGTCGGAGATGGGGGAGCAGTGGTCGCCGCACACCGCGCCGGCCATGCAGGCGGAGATGCAGATGATGGCCAGAGGGTCATCCATGGAGAATACGTTTTGCACAATGGGGATCAGAATACCGAAGGTGCCCCAGGAGGTGCCGGTGGCGAAGGCCAGCAGGCAGCCGATGACAAAGACGATGACGGGCAGGAACATTTGCAGGTGCTCGGCGCTGCGGACGAAGTCCCGTACAAAGTACTTGGCGCCCAGGGAGTCGGTCATGGCCTTCAGGCTCCAGGCAAAGGTGAGGATGAGAATGGCGGGGACCATGGCCTTGAAGCCGTCGGGGATGCTGGCCATCATGTCCTTAAAGGCCATGGAGCGGCGGGCGGTGTAGTAGATCAGGGCAAAGACCAGGCCGAAGGCGGAGCCCAGCATCAGGCCCACCGAGGCGTCGGAGTTGGAGAAGGCGGTGACGAAATTTTCCCCGGAGAAGAAGCCGCCGGAGTAGATCATGCCGATGACGCAGCACACCACCAGCACCAGGATGGGCAGCACCAGGTCGATGACCTTGCCCTTGCTCTCGTCGATCTCCTCGTCCAGCATGGCGTAGGGGTTGGAGCCGGAGAAGAGATCGCCCTTTTCCACAGCGTTGCGTTCAAACTTGGCCATGGGGCCGAAGTCCACCTTCATCAGGACCAGCCCAAACATCATCACGATGGTGAACAGGGCATAGAAGTTGTAGGGGATGGCCCGGATGAACAGGTTCAGGCCCTGGCCCTCCTCGGCGAAGCTGGCCACAGCGGCGGCCCAGGAGGAGATGGGGGCGATGATGCACACCGGGGCGGCGGTGGCATCGATGATGTAGGCCAGCTTGGCCCGGGAGACCTGGTGCTGATCGGTAATGGGCCGCATCACCGAGCCTACCGTCAGGCAGTTGAAGTAGTCGTCGATGAAAATGAGGCAGCCCAGCACAATGGAGGCCAGCTGGGCTCCCGCCCGGGTCTTGATGTTGGTCTGGGCCCAACGGCCAAAGGCAGCGGAGGCGCCGGCCTTGTTCATCAGGGACACCAGGGTACCCAGCACTACCAGGAAGATGAGAATGCCCACGTTGTAGCTGTCGGACAGCACCGAGACAATGCCGTCGTTGAACACGTGAAGCAGGGTGCCCTCAAAGGAGAAGTTGGAGTAGAGCAGGCCACCCACCACGATACCGATAAACAGGGAGGAGTAAACCTCCTTAGTGATCAGGGCCAGGGCAATGGCGATGACAGGGGGCAGCAGGGACAAGGGGGTGTTGAAAAAGTGGCTGGGAGAGGGGACATAGCCCGTTCCCTCACAGGTGGCGCAGACGTTGGCTCCACCGCAGACGGCGCACTCCGGATCAAGACCGTAGCACTCCATGCAGGCCCCAACTCCGCCGCAGTCCGGGCAGGTGATCATCTTGGTACCCGTCTCCTCGGTGGGGTCGGCACCGGCGGCAAAGGCGGGGACGGACAGGGCCAGCAGCATCATCAAAATCAGGATGAGCCGCGCCGGCCAGGATCGATTTGCTCTCATAACATTTCCCTCCATACATTCTTTGGGGAAGCAGATCCCCGGCAGCGCGCAAAAAAGCCATGAACGCGAAGCGCCCATGGCAGACCAGATACTCCTCCCCCACGGATATGGGGGGAAGTTCAGGATAGCGCTCCACAAAGTTGTGACAGTCCGCAGGATATTCTCCTACGACCCAGGAACCCAGACCCAGGCAGGCCGGGGAACCTTCGGCGGTAGACCCTCTCCCGACGGACGGCTGCCTGGCCTTGTCCATCGGTACGCATGTACACCGCGCCTCTATCCAATATTCACTTGGAAGTGCATGTATCTTATCACGCACGAATGGCCTTGTCAAGGCCGTTTTGGGGGAAAAGAGGGGTTTCCTTCGGTTTGAAACATAAAAAACGTATAGGTGGCAGTGGCGACCACTTTCTGCTCCTCGTTGGTCATCACCACCTGGATGACCGACAGAGTACGTCCCAGCTTCTTGGGGGTGGCTTCACAATAAATCCGCGCACCGCTGGCCGGACGCAAAAATTCCATGGAGCAGTTGGCGGTGACACAGGAGCCGCCTTCTGAGCAGGCACAGCAGCCGCCTACCGTATCGGCCAGCGTGGCAAGAGCGCCGCCGTGGACGTTGCCGTGGGGATTGATGCTGTTAGGACCTACTTCCAACACGCCTTTGGCATAGCTCGGCTCCACTTCCAGAACCCGGATGCCGCTCTCGTAGGCGAATTGATGGGGGGTGTTGATGGTACGGATGATATATTCGTTATGATCTTCGGGGGCCATGATCAGTTGCTCCTTTTTTCAAAAATACCTGAGAATTTTAGCATAACCGGGGGACAAAGGCAAGGGTTTGGGACATTTTTCCCCAAAGCGCATAGAATGAAGGGAACTGAAATCCAGGAAAAGGGGGAACAATTATGCAGGAACAGCCGGATTGGAGCATGGAACAGCTGGACCCGGAGGTATTTCGCCGGGTGTGGGAGCGGGTCATGGAGGGGCGGACGGACAGCCCCATTCAGGTGGCACCGTCCCAAGAGGGGGTATCCGGGGAGAAAAAGGCACAGGGTGAAAAGCAGGGGGGGCCTCAGCAGTCCCCCCAGGAGCAGTCTAGCCAGGAGCAGGAGAACGGGGACGGGACACAGACCCAACAAATCCTCAAGAAGCTGTTGGCACTGGCCTGGGAGGGGGCGGCAGCAGGAGGGCAGCTGGTCCGGCGCACAGGGGGAAGATACCGGATGCTGGCCCAGATGACCGCCGATCACCGCACCGCCTTGCGTAGACTGTCGGCGGCCTATTTTCTGGAGACAGGGGAGCACTGCACTCTGCCCACAGGGCGGGGCCAGGGAGGAAAGAGCGGACCTTTGGACCGGGTGCTGCGGGAGCAGTATTTGTGGGAGGAGGGGTGGCAGAAGGCCTGCCGGACCGCCGCGGAGGCCCTGGAGGAGGAGACCCTCCGGGAGCTTTGTCAGGAGCTAGCCCAGGACGCCGCCCTCCACACCCGTGCCATTCGCAGTGTGCTGGAGCGAATGTAATGGCCCTCTTGACCGGAGGATGACACAAGGGTAAACTGGGCATAAGAATAGCGATGGGGAAAATTCATCTGGCAAGGGAGGAACGACCATGGGCCAGGCTAGAGAGCTGAACTATCCGTCTGAAGACGGTATCCACACCATCCACGCCGTGGAGTGGCTGCCCCAGGGAGAGATCCGGGGGGTGGTGCAGATTGTCCACGGGGTGGCCGAGCATATCGGCCGGTATAGCCATGTGGCGGACTTCTTGCTCCAGCACGGGTTTGTGGTGTGCGGCGAGGACCATCTGGGCCACGGCCGGACGGTGGACGACGGGAAATATGGCTACTTTGCCCCCAAGGGCGGCTGGAACCTCCTGGTGCGGGACATCCACCGCCTGCGGGAGCTGGAGGGGGAGAGACACCCCGGAGTGCCCTATGTGATGCTGGGCCATTCCATGGGTTCCTTCCTCACCCGGACCTACCTGATCCAATACCCCGGCACTCTGGATGGGGTGGTGCTGTCTGGCACCGGACAGGAGAAGGCACCCCTGGTGGCCGGAGGCAAAGCCCTGGCGGAGCTGCTGTGTGCCCTTCGGGGACCGGAGTACGTCAGTGATCTGGTATACAATCTCTCTCTTGGGGGCTACAACCGCTTTTTCCGGGGAGATCCCCACACTGGAAGCTGGCTGGGCCGGGACCGGGAGATGGTGCAGGCGGCAGGAAAGGACCCCCTGTGCTCCTTCCACCCCACAGTGTCCATGTTCCGGGATATGCTGGGGGGCATTCAGTTCATTGGGAAGCTCGACAATCTGAGACGAATGGACCGGGACACCCCCGTCTACTTCTTCTCTGGCGACCACGACCCGGTGGGGAGCATGGGCAAGGGGGTGGAGCGAGTGGTGAAGCTGTTCCGTCAGGCCGGCTGTCGGGACGTGACCATGAAGCTCTATCCCGAGGGACGCCACGAGATGCTCAACGAGGTGAACCGTCAGGAGGTAATGGAGGACCTGCTTGCCTGGCTGGAGGAAAAGGTGGTCCCCAGGAACTGAAACAATGGAGAGGAAAAAGGGCCCCGGAGGGAGACCAGGTGGTGCTCCACTCGCCCCTATTTCCGAAAATGTGCGCGGTGATCTGAGTGGGAGCCCCGCTGTACTCCAAACGGGAGATAAACTCCCCCTCCT
>NZ_NFMA01000066.1 GCF_002161175.1 Flavonifractor sp. An100 | reverse complement strand
CAGCTGGGAGAGCGCCTGCCTTGCAAGCAGGAGGCCAGCGGTTCGATTCCGCTTATCTCCACCACAAGATTAGATTGAAGTGTTTACTCAACAGAGTGAGCATTTCAATCTGACCTTGAAAAGGGTCAGAGATCTGCACCTTGAAAACTGAACAGTGAAGCAAGCAAGAAATTGCGAGCAAGCAACAGAGAGGTAACAAAGTTTTTTTGTGGACTTTATAAAATAGGGTAACAAAAACTACAATGAAACCGAACTGAGGCCTGCATAATTCTTGAGAACCAAGCGATCGTAAAGATCGATAGGTCAAGCTAATAAGAGCGCAAGGGGAATGCCTTGGCATCAAGAGCCGATGAAGGACGTGACAAGCTGCGATAAGCTGCGGGGAGCTGCACATAAGCTTTGATCCGCAGATTTCCGAATGGGGAAACCCGGCAGAGCAATACTCTGTCAGCGTGCGTTGAATCAAATAGGCGTACGTGGGGAACCGCCTGAACTGAAACATCTAAGTAGGGCGAGGA
>NZ_NFMA01000065.1 GCF_002161175.1 Flavonifractor sp. An100 | reverse complement strand
ATGCGATTCTTTTGGGCGGTAATGTCGCGAACGATGCTCTTACGATACCGGGTCAGATGCCGCAGTTCCCGGAAGGTCTTATCTGGGATAAAACTTCCCTTTAGTAATCCGGCACGGAGTAATGTGGCGATCCATTGTGCGTCCCGCATATCCGTTTTACGCCCAGGCACATTCTTCATGTGGCGGGCATTCACGACCAGAATGCTGATCTGCCCATCAAAACATGGCTCCAGCATTTCGTAAATAGGCTGCCAGTAGATCCCGGTGCTCTCCATAGCGACATAGCGGCACTCTGCTTCCAACACCCAATCCCGCAGTTTCCGCATTTCCGGGATAAGTGTGCTGAAGGAGCGAATCTCGATTTCCGGATCGGTGCCCAGCTCACCTTTGGCAAGACAGGCAACGATAACGTCACGATGAATATCCAGTCCCATGGCGCAGGTCAATATGTCTTGCATCAAATCCCTCCCTGAATTATGCAGGCTGGGAATTGCCCGGGTGGGTATCCGAACTTTGCTACTCGT
>NZ_NFMA01000064.1 GCF_002161175.1 Flavonifractor sp. An100 | reverse complement strand
GCCGGAGCCTGGGGGATAGGGACGGGGGCCTTTCCGGTGACCACGCTGACCCGGGGCTCACCCCCAAAGGCGGCAGCCGCCGCCTGGGTCAGTCCGGACAATACAGCGGGTTTATTGAGCATAGAGCGGGTAAACTCGCTGTCCACCCACAGGGTGAGCTTGCCGTTCTGCCACACCCCGGTGACCTTGGCGGGGTTATTCAGGTAGGGGGTGACCGAAGGGGGAACCTTGCCCCGCAGGCCTGCCACAAAGGAGGGCCAGAAGGCCTGGTCACCTGCGGCAGCGGGAGGCTGAGCCGCAGACGGGGCAGCCGGAGCGGGCCGCTCTGCCTTTGGCTGTTGGGGGACGGATGGCTCATCAAAGACGTACTCCCGTTCCTCCGGGGGCTCCTCGGGCAGCGGGGGCCGCTCCTCCTCCCAGGGCGGTGCGTCCTCCACGACAGCCGGGGCCGTTGGGGCCGGCTGTCGTGGAGGACGCACCGCCCTGGGAGGAGGAGCGGCCCCCGCTGCCCGAGGAGCCCCCGGAGGAACGGGAGTACGTCTTTGATGAGCCATCCGTCCCCCAAC
>NZ_NFMA01000063.1 GCF_002161175.1 Flavonifractor sp. An100 | reverse complement strand
GCCAGCAGTTTGCGAGCCAAAGCAATCGTTGCACGTTTAGCGCCCTTCCGCTGTTTTATCCTCCAGTACCAACCGGAGAGGTACAAGCTTCGTTTTCCGGAGATGACCCATCCCACCTCGCAGAGCATACTCTTCAGATACGGATTACCTTTGTTAATGTGAGCACTCTTGCGTTTTCCGGCACTCTCGTTGTTACCGGGACTCAAACCAGCCCAGGAGCATATATGCTGGGAATCCGGAAAGGCACTCATATCGGTACCAATCTCCGCGATAATGGCTGCTGCCGCAGTTACATCAATGCCTGGTATGGAGCACAGGAGGCTCAATGCCTCTTCGTGCTTTGTGATCTCTTTCGTAATAGCGTCCTCCACAGTATGGCGGTGCTGTTCAAGCGCTTCCAAGTGCCCAAATATCATGCGAAGAAAGCCGCGCTGGTGCTCCGAGAGCGAACCGTTCAAGGCAATCAGTATTTCGTCGATACGTTTCCGGGTCTGCGTTTTCAGGCACCGGTCCAGAGCTTCCCGCGAAATATTTCCGTATTCCATGAGATGACGGATGATGTTTCGCCCGGAAGCGCCAAATGCGTCCGACAGAAACGCTGTGAAGCGGAAACCGGAGCTTTGCAGAAA
>NZ_NFMA01000062.1 GCF_002161175.1 Flavonifractor sp. An100 | reverse complement strand
GGCAAAGACGAAGCGGGAGTGCGCGGAAAAGCTGAAGAAGCTGAAAGAGCAGTGCGGCGGCTTCCGCCCTGTTCAAGTCCGGCCTGAGATGCGGTTCGGGGACTGGTTAGAGTACTGGTGCCAGAACTTCTCCAAACCGAAGCTGCGGCAAAGCACACAACTTAGTTACGAGGGATGGATCTGCAACCGCCTGATCCCCGGCGTGGGAGACATCCCTCTGAACAAGCTGACCCAGGCAGATCTCCAGACCTTCTTCCGCAGCATGAAAGAAGCCGGTCGGATGACCAATGTAGACAAATGCGGAAAGGGGCTGTCAGACCGCTCAGTGCGAAGCTGCTACGCTGTCTGCCAGATGGCACTGGACAAGGCAGTGGAGGAGCGGCTGGTCCACAGCAACCCGGCCATCGGATGCAAGCTGCCGCCCCTGAAGGGCAAAGAGATGAAAATTCTGACCCAGGATGAGATTCAGCGGTTCCTCATTCAGTCCAAAGCGGAGGGGATGTACGAGCTGTTCCTTCTCGAGCTGACCACCGGAATGCGCCGGGGGGAACTGCTGGCCCTTCGCTGGGAGGACCTGGACTTCGCCACCGGAAAGCTCCGCATCGACAAACAGGTCAACCCGGTAGGCGGCAAGCTAGT
>NZ_NFMA01000061.1 GCF_002161175.1 Flavonifractor sp. An100 | reverse complement strand
ACCGGCTTATCCCCCAGGTGTGGCTTGATGTTTCGTTGGATGTATCCTCGATATCCCTCCAGGGTGGAGGGCCGCACCGATGGGGCGACATACTCCTCCAGCCAGCGGTCCAGCCATTCCCTCAGGGACATCTTGCTGTCCTCACACAGATTCACATCCCGGTACTCCTCGATATTCTGATGGAGTTTTTTCAGCAGATCCTTTTGTGTCTTGGCCGATACATACCGGAAGATGGGCTCTCCGTTGTCCTTGTGACCGATGACGATGCGGCCTTCCCACCGTCCGTCCTCCCGTTTCCGCACCATGCCGTCGCCGGACGGCCGTCTCTTTCCCATAGTTCATCCCTCCTCTCGGTTCATAGTCAGGCTCCCGTCATCCTCGTCCAAGGAGTCGATAGCGATTCTCATCCCCAGCCGGAAACCCAGGATAAAATTCTCCAGAGCCATGGTGCTGCTGATCTCGTTCTCGGCGTTGAGGAGCCGGAGCAGCAGAGTCTTCTCCTCCCCTTCCAGCCGGGCAGTGAGCCTCTCCTCGCACTGTTCCGCCCGGCCCATAGCATCTGCCAGGACCGAACCTGGTGTGATGTCTTGCTCATTGGGTGTGATTTTTCCAAAGTACAGATTCTCCAGGGTGTCTCTCATGTGTGCCGCCTCCTTTTCAACGACACAACATACCACAGAAACAGGAAATAGCTAGTATCTCGGCGCATAGTTATCAAACTGTTATCATTTAGGCACTCCGGCCTGCCGCTGTATTCATTGTTAACCGCATCATAATTTTGAGAGTTACCACCCCTTCATAGTCATACCCTGGCTTT
>NZ_NFMA01000060.1 GCF_002161175.1 Flavonifractor sp. An100 | reverse complement strand
ACCGGCTTATCCCCCAGGTGTGGCTTGATGTTTCGTTGGATGTATCCTCGATATCCCTCCAGGGTGGAGGGCCGCACCGATGGGGCGACATACTCCTCCAGCCAGCGGTCCAGCCATTCTCCCAAGGACATTTTGCTGTTCTCGCACAGATCCACATCCCGGTATTCCTCAATGTTTTGATGGAGTTTTTTCAGCAGTTCTTTCTGCGTCTTGGCCGATACATACCGGAAGATGGGCTCTCCGCTGTCTTGGTGACCGATGACGATGCGGCCCTCCCACCGTCCGTCCTCCCGTTTCCGCACCATGCCGTCGCCGGACGGCCGTCTCTTTCCCATAGTTCATCCCTCCTCTCGGTTCATAGTCAGGTTCCCGTCATCCTCGTCCAAGGACTCGATAGCGATTCTCATCCCCAGGCGGAAACCCAGGATAAAATTCTCCAGAGCCATGGTGCTGCTGATCTCGTTCTCGGCGTTGAGGAGACGGAGCAGCAGAGTCTTCTCCTCCCCTTCCAGCCGGGCGGTGAGCCTCTCCTCGCACTGTTCTGCCCGGCCCATAGCATCTGCCAGGACCGAACCTGGTGTGATATCTTGCTCATTGGGTGTGATTTTTCCAAAGTACAGATTCTCCAGGGTGT
This sequence comes from Flavonifractor sp. An100, assembly GCF_002161175.1. GTDB lineage: Bacteria > Bacillota > Clostridia > Oscillospirales > Oscillospiraceae > Lawsonibacter. The sequence goes on along the minus strand of NZ_NFMA01000060.1, from coordinate 183 downwards.
CTCTCATGTGTGCCGCCTCCTTTTCAACGACACAACATACCACAGAAACAGGAAATAGCTAGTGTCTCGGCGCATAGTTATCAAACTGTTATCATTTAGGCACTCCGGCCTGCCGCTGTATTCATTGTTAACCGCATCATAATTTTGAGAGTTACCACCCCTTCATAGTCATACCCTGGCTTT
>NZ_NFMA01000006.1 GCF_002161175.1 Flavonifractor sp. An100 | reverse complement strand
AAAGTCTCGTCAGGCCAATTTCCCTTCCATTGTAGCTTAGGCGTGAGTACGAGAAAAGCACGCCTGGCTGGCGTGCTCCTCCCGCCTGTTGGCATTGTAGCAATAAAAGTCAAGTAGAAATTTCAGATTTTTAGAGAAGCAAAAAAGGCAACACAAAACCAAGCCGCTAAGCGTCTCAAAATCGAAACGGCGGCTAACCAGATGGTATAGCGCAGGAAGATCAGACGTGTTCCAGAGAATCCAAGTAGGCTTTCACAGAAGCATAGTAGATGCGCAGGAACTTGTTGGCGGAGGCCATCATGTAGACACGGTAGGGCTTGCCCTCAGAGCGTTTCTTGTTCATGAACTGGTAGACCGGCTCATCCATTGGAGCGCATTGCAGGAGAACGCCCATCACCAGAAAAAGCGTTCTGCGCAGCGAAGCAGATCCCCGCTTGGAAATGTTGCGGCTATGGACCTCCATTTGTCCGGATTGGTAAGGTGGGGCGTCAATGCCCGCAAAGGCCACCAGCGCTTTCTTGGAATGAAAACGGCGCACATCGCCAATTTCGGCCATGAGCTGGGGACCGAGGGTGGGGCCAACACCAAACATCCCCATCACCACAGGATACTCCGGCAGAGAAGCCGCCAGAGACTGCATCTCCTGCTTGAGAGCAGCTAACGCGGCGGAAGTTGCCCGGAGTTGGGAAATGGCCTGTTCTACCAAAAGTTTTGCCGTATCCGTTTTCGGCATAACACCGAAGTGCCCACAGGCAGAGGCGTATATGTCCAATGCCTTATCCTCGCTGAAATTGTAGCCATGCTTTCTGCACCACTTCTGGTATTTGGCGGTAAACGCCTTCTGAGACAGGCCACAGACACACTCGCAATGCCAAAAAGCAGCTACAAAGTCCACCCACTTCTCGCTGCCATCGGTACGGGGCGGACTGGTAAACAGGCGGTTTGCGTCTGGGAAAGCGGTGTCAAGCAGGGAGATCAGATTGTTTTTCAGCATGGTCTGTACTTTGGAATACTGCTGGTACTGCCGGTAGCAGGTTTTCAGCATGAGCCGGGTATCCTCCTCCGGGACATATTTCGGCAATGTGAGCCAGTGGTCAAGACCGTAGTTGGCCAGCTTCACGGCATCCTTCTTGTCGGTCTTGGCCCGCCTTAAACTGTTGTTCCCGTAGCCATGTACCAGCATTGCATTGACTACGGAGACATAAAGACCCGCTTCGTGGAGCAACCAGGCCACCGGCGCGTGGTAATTGCCCGTGGCTTCCATCACCACACGGGTCTCACCGTCCAGGCTCTTGAGCAGCCCTGCCAGCTTGCTCAGTTCGCTGTCGGTGTGAAGCACCTCAAAGGGGGAGACTACCACCTCTCCAAAGGGACGCATGACTGCAATCATGCTCTTGCCCTTGGAAACATCGATACCAACGCAGTTCATTCACATTCCTCCAACACAAAGAATCTGCAACCGGGATCCATCTTTTCTCGCTGCCGATTCAATCTATTGGGTGACACGAACTCCCCGGTATCCGGTAGGCTCAACCTGCTTAAATCGAACGCTGCAACAAGAGGATGGCTGACAGTCTCTCAAACGGGCATACAAGCCCAAGGAGGTAATGGTCAGCCAGTTGCTCCTCTCATTGTAGCTTAGGCACGAGCTGGAAGGAAAGCCGGACTGGCTGCCCGGCTTTCCTGTCCAAATTTATTGTAATAGGAGGGAAATGACCCATGTTAAAGCATCTGAAACAGCACTGGAAACGGGCGGCGTCCGGCCTCATGGCCCTGGTCATGGCGGCGGGAATGCTCCCCAGTCCGTCCCAGGCGGCAGAGCCGGTGGAACCGGAACCCCAAGTACAGACGGAGACGGCCTATGCCCCCACCGGGAACTTTGAGTTGAATGTGGCTGGAACCACCGCCTGGGCGGGCGGGGACGAAAATCTGCCCGTCTACGCCACGGAGGACGGAAGCACCCAGACAGCATCCATTCCCGCGGGAGAGCCCTTTGCCCTGCTTGAGGACAGCGGCGGTGCGCGGCTGAAAATCGGGTACAATGAGGGAGGCTGGACCGGCAGCTACTTTACCGAAACCGGCTGGGTGGATAAGTCCTATATTCTCATCAACTTGCCGGATGTTCTGCCCAGTATCGCCTATGAGAGGAGCGATGAAGCGCGGCAGTACAACTCCCGTTTGACGCGCACGGAGTATGTTGTTCCGGCGCTTTACCATTTCGCGGAACATTTGGCCGAGCTTCAGCGTGAGGCCATGGAGCGCCAAGAAACTCTGGTCGTCCGATTGGACGGACAAATTCTGACTGTGAATCGGGCAATCGGCAATGCTTCCAGTTTAAAAGAGTATACTCTGGACAGAGTAGCGTATCAAAAATACAGCCAATGGAGCGAGTATACAACTCCAGACGAAACTCTAAATGGGCTGTGCTATACCCTCGCGTATCCCATTGTCAAAGCCTACAGCGCCGACCCCAGCATCACCCTGGGTATGTTCGCGCCCCAGCCGCCGAAGCCAAACCGGGTCATGGCCAACAGCGGCCCCACCGGCGGTGTGGGGGCCTACAATCCCGGCAGCCCCGGCGGGCAGAAGCCGCATACCAGTAATGTAGCCTGGGCCATTGACCCGGAGCGCACCTTCCTGCGCTTCACCCTGGTGGAATTTCCGGGCGGTGTGGTCACCGACCTGAATACCCAGGATTGGAACACCTGGCACGTGGTTGGCACTCCTCTCAACGTAGTGTGGAGCAACGGCTGGTCCGCCGAGCAGTGCCGCGGTGATATTACCTGGTACAACTCCAGTGCGATGCACTACAATGCCATGGGGGCCAACGCGCCCCAGCTGATGGCCGGCTCCTCGGTGGCCAACGGCGTCTACTCCTACGATGCCAGCGTGGGCTACAACCAGCGGTGGGTAACCACCGCCGATGAGTTCCAGGCGGAGACAGGCATCACGGATGAGCAGAAGGAGCAGATGTTTCACCTGAACTCGGACAGCTGGTCCACCGGCTGGCTCAACGGAGACTACACCTCCATGTGGGGGACGGACGCCCAGTCTGTCACCCCCGGAAATTTGTATCAGGTGTATCAGGCCAATGACGCCTTCCTGTACCTGCTGGGGCGGCTAACGGAGACAGACAACCACTCCGGCGGCTATAACCCCGGCTGGAGCACAGACGAGGCCATAGATAAGTGGTCCGAGTATGTCTATGACGAAGATGGGAACCTGCGCACCAAGTACCGGATCATCGTAGAGACTGGCATGGTGCTTCGGGACCCGGACGGCGGCCGCCGGGCCTACACCCTGCGGGACATGATGGCCTACAGCCTCTATAATAACGAGGCCTCCCAGCAGTACAACCTGATCTGGGACCAGTCCTCCACCACGGTAAACATGGCCCAGTGGATGCGCCAGGCCAAGGAACAGTTTTTAGAGTACCCTCTGGATGAGAGCGGCGTCCCCACCGGAGAGGAGCTAACCTCCACCAATGGGTTTGCCGAGTGCGACAGCTATGTGGATACGCTCCAGTATGCCCGGCCCATCCGGGACACGATTTTCTCCGAACGGCGGAGCTTTGGACTGCATATCTTCTCACCCTTCAACTTTGTGCATGACACACCGGACGAGCCGGAGGAACCGGATGAGCCGAATCCCCCGGACCCGGAGGACCCCAACGATCCTCCTTCGACTCCTGCTTCCGGAAAAACAATCCTGTTCAAACGGGACGCCAACACCAACGAGGGGGTGGGGCCCGCAACCTTCAAGTTTTCCTCTGTGACCAATGGGGACTACGAGTTTGACACCGATGAGAACGGCGTCCTGGAGTCCATCCAATGGTGGGACCCCACCGAGGCCGAGGGCAAGTACATCAAGCCTGGAGAGTACACTGTGACAGAACTCATCCCACCCCCTAACTATATGCCCTCGAATGAGGTTCAACAGATCAAGCTGGAACTGGATGAAAACGGAGATCCTATTCCCGCCGGACCGCTGGTGTTCCAGAACCTGGAGAAAGTAGGACTCCGAGTGGTGAAATACGACCGGGAGAGCCACACTTGCATGAGTGGCGTCACCTTCGAGATCTTCCGGGACGGGACCTCCATCGGCCAGTATGAGACAGACAGCAACGGTGAGATCCTCCTCTCCGGCATCGAGCCTGGCACCTATCGGGTGGTAGAGGTGGACACCGGAGACGGAAGCCATATTCTGGACGGGAGCTATCAGGAGATCGAGCTTGCGGCCGGAGAGGGAACCAAGGACCTGGTGTTCTTCAACGATGAAAAGCCAGGACTGAAGCTGGTAAAGGTAGACAGCACGGACCCATCGAAAACCATCTCCGGCGCGGTGTTCGAGATCCGGGCGGTGGACGGGAGCTACGGCCCCCAGCAGTTTACCACCGATGCCAACGGCGAGATCGACCTGAGCGATCTGCCCACGGGCTCCTATGTAGTGACCGAGCTGGAATGTGAGGGATATGTGATCGACAACGCCCAGCGGATCATCCACCTTCGGGCCAATGATACCGCTGAGTTCGTCTTTACCAACACCCCAAAGCCCGGCTTCAAGCTGATCAAGACCAGCGCGGACGGTACGCCTCTGGCAGGTGTTACCTTCCGTATTGCTAAGATTGAGGACGGCAGCCGTTATCTGGATCGCACCACCGATGAAAATGGTGAGATCCTGGTCACGGATCTGGAGCCTGGCATTTACTCCGTCACGGAGACCTCAACCTTACCGGACCACCTCCTGGACCCCACGGAGTACCATGTGGAGCTGTCTCCCGGTAAGACCGCGGAGCTGCGCCTAACCAACGACAAGCGGCCCAGTTTGACAATCCACAAAAGTGATGCCGACACTGACGAACCCGTAGCCGGGGCTGTGTTCACAGTCAAAGCGGCGGATGGCAGCACAGTCACCGAGGTGACCACCGGGCCGGATGGCACAGCGACCCTGGAGAACCTGCTGCCCATTGTGTACGAGGTGATCGAAAAGAGCGTCCCAAAGCCCTATCTGATGGACGCTCCTAGTCAGCTGGTCACCCTATACGCCAACCAGAACAGTGACATCTATTTCGAAAACCACAAGGCCCCTGAACTCACCATCTATAAGGTGGACTCCGTTGCCGGCGCTCCCGTGGAGGGGGCGCGTTTTCATGTGACCTACACCAGCAATGGTGAGGCCGAGGGTGCGCCAGACTCCTTTGACTTTGGGGAGATTACCACCGATGCCAATGGCGAGATCAAGCTCCATGAGCTGGGACACCGCCTGTATCCTGGTGAGTACACCATCACAGAGGTGGAGCCGGCGCCCGGATTCCAAATGAAGGAGCCCACCACCCAGAAGGTCATCCTCCACGGCGGGGAGACCCGAACCGTGACCTTTGAAAACGTTCCCCTCAACGCCATTATTGTGGAGAAGTATGACTCTGTCACCGGCGAGGCTCTGGCCGGGGCCACTTTCCAGCTGAGATACCTGGGCGGTACCTCCGGCACCGGGGGGACCATCATCGGCCAGAAGATAACCGGTCAGAACGGAACCGCCATCTGGACCGGCTTGGAGGCGGGCACCTATATCCTGGAAGAGGTGGACCCGGCGGATGGCTACAGCATCATCCAGTCCTCGGAAACCGTCTATCTGGCGGACAGTGGGGAGCAGAGCGTCATCACCGTGCGCTTTGAGAATATGCCGGATGGCATTTTGCTCATCCGGAAGGTGTGCGCCACCAACCCCAGCGTGACCTTGCCCAATGCGGAGTTTAAGGTCATGTACGCAGATGGCACCCTCATTGGAGACTCCAATGGCATCTACCGCACGGATGAAAACGGCGAGATCCGGATTGAGGGCCTCAAGCCCGGGAAAAGCGTGGTTGTGACCGAGGTATCCGCCCCTCCCGGCTACATCATCGACACCCAGAGCCAGACCGTGCAGATCAAGGAGGGCCGGACAGTCAGCCTGACCTTTAAGAACCAGCCCAAGGGTGAGCTGATCATCCAGAAGCGGGACAGCGCCACCGGCCAGCCCCTGGCCGGGGCCCAGTTCCGGGTGACCACCGCCGCCGGCTGCGAGGTGGGCTTGGATGGGGTTATCGGCGACAGCACCCTGACCCAGAACGGAATCTTCACCACCGACAGCAGCGGCGAGATCCGCATCACCAACCTGGCTCCGGGCGCCTATGTGCTGACGGAGATCAAGGCGCCCCAGGGGTACATCATGGATCAGCCCTCCACCAATGTGGTCATCGGGGAGGGCGGCGACACCCAGACGGTGGTGATCACCAACTCCAAAGCAGGTTCTCTCATCATCGACAAGCGGAACTCTCTCACCGGGGAACCGCTGGAGGGCGTGACCTTCAAGGTCGCCACCTCCACCGGGGAGTATGTGCCGGACGAAAACGGCTACATCTCCAGCAACGGCATCTACAAGACGGACCAGGACGGCAAGATCCAGATCGACGGTGTGGTGGGCACCCTGGTGGTCACTGAGACGGCCACCAACCCCGGCTACTCCATCGATCCGGCCAAGCAGACTCAGACGGTCCAAGTCAATCCCAACGATACTCAGACTCTCTACTTCACCAACACCCCCAGCACCACCCTGGTGATTGAGAAGTACATCGAGGGCACCACCACGCCTCTGGAGGGCGTGACCTTCCTGGTTACGGACAGCTCCGGCGCGGTGGTGGGCCCCAGCAACGGTGAGTACATCACCGACGAGAACGGGCGCATCGTGATTGACGGCCTGGAGCCGGGCATCACAGTCACCGCCCGGGAGGTCAAGACCTTGGAGGGCTATGTGCTGGACACCGTCCCTAAGTCCATTGAGATCAAGGCCGGCGAGGTGCAGACCTTGCGCTTCTACAATGAGGCCAAGGGCACCCTGGTCATCCGCAAGCTGGATTCCGTGACCAAGGAGCCTCTGGCGGGGGTGGAGTTTGAACTGACCTACGCCGAGGGCGGCTATGTAGATGACGCCAACGGACACCTGTCCAGTCTGGGCCTCTACACCACAGACGCAAACGGGGAGATCCGTATCTCCGGCGTCACCGGTACCATTGTGGTCAAGGAGACCAAGACCATCGAGGGGTACACCATCGACCCGGCGGGGCAGACCCAGACCGTGGTGGTCAACCCGGCGGATACACAAACTTTAACTTTCTACAATGATCCCATCGGCGGCGTGGAGCTCATTAAGGTCAATGAGGCGGACCGGACGGAGCGCATTCCCAACACCACCTTCGAAATCCGCAAGGTAGACGATGAACTCATCGACACGGTGACCACCGGGGAGGATGGCCGCGTCTTCCTCGCCCTGGAGGATGGCGCCTACTACGCCGTGGAGACCGAGGCGGCGGAGGGCTTCCAGGTGGACCCCACGCCCCACTATTTCGAGGTGGAGGACGGCAAAACCGTTTCCCTCACGGTGACCAACAAAGCGTTCAGCGGCATCCTCCTCCACAAGATCGACAGCAGTACCCGGGAGGGTATCTATGGGGTAACCTTTCTCCTCTACGATGCCAACAAGAACCCCATCGCTCAGTACACCTCGGACGACCGGGGCTATGTCTACATCAACGACCTGCCCGGCTCCGGCCGCTACTACCTGCGGGAGCTGGAAGCGGCGGAGGGCTATATCCTGGACGAGCAGCTCAAGACGGTCTATGTCACAGACGGCACCACCACGGAGATCACCTGGGAGAACACGGCCATCACCGGCCAGATCCAGGTGACCAAGACCAGCGCTGACTACAACTCCATGAATGGCTGGCCAGCCGGCACCCCCATCCCCAACACCGTCTTTGAGATCTACCACTTCCGCACCGGGAATCTGGTGGATACCATTCAGACAGACAAGAACGGCGTAGCAGTCTCCAAGCCCCTGCCTCTGGGCCGCTACAAAGTCGTGGAGTCCCAGGCGGCGGACTTCTACGGTCTGGACCAGACCCCCATCGAGGTGGAGATCGAATACGCCGGGCAGATCGTCAAAACTGCCATGACCAACAAGAGCCTGTATACCAATGTCAGCATCAAAAAGACCGGCTATGCGGAGGTCATGCCCGGCCAGTCCATCCAGTACGACTTCAGCGGCATCGGCAACAACTCCACCACCAGCCTGACCTCTTTCTACTGGCGTGACACCCTGCCCATCCAGGCGGTGCGGCTGGATAAGATCGTCACCGGCACCTACAATGTCCCCGGCAACTATAAGGTGGTCTATAAGACCAACCTGGACGCCAATTATCGGACCATGTACGACAACCTGAGCACCCAGCAGAACTATGTGCTGGATGCATCTCCCGCCGCTCTGGGGCTGGCCGCCAATGAATATATTACGGAATTCATGGTGTCCTTCGGGGTGGTCCCCGCCAACTTCCGGCAGGTGGAGGCACCCAGAGTGTACTGCAATGTGGTCTCCTGGCTCACCGGAGGTACCCAGTTCGTCAACCAGGCGGACACGGGCGGCGTCTACAATGGCCAGTGGATCATGGCCACCTCCCGGTGGGTGACCACAGTCTACAAGCCCGCCCAGCCCCTGCCCCGCACCGGCTATTAAGCGGAACCACAACTCTCACATGCAGGAGGGCCGCCCCCAGTGGGCGGCCCTCCACTTTTTGATAGGAGGAAAAAGAGCATGAAACGCAAGCGTATTTTTCACATCTTTCTCGTGATCCTCGCCCTGAGTTTTACCCTCTGTGTGCCAGCCTTTGCCGCCGATGGCGATGTGGCCGGAGCCGTGGAGCAGACCTGGACGGATGCCTCCAGCCAGATCAAGACGGTGGTGGACAACGTGGTGTTTCCCGCCCTGAGCATGGTGCTGGCCATCGCATTCTTTGCCAAACTTGCCATGGCTTACTTTGATTACCGCAAGCACGGCCAGTTTGAGTGGGCGGGGCCGGTAATCCTATTCGTCTGCCTGGTCTTCGTCCTGCTGGCCCCCAACTATATCTGGGGCATCATCGGGCTGTGAGGCGGCGGAAAACCATGGAAGGCTTCCATGCGGGGCCGACTCCGGAAAGCGAGGTGAGCGGCCATATTTGTATTTGAGTTTGTGGCATCCACGGTCATGGACAACCTGATCGACTGGTTCTACGGGCAGATCGTGGGATTTCTGGGCAACTTCTTCTCCGAGATGGGGAACATGGGTGTGGAGTTGTTCGAGCTGGACTGGGTGCAGTCTGTGGTCCTGTTTTTCTCCCAACTGGGCTGGGCCCTGTTCGGCGTCAGCCTGGTGGTGTGCGTCTTCGAGTGCGGGATCGCCTACACCAGCGGACGTGCCAACATCCAGGAGACCGCCCTCAACATTCTCAAGGGGTTCCTGGCTGTCTGCCTGTTTACCACCGTCCCCGTCCGGCTCTACTCCCTGTCTGTATCTCTCCAGGGGACCTTCGCAGCCGGGCTCACCGGCTACGGGACAAGCATCGGGACGGTGGGACAGCAGATCATCGAAGATCTAAGCGGCGTAGAGAGCATCACCGCCTCTTCGAGTTCTGCCGTAGGTCTGGGACTCAGCGTCATCACCAGTCCCATCATGCTCATTTTCTGTATCATCATGATGGCCTACGCAGTCATCAAGGTGTTCTTTTCCAATCTGAAGCGGGGCGGCATCCTCCTCATCCAGATCGCCGTGGGGAGCCTGTATATGTTCTCCATCCCAAGAGGATATACGGACGGCTTCATCCAGTGGTGCAAGCAGGTCATCGGCCTGTGCCTGACGGCGTTCCTCCAGGCCACCATCCTGGTGGCGGGGCTCATGGTGGTCAAGGACCACGCCCTGCTTGGGCTGGGGCTGATGCTCTCCGCCGGGGAGGTGCCCCGCATCGCTGGCACCTTCGGCCTGGACACCACCACTCGGGCCAACATTATGAGCGCAGTCTATACCGCCCAGGCCGCCGTCAATACAACCAGGACTATCGTGCAGGCGGTGGCAAAATAATAGGTCTTAGGCTACCAATACTGTGGATGCCAATCACAGCCGCACTCGTGGTCATTGACCACGCCCACCGCCTGGAGGAACGAATAAATAATGGTCGTGCCCACAAATTTCATGCCGCGCCGCTTCAGGTCCTTGGAGATCTGATCGGACAGCTTCGTGTGGGTGGGAAATACATCGTCTGTGTTCAGGATGACCTCACCCTTGGTGAAACCCCACAGGTAGCGGTCAAAGGAGCCAAACTCTTCCTGGATGTCGAGGAACACCCCTGCGTTTTGAATCGCGGCCAGAATCTTGGATCGGTTGCGGACGATCCCGGCGTCCGCCATCAGAGACTCCACCTTTTCTGGCCCATATTGGGCCACCAAGCCGGGGGCAAAGTTATCAAAGGCGGCGCGGAACGCCTCCCGTTTTTTCAGAATGGTCAGCCAGGAGAGCCCTGCCTGGAAGCCCTCCAGAATCAGCATTTCAAAGAGCTTCCGGTCGTCATGCTCCGGCTTGCCCCACTCCTGATCGTGGTAGGCGATATAGAGCTCAGAATTTAAATCTACCCAGCGGCAGCGTGTCATAGGTCATGACCTCCTGTGGCGTAACTGCCTTGATTATACACGCTCTGCCCGGATCAGGCCACAAAAACTTGCCGCAGAGGGACTTGTCCATTCTGCTTCTTATCTCACGAAATCTTTGTTGGGTTCTGTGAATAGCTTTTGTCCGAACCATAGGATATCATTGCTTCGCCAGAAAAAAAGGAGGACAGCGCCATGGCGGAGGATCATCGAAATTTATGCGCCCAGGTACCCATCGCCCTGCACAGCCGTGTGCGGCAGGAGCAGGAGGCATCCGGCCAGACCCTGAGCGAGTACATGACCCATCTTATCACGGAATTTTATCGAATGAAGGAGGAAAACCAGACCATGAATGTGGATACCAAAACCGTAGCTTTCCAGGTGCCGGTGGAACTGTTCGAAGACTTCAAAGCCTATCTCCGGCGTAGCAAGCAGACCCAAAAGGACTTCTTCCTCTCCTGCATCCAGCGGGCGCTGGAGGAGGAGAGCGCCGCCGCAGAGAATGCAGAATAACCCATCACCATGTGCGCCGCCGGGGAGCTCTCCGGCGGCGTATGCTTTTTCAAACAGAAAAGAGGTCATCCATGTTTATTTACCCGGACAACCTGAAAGCCAAGGCCACGCTGTGGCTGTGGGAGCTGCGGGATGTGGCCATCATTGGGGTGGGATTTTTATTTTCCGTCCTGGCCATCGCCCAGACGGGCATTCTATTTCCCCTGGTGGTTACCGTCCTCTATGCCTTCCTGAGCATCCGGATGGAGGGGGCCAGCATCCTGGACTTCCTCCGCTATGCCGTGTGCTTTTTAATTTTGAAACAGCAGTATTACGAATGGGGTGAGACGGTTGAATAGAGTACAGAAGAAAGAGCTGCGGCAGCGGCAGACCAGCCGCCAGCTCATGGGGATCCGCCAGCTCACCGAATCCGGGGCCAGGACCGCCGGCGGGGAGCTGGCTTTTTTCCTCATCAGGCCGGACAACCTGTCTGTCCTCTCCAGTGAAGGCATCCGGGGACGGATCAAAGCATTGACGGACCTGCTGTGCGCCACCCCGGAGGTGCGCCTGCTGGCCCTGGACTCCCGGGAATCCTTCCAGCGCAACAAGGACTGGTACAGTCGGCGGCTGGAGGATGAGGAGCTGCCCGCCATCCGGGAACTGCTCCGGCAGGACGCCGCCCACCTGGATGAGATCCAGGCCGCCACCGCCTCGGCCCGGGAGTTTGCCCTGGTCTACCGGCTGGAGGAGATGGAGGAGGGGACCCGGCTCAGCTTCCTGCGGCAGACGGAGCAGGCCCTCCATGGCTTGGGCTTCCATGCCCGCCTCGCCTCGGAGCAGGACATCAAGCGGCTTCTGGCCGTCTACTACCAGCAGGATGTGACCACGGAATATTTTGAAAATTACGATGGAGAGAGGAGCGCCAATGGCTAAAAAGCAGAAGAAAAAGAAAAAAGCTCCGGCAAAGCCGGAGGCTGTGCGGCCCAAGGACTTTTTAGATATGATCGCCCCCGCCGCCGTGAAGTTCAACACGGACCACTACATCTGTGGCAGTATGTACCACTGCGCCCTGGCTCTGCGGAGCTATCCCGCCACCACGGAGGAACTGGCCCTGCTCCGCCGACTGGGAGAGAAAAGCGGGGTGACCCTGACCATCTACGCCAGGCAGGTCACCGCGGCGGAGGAGAACGGCATCCTCCACAATGCGGAGAACAAGAACCGTCTGGCCCGGAGCAGCGGGGGCAGCATGAAGCAGGCCGTCACCGCGGAGGGCAACCTCCAGGATGTGGCGGCCCTCATCGCGGACATGCGGAAGAACCGGGAGCCGCTGGTCCACTGCGCGGTTTATATCGACCTGGCCGCCCGGGATCCGGAGAGCCTGCGTGCCTTGCGGGATGAGGTGAACGCGGAGCTGGTGCGGAGCAAGCTGGGTGCGGACCAGCTTCTCCTGCGCCAGCAGGACGGATTTCTGTCCTCCAATCCCATGGGCCGCAACTCCTTTCGGAACCAGTATGAGCGTGTCCTGCCCGCCGGCTCCGTGGCGAACCTCTATCCATTCAATTACTCCGGCAAGACAGATCCCCACGGTTTCTACATCGGGCGGGACCGATACGGCTCCAACATCATCGTGGACCTGGACCGGCGGGCGGAGGACAAGACCACCGCCAGCGTCCTCATCCTGGGCAACTCCGGCCAGGGCAAGAGCTATCTGCTCAAGCTCCTGCTGTGCGACATTTTGGAGGCGGGCAAGTCCGTGATCTGCCTGGACCCGGAGCATGAGCTGGTAGATCTGTGTTCCAATTTGGGGGGATGCTTCATCGACCTGATGCGCGGGCAGTACCGGATCAACCCCCTGGAGCCCAAGGTATGGGACGATGGAGGCGAGGAGCCGGACGAGACAGATTCCCCGCCCGCGTTCCGGCAGAAGTCCCGGCTCAGCCAGCACATCTCGTTCCTGAAAGACTTCTTCCGCTCCTATAAGGATTTCTCGGACCGGCACATCGACACCATCGAGCTGATGCTGGAGCGGCTGTACCGGCGGCACGGGCTGACAGACAGCACGGACTTTTCCGCCCTGGCCCCCACAGACTACCCCATCCTCTCTGACCTCTACGACACCATTGAGGAGGCTTACCAGCGCTACGAGGAGGAGAACGACCCTCTGTATCCCAGAGAACTGCTGCGGGAAATTCTCCTGGGGCTCCACTCCATGTGCCGGGGGGCGGAGAGCAAATTCTTCAACGGCCACACCAATATCACCAGCTCCCGCTTTCTGGTGTTCGGCGTCAAGGGACTGCTCCAGGCCAACAGCAGTGTGAAAAACGCCATGCTGTTCAATGTGCTGTCCTTTCTCAGCGACAAGCTGCTCACCGAGGGCAACACTGTGGCAACTCTGGACGAGCTGTATATCTGGCTGAGCAACCCCACCGCTGTGGAGTATATCCGCAACTGCCTCAAGCGTGTGCGGAAGAAAGAGTCCGCCCTGATCCTCGCTTCGCAAAACTTGGAGGACTTCGATCAGCCGGGAATCCGGGAGCTGACCCGGCCTCTCTTCGCTATCCCCACCCACCAGTTTCTCTTCAACGCCGGCAGTGTGGATAAGCGGTTTTATATGGAGAATCTCCAGCTGGAGCCGTCTGAATTTGAGCTCATCCGCTATCCACAGCGGGGCGTCTGCCTCTACAAGTGCGGCAACGAACGATACCTGCTGGAGGTCCACGCCCCGCCCCACAAGGCGAAACTGTTTGGCTCTGCCGGCGGGCGGTGAGGAGGTGATCTGACATGGCGCTCACCGCAAAGGCCGCAATCACTGTACTGACCAATGAAAAAGCCCGCAAGACTGCCGGCTGGGTCATCGTGGCCATCCTCTCCCCCGTCATCGTGGTCGTGGCCCTGATCTGTTCCATCTTCTCTGGAGCCGCCCAACAAAATGTGTCCACCGTGGAGCTGTGCTTTCACGGCGGCACCATTCCCGCAAATGCCTCAGCGGAGTACAGGACCTATGTGACAGAGATGCAGGCCAGCTTTTCCGAACTGGATGCCGCAGTCGGGGAGATCAACGCCGGATTTGAGGGGGAAGAAAGCCTTGACATTAATCAGGTCAAGGCCATTTTTTATGTTCTGTATTTCGGCGCCGCCCAGCCATCTCAAGAAGATATTCAAGCGTTTGCGGACTGCTTTGTGACCTACACGGAGGGGACCCGGACCGTCACCACCACGGATGGGGAGGGCAACGAGGTGGAGACGGAGGAGACCTATCAGATCCCCCATCTGGTGGACGACCTGTCCCAGGTGTATGAAAACATCCAGACGGCCATGGGCGTCACCGTCACGCCGAGCCACCAGGCCAACGCCGGCAGCGTCTACAACCTGATCGTCTACGGCTCTGCCACAGGCGGAAGCGGCGGCTGGTTCCCCGGCGCGGAGGTGCCGTTCATCGGGGCGGACGGCTTCTGCTCCCCCATCGGGGCTGGCTGGGAGTCGGTGGTCACCTCAGAGTTTGGCAACCGGCGGGACCCCTTTACCGGTGAGAGGAAGGGCCACACGGGGATGGATCTGGCGGTGCCAACCGGCACGCCCATCCGGGCCGCCCTGCCCGGAACCGTCACGGTGTCCCAGTACAGCAGCAGTTACGGCTACTATGTGATGATCGACCACGGTAACGGACTAAGTACCTTGTACGGCCACAACTCCCAGTTGCTGGCTCAGGTGGGGCAGACCGTGGAGGCGGGCGACATCATTGCCCTGTCCGGTTCCACCGGCCGGTCCACCGGGCCGCATCTGCACTTCGAGGTGCGTGTCAACGGAGAGCGCACCGATCCGCGTTACTATTTACCAACGACAGGAGGATAAAAATCGATGAAGAAAGCGACCATCACCGTGACCTTTGAGCAGGAAAAGCTCAAGGCGGTCCAGTTCTATCTGGGCAAGAGCGGCGCCTCGCTGGAGGCGGAGCTGGATGACTTCATGGCCAAACTCTACAAGAAATATGTCCCCTCCCAGACCCGGGAGTACATTGAAAGCGGCGAGGAGCCGGCCCCCCGGCCTCGCCCCCGGGCGGAGCGTCCGGACCGTTCTGCCGGCCAAATGCAGAGAGGAGAGGATGAGACATGAGCAATTCCTACTCCGCGGAGGTGTGGCTGAACGAACACCGCTGGGATGCGCTGGAGAAAGATCTGGAGGAACAGGGCACCAGCATTAAAAAATATCTGCAGGACTATCTCGTGGACCTGTACCGGGAGATGGTGCCATCGGAGCAGGTGGAGGAGATCGAGGAGGTCGTCCGGCAGGAGCAGATGAGGGACTTGGAGGAACGGGAGGCCCGGAAAGTGTTCTCCGCCTTCCGCCTGCTGGAGGGTGGCAGAACTCATTTTCTGGCCACCGAATCCCCGGTGGAGATGCTGGACGCCGCCCGCCTGCTGCGGACCTGTCTGCGGGAAGACGCTGGCGGTGCGGATGCCTTTGTCCAAAAGATCCACGGCGGGCATGAGATTTCACTGGATCGGTTTGACGAGCTGACGCAGGCCCGTCTGGACAACACCGGCCGGGTGGCCGGCGTGTTTGAGCTGGACTTTAACAAGAGGGTGTTCTCCGCCGTCAGCATCATGGACGGCTGGAAAAGCTACTGGTTCCAGGATGTCAGCGCCGCGGCCTACCACGCTTACCGCAAAGACAGCGCGTCCCGTGACCAGCGGCTGAGGAAACTGGTGGAGCGTCTGGACGGCAAGGAGCTGACGGACCTGGATCTCAGTCCTCCGCTGAAGGCTCTGCGGGACCTCCAGCCGGGAGATCTCCTGTGCACGGAACCCGTCAACCGCATAGGACATCTACTGGATTTTCAGGTGGATTGTGCCAGTGATACCGTGCAAATGGAGGTGTTTGGGCCAAGGGTGAGGACCGGCCGAATCGGGAGCTGGCTGGACATTTTCGTCAGCTACGACGCGGCCCGGCAGGAGCTCTGGGACCACCTGAACCTCACCCTGCACCGCAGAGACGGGGCCTGGGAGCAGTCCTTCACCTACCAGCTGGCCCCGGCGGAGCGGGAGGTTCTGCGGCAAGAGCTGGAGGAACACTGCCAGCAAGTCTACGGGACCTCCCTCAACGGCCGCTTCGCGGAGCTGGTCCACGGGGAGAACACTGCCCCTGTCCTGGACGGCGGAAGCCGGAGGCTGGATCTGGATCAGATCTCTTTTGAGGGTGAGATCGCCGAGTATGACAACAACCTGAATTTTTATATCCCTGTGACATGCGACCCGGATGCGGTGTTTGGAACCCGAGTTACGGACACAGCCAACGATAACTGGCTCAATGTGTACGCCAATTATGATCTGGAGAGCGGGCAGGTGGACAGCGCCCTGTCGGTCTTTCTGGTGTGCGGAGACGGCCATGAGTTCGAGTTTTCCTATCCGCTGAACCCTGCGGAACAGGAACTCCTCCGCCAAAAGATGGAGGACTACTGCCAGGAGCAGGCCGGAATATCGCTGGAGAAATACCAGGCGGAACGGGCCATTGACAGTCCATCCCAAGGCGAATCCCCGCAGATGTGAGACGATGGAACCGTACACCGGTAATCCCTGTGCCTGCCTGCGCTCTTCCCCTCTTGTTCCGCCCTGTGTGCCCCACCGGGGACGGGGTGGCATCCGTACCCTGGGAGGGGCGGAACAGCGCCGTGTTGGAGGCCGTGTGCCCGCCGCTGCGCCCCTGTTGCTCCCTGCCCTCGATGAAGAGCGATCCTGCGCCCTAACGCGGCCAGTTTGCACCCTCTGTTGCGGAGGAACCGGGCGGTCGAAAAAAGTGCGGGATAAAGCAGTGTTATCACTGCCCCTCACACCGTCCCGCAACGCGGGCCGGAGGTGCGCTTTCTGGGCGGAATCGATGGCTTTTCGGACTTTTTGTGCAACCGGTGATGTTATCACTTTTTGAGCGGTGTAATCATTTCTGTTATCAGCCATGCAGAAAACGCCGCAATTTCAACGGATTCCACGGTTTCAACTGTGTTATCACCGCGATTTTTCCTGAAACGGAGGACATTTCAGAAATGACGGACGAAAAAATCAAATTCCTGATGCGGATCGATCCGGACACAGACCGGAAGATCAAATCCGCGATGCCCCTGGCAAACTGCAGAAGCCAGAATGAATTTGTGGAAAAGGCCCTGCGGTTTTATTGCGACTACATCTCCTCCCAGGATGCCTCCGCCGTCCTGCCGCCGATGCTGGTCTCTGCTCTCCGCACCACTGTGCAGAGCACCGAGGACCACATCTGCCGCCTGCTGTTCAAACTGGCGGTGGAGGTGGACATGATGATGAATGTGCTGGCGGCGGGCATGGAGATCCCAGAGGAGCAGATGGAGGCACTCCGTCCCCAGTGCGTCCGCAATGTGAAAAGGACCCACGGGATGGTCTCTCTGGAGGACGCGGCAGCCAACCAGAGCGGAGGCGCATGATGATTATTGCCGTTGCGTTCCGGGAAACATCATAGTATAATGAAACCAGAAAAGGAGGTGCCTTGGTATGATCTATACAGTGTATGAGATCGCCCGTATCGTGAAACCAGTGGCGGAACACTATGGACTGCGCGCGGTCTATCTGTTCGGCTCCTATGCCCGGGGCACCGCCACAGAGAGCAGTGATGTGGATCTGCTGATCGACACCACAGGCACTGCCCTGAAGAGCCTGCTGCAGGTGGCCGCAGTCTACTGCGATCTGGAGGGGGCGCTGGGAAAGCCGGTAGATCTCATCACCGTCAGTTCCCTGGAACAGCGGGCCCAGATGCCCAGTGAACAGAACTTCCGCGCGACCGTGTGGAATGAAAAGGTGGATCTTTATGTTGCAGCCTGATCGACAGCGGTTGGACTGCAGATTGTGATCAACGCCAAAACTATTTCTGTTAGAGCGCAGCAAATCCAATCGAGGAGGTTTGCGAGGTATGAATAGAGGAGTCCCATCTGACGGCGTGGTTGTGAAAAATGCCAGATTGGCTGTTGCCGCAGAATTGCGGAAAAAGAAAATCCTCAAGCAGCCCATTGCAAAGTACGATCCGAAAACGGGAAAGGTATATCTGCTCCACAGCGATGGTACCCGTGAAGAAGTTGGCGAGACCAAGAGGGCGCGTTATAGTGAACGGAAATGATAAAAAACCAGAGATCGTAGTTTTCGCAGGACCCAATGGATCAGGTAAGAGTACAATCACAGACCTGCTTCGTCCGGTGGATATGGTCTATATCAACGCCGATGAAGTCCAAAGGGCCCTGGGGTGTGACAATCTGCAGGCGGCTCAAATTGCGGAAAAACGCAGGGACGAATGTGTGCGGGCTCACCAGGATTTTTGCTTTGAAACGGTCTTGTCCACAGATCGCAATCTGAATCTCCTGAAACGAGCGGCGGCGGACGGTTTTTTCATACGCTGCTATTATGTCCTGACTGCGGATCCCCAGATCAATGTCGCCCGTGTGGCATCCAGAGTATCTGCCGGTGGCCATGATGTGCCGATTGACAAGATCATTTCCCGGTATGACAGGGCGTTGGATTTGGTGAAGGAGCTGGTTCCAGTTTGTGATATCTGCCATATCTACGATAACTCTTTGGACGCTCCATATCGTATTTTCAAAAAGCGAAAAGACCAGTATTGGTATTGTCCTGAAACGAATCTGTGGTTGAAAAAAGACATTGTTGCACTGACAGGTATCAAGTCTGTTGTTCGCGGAGCTTTAAACAGGCAGTCCTGAAATAAAATACTGTTGAGAAAGAGGCGCCAGCTTGAACTGGCGCCTCTTTCTGCCTAAAGCAGACAAAGAGGTGACGCACAGTGCCACGCCTCATCTTCAAGTGTCCCTACATCCGGGGCGGCTCGTCCAGAGCCGCCCCGCACCTGAGCAACTATGTGCGCTACATGGCCACCCGGGAGGGAGCCCAGCGTCTCGATCCCAAGGACGGTCAACTCCCCGCCACGGAGGAACAGACGAAGCTGGCGGAGCAGCTGGTCCGGGACTTCCCCCTCAGCCGGGGGCTGTTCGAGTACGAGGACTATCTGGCCTCCCCTACCCGGAGCAACGCCTCGGAGTTTATCACCCGGGCGCTGGAGGACAACTATGATCAGATTTCCAAGAAGAAAAATTACATCCGATACATCGCCGGGCGCCCCAGAGCCCAGCGCACCGGCGCCCACGCGCTCTTCACCGGCTCAGACGATCCGCTGGTGCTGTCCCGCATCGCGGAGGAGGTGGCCAGCCACCCGGGAAATGTGTGGCTCCCCATCCTCTCCCTGCGGCGGGAAGACGCGGCCCGGCTGGGGTACGACAACGCCGGGCAGTGGAAGGAACTCCTCACCGGCTATGCCATGGAGTTGGCCCAGGCCATGAAGATCCCCTGGGATCAGTTCCGGTGGTACGCTGCCTTCCACGATGAGGGGCACCACCCCCATGTGCATATGGTGTGCTACAGCGCGGACGGCAAGTCCGGTTACCTCACCCGACAGGGGATCGCGGAGATCAAGGCGGGACTTGCCAAGCAGATTTTTCGGCAGGAGCTCTATGAGATCTATGAGCGCCAGACCCAGCGGCGGGACAGTCTCACCCAGCAGTCACGGCTGGCCCTGGGGGAGCTCATTGAGCAGATGGAATCCGAAACAGTGGAGAACCCCAAAATCGAGATGCTCATGGACCACCTGGCGGTCAAGCTAAAAGCCGTGTCCGGCAAGAAGCAGTACGGCTACTTGAAAGCTCCGCTGAAGTCCCTGGTGGATGAGATCGTGGACGAGCTGGCCAAGGACCCGCGGGTGGCCCAGGCCTATAACCTGTGGTACCAGATGCGGGAGGAGGTCCTCCGCACTTACAAGGATGACCTGCCCCGGCGTCTGCCTCTCTCCCAGCAAAAGGAGTTCAAGCAGATCCGCAACCTCGTCATCCAGGAGGCGGTGCGGCTAGGCGAGACCCGCCAGATGTTCTCTCCGGAAGAACGGCGAGATGAGGCGCCGGAAGAAGCCGATACCTTAATTCGGGATGCAGATACGCCCCACGCAGAACACGCAGAGCGCAAAGACAACAGCCAGCACACCCGGCCTGCTCGTGACCCAAAGCACAATGCGCGGAGCACGCCGCTGGCAGAGAGCGTGGCCCGGCTCCTCTACCACATGGCAAACATCTTCCGGGAGCAGGAGCCGCCTGCCCCTGCTGGTTCGATCCGGTTCACCGACAAAAAACTGCGGCGGAAGATCCAGGAGAAGAAGATTGCCATGGGCCACAAGCCGGATGACCACGAACCTACGATAACCATGTAAGGAGAAGGTTCCGTGAAGAAGAAATATCAGTCCACATCCCAAATACTTCGGAAAAAGGTGGCTGTGCCGTTTCCCCAGGTGGAAAATCGGAAACGGCAGACGGTGCGCCCCCGTCCCTACCACCGGCGCGCCCGCCGGAGGCAGTGAGAAAGCACTCCCAGAAATACAAACCGCCCGTTCTATATGTAGAACAGGCGGTTTCGTCAAATTCGGGTGAGAGCATCTCTCAGTGGAATGAGATCATCGTGGATGATCTCCCAAATCAGCTGCATATTGACACCCTCATAGTCATGGACGATCCGATTGCGGAGACCATACAGAAGTCTCCAGGGGATTTCAGCGTGGGCCTGGGCAAAATCATCATCAATGCGGTTTGCCAGTTCACCCATTTGACGTAGATTGAACACACACGCCTCCACCAGTTTGGAGTCTGCTGTAAAGGATTCGTAGTCGGATCCCTCGCAATAGGCAAGGATCTTGTCGGTATATGCAATCAGCTTCTCAACGATGATGCTATTTCTCGATGCTATTTCTCATAGACGGTTACTCCTGTCCGCTGGATCTCCTGATCGATCCGGGAACCGGCTTCGATATGAGTTACATCGAATAGATCCACATTTTTACCCACCGCTCGCTGCACCTCGTCCAGAAAACCGACAAATCGGAGGCCACGAAGTTTGCTGTCTACCAGCAGATCAATATCGCTTTTCTCCGTGGCGGTACCCTTGGCATAAGAGCCAAACAGAACCGCTTTGCGGATCCCGTATGCATCAAACACCGGCATCAGGATGTGCTTCAATTGGGGAAGCGTATAAATCTCAGACATAGCGGCCCTCCTCTCTGTTTTCTCACCAACAGTATACCCGATTTCCCAGATATTTTCAACCGAGAATAAGAAGGCGCGTCATGCCCTACATCCATTTCACGGAAAATCACAAGCGCCGGCCCAACAGTGATGATGGGAGAGGCCGATGCCTTAACCCAGGATGCGGATGCGCCCCATACAGAACACACAGAGTGCAAAGACAACGGCCAGCAGGCCCGGCTCTCTCGTGACCCGATGCGCAACGCGCGGAGCGCGCCGCTGGCAGAGAGCGTGGCCCGGATTCTCCACCACATGGCCAACATCTTCCGAGAGCAGGAGCCACAGCCATTCATCGACCCAATCCGGTTCACCGACAAAAAACTGCGGCGGAAGATCCGGGAGAGGAAGATCGCCATGGGCCACAAGCCGGATGGCCATGAAGATCCAAGCATGATCCTACCATGAAAATTGTATTGCAATCAGCGATACAAAATGGTATACTGCTTTCAGAAAGGCGGTGTACTCAATGGCCACGAAAACAGCAAATGTCACAGCGCGTGTTCAGCCGGAGATCAAGCAGAAAGCGGAGGAAATCCTGAATCGCCTGGGCGTTCCAGTATCCGTACTGATCGACTCCCTCTACCGTCAGATTATCATGACGAACAGCATTCCGTACTCCTTCAGCATTCCCACCCTGCCAACGCGGGATACGATGACTGCGGAGCAGTTTAACTCAATGATGGCAGAGGGACTCAAGCAGGCAAAGGCGGAACAGGGGATGGATCTGGAGGATGCCTTTGGTAAAATCCGGGAGAATCTCTGAGTATGACGAACTACCGTGTGAAACTGACGAATTACGCTGTCGGTCAGCTGCTGGAGGCTGTGCGCTACATTTCTGGGGTGCTGCAGGCGCCTGATGTGGCACTCCGGTGGGCTGACCGGCTGGAGGCGGAGATGGCAGGTCTGGGCAGTATGCCAGCCCGCTATCCCCTGATACCGGAAGAACCCTGGCATACGGAGGGAATCCGCAAAATGCCGGTGGACAATTTTCTGGTGTACTACTGGATCAACGAAGAACAGAAGACTGTCTGGATTACAGCTGTGATCTATGGTCGGCGGGATCAGATGGATCAGCTCCACCGGATGCCGCTGCCCTGAACTAAATATGTCACTGGGAGGCCGCGAAAAGCGGCCTCCCTTTTTCATGTCTATTTTGGAGGTAAATATGCCCTACATCCACTTTACCGAAGATCAGAAGCGCCAGGCCAACAGCGTGGACCTGGCCGAGTTCCTCCGCCGGGAGGGGGAGAAACTCATCCGGTCCGGGCCGGAGTACCGTCTGTCCAGCGACCACAGCGTCACCGTCCGGGGCAGTCAATGGTATGACCATGAAGCCAGGGAGGGCGGAGGCCCGGTCTCCTTCCTCCAAACCTTCCGCGGCATGTCCTACCCGGAGGCCATGGACTGTCTGCTGGGCGGACAGATTGGCATGCCGTATCCGTCCGCAAAAATGCAGGAGGAGACACAGCCGAAGCCCTTTGCCCTGCCGCCGAGAAACCACACCATGCGCCGTCTCTATGCGTACCTGCTCCAAAAGCGGTTCATTGCCAGAGAGGTTCTGGATGCCTTCACGAAACGGGGCATGATCTACGAGAGCTGCGAGAAATCAAAAGACGGGACCAAGGAATACCACAACGCCGTGTTCGTCGGGACAGATGAACACGGCGCTGCCCGTCATGCCCACAAACGGAGCATCAGCGATCTGGGCAAGACCTTCCGCATGAATGTGGAGGGCAGTGACCCGCGGTGCAGCTTCCACTGGTTCGGCCACAGCGGGCGGCTCTATGTGTTCGAGGCCCCCATTGATCTGCTGGCATTCCTGACACTGAATCCAGAGGCGTGGCGGGAACACAGCTATGTGGCCCTGTGCGGCACCGCGGAACACGCCATGCTCTGGATGCTGGAGAAAGACCCGCGGCTCCAAAAGGTCGTGCTCTGCCTGGACCACGATGCGGCCGGGATCGAGGCATCAGGACGGCTGGCTGAGTTGCTGCAAAAACACGGTTACACTGACATCGTGACCCTGCGTCCTGCCTATAAGGATTGGGACGAGGACTTGAAAGCCCAGCACGGTCTGGAAGCCCAGCCCGCGGAGGAGCATCCCCAGTTGGTCGTGGCCGGCGAGGTCTGCCAGCGGATTGGGGCCATGTGCGGAGAGATAAAACCAAATCGAGCCGCTGAGCAGCTCCCGGAACTGCTTTGCAGTTACCGTGCCTGTCTGGAGAGGAACAAACTGGAGGAGGCCATGGACTGTGCGGAGGAGATGACCGCCCTCTCCCTGGCCGTCACCCTGCGGGAGTGCCGGCAGATGGGGACCGTACTGACACCTCAGCAGGGGGCGCAGTATCTCCAGAGCCGGATCCTCCCCCACCAAAACCGCTCCGGATTGAGAAGCCGCACGGCGGAGTTGTCCGCTCTGGTCCAGGACATCACCCAAAGGAGCGGCACGCCGGGCATCCGCTCCCAGACAGACAAGCGAGAGCTGGCCAGCGCATGGCTGGAGCTGGCCCTGGCCTGTGCCAAAGTTACCGTGAAGTATGAGGCGGACCAGTGGAAGCAGGAGCAGAAGCTCCAGCAGGAAAACACGGGGCCTGTCCTCCAGATGTAACAGGAGGCGATTATGTCGAAAGAGATCATCCTGCTCCTGTTCTGCGGTCTGGCACTGCTGGCCCTGGCCGCTGCCACCCACTTTACGGGAAACGGCTCCCTGGACAACATCAAGTCCAGGACGGTGGGAGACGGTCAGCACGGGACGGCGCGCTGGGCAACCAAACAGGAAATAGAAAAGACCTATCGCCACATCCCCTTCCGCCCCAGCCTGTGGCGGCGGGGCGAGGAGCTGCCCAAAGCCCAGGGACTGGTGCTGGGCTGCGTGGGGAAAAAGAATAAGGTGACCGCCCTGGTGGATCCCGATGACATCCACTGCCTCATGATCGGTGCCAGCGGCGTGGGCAAGACCGCCTTCTTCCTGTACCCCAATCTGGAATACGCCTGTGCCAGCGGCATGAGCTTCCTGGCCCTGGACACCAAGGGCGACTTGGCCCGGAACTACGGCGCCGTGGCCACGAAATACTATGGCTACCAGGCGGCGGTCATCGACCTGCGGAACCCAACCCGCTCGGATGGGTACAACCTGCTCACCCTCATCAACCACTACATGGATGTGTGCCGGGAGGAGCCGAAGAACATCGCCGCCCGTGCCAAGGCAGAGAAATACGCCAAAATTCTCTCCAAGACCATCGTCAACCCGGAGGGGGATGCCTCCAGCTACGGCCAGAACGCCTTCTTCTATGATGCGGCGGAGGGCCTGCTCACGGCAGTCATCCTCCTGCTTGCGGAGTACCTGCCTCCCACAAAAGAGCACCCGGAGGAGCGGCGGCACATCGTCTCCGTGTTCAAGCTGGTGCAGGACCTGCTGGCTCCCGTCATGGTGGGCAAGAAACCGAAAAACGGATTCCAGGTCCTTATGGGCAATCTGCCGGACACCCACAAGGCTAAGTGGTTTGCCGGAGCCGCCCTCAACAGCGCGGACCAGGCGATGATGTCTGTCATGTCCACCGTCCTCTCCCGGCTCAACGCCTTTCTGGACTCAGAGCTGGAGCAGGTCCTCTGCTTTGACAGCGCCATTGACGCCGAGTCCTTCGCCTCCCGGAAGTCCGCCATCTTCTTGATCCTCCCGGAGGAGGATCCCAGCAAGAACTTTATGGCGGGCCTCATGATCCAGACCCTCTCCCGGGAGCTGTTCGCCGTGGCGGATGAGCATGGCGGAAAGCTCCCCAACCGGGTGGTGCTGTTCTGCGATGAGCTGGGCACCATGCCCGCCTTTGACATCCTGCCCCTGTTCTCCGCGGGCCGCTCCCGGAAGCTGACCCTGGTGCCCATCATTCAATCTCTGGCACAACTGGAGAAGAACTACGGCAAGGAGGGGGCGGAAATTATCCAGGACAATGTGCAGGACACCATCTTCGGCGGCTTTGCCCCCAACAGTCAGACCGCCGAGGCGCTGTCCAAGGCCCTGGGCAGCCGCACCGTCATGAGCGGCTCCATCAGCCGGGGGAAAGAGAAAAGCCAGTCTCTGCAGATGATGGAGCGTCCGCTGATGACCCCGGACGAGTTAAAATCCATTCCCAAGGGACAGTTTATCGTCATGAAAACCGGCACCCACCCCATGCGTACCCGACTGCGGCTGTTCCTGGAATGGGGCATCACCTTCGGGGAGCCCTATGTCCTGCCGGAGAAGGCCGCCTGCCCTGTGGTCTACGCCAGCAAGCAGGAATTGGAACAGGCCATCCTCCAGAGGCACCCGCCGCAGCCGGAGGAAGAGCCAGCGCCTCCGCCGCGCCCACCGGCTCCACTGAACAGCGGCGGTAGCCGGAGAGAGAACGGCCAGACGATGCCGCTAGACAAGGCGAGAGGGATCCGCCAGATCCACCGAAATCAGGAGGGAACCCCATGAGTTATTTCCAGACCATTTATCAGTCCGACCTCAGCCACCGGGCCAGGGTGGTCTATATGTACCTCAAGGACCGGTCGGACCGGAACGGCAGATGCTGGCCGGCCATCAAGACCATCGCGGCGGAGCTGGGCCTGTCCCGCTCCACCGTCAAGCGGGCCCTGGACGATCTGTGCCGTGCAGGATTCCTGGTTAAAGAGAGCCGCTGGCGGGAGAATGGCGGGTGTACCTCAAATCTGTATCGGCTGTCCTGATAAAAAACAGACCCTCCCGCCAAGGGGAGGGCCTGCCTATTCGATGGACCGGGGGCTGGTTCAGTGTGGACCGCCCAGAAGGACCCACTTTAAGATTTTTTAATGCAGAAGAAAGCCCACAAAAGGCCCCGGTGCTTCCAGAAGGCGAGAAAGTGGACATGTACGGCCTCGTCTACCGAGAGGACGAACTGCTTCACCATTGAGCTGCCTTTCACGCCGTTCTTACCCCGATTGGAGGTCAGATAGGCCTCGTTGGACCAAATTTCCGGTGTGAAAGATACATGGATCATGTCGTGAAGAAGACCCTCGTCCACCTCCTCTATTGCCCCTGCCTCCGCCGCCTGGGCGGCGGAAATGCAGTCCCGGAAGTGCCACCGGACCAGCTTCCCCGCCGGCCCGGTGGGGATCCAAGGGGAAAATGGACCTCTAGATGGCTCATCCCGCTTATCCAGTAGGCCACATGTCAGGAATGCTTCCCTCCGAGGTACGATAGCCCTGCTGCTCCAGGATGGTCCCCGCCCGCACCAGATAATCTACATCCCCCATGGACCGTGCGTAGGACCTGGGTAGTACTCCGCAGATGCACAATCCTTCAAAATCACATAGGGACACCGTAGGTCCGCATCAGAGTGTGGATGCGGGTGTGTGCCCATCAGGCCCGCATGTGGTCGGCCAGTATGCGGTCCAACGTCCGCTGGACCTTTTGATTCAGGGCAAGGGAGAGCTCGTCCGGGTCCACAGAAGAATATGCCAGGGGGCAGGTCCCTCCTGCTTCAGCGCCTCGTGAAACAGAGCCGACTGGTCCGCACCCAGCAGGGGACTTTCTGTGGCGCCCCCCAAAACTGTCGGCCCCAGACAATGCGGTGGACAGGGCGGTGAGCGGTAGCGGGTTCGTCTGTTCCGTGTTCGTAATCTCTTGGTCAGCCAAGGGGATTCACCTTCCGGCGGCGTAAGAATGACGGATTAATTCAGATACTTATTGAGGTAGTACGCCTTTTGAGAGTTCTTTTCGTTGCAGTAGTAGTCCCACAGAGTATCCAGTACGCTGGTGTCTGCCCCCAGCTTCTCCAGTTCGGTGCGGTAGCGGGATAAAATCGATTCCACCGTCTGGTCGATTTCCACCTCCAACACATAGCATTGATCCAAACCATCCATACCGATCTCACGTTTTTTGCTGGAAGTGCGCTCCTCTGGGCTGAGGCTGTTCCACAGATTGACCGCCTCCTGCTTCATTGCCCCCAGGCGTGCCATCAGATCCACCTCGCAGGCATACAGCTCGGATACACAGTTGTTGATTAGCTGCTCAGCCTGGGCCTGGCTGGATACACCGCCGGAAGGGGAAGATGCGCCTTGGGATGACTGGGGGGCAGAGGAAGCTTCCTCTGTTCCTTCCGCTTCTGCTGTAGTTCCACCGGTCAGGCCCATCTCCGCTTTAACCTCGTCCGCACGGGCGGTTCCGTCAATCAAGGCTTGGCTCTGTTCAACCGTGGGAGCCAACACCGTAATGTTGTGATCGACCAGAGCGCCTTCCAAGTCTTTCTTATTCTGTTCCATATCCTGCAGGATCGCAGTTTCGTCTTTGGTGAACGCGGTATACAGGGCCTTGATATTATCCTGCTGCCAAACACAGAGGGCTGCAACAGCTCCAATCACAACCAACAAAATTAAAAGCAGTACTTTTTTCCAACGTTTCATAGCATCACCTATCGTTTCATACAGGGGAACATCCCAGAGCGGTTGCTGCCCTGGGATGTTCTCCTTCGGCTGAACCAGATTTTATTATACACGAGCATATATCTGGTTGGAAGTCGAATTTTCGCTTTTATCAAAGTCACTATCCGCAGTTTCCAGGTCATCGTCAAAGTCATACTCCTTCGCACTGTGGCTGAGAATCGCCTCAGAATTCACAGCTTCAGGATCCCGATAGGTAGGAACCAACCGCTTCATTAATGCGATGAGCTGATCCTTGGGGGAATCTGATGTGATCGCCTGATCCAGCGAGACCAGAGCATCCATGATCTCATCCGGCGTGATTGGCCGCTGCTCCTCCACAAAAATCTTCTCATTGCTGGTTTTGGTCAAATGCTCGCTCTTCATCAGCAATTCTTCGTAGAGTTTTTCCCCAGGACGCAGACCGATTTCTTTGATTTCAATGTCTTTGTAAGGCACCAGCCCGGACAGGCGGATCAGGTTTTCCGCTAGGGTGAGGATTTTCACCGGCTCTCCCATGTCCAGAACAAAGATCTGGCTCTGGCGGGCCATAGCTCCCGCCTCCAGTACCAGCATAGCGGCCTCAGGAATGGTCATAAAGTAACGGATGATTCGCTTATCGGTGATGGTAACCGGCCCTCCCGCCTGGATCTGTTTCTTAAACAGAGGAACAACAGAGCCGTTAGAGCCCAGCACATTTCCGAAGCGTACCGCGCAAAATTCCGTGGCACTCTCCCGGCGGCTCTGGAGGATCATCTCGCAGAAGCGCTTGGTGGCCCCCATAAAGTTGGTAGGATTTACCGCCTTATCGGTGGAAATCATCACGAACTTCTTAACCCCGGAGCGCTCTGCTGCCCGCACTACATGGTAAGTGCCGAAGACATTGTTCTTAATCGCCTCAGCGGGGCAGTTCTCCATAAGGGGTACATGCTTGTGAGCCGCCGCATGGAACACCACATCCGGTCGATACTCGTCAAAAATCTGGTAGATCCGCGTTTTATCCCGGATAGAAGCAATTTCCACCCTTAGATCCAGATTTTGTCCATAAATTTGTTTCAGTTCCTGCTGAATATCGTAGGCATTGTTCTCATAGATATCCAGAATGATCAGGGCCTTTGGAGCGTACTTGGCAATCTGACGGCACAGCTCACTGCCGATGGAGCCTCCGCCACCAGTGACCAGAACTACTTTGTTCGCCAGAAATTGAGAGACAGACTGGGGATCCAGCTGCACTGGCTTACGCCCCAGCAGGTCTTCAATCTGGACATCTTTCACTGCGGCTAGACTGACTTCGCCGTTGACCAGCTGGTAAATTCCGGGGAGCACTCTCAAGCGGCATCCGGTCATTTTACAGATATTCAGGATCTCCGCTTTTTCCTCCTGAGCGATCGTGGGAATGGCAAAAATAATTTGGGTAATGCCATACTGCTTGACCGCTTTCTGGATACAATCCCGCCCACCTACAATACGAGCGCCGTCCATATGCTTACCCGCCTTTTGTGGATCATCATCTATGACACAGCACAGGCGGCCTTCAATCTGCTGACTGGAGACAATCTCCCGGGAGAGGACTCGGCCGGCACTTCCTGCCCCAATGAGCATAATGCGATCTGAACTGGGGCGGAGAGACCGTAAATAAGCCCGCAGGGCGGTGAGAAAGCGCAGGGAGCACCGCTCACCTACCAGGCCAAAAAGCTGTAAGATCAGCATGATGAACCAGACGCTTTTGGGCAGACGCAGACCCAAGAAGGAACACAGCAGGACAGTAAGCGCAAAGGCTGCGAGCACGGAGAAAACCATGCTCAAGACATCCCAAACATTCACAGAACGCCAGATATAGTGGTACATTCGGCGAATCAGAAAAACGCCGCAGGTTACGGCAATTTGGATCAGGCAGCACACCAGCCAAGTATCCAGATAGTGGCGCGGAACAGCAGAAAAGGAAAAATCGAACCGCACCAAAAATGCCAGGATCCCCGTGGCAGCAATCACCAGACTGTCCGCCAAAAAAATCATCGGGAAACGCCACCAGCGCGACATGTTCTTATTCATATGCATCTCTCTTTTCCTCTTTACAACAGTCACACAACACCAGTATGCTGGCTAAACCAGCTGCCTTTTCACAACCGACATCTGACGCTGCAGATCTCCCGCCACCTCTTTCGAAAACTTTTTTCTAATCACGGCAATCGCCTCTCCCATATTTGGCGGTCTAGTGGTGGCATTGTGGCAGTCGGAAGCCAACAGGAAGCCCATACCCGCATGGAGCAGCTGTCTGACCAGCCGCCGTCCGCCCATGGTAAGAAACGCCCCTGAACTCAATTGGATGGGCACACCCAGGGCCAGGATTTCCTGAATTCCGCTCCAGCGCTGTCCTCTCATATATCGCTCCAGATGGGCAATGACAGGAGTGACCCCTGTTTTTCCGATCAGATCATAGAGCTGGTGAAACATCCCCTTATCCCAGGGGTAGAAGGGCAGTTCCAGCAACAGGAGACTGCTTTTTCCCATACACAGCTGGGGCAGTGCCTCCCACTCGTCCATATTGGGCGTCCATGCTACCTCCGCTCCAAGCAACAGTGTAGGCAACTGCCCCCTCTCCTCCTTGGGCAGTTCGTCTATCCGCTCTTGAAGACGGAGAAAGGAACTGGCTCTGCGCTGTAAAAACGCTTCGGGTTCTTCCTCTTCCCGGTAAAAATGAGGGGTAAGGACCACAGTGTCCACCCTTTGGCTGGCTTCCATTCTCAACATATCCAGGCTGAGCGTGGAAGAGGAGGCTCCGTCATCCATTTTAGGCAAAATATGGGTGTGTAGATCAATCATTTAGCCCCCTCTCGTCCTCCAAGGACTGGGGGGCCGAATGGCCGTACCCGTAGCCATATCCATATCCGCTTCGATAGGAGTACTTTTTGTACTTCTTATAGCGGTACTTCTTATACCCGTAACCGCTCTTTTCCAGATCCACGCCGTTTAAAACAAACCCCAAAAGCTTAGCCTGGGCATAGTTCAGTTGATCCACAGCTTGGATCACAGCCGGGCGTTCCGACTTCCCGGCCATCACCACAAACAGTACACCGTCTACCCTGGAGGCCAGCACGGCGGCGTCGGTCACCATGCACACAGGGGGCGTATCCAAAATAATGTAGTCGTAATTCTCCTTCACCGCCGCCAGAAAGCGCTCCATCCGGGCGGAGCCCAAAAGCTCAGAGGGGTTGGGAGGGATGTCGCCAGAGAGGATCACATCCAGTTTTTCCACTCCAGACGGCTTTATAGACTCAGACAGCAGCGCGGGAGAGACCAAGACATTGCTCAGCCCCGTGGCAGCGCTGACCCGGAGCAGCCTGGACAGCTTGGGGCGGCGGAGATCACAGTCCACCAGAAGGACCCGGCAGTCCGTTTGGGCATAGGATATGGCCAGATTGACTGCGGTAAAGCTTTTGCCCTCCCCCTGAAGAGCTGATGTAACAGCAATGAGTTTTCCTCCCGTGATATCCTCGGTCAGAGAGAAATTCACATTGGTTCGTAAGGTCTTATAGGCCTCCCGCATAAAAAAATCCTTAGAGGAAGAGAGCAGATTCTGCCGCTCCTCCTGAAGCATTGCAAACTCCTTGGAGCGGTTTTTCACCGCTCGCTTCTTCTTGCTTGGCAACAGGCTCATACCTTTTCCTCCTTCTCCGCCGCCCTTGCGGCAGGTGCGTTTCCGTAGCCATATCCGTAGGAGCTCTGCCGCGGACTGGACTGCGAAAAGGCGGGAATCTGTCCCAGCACTGGCAGCTCAAAAAGGTCTTCCAAATCTTCCTCACTTTTCAGCCGGACATCCATGAAATGCTGGATGGTTAGCACGCCCACGATAAGCACGCAGCCAACCATACCACCCAGCAGGGTGTTGCGGGAATAGCTGGGACTGATACGCGCCTGGGGGACCTTGGCGTAGTCAATGATCTTGCAGGAGCTGCCCTCTACAAACTCTTCAATCTCAGCGGGGGCAATTTCTGCCACTGCGTTGGCAATTCGAGCCGCCTCCTGAGGATCCGGGTGGGTAATATAGACCCGGAAAATCTCCGTTTCATCCACCTGGCTTGCGGAAAGCATATCCCGCAGCTGATCCGGCGTATAGCTCAGTGCTGCCTCCTCAATGACCTTTTCCAGCACTGTATCGCTACTGATGATATTTACATAGGTATTGACCAGCATCTTGGAGGTAGACAAATCGCTGCTGGTCACATAGTCAATACTCTGCCCGCTGCGGGAGTTGTTGACATATACCGACACGCCCGCCCGGTAGAGAGGGGTAATGCCAAAATACGTATATGTCAAAGCAATCCCGCCGGCCAGGACACCGCACAGTACAATGAGCCACCACTTATGCAGATAGGCCATCAACAGCTCCAGAAGGTCGATCTCTTGCTCCATCTGGGCACCTTTCCCGCGCTCATTCATGTCGAAATAAAAACTCCTTTTCATGTTATGTCAAGACACGTCATGATTCGTCAAAATATTTAGATACGCATATTATAATAATATCTCTCTTCAATTGCAAGAGAATTACAGAAATGTTAGAACAACCAAAACTTTTCATTGTTTCCACTGCCGATGCATCTGAATCAGAGTGCCTTTTAAATAAATACAAATCTGCCTAAGAATTGCTTGAAAGAGTCTTGCTAAAGATTGTAAATTGTGCTATTCTTCAAGTATTCCTGCCATATCATTTCCATAACAAAGAGTCCAGGCTTCCTGTTCATTGTCCTGTAAAAACTGGAAATAAATTGGCTCTGGACACCACTGCAATTGAGGGAATGACTTGTCTTCCCAGACGGCATGGAATCAAACATACATCAGCGTCCAACGGCTATGATACAGGTTCATAGCAGATCCAACACAGGAGGAGAGCTGTATGAAAATGAAACTTTGGAAAAAACTAGGCGCCATGGTTCTGACCTTGGCACTGACACTCGGCTTGGCACCCAGTGCCTGGGCGGCAGATTATGATGGTGCCAATCTGACCATCTCTGGCTCGGCCAGCGGTTCAGGCAGCCAGTACAACGTTCAGTACACCGCCAATTTGTCTGTAAGCGGCAACGCTGAAAACAACGATATTATTGCGCTGGTTAACGCGGCCAGGGCCAACGAGGCTTGGCTTCGTGCCCTGCGCTTTACCTGCTATCTGGAAGACGGTCTGCTAAAGAACGCAGTGACTTCCAGCGATCTATCCAGGATGAATGTATCCATTGCTGGAAACGACATCTTCGATGCGGTGGGCGGTCCCGCTAAGACCAGCGAAGGTGTCAGCATGACCTATCGATTGAAGAGTTCCGTAATTTCTCAGCTGAACACCGCCTCTGCGGCGGATCTTCCCGGTATTTTAGCCTGTAACATGAGCACCACCTTTAACGGCACCCTCACCAACAGCGAGGTCTGGAGCGCCGTGGGCAGTGCCAGTTCTATTTCCACCCAAGGTTATGTATTGGTTACATACGATCCCTCTACCAGTGAAGATTTGGGATTTAACATGGGTGCCTCTGTAAATTTGGCAGATGACACCTGCACCACTACCATCAGCCCCACTGCCAGCGGCGGGAGTTCCAGCGGCGGTTCCGATGGTGACTCCAGCCTCGGAAGTGTCACTGGCCAAGGTGACAATGTGAATGTGAATGTCAGCGGCAGCTCCGTGACCACCGCACAGATGGAGACGGCTGTGGAGCGGGCGGATTCGGGCGAGACGGTCACCATTGATGCCTCCCACCGTACCTCTGTCTCTCTGCCCTCCGGTGGTCTGGAGAACGCAGCGGACAACGACAATAACTTGACCGTGGAGCTGGAAGATGGCGAAGTCACCCTTTCCCCGGAGGCCCTCGCCTCTGTGGCGGAGCAGGCCGAGACCACTGTTATCCTGACTGTGGAGCCGGTGGCCACGGACGATCTGAACAGACGCCAGCAGGAAGTGGTGGGCGATGCCCCGGTGTTCGAGCTGACTCTCCGCAGCGGCAGCCGGTACATCACCGACTTTGACGGCGGTCTGATCACCGTGTCCCTGCCCTATGAGCTGCAGGAGGGGCAGAGCCCCGCTGGTGTTGTGGTCTGGTATCTGGACGACATGGGCAACATCAATGAGTGCTGGACCATGTATGACGTGCGCTCGGAGACCGTGATCTTCACCACCGACCACTTCTCCAAGTATGTCATCGGCTACGAAGATCCAGCGGAGGACATTGCTTTTGTGGATGTGGACGAGAACGCCTGGTACTATGATGCAGTGGTTTACGCCCTGGACAGCGGTTTGATGTCTGGCGTCAGCGACGACGAGTTTGCCCCCAATGCCACCCTGACCCGTGCCATGGTGGCTCAGATGCTGTACAGCCTGGAGGGCAAGCCGGAGCTGGGAACCAACCTGGGCTATCCCTACGCCGACGTGATGCCGGACAGCTGGTATGCCGATGCGGTGTACTGGGCCCGTCAGAAGGGCTATATCACCGGCTACAGTGCTGAGCAGTTCGGGCCTGATAATGCGTTGACCCGGGAGCAGCTGGCGGTGATTCTCTACAACTACGCTCAGGATCAGGGCTATGATACCGATGGCGTGGCCACTTTGGACAGATATCAGGACGCAGGCACTGTGTCCACCTGGGCCGTGGCCGGCCTGGGGTGGGCGGTGGATGCCGGCCTGATCTCTGGCCGGGGTGAGGGTATCCTGGCCCCCACCGGCACAGCCACCCGCGCCGAAGTGGCTCAGATCTTCATGAATTTCCTGGAGAATGTGGCCAAGTAAGGTGCTATGGGACAGGGGACCTGTTGTAAAATGGGTCTTGAATACTTAATCAAATAAAAAGGTTGTTGAGAATTGTTTGAAAGGCGATTCTCAACAACCTTTTTTATATATTATTTTCCGCTTGAACTAAATTTGCAGCAGACTTTTCTGTGAATCCTATGACTGATATGCCGCAGAATATGGGCGGCCAAAATACCCAGACAAGCGCCGCAAAAGTCGATCCAGACGTCGGTGACTTGGCTACCGCGGCCAGGGGAAAACAACTGGATCGTCTCGTCCACCAGGGCGGTGAGCAAAGCCAGAGTTCCAGCGCCGAACAGGCAGTCTGACAGGCTCCTCCTGCGCAACTGAATCAAAAGGCTGGACCACAACAGTCCTAACAGGGCAAATTCGGACATATGGGCCAATTTGCGAATCACGCGGTGGGCGTCTCCTTTGGGAATGTGGAGCTGATCCAGGATGGGGTCCAACAGATCCAGAACAGACCGACTAGCCTGAGCTGACTGGGCGGCTGGAAGCAGGGAATTGCCCCAAATAAAGGCGATACAGGCGATAACAGCAAGGCCCGTGAGAAGCAAATAGACACGCTGTTTGGTTTTGGGTTGTTCCATAGGAAAATTCCTCGCTGTGTTCCAGTTTACCCGGGAGCAAGAAAGGAGGTACGGGCCCAGTGTTTCTGTGCTATCTTATCACAAATGTGTTCCTCTTACAAGAATTTACATCTGATAATCTTCCGTTTTCGCGTATTTAGTATCCCATCCCCAGTGGTTTTCAGCCAAAATCGGCAGAACCACCTACAAGGTGCGCGTCCATTTCAGCAAGACCAGCCCTGAAACTATGAGAAATAAAATCAAGTGGATGCTCAAAGACGAGATGCAACAGATGTAAACACAGCGGACTAGGAACCTTTAACCAGGCTCCGGGTCCTTACCATGCCAAGAGTAAATGCGTAGAGGTCAATCCTCCACACCTTCGCTTTCGGGAAACTGTGCAACGCTCATGCACTTTGGATGTTCCATATCCAGAGTTAAAAAATCTCTGTCGCCGGTGAGGATAATATCCACGTCTGACACGATGGCTGCGTTTATGATCGGCTGGTCTTTGGCGTCTCGTATCAACTTTTCTGCATGGTCTACCGCAGAAATTAACTCATAGGACACTCTCGCCAGCAGCACTTCCGCATCTCCGGGAGATACTTTGGCCCTTTCCGCCTGAGCAATCCCGCAGCTCTGCGATATTGCGGTCACACAGGACAATTTCGTGATCGTGATTGTCTGCGATGTAGAGCAAAGCCTGTGCCGGTTTGGAACGTGGAAAGAGCAATGCAGAAACGAATGTTTGTATCTACCAATATCCGTATTTTACTGTTCCTTTCCATAACGCACTTCGTTTACAAGCGTCTGAACATCATCCTCGCTGGATACACCCAGTGCTTCAGCAGCCTCCGGCAAAGGCGGCCTGCCCCATCATGTACGTGTGCTGTGGGACAAAGCTGCCACCACGGGGCAGGCGCTCTCGCAAGCTTGTGGCAGTTATTCGTTCCCGCAAGGTGAGCTATATCCGAAGTACGCACAGTGCAAGGCTATAACATGCTGTGTACTGGGTATCACTGCATCCAGACGTCATGAATTACTTTTTGGGCTCTCTCAGGGGCGCCACTTGCCCTATCCGGAAGCAGTAAAGCAGATCGCGAGGAGCACCCTCAAGGACCGGTGGAAGAAACAGCTGCTGTTTCTTCTGGAAAAGACGTGCCGTGGAACCGAGTTAGACACCGTGGCTCAAAAGAGAGAGGAACCTCAGAGGCACCGGCGCTGCTGTCAGCCCAAAACCGTCCGGCAACAACGCCGGCAGACTAGGTGTGGAACGCTAGGCAAGAGGCAACGAAAGTCTTGCCGTCGAAACAGTGCACCTTTTTCTGTAGGCAGTGTGTCCATGGAGCGCACAAGTAAGCAGAAAGATATTCGGTGGGAAATTCCCCCATTTTTAGAAACTCATTCTCGAAAAATTTCCCTCAAGGCCTTTATAAATCCCGTATATGTGTTGCTTCCTGTCCAGATCAAAACTTGGGCCAACGGCTGGAGGAGAATGAGGTTTATGAGTAAAATTCAAGTAAAATTCCAATCCATTCGAAACTTTTTTGGCGCAAATAACTGATTTATGTAAAAAAACTTCTTTCGAAATTTCAAGTCTTTGACTTGAATATATAGAATGCACTTGGTATAATAAAAAAACCATTAGTATTTTGTCGCAGGTTGTTTTTTGGAAGCTATTTTGGTCAGCTATGCGAGGTGAAGCCCGTCACCGCAGGCTTGAGATCCGGAACGGGGTGCAGTATGCTTCTTCCTTGCGCAAAAACCGAATTGTGACCCAAAAAGTACCCGCGGACACTTGGCCCACGGGTACTATATTTTTATATAAAAGAATCAGAAAAATTTTGTGAAAACTATAAACGATGAAGGAGATAGGGTGAAGAAAAATAATGTACGTTAGATTTTGGAAAAGATTCTTCGATATTGTCCTATCCATAATAGGTTTAGTTGTAGCTGCAATTCCCATGGCTATTGTTGCTCTAGCAATAAAACTTGATTCGCCTGGACCTGTGATCTTTAAGCAGCCACGTTTAGGGCGTTATGGAACCGTTTATACCATGTATAAATTCCGTTCTATGTGTGTAGGAGCAGAAGAAGGTGGGGTATATTCTGACAGCAATGACTCCCGTGTGAGTAGAGTTGGGAAAATCATTAGGGCAACGAGCATCGATGAACTGCCTCAGCTTTTTAACGTTTTAAAAGGCGATTGTAGTTTGATTGGTTTCCGGTCGCCTCTGACATACCATCCGTGGCCCTGGGAGGAGTATACGGAAGAACAGCGGAAGATGTTTAATCTGCGTCCGGGGATTACTGGATGGGCACAGGTCAATGGCCGAAAGACGGTTGAGTGGCATGATCGGATTGCAATGAACGTGTGGTATGCGGAAAATTGCTCTTTTTTACTGGATCTCAAAATTCTGTTTATGACAGTATTTAAAGTTCTCTGCAATGCTGACAATGAAAATGTTGCAGAGACTGTGAAAGAAGAGAATAAGCGGCCCGTGGAGAAGTAAGGAGAAAGAAATGCTACAGTTGATGTACATAACAAACCGGCCTGAAATAGCAAGAATTGCGGAATCAGCCGGCGTAGATAGAATATTCGTTGATTTGGAATATATAGGGAAAGCAAGCCGACAGGGCGGCATGGATACCGTACAATCGCAACATACTCTGGATGATGTAAGAACAATTTCTGAAGTAATCCGCACTGCCGAGCTTCTCGTCCGGGTAAATCCGATTCATGAAGCAACAGAAGAATATTGCTCCTCGCAGGAGGAAATTGACACTGCGATTCAAAATGGTGCGGATATTATTATGCTGCCGTATTTTAAGACACTTTTGGAAGTGAAGCAGTTTCTTTCCTGTGTAGCGGGAAGAGCAAAGACGATGTTGCTTGTTGAAACACCAGAGTCCGTAAACATTATTGATGACATCCTTCAGTTGAAGGGAATCGACTGTGTTCACATTGGGATAAATGATTTGAGCATTGGATACAGAAAAAAGTTTATGTTTGAACTTTTGACAGATGGAACTGTCGAGCGGCTGTGCAACAAATTTAGAGAAAAAGGGATTCCATATGGGTTTGGGGGAATTGCTTCGCTGGGAAAAGGTGCACTTCCAGCTGAGATGATTATCAAGGAGCACTACCGGCTTGGTTCAACCTGCGCAATCCTCTCCCGTAGCTTTTGTGATACCACAAAAAACGTAGATATCCATATGGTCAAAAATACTTTTGACCATGGGATTGCGCAGATTAGAGCTTTAGAGGAAGAATGCCAAATGTACCGCGATTATTTTATGAAAAATAAAATAGCTGTGGCAGAGAAAGTTGCAGCCATCGTCGCTGCGAAAGAGTAAAGAGGATTTTCCCGTGAATTTATTAGTTACTGGCGCATGGAGTGATGCAAAAAAGCATATTTCACAGATCGAAGCAATGGGCCATGCTGTGGTGTTTATGCAGCAGGAGCGGGATGCTTTGCCATGTGAACCCGAATGGGTTGAAGGAGTGATTGCCAACGGCCTCTTTTTGACGCACCCAATTGAAAAATTTGAAAATCTACGATTTATTCAGCTTACCAGTGCCGGATATGATCGAGTTCCCATGGAGTATGTCAGAGCACATAAAATTAAAATTTATAATGCGAAAGGCGTATACAGTATTCCAATCGCGGAACATGTAGTTGCCGGTGTATTGGCGCTCTATCGACAGCTTCCGTTCTTTTTAGGCAGCCAAAAGTTGCATCAGTGGGTCAAACGGCGGGATTGCCTGGAGTTAACCGGGAAAACGGTCTGTATTGTGGGATGTGGAAGCGTAGGTAGCGAATGTGCAAAGCGATTTACAGCACTGGGTTGCCGCGTGATTGGTATTAACCGTACAGTTTTTGAGAGTAAAGACTATCATGCGGTTCTACCGCTGGATGATTTGAATCTGGATACAGTACTACCGCAGGCAGACATTGTTGTGCTGACTATTGCCTTGACAAGAGAGACGACCCATCTGATCGCGGCACAGCGCTTAAATATGTTAAAGCCATCGGCGGTTGTGGTCAATGTCTCCAGGGGCCAAATTGTTGACATGAGCGCACTGACCGCAGTGCTGCCGCATATTGGCGGGGCGCTATTAGATGTATTTGAGGAAGAACCGTTAGCGCCGGATAGTCCCCTGTGGGATATGCAAAATGTGATCATTACGCCGCATAACAGTTTTGTTGGCGAAGGAATCTCAACAAGAATGGTATATACAATTTCTAAAAACTTGGAGGCTACGGAATGAAGGTCCTCTTAATTTCACCCAAGAACAGAACGGTATATAATTTCCGTGGAGATTTGATTAAGGAAATCCAGATGCGAGGATATGATGTAATTGTAACTGGACCGAATCGAGATAATTTGGAAAAAATCCTTGCGCTGGGAGTACAGTTTAAGGAAATTCCCATGAACAAAAATGGCCTGAACCCGTTGGCCGATCTTCGGTATTTAAGGGCCTTGATGCAGCTGGTCCGGGAAGAACGTCCAGACGTGGTGCTGGGATATACCAGCAAGCCTGTAATTTACGGTTCCATTGCTGCGAAACTAGCCAAAGTGCCGCATAAAGCCGCCATGGTTACAGGGGTTGGCTATGCCTTTACAGCTCGATCCGTGAAAGCGAGGATCATTCGCTTGATCATGTCCATGTTATATAAGGCGGCGTTTTGGTCTTGCGATGTGGCAATTTTTCAGAACAGCAATGATGCTGATGAGTTTGTTCAGCGTCATCTGGTAAATCGAGAGAAATGTGTTGTGGTCAATGGCTCTGGCGTGAATATGGATCGATTTCCTGTGGCGGAGTTTCCTCCAAAAGTTACATTTTTTATGCTGTCTCGAGTGATGTATTCTAAGGGAATTCGGGAATATTTGGAAGCCTGTACAATTGTCAAGCAAAAATATCCACAGGTTAGATGTATGTTACTTGGAGCATGTGAAAACACCCAAGACTCGCTATCTAGAGAAGCGCTCCAGCCTTATATTGATCATGGAATTATTGACTATTATGGAGAGACAGATCGAGTAGCAGATTATTATCGCCAATGTTCTGTATATGTTCTGCCATCTTACCGAGAAGGAACACCGCGGACAGTTTTAGAGGCGATGTCAATGGGACGTCCAATCATTACAACCGATGCTCCTGGCTGCCGAGGTACTGTTTTAGATGGTAAGACCGGTTTCCTAGTGCCGATTCGTGATGGCAAAGCCGTTGCAGAGAAGATGATGAAGTTTATTGAGCACCCAGAGCTAATTTCAAGTATGGGCTCTGCCAGTGTAGAATATTGTCGAGAAAAATATGATGTGCGTATTGTCAATCAAGCGATGTGTGATGCGCTCAAGATAAAAGAGAGGAAGAGAGATTATGCTATTTGAGCAAATTAAACGGCGGGAAGCATCATTATCGTTAGTCGGCTTAGGTTATGTAGGCATGCCAATAGCTATAGAGTTCGCAAAGCGTGGCGTGAAAGTTATTGGATTTGACTTAAATGCTACAAAAATAGAAATATACAAGTCTGGTATTGATCCCACTCATGAGGTTGGGGATGAGGCAATTCAGAGTACATCTGTAGAATTTACAGCAGATGAGACACGGCTTAGGGCTGCTAAGTTCCACATTGTCGCGGTTCCGACTCCCGTCAACGATGATCACACCCCTGATCTGACCCCGGTAGAGGGTGCCAGCCAGATCCTGGGGCGAAATCTTACCAGGGGCTCCATCGTAGTCTTTGAGTCCACTGTGTATCCTGGTGTGACGGAAGATGTGTGTGTGCCCATCCTGGAGAAAGAGTCCGGTCTTAAGTGCGGAGTGGACTTCAAGATTGGATATTCTCCCGAGCGTATCAATCCGGGCGACAAGGTTCACCGCCTGAGCACGATTACCAAGATCGTTTCCGGAATGGATGAAGAGACTTTGGAAAATGTGGCCAAGGTATATGAAATTGTGGTAGATGCCGGGGTCCATAGAGCCGAATCTATCAAGGTTGCGGAAGCGGCCAAGGTCATTGAGAACAGTCAGCGCGATATCAACATTGCGTTTATGAATGAGTTATCCATTATTTTTGGGAAGATGGGCATCGATACCCTCTCTGTGCTGAGAGCCGCCGGGACCAAGTGGAATTTCTTGAATTTCCGTCCTGGGCTGGTAGGCGGCCACTGCATTGGTGTAGACCCTTATTATTTAACTTATAAAGCAGAGGAACTCGGGTATCACAGTCAGATCATTCTGGCCGGGCGCAGAATTAACGACGATATGGGTAAGTATGTTGCCGAAAATATCGTGAAAAAGCTGATTGTGGCCGACGTTTCCATCAAAAACGCTAAGGTAGCGATTTTGGGCTTTACTTTTAAAGAGAATTGTCCGGATACACGCAATACGAAAATCATTGATATTGTCAAAGAACTTGGCGAATACGGGATAGTGCCCGTCATCGCAGACCCGACCGCCGACCGCGATGAGGCAAAGCGGCTTTACGGCGTGGAATTTGTCGATATGGATTCGATTACAGGCTGCGACGCGGTTGTGCTCGCCGTAGCGCATGATGCTTTCAAAGACCTTGCACAGGCAGATTTCGACAAAATGTTTAAGCCGGTGGAAAATGATAAAAAAGTCCTGGTGGATATCAAGGGCCTTTTGGACCGTAAACAGTACGAAGCAGCGGGCTATCGGTATTGGAGACTATAAACTGTTATTTGGCGAGAAACAGGCTTTTACTTGAATCTATATATTATAAATATAGAATGTTTTTGAAATAAGGTGTAGAGATGGGCTATACAAATTTGAAATTTGACAGCGGCACGCTTTTTTTGGTAACCGGTGGAGCTGGCTTTATTGGCTCAAATTTGTGTGAAGCGATTTTGAATATGGGGTACAAAGTTCGGTGCATGGATGACCTGTCTACAGGGAAACAAAAGAATGTGGACATCTTTCTGGGATACCCTAATTATGAATTTATGAAAGGCGATATTAGGAATTTAGATACTTGTATGTGTGCATGTAAAGGGGCTACTTATGTGCTCCATCAGGCTGCATGGGGCAGTGTGCCGCGTTCATTGGAGATGCCGCTATTTTATAACAAAAACAATATCGAGGGCACTTTGAATATGCTGGAAGCCGCGCGGCAGAACGGCGTGAAAAAATTTGTTTACGCGTCGAGCTCGTCCGTCTACGGAGACGAACCGAATTTGCCGAAGACCGAAGGCCGCGAAGGGAATTTGCTTTCTCCTTACGCGCTGACCAAGCGCTGCGACGAGGAATGGGCGAAGCTATATACGCGGTTTTATGGGCTCGACACCTACGGGATGCGCTATTTTAACGTGTTCGGCCGCCGGCAGGATCCCGATGGAGCCTATGCTGCGGTGATCCCGAAGTTTATCAAGCAGCTGATGAGAGGCGAGACACCCACGATTAACGGCGATGGCAGGCAGAGCCGTGATTTTACTTACATTGAGAATGTCATAGAGGCCAATCTTAAGGCGTGCCTGGCCCCGCACGAGGCGGCGGGTGAGGCATACAACATTGCTTACGGCGGCAGGGAATACCTGATCGACATTTATTACGGCCTGACCAAAGCGCTCGGCGTTGATGTGGAGCCAAATTTTGGACCAGACCGCAAGGGCGACATCAAACATTCCCACGCGGATATTTCGAAAGCAAGGAAACTGCTCGGCTATGATCCGGATTATAGCTTTCAAGACGGAATAAAGCTCGCGATTGAATGGTACAAGGAAAACCTTTGAGCAGTTGGAAAGGGGAGACTCGCCCCTTAAACCTGACGCACATGAGAATGGGGTAGACTTAATAAATAGGGAGATAGTAGTAAATGGAATATCCAATTCGTGTGTTGTGTGTTTTTTCTCTGTTAGACCGCGGTGGTGCAGAAAGTATGTGCATGAATCTATACCGCCGGATCGACCATAGCAAAATACAATTTGACTTTGTGAAGCATGGCCCCCAAAAAGGTGCGTTTGAAGAAGAAATCCACTCCTTGGGTGGACGTATCTACGAAGCGCCTAGATATCAAATATATAACCATCAATTCTATT
This sequence comes from Flavonifractor sp. An100, assembly GCF_002161175.1. Taxonomy (GTDB): domain Bacteria; phylum Bacillota; class Clostridia; order Oscillospirales; family Oscillospiraceae; genus Lawsonibacter. The sequence continues at coordinate 95,492 of NZ_NFMA01000006.1, read as the reverse complement.
GTACATGGTGGAAGCAACATTTAGAAGATCATCCAGAACATCAAATTATCCATGGACACTACTATTCTGTTAGTGCAGTTTATTTCAAAGTAGCCCATGAGATGGGACGAATTACAGTAGGTCACTCCCATAGTACATCGGTATCCGGTCCCAATTGGTGGGAAACACAACTCAAACGAATGCTATGTAAAGGTGTAGAACGGCAAGCCGACTACTGCTTGGCCTGTTCCAAAGCGGCGGGGCAGTGGCTATTTCCCCATAAAGAATTCACTGTATTGCCAAATGCAGTGGATGCAGAACGGTTTTCTTTTAATCCTCGGATTGCGCAGGAGGTGCGATGCGAACTGTCATTGGGCGATCATTACGTGGTTGGGACCGTTGGACGGATTGTCCAAGTCAAGAATCCTATGGGAATCGTGGAGATTTTTAAGGCGCTTTGTCATAAAGAGCCAAACGCCCGCCTGCTGTGGGTGGGGGATGGAGCGCTCAGAGAGGGAGCGGAAAACGCATTGGCTCTGGCCGGCTTATCAGATCGCGTGGTATTTACTGGTGTGCGTTCCGATGTGGACCGGATGATGCAAGCTATGGATGTGTTTATCCTACCCTCCTTTTTTGAAGGGCTTGGTATGGTATTGATAGAAGCTCAGGCGGCAGGATTACCCTGTTTGAGCAGCGAGGAGGTACCGCGCGAGGCCGATATAACCGGACGATGCGAGTTTTTGCCTCTTCAGCGACCGGAACTGTGGGCGGAGCGCATTTTGGCAGCGCCTCGTGACAGGCCACATACAATAGAAGCCATTTGTCAGGCGGGGTATGATATCAAAACCTCGGCAAAATGGCTGGAGAACTTTTATATGGACTGTTTAAAGTGATAGAGTACCAATTATGTTGGCAGGTTTAACCCTTTTACTCAAGCGCCCGATTGCTTTTGGTTGGAGACGGCTCGAGACGTATGGAATCACAAAAACTTGCCACAGACTTGCAGATTGCAGATAAGGTAATTTTTACAGGTATTCGGAAAGACACCGCAAGATTGTTGCAGGCTATGGATGTTTTTGTTCTCCCGTCGATTTCTGAAGGCTTTTCTGTTTCGGCGTTAGAAGCAGAAAGCGTTGGATTACCGTGTGTTTTATCCAAAGGGGTTCCGACGGACGTGAAGCTGTTTCCTCAAATGCAAACAATCTTTCTTCCTGTGGAAAACGTTGATGAATGGGTTCGGCAACTGCGTCAGTTAAAAGGTTGCGGAAAAACATGTTGGGCAGATGAAATTCGCCAGACGATGTATGATGTGAATAACGGTGCCAAACAGTTAATGGAATATTATATGGAAAAGAGCAGAAGCTTGGAGTAGAGCATATGAAAATTCTTGTGATTTCCAGTACTCCCTGGTCGAGCAACAATAGTTTTGGAAATACTTATTCAAACTTATTTAAGGATATTCCGGGACTAACTTTTGCAAGTATTGCCCTAAATCCCGTAACAGAAGTTGATCCCATTGTTAGTTCATGCTTTTCTATTTCAGAAAAGGATCTAGTGGAAAATATGCTTCATGTAACTCGGAAAACCGGACATGAAATTAATCTGGAGATACTTGCGTCTCGTCCTATTTCCGGATCGGAAGCAAAGAAACTGGATCTTTCTGTGAAATCGTTTGCTCGAAAAAAACGTTGGATGTTGCTGTTTTGGGCTAGAGATTTCATTTGGAAATTTGGCCGCTGGAACTCCCCTGATTTAAGATATTATTTGGACACAGTACAACCGGATTTGATTTTTCAACCGATTTATTTTGTTCCACATCCCAATGTTATCGCCCAATATGTAAAGAGATATACGGATGCTCCGATGATTGGATACGTGTCAGATGATGTGTACACGTTGCACCGCTTTTCTCTGTCCCCGCTTTTTTGGATCGATCGATTAATTAAGCGAAGAAAAGTCAAGGAAACCATTCAGCAGTGTGAACTATTATATGTGATTTCTCAGCTCCAAAAACAGGAATATGAAAAGATTTTTCGTGTGCCATGTAAAATTTTGACTAAATCTTTGGATTTTTCCTGTGATCCACCAGTTAAATCACAATACCATTCGCCATTAAAGCTGGTCTTTGCTGGTAATATTGGAACTAACCGCTGGAAAAGTCTTGCGATGATTGCAGATGCATTGGAACAGATTAATCAAAGCGGTGTGCGTGCACAATTGTATATTTACACAACTACGCCGTTGACCACAAAAATGGAAAAGGCGTTGCAAAGAGGTATGTCTTCTTTTGTAATGGGAGCAGTTCCAGCAAGTGAGATCCTGAAAATCCAAACCGATGCTGACATTCTTGTGCATGTTGAGGCGCTTGATTTGAAAAACCGCCTTGTGGTTCGTCAATCTTTTTCTACAAAGTTGGTGGATTATTTTAAGGCGGCTCGCCTGATTTTTGCGGTTGGTCCCCGTGATGTAGCGTCTATTCAACATCTCATAGATAATGATGCGGCAGTGGTTGCTTCCAATCAAAAAGAAATATACGTGAAGCTTAAGAAAATCATTGAAACCCCTCAAATTATTGCAGACTATGGTAAGAAAGCATACGAATGCGGGAGAAAGCATCATAATAAAGAAGCCATGCAGTCAATGCTCAAGGAAGATTTAGTGAGGATAGCAAGGCAATGAAGATCGTTCAAATCAATGCAGTCTATCAAACGGGCAGCACGGGCCGTATTGCAATGGAACTGCACCGGGCACTAATGGATCTGGGGCAGGAGAGTTATGTTTTTACTTCAGATGGGAATTGTATAGACGCAAATGTTTTTCCGCTTGGCAGCAAGCTGGATCACAAGGCACATGCCCTATTTTCTCGCTTGAGTGGAGAGCAAGGCTATTTTTCAGCGGGGGCGACCAAGGCTTTGCTGAGGGAATTGGACAGGTTGGTTCCTGATGTAGTCCATTTGCATAATCTTCATGGAAACTATATCCATTTACCCATGCTGTTGAACTATTTGGGGGGAAAGAATATTGCTACGGTTATTACCCTTCATGACTGCTGGTTTTTTACTGGTAAATGTACTCATTATACGATACAGGGTTGTCAGCGCTGGCAAACGGGGTGCTATGGCTGTCCGAGAATAAAAAATGACAATGCCAGCTGGTTTTTTGATCGCACCCCCAAAATGTGGAGCGACAAAAAGAAATTGTTTACTGCGATTCCGCGTCTAGGTGTGATCGGTGTCTCTGACTGGATCACCAACGAGGCAAAAAAATCTTTTTTACAGCATGCGGCTGTGATCCGGAGAATCTATAACTGGATTGACATAGATCGATTTTATCCCCAAAATACAGATATACGCCAGAAGTATCAAATCCCGGATGAAAAACTGCTGATTCTGTGTATTGGCGGCGGTTGGAATGAGCACAGCAGTAAATATCAAGATCTGATTGGCCTTTCAAGATTACTGCCAGAAAATATGCACATCCTTTTGGCAGGCGCAGTGAATTCCAGCAGCCCTCTTCCCAGCAATATTACTTCCGTGGGGTATGTACATGGACTGGAAGAGTTGGCGCAAGTATATTCAGCGGCTGATGTTTATATTCATTTGTCCAAAGAGGATACATTTGGAAAAGTAATTGCTGAAGCAATGGCATGTGGGACGCCTGCCATTGTATATGATTCCACGGCCTGCCCGGAAATTGTGGGTCAGAATTGCGGGTATATTGTACCGGTGGGAGATTTGTCACAGATATATCATTTTGTATGCGAGATTGGAGAAAAAGGAAAATCGTTTTATTCAGCAAGCTGCAGGGACTTTGTTGAAAAGCGGTTTAAAAAAGAAGAGCTGATTGCAGATACGGTTGGTTTGTATCAGACGTTGATCGAGATGAAGTAAAAATAAAGCTATATCAGAGGAAGCACTATGTATTTAGTTATCATAGCGGTTGTGTTGACTTTTTTCTTTTCAAAATCCAAACAGTTTGATCGAACAAGAACTTGTATCTGGGTTTGTTTTTGCTTATTTGCAATTTCGGCATGTAAAGCAGTCTCCTCTTATGGGGATTTAATAGCTTATCGCAATAGCTATTTATCGTTGACCGGAACATCCATCAGTCGTTTATGGGAGCGGTATATTGCAGGCGACCTGAAAGATTTCGGCTTTTACGCAATCGCAAAACTGTTTTCAAACCTGGGATTGAGTACTGAAATTTGGATGGCGGCGATTGCGCTATTCTTTGCTGTTTGCGTTTGTGTATGCTTTTATCGGGAGTCAGAAGATATTTTTGTGAGCCTAATGGGTTTGTTGGCCCTGTATTATCGGTTTACCTTGTCTGGTCTAAGGCAAACGCTTGCGCTTGGATTGGTTTTGCTTGCATATCTAAAGATTATTGACAGAAAATTGCCTGCATACGTTTTACTTATGGCCGCGGCATTTTTGTGTCATTCATCATCTTTAATATTCTTCCCTGCGTATTGGGTAGCGCGGGCAAAGGTAAACTTTAAGCAACTCGTTTTGGTCATTGTAGCCTTGGGAATTTGTTTACTTGCTCCTGGTTATATCCGTACTCTCATACAAAACTTCGCTTGGAATGAAAGTATTGCATCATACAGCGATACGGAATCTGCATTGACCTGGAGCGGATATTTTATTCAGCTGGCCATGCTGATCTTTTGCCTTTTCTTTCAAAATACAGTTGTTGCAGCGGATGAAGATAAGAAAAAAATAGAAAATATAAACATATACATTAACCTTATGGTTATAGGGCTATGCATACAAGGTGCCAGCTCTATCATAGCAGAGGCATTTAGAATGAGTTATTACTATTCTATGGGAGCCTTATTTGCTGTTCCAAATATAATTGCCCATCAAAATGGAAAGAACAAAAAAGTGCTGTTTACCTCTGTTTCACTTATTTTTTTAGCTTACATACTATATACGGGCGGGTATGCAGATCTCAAATATTTTTGGCAAATATGAACGGTTAACATTTTTGCTGAATGACTTTTATCCGGAAAGGGCAAGGCATCATGAAGTATATCGGTTACTACGATTGTGAGCAAAATAAAGGCGAAAACCGAAATTATGTTTTATCTGCCACAAATAAAATGACTTACATTGCCAGCACATTGGCCAGAAATGGCGTTCCCGTGGAGATCATATCGGCAAGTGGAACTTTGAATACGAAGCCTTGCCCAGGTAAGACACTGGAAATTGCCCCCGATATTATGCTGAAGCTTTTTCCCAGCATGGGGACCGGGGGGAGAATCAAGCGAGTGTCCTGTCCAGATGGATGCTGCAGGCCCAGTTGTTTTCTCCTTTTTCAAGATAAGTGTTGCCAAAATTGCGTCATCTAAATGCGGAGAGTGACCAAGGGCTACACTGCAATGTGATGGGGTATCAATATTAGGTTGAGGGCACTGCGCCATACGGATGTGTAACAACACTTAACCTAAACGGGGAGAGAAGTATTGAAAGGTGAATTAAAACATGAGCAAAAAGTATATGGAAAAAATTAAAATACTGCAGGTAGTCTCATGTCTAGAAAAAGGCGGGACAGAGGCGTATATTGTAAACAATTTCAGACACATAGATCGAGAACGTTTTTCCTTTGATTTTTTAGTATTTGTTGAAAAAGAATATCCTTATTATACAGATATTATTCATAATTTAGGTGGGAGAATTTTTTTTTGTGGAGTTCCCTCTCTAAAAAGAATACCAATATTTCTTTATAGAATTATATCCGTAATAAAAAAATATGGGCCATATCAAGCGGTGCATTCCCATGTAAACATTGCAAATAGTTGGGTGTTGGTCGCAACGAAGCTAGCGGGTGTTCCAATTCGTATCTCACACTCTCATGATACATCAGGAAAAGACAGCGATACTTTTTTGAGAAAAGCCTATATTTGGTGGGAAGAGCTATTAATTAAAAAAAATGCAACACACTTTTTGGCATGTTCCACTCTGGCAGGAGAATATTTGTATGGCAAAGAGTTCTTTGCAGCAAAAGGCATTGTTAGCCACAACGGAATAGATATTGCACAATTTATAGACATAAATGAGAATAAACAGCAAGCATTAAAAGAAGAACTCGATATTGCCGATCATATTATTTTTGGCAATATTACGCGGTTTGAACCAAAGAAGAACACTTTATTTACTATTGATGTATTTGCGAAAATTGTGAAAAAATATCCTAATGCAGTCCTACTTCTTGGGGGGCCTGATGGTGGTTTATTGGAAAATGTAAAGAGCCGAGTACATAAACTAGGCCTTGACGGCAACGTACGATTTATAGGTGTTCGCAATGATGTTCCTGATCTATTACATCTTATGGATGTATATCTTTTTCCGTCTCTTTTTGAGGGCTTAGGGATTGTTGCATTGGAAGCTCAGGCGGCAGGAGTTTATATTATTGCGTCTAAAGCAGTTCCAAGGGAGGTAGATATGGGCCTGGGACTTATAGAATTTTGCTCGTTAGATGTTGATCAGTGGGTAACTGCTGGGTGTAAGCATATATTCAGAAAGCAACAAGACAGAAATATGGTCATCAAGCAATTTAGGGGAAAAGGATACTTAATTGAAGAAAGTGTGAAAGAGATTGCAGATATCTACGAGGGGGAGATAGGTCATGTCTAAAACTGTACACTATCTATGTTTTTACGCAAACCAGGATAACAAAGATGTTTTGACTTCCTATCCCTCGGTATGGAGTAAAATAGAGTACATTAGTGAAAAAATAAAGAATTGTGGTTATTCTGTAAACCTATTTTCTGCGGCACCAACAAAACAAAAAGGATTTTACCACGGGAATACAATACTTCACAAGGATGGAACCCGTGAAACCTATGTATCCTCTTTTCGAACTAAGTATTTTATATTAAATAAATTAAGCATAATGTTTATTTATTGCCAAATAATTTACAGATTGCTGACTGTGGACAAAGATGACATAATATTGGTCTATCACTCCATGTTTTACGACAGACCTGTAACCATTCTAAAAAAATTATTCAGGAAAAATTTTGTTTTAGAAATTGAAGATGTATATTCTGAACTGAGTGATGAAAATAAATATTTGAAACAAAGGGAAAGAAGATTTTTTGAATTACCACAAGCTTATTTGTGCGTAAATGATTTAATTGCAGAAAAATTAGAAAATAATAAAAAGAAAATTATCTCATACGGAAGATATGATTTGCCGCCAATCTATCAAAATAATTCTTGTCATGAAATGAATACAATAAATCTAATTTACGCCGGTGTGATTGAGCGGCAAAGAGGAGCCGCGTTTTTAGCGATTGATGCTATGAAGTGCCTAGAAAAGAAATATAAACTTCATATTTGTGGATTTGGCGACGATATAGATTTAAAAGCTCTTTATGATGCAGTTAAAGAGTACAATGATTCGAATGATGGAAATGAAATTATATACCATGGGATGGTAAGTGGTGAAAAGTACTATAAGTTACTACAGAGTTGTCAGATTGCGTTGAGTACCCACAAATATAGTACAGATACCATGTCATCAGCTGATAGTACTTTTCCCTCTAAGGTTTTGGTGTATCTATCCAACGGCTTACATGTAGTGGCGCAGCGGCTAAAATGTCTACAGAGCTCAAAAATAGGGAGCCTTATTCATTACTATGATGAACCAACAGCGGGAGCTGTGGCAGACGCTATCCATAGCATTGATTTGGATAAGTCGTATGATAGCCGCAGCATTATTCATGAACTTGATATAGATTTTCAAGAGAATATAAAGCTTTTGTTAGAGGTAGAAATATGAATTTATTGCTGTTGTATGACCGGATATGGCAAAAACTAAAAAGGACTTACCGGAATGCGGTTTTTCGTGCGAAAACAGGGTATCATGCCAATTTGGTGGGATCAATAACGCTCATTAATAAAAATTTAAAAATTGGGAAAAACGTTACTTTTTACCCGGACGTAATGCTTTTTGGCGATGGGCTAATCGAGATAGGGGACAATGTAGATCTTGGGAACGGAACAGTTATTTACGCTTCAAAAAATGGCGGGGGGGTCAAAATCGGAGATAATACTATGATTGCGGCACAGTCCTATATAATAGATACAGATCATGGCATTCGTGCAGGAGAGTTGATGCGTAAACAGGCCAATACAGTTTCCTCCGTTTCCATTGGCGAGGATGTTTGGATCGCTGCCGGCTGTAAAATACTGAAAGGTTCTCAGATCGGAAATGGAGCCATTATAGGCGCATCAAGTGTAGTGAAAGGGACCATCCCTGAATGTGCTATTGCGGTAGGAATTCCTGCTAAAGTAATAAAATACCGGGAATAAAGAAGATGGACAGAAAAACTGGTGTGATTTTATCATATGTTTTAATGATATTTGAGGTTTGTTCCACTCTGCTGCTTACCCCATTTATTATCAGGACCTTGGGACAGGCAGAATATGGCGTGTACAAACTGTCTGCTTCAGTCGTTGCATATCTTCTATTGCTAGATCTTGGGGTAGGCAATTCAATAATCAGGTTTATTGCCAAATATCGCGTTACTGGCGAAAAGGATCAAGCGAGAAAATTTCTTGGAGTTGCGACGATATATTATCTTATCGTCGGGATTATTGCACTAATTGCCGGTTTTGTTTTGATAGTAGTTTTCCCGTCTGTATTTGCAAAAGGGCTGACAGAAAATGAAATTATATTAGGTCAGAAACTTCTCGCAATTACCATGCTCAATTCCGCAGTAACACTAGGAACCGCGGCATATAATAACGTCATCATTGCATTTCAGCAGTTTGCAGTTTCAAAAGTCGCGTCTATTGTACAGATTTTGATCCGTATGCTTCTAACAGTTGTTGTACTAAAGTGCGGGATGGGAAGCCTTGGTATTGTTTCGGTTAATTTACTGATGACGGTATTGGTTCGAGCTTTCTTTGTGTTGTACGTATTGATTAAAATCAAGCTAGTTCCCCGGTTTACGGGAATTGAGTTGGGGTTTATAAAAGAAATTGTTGCGTATTCCTCACTGATTCTCTTGCAGATGGTGGCAACACAAATTAATGCTAGTGTGGATCAAATCTTAATAGGATCGCTAGTAACTGCATCGACATCTATTTTGGCTGTATATAGCGTAGGTACACAGGTAACCCAGTATTTTCAGTCTATTGGCAGCGCTTTTACTGGCGTTTTAATGCCTGGCGTTGTTGCCTTAGTGGAGTGCGGGGCAGAGCCAGAAAAATTGACAGCCGAGATGATCAGAGTTGGTCGTATTATCCTTATCGTTTTAGGAATAATATGGGGCGGATTTTTGGTGTGCGGCAAGCAGTTTATTGAGCTGTGGGCTGGGGGGGAGAATTCCGAAGCATATGTGGTTGCTGTCATCTTGATGAGCGCATATTTATTTACGTTGACAGAATCAATTGGATCCCAGATCCTGTGGGCAAAGAATCAACATAGGGAACAGGCAATTTTAAAAATTGTAATTGTGCTGATAAATATCATATTGACTGTATTTCTTATCCAATGGGAACCGCTGATTGGTGCAACAATCGGGACCTTTATATCGCTGATGCTTGGTGATGTATTGGTAATGAATCTAATTTTTGTGATAAAATTAAAAATTAACTTACGTCATTATTATTTAAGCCTTTTCAAAGGGCTGGTGCCATCTATAATTATTGCGATAGTAGTAGGTTCCGTATTTAAAATGCTTATGCCAAATGTGTGGCTGGGACTTATTTCTAATATTCTGCTTATGTGTATTGTCTATGGAGTTGCGATGATGACTATAGGTATGAATACATATGAAAAACATTTGATATTTTCCATACTACAAAAATTATGGATTAAAAGGAGCAAATAGAAATGTCAGTATTTGCACACAAGACCCTCCTGATCACCGGTGGCACCGGCTCTTTCGGCAACGCCGTTCTCAACGGGTTTCTAAACACCGACATCGGTGAGATCCGTATTTTCTCCCGCGACGAGAAGAAGCAGGACGACATGCGTCACGAGTTCCAGGCCAAGATGCCGGAGGTGGCCGGCAAGATCAAGTTCTTTATCGGCGATGTGCGGGATTTGGCCTCGGTCAAAAACGCCATGCACGGAGTAGACTACATATTCCACGCCGCGGCCCTCAAGCAGGTGCCGTCCTGCGAGTTTTTCCCTTTGGAAGCGGTCAAAACCAATGTGCTGGGTACCGACAATGTGCTTACGGCGGCCATCGAGGAGGGCGTTAAAGCGGTCATCTGCCTTTCTACCGATAAAGCCGCCTACCCGGTCAACGCCATGGGGACTTCGAAGGCCATGATGGAAAAGGTGATCGTGGCCAAGAGCCGCACGGTCAGCCCGGAGAAGACGAAGATCTGCTGCACACGTTACGGAAATGTGCTCTGTTCCCGGGGCTCGGTTGTCCCGCTCTGGATCGACCAGATCAAGGCGGGAAATCCCATTACCATTACTGAACCCACCATGACCCGCTTTGTGATGAGCCTGGAAGAGGCGGTGGACCTGGTGGTCTTTGCCTTTGAACATGGTACCAGCGGTGATATTCTGGTTCAAAAAGCTCCGGCTTGTACCATTGAGACGCTGGCGAAGGCGGTGACAGAGCTGTTTGCGCCCGACCATGAGATCAAAGTGATTGGGATTCGCCACGGCGAAAAAATGTACGAGACGCTGCTCACCAATGAGGAATGTGCCAGTGCAATTGACATGGGTGAGTTCTATCGCGTGCCCTGCGATAAACGGGACCTCAACTACGACAAGTACTTCAAAGAGGGCGACATCAAGCGAAATACTCTTACAGAATTTAACTCTAACAACACGAAACTGTTGAATGTGGACCAGGTAAAAGAAAAGCTGCTCACCCTGCGGTACATCCAGGATGAGCTGTCCGCTTGGGAGCAGGAGAAGTAAGATGAATATTTTAGTGACCGGCGCCAAGGGCTTCGTGGGGAAAAACCTGATTTGTAATCTCCGAAATATCCAGGAGGGGAAAAATCGTACCCGCCCCAATTTAAAAATTGACAGCATTTTCGAATACGACATTGACAGCACCCAGGAGGAGCTGGATACATACTGTGCAAACTGCGGCTTTGTCTTTAACCTGGCCGGCGTGAACCGGCCCAAGGACGAGCGCGAGTTTATGCAGGGCAACTTCGGCTTTGCGTCCACGCTTCTGGACACGCTGAAAAAGCACGGGAACAAGTGCCCGGTCATGTTGGCCTCATCCATTCAGGCGACGTTAATTGGCCGCTACGGCCAGTCTGACTACGGAAAGAGCAAGCTGGCTGGGGAGGAGTTGTTTTTCCAATACAGCAGAGAGACCGGAGCGCCGGTCTTGGTGTATCGCTTCCCCAATCTGTTCGGGAAGTGGTGCCGCCCCAACTATAACAGCGCTGTAGCCACGTTCTGCAACAACATTGCCAATGACCTGCCCATCCAGGTCAATGACCGGGCCACTGAGCTGGAATTGTTGTACATTGATGATCTGGTGGAGGAAATGCTGGACGCCCTGGGGGGGAACGCCCATTACTGTTTCTATGAAGGCCTGAATCCTGTCTTCCAGGAGAACGGCCCGTACTGCGCTGTCCCCACTACACACAAGACCACTTTGGGCGAGATCGTGGATCTGCTGGAGACGTTTAAAGCGCAGCCGCAGACCCTGCAAATGCCGGAGATTCCCAACAATTCCTTTGCTAAGAAGCTCTACTCCACCTACTTATCCTATCTGCCCAGGGAAGCGGTGGCGTTTCCCCTGAAAATGAATGTGGATGAGCGGGGCAGCTTTACCGAGCTGCTGAAAACGGCCAGCTGCGGACAATTCTCGGTCAATATCTCCAAGCCCGGTATTACAAAAGGAGAGCACTGGCACAACACAAAGTGGGAATTTTTCATGGTCGTTTCCGGCCACGGCCTGATTCAGGAGCGGAAGATCGGTTCGGATGAAGTGATGGAGTTTGAAGTGTCCGGCGACAAGATCGAAGCGGTCCATATGCTTCCCGGCTATACCCACAACATTATCAACCTGTCCGAGACAGAAAATCTGGTGACCGTTATGTGGGCTAACGAGCAGTTTGACCCCAATCATCCGGATACTTTTTTTGAAAAGGTGGTTCAGTAATGCGGCTGATCATGATCGGGGCGGGAGGCTATGGGAGAACGGCAGCGGATCTGGCCCGGCAGTCTGGGCGCTATGATCAGATCGCTTTTTTGGACGACCATAGTCAGGACTCGGATGTGCTTGGGGGCTGTGCCTCCTTTCAGGCATTTGCGGATGGCAATACAGAGATGTATCCTGCCTTTGGGAATAACGAATTGCGGCTCTCCTGGCTGGACAAGCTGGAGCAAGCGCATATCCCTGTCATGACGCTGGTTCATCCTACGGCCTATGTAAGTCCCACAGCAAAGGTGGAACCGGGAACAATTATCCTCCCCCATGCGGTGGTCAATACCGCCTGCACGGTGAGCCGGGGCTGTATCGTCAACTGCGGCGCCATTGTGGACCACGGCTGCTGGCTGGAAGAGGGCGTTCACGTATGTCTGGGCGCTATCGTCAAGGCAGAAAACCGCATTCCAAAGGGTATGAAAATTGAGGCGGGGATTGTTATAGAGAATCGAACTTACCGATTCTAAGCGAAAATGTAAGAGGAGCATTTACATAAAACACTTAGGGAGGAAAGTAACCTATGGATGATGTTAAAGACCAGGTATTATTAAGTATTATTGTTCCTGTCTATAACGCGGAAAAGTATATCGGCGCGTGTGTGGACAGTTTACTTGATCAAGGTTTTAAAAAGAATGAATTGGAAATTATCTGTGTCAATGATGGTTCCACAGATACGTCTGCGCAAATTTTAAGCCGGTATGAGAGTAATCCTCAAGTAAAAGTAATAACGAAAGCAAATGGAGGCGTGTCTTCGGCAAGAAATGTTGGCCTTGATGAAGCGCGTGGAAAATACCTGGGATTTGTAGATGCTGATGATCTGGTTGCAAAAGGTGCATTTTCTAAAATTATTCAATATATGGAAGAGAACGATCTGGAAGCCGCGCTATTTCCGCATGTTACATTTACAGAGGATGAGAGCGTTATTTTCCGTTCACCAGCCGAGCAGTTGTCGTTTACATTAAACACCGGACGGAATGCAAAAACTTCTGCTACAGTATGGTCATTTATTGTTTTAACAGATATCATTCAGCGAAATCATATAAGATTTCACGAGGAGTTGAAATATGGGGAGGATTATTTATTTGGGTATTATGTTAGCTTATATATCCAGCCAACTAAACAATGTTTTGTTGGAGAAACTGTTTATTACTATCGGCAACATGTAATGTCAGCCATGCATCAGAGAGACCAAAAACATACGCAACAGCATATGAAAGGCATGCTCACTATTGCCAACGCCTATAAGTCCATGCTGGAGCATTTTGAAGAAAAAGACTGGCGATACCAAAATACTAGAGCAAGAAAAGATACAGCAACAATGGCAGCAATGCTTGATGCCGCAAAATTGGGCATTTCGCCCAAGAAGTTTTTGTGTGATTTGAGAGATCAAGGATTGTATCCTATACAGTTACAGTGGTGGACATTAAGAATCGGGGGGGGGAGTAATAAGAAAACCTGGCTCGTCAATCTTGCGTGTTTCTTGTTCCCGTTTTCATGGTACTATATTATATTCTCAGCCCTTATAAAGAAATTATCTTCCAAGAGAGCATAACTTTAAATCTGAATATTGATTCATTATAAAAAGGTTTGGAGAGAAAACACCATGGCCGCGTTTCAAAATAATGGAAAACTCAAACTGCTGATCATTGTGGGCACCCGGCCGGAGATCATCCGTTTGGCGGAGGTCATCAAGAAGTGCCGGAAGTATTTTGACTGTCTCTTGGCCCATACAGGTCAGAACTATGACTATAACTTGAACGGTATTTTCTTCAAGGATCTGGAACTGGCTGATCCGGAGATCTACGTGGAGGCCGTGGGGGACACCTTGGGCCAGACCATGGGGAATATCATCGCAAAGTCCTATGACCTGATGGTGGAGCTGAAGCCGGATGCGGTCTTGGTGCTGGGTGATACGAACTCCTGTCTGTCCGTCATTGGAGCCAAACGGCTGCACATTCCCATTTTCCATATGGAAGCGGGCAACCGCTGTAAGGATGAGTGCCTGCCGGAGGAGACCAACCGCCGGATCGTGGATATTATCTCCGATGTGAACATGGCCTATTCCGAGCATGCCCGCCGATATTTGGCGGACTGCGGACTGCCCAAGGAGCGTACCTTTGTGACCGGCTCCCCCATGGCGGAAGTGCTGCATAAAAATCTCAGCAAGATCGAGGCCTCCGATGTGCACCAGCGGCTCGGGTTGGAGAAAGGCAGGTACATTCTGCTCTCTGCCCACCGGGAGGAGAACATCGACACAGAGAAAAACTTCCTCTCTTTATTTGGCGCCATCAACGCCATTGCCCAGAAATACGATATGCCCATCCTGTACTCCTGCCATCCCCGCAGCCGTAAGCGCTTGGAGCAGTCCGGCTTCCAGTTGGACAAGCGGGTCATTCAGCATGAGCCTCTGGGATTCCACGACTATAACTGTCTCCAGATGAACGCTTTTGCGGTGATCTCAGACTCTGGAACACTGCCCGAGGAGAGCAGTTTCTTTACCTATGTGGGGCACCCTTTCCCGGCCGTCTGTATTCGTACTTCCACGGAGCGCCCCGAGGCACTGGACAAGGGCTGCTTTGTGCTGGCCGGGATCGAGGACAATGGCCTGCTCCAGGCTGTTGAGACCGCCGTGGAGATGAACCGCAGCGGTGATTACGGGATCCCGGTACCCGACTATGTGGAGGAGAATGTGTCCACTAAGGTAGTCAAGATCATCCAGAGTTACACCGGAGTGGTGAATAAGATGGTTTGGCGGAAGTCCTGACGGGATGTTATAATCCTATGATTTACGATGGGAACGGTTAAACGGTTAATTTCATAGGATGAATCGAAAGGAGTGTTTAATGTCTACCAGGCCCAAAAGCCGGACAATCGCATCAGCAATGGCAGACGCATTGCAAAAATCGTCTGCGGTGAGCCATCTGCGTACGCCGGCCAAAACTACACCTTGACCATTTGAAGTCCTACACCCTGACCGCGCAAAACAGACACCCTCGCCGCTGGTCTGACACCGGCGTCATGGTACACTGCTTCCGCAGAGATAGTGCAGATACCAGTGAGTGGCACGAGAACCTGTACGACCCGACCCTGGCTGATGCCATCTGTGACCGGATCATCTACGACGCCTATACCATCCGGATCGAGGGTGAGTCCATGCGAAAGCGCAAGGGTATCTCCGAGTAATTCCCCGCATGGCGGCCCGCTGCACTACGCCTGCGGCCGCCATGCACCATTCCGCCGGTGACGATGCACCATCATCTGCGGTCAAGCCGCACTTTTTGAGCGGCGTATGCACCTAAAACCTTGGCAAGAATCCGTGATGGCGTAAAATGGATTTAATAGTAAAAAATTTAAATCTTTCCTGAAAGCGGGCAATCCAATAAGGTCGTGAGCACATGGATTTTGATTTGTACCCAAATTTGGAGCGGCTAATTTTTGAGGTATTTGAACAGGAGGAACGGCAGTCTGCGGAACTGCGCCTGACCCCGGAGGAGGCGGCCCAGTTGGTTCGGCGGTACGGCGCCTGCTGCACCCCGATGGATGGTGCATTCTGTCCGGACGGAAAGCGCTGGTACCGAGTGTGGCTTCCGGATTGCGATATCCACGAAAGAGAGAAAGAAAGTGGACAAGATGCTGACACAGATAGGCAGTCAGGACAAGCAGGATCTTCAACGAAACTTGGTTGATTGGTCCCGAAAGATCTATACGAGCAGAAAATATGTCCCGCGCATCACATTTTGGGGTTTTTACCATGTTTTCTGCCTGGACGAAGATACCGCCGCTATTGCAGGTTACCCCGACGACCGCAGCGAGAACCGCATGGCTTTTCTGAAACAGATCTTTGGGCAGACTACGGTCGACCCGTGGAATTATCTATTCATCGCCGGTCGATCCCAGAAGACAGCGCGAAACTTATTCAGCGACCTGTGGCACTTGTCCTGGAAATATAAGAAACTCCCGAACTCTTTTCAGCGGATGCTGAAAGCATTTCAGGACCAGCCTGAGCTGGCCCTGGACGGTGTGGCCAGAAAACTCAGCACCATGATAGGCAGCCGCCAAATTGATCCCCAACGGGCCGGCGCGGTGGCCTATCAGCTGTTGGACACCTTGTACGCCAATTACCTGTGCGGCGCCCAGACGCCGGACCCGGAGCGATCCATGGCGGTGCTGCTGATGGCCTGCCTCCTAGGGGACGACGTGGTGTTCAACCGGCAGTGCGGGCCGGTCGTGTCCGAGTGGCTGGACCGCAAGCGGCAGCCTTCCGGCCTGCTCATGGTGCGGCTCTTTCATAACTCCGGGATCTATCACATTGAGGACGCCCAGATCAACACCAAACTGCTGCCGGATATTGTGTGCGATGGGAAACGGTACAACTATCAGAGCGGGCCCGGCTCCCCACTGCGGCAGATCATCACGGAGCAGCGATTCCGCTGGATCCTGCTCAGCGGCCAGTCCGGCGATGAGGGCGACAGCACAATGTCCGGCGCCGGAAAGACCACCTCGCTGCGGTTTCTAGCACTGGAAGAGCAGGGGAAAAACGCCCTGTGGCTTCCTCTGGCGGAGATCTATGACCACCACAATCTCTCCGATGCCCACCTTCTGAGCCGCCACATCAGCGCGACATTCCACATGGATCTGAGCGACCTTCCGGACTCCACCTTTTTCCTTCTGGACGGCCTGGACGAGTTGATCGACCGCGCACAGCTGGAACAGCTGTCCAGCGATCTGTACATGCTTCAGCACTCCGGGCGGTTCGGCCTGATCGTAAGCAGCAAATTCCCATGGGATCAGATGCCGCAGATCGATATCTTTTACCAGTGGAGCAATGTCTGGGGGCAGTTCCACCCCTGCTTCATTCAAAATCTGTCCCGAGGACAGATTCGGGCAGCGCTACCCAATGATATGGAAGATGAGCAGCTTGCCCAGCTCAATACACCGTTTCTGCTCGCCCTCCACCTGCAGGCGGCCAGCCTGCCGGACGATCCGTGGACGCAAAAACTGATCGAGCGATGGAATGCCGAAGAGCTGTTTCAAAACACTGCCCCTACGGAAGAACTCATTTTTTACCGCTCTCTCATCATTCAGATCATTCGCTGGTATGAATCCGCCCAGGGACAGATGATCCGCTGGGAGATGGACGCGTTTTTTCTCTTTCACACCATCCCTGCCATCGCCTGTCAGATGTGCCGCAGCGAGGGGAACGACCCCGAGTTTGACCCCGTATCCGCCATCGCGGTGGACCGGGATTTCCTCGCCCGAATCGTCGACGACACCTGGCACACCGTCCACCCCTGGCTGCACTGCTTCCCCGGCTACTCCACCCCCGGCCTGCACTATGAGAAGCTCCTGCAGGGGATCGATTTTGACAAATTCTGTTCTGGTGCGGTGACCTCTCTGTTTCACGGGGAGTGGAACGGCCGCGACCAGCTTACCGACCCCAAATTTACCAACCACAGTCTGCGGGATAACCTGGCCCTGCTGCACCTTGCGAACATATTTCTGCTGGCCCAGGCCGGGGCGCTGGGAGAAGACCCCCAGGTCATCGAGGCCTATGGTTACACCGTGGAGCTGTTCCCCGCCAAGCAGCTGCAAAAGGCGGCGGCCTACTATGAACTGATGACGAAAAAAAGTATGTCATCGACCCTGCGGCTGGGGCCGGATGAAGCGGTCCAAAGTCCGGTATCCCGCTTTTTGGCCGGCCACATCGGCGCCACCATGTGCGAGCACATTCCGGTGTTCCGCCAGAATCACAAGATCTCCTCCGCTCCCTGGTATCAGTACATGTTTTCCGCGTTCCAACAGCTGGAAGACAGCGGTAACCGTGAGGTCCGGCGGCTGGTGGAACACCGGTTTGGCCTGGCCTATATCTACGGCCAGACCATCTGCGCCAGAAACTACCGCAGTCAGGGCCAGTACGACCAGGCGAACCTGTGTGCGGAGCACATCATCACATTCCAGAACGGACACCCGAATCTCATCAATTCCGATGGGTACCACGTCAAGGCGCTGGTGCTGTTCGAACAGATACAGCGGCTCTTGAACGGCAAGCCCTGTGGGGAGCTCCAGACAATTCACACGTCTGAAGTGGATGCCGCGGACCGGCTGACCCAGGAACTGGCTGCCCTGTCCGCTGATTCCCATGCCCGTCAGGAGATCCTTCCCCCGCTCTCCCAGGCCCAGACTCGTCTGGTCCCGGTGTTTGCCATGCTGCTGGACCGCGCTAAACGCAAACGGGATGCCTATGCCCAGCGGAAGTTTTTCTGTGATCCCACCCTGGAGTTTCTGTGCCATGCGTCCTATGTGGCAAAGTACAACTGCATCCTGGCCGCCCTCTCCCCGGGGCACTCCGGTGCGGCCTATAATCTGCTGGGGAGCCTGATGGCCAATGACAGCGAGTGCCTGGAAAACAATCCCCGCCTGCCGTTCTTTGCCCGCAGACCCAAACTCCACCTCGACATTCCGGGCCTAGCCTACGATGCCAGGCCCTTGTCAGCCTTCCAGATCTACCGGCTGGTCTACAACATCCGCAGAGGGCCGCAGCCATACTCTGCCCGGAGGTTGTGCGAGTTCCTGCTTCGAAGGCAGGTGCGGCTGGACGAAAATGGACAGCCCCGCACCGCCTTGGGAAACGGGCCATTCACCCAGCTGGAATTTTCTTTTCTGGAACAGGCCACAGCACGGGCGCTGATGAACAGACAGAGCGGCGAGACCTATTGGCGCGCACGGTATCTGCATGAGCTAGCCTTACAGGCCGCCGGCACAGCGCAGTTCCAGCAGAAGCTGGACCGGGCCCAGGCCGCCCTGAAAACGGCATGGGAAAAGACATCTTGTACAAAGAAAAGTCACGACCTCCTCAACTCCAGATTTTCCGAGGTAGACTTTCTCTCTGTCCTGGTGATGATCGAAGACCTCCTGATGGACCGCAACAGGGGCAAAGAGGAGCGCAGGATCCTGTATACCCGCCTGTTCCAGTATCTGCACAGCTACTGGACGAATGCCCGGACCAAACCAATCTTCACCACAGGCTCCGCCACCCAGTTCAGCGACATCCAGGACTGCCTGTCCCGCATAGACCGGCTCAAGCAGGGTGACGATTGGTTCACCCTCCAGGATCTCAAGGCGCAATACCCATTTGCATAAAAATTTTTCCAGGAGGCCCGTGGCCCCCGCCCTGCGAAAAAGTTTGCCGAAATCTGCCATGTGGCAGATTTCGGCAATTTTTTTGCCATTTAGACCGCTTTCCCAAAGTATCCCAAGATTGTCCCAAAATTCTCCCAAATAAACCTCTTTTCTCTAAATGACCTTTCATATAGACTGACCTCAACATAGAGCGACAGCCACCTGCAGGCGTTTCCGGTGCCGCTCTATTCAAATCATCATACTGCAGCAGGCCTCCGGAAGGAATGGTGCAGCCCAAACGGATCAGCTCCCGTGGGCGTACCTTCCTGGCCGGCCTGGCATACTGCGCCCGAAGGAAAGCCTCCGTTTGTGACGAAACGGAGGCTTTCGCATGGGAAGCAATGCGGTGACAAGGTGCCGCGGCCCTCCAACTTCTGAGATTTTGACTTTTCAAAATTTTAGAAGAAACGGAGGACTGCCTCATGGCAGAAGAAAAGAAATATTACCTTAGAGTACAAGGCTGCCTTGTAGAGGTCACAAAGGATGTTTATCGCGCTTATTACTGTATGGAACGACACACCCGCACACTGGATGAGAAGGACATCCGCAATGGCAAGGTTTCATACAGCGATCTGGATACGAAAGAAACCCTTGGCGAAGAAATGGTTCCTGATCTTGCCGCTGAAAGTGTGGAGGACAGGGCAGTTAAAAATGTCCTGTTACAGAAACTGCGCCTGTGTCTGACAATGCTTCCGCTGGAGGAGCAGAAACTGATCTATGCCCTATATTATGAGGAGCTTACAGAGCGTGAATATGCTCAACAAATCAAGCTTTCACAGAGAGCGGTGAACAAGCGCCGGCATAAGATTTTGAAAAAGCTTCGAGCAATGTTAAAAATAAAAGAATGAATATCTGGTTCTCAACCCCCTCACGAACTCGGCTTAGTAGTGAGGGGGTTGAACTATTGTTCCCTCGGGCTCCTTGAAAATCGAATATCCAATCATCTGAATACCTTCCTGACAGGGCTCTTCGAAAAAGGGCAAGCGACACTGGAGGATGCGTCAAGACCACCTGTAGATGAACAGCAGCAGGTTGCAAACGAAATAACCGACACGATTTTAGCACGGTTTTGCCAACCAAGCTGACCACATCTATCAATGACGGCTAAATAAGGTGCAAAGCGGCTCCATCCGTCCACAAAACAGCCGATGGCAAGCTGTATCGCAATGACTCTGTCAGGGACAATGATACTTCCGCCCAGTCCTAGCCCCTGGTGAAACGGGGATCACGCAAGGAGGGCGGCCGACAAAGATCTTGCCGGGGGTGAGATTCCCATGACGCGGTGGAGCCAGCCGCGGTTCAGAACGATTGCCCTACAGAGCCGGTGCCGATGGCAAGGGCTTTTGCGCTTGGGGAAGTAGTGTCGAATACGAGCGCAGAAAGAGACAATACAAATGTAAAGTCTTAATTTCAGAAGCCATGGGGACCGCCCAAAGGAATGCGTGAAGGAATACTCGTGCGGCCAATGTAGGCGGCCCCTATGTTTGTGATATTAAGCTGTGATTTGAAGGAGGTATGTCCCATGAGAACATACCCGAGGCCTCGGAAGAGCCTTTGAATGTCATGCGCTTACAAATAGATCAAACAACAAAGTGGTGGAAGATGGATGATCTTCCGCCGCTTTTTGTGTTTACACTAGAGAGGAGAACTTGTTATGGAGCAAAAATTCGCTTGTCCGCTTTATCGGACAAAAACAACAGAACATGAGGCTCAAGCAGAGATGGAATGCCAGAGAAACGCTTGCCTGCAGTAAGCCCAGGAACAGGGCTGGGTCCCGATCAGAGAGTTCTGGGGTTCAGAGAAGACGGCCTCCCAATGAAAGAGAATCCGCTTCTGGAATTGCGCGCTGGGGCAGAAAAAACTCGGTTCCATATTCCCCTGGCCTCTGAATATGACCGCATTGGGCGTATCCCTGTGGAATGCAGTACAACGCGGCCTTTTTTGAGCGTGAGGTGCGGACAGTAACGGGTGGATATGAGGGGAAATTTGGCCGACTGGAATCTGCGGCAGCAAAGAGATAAACTCCGTGACACGCTTATGTTTCGGAGTATGGATTTATAGACATAAGAATGAGGTGATAGTAGTTGGAGAGCACACAGAGAGAGGTAGTCAGTGTTCTGTTGGATCATGTTCTTTCCCTCGGCCTTATATCACAATTCACCTATTCTAAGGCGGAGAATTTGGTACATTCTGTGATGGATTTTCCAGAGCTATTCCGCTATCCTGTGTGCTTGACAGAGGAGGGATGTCAGCATGAATGTACTCAAGATCCGCAATGAGATGCGCAGCGGAAAAAGTATCTTTGATCTGCCTCTGCGAGTAACCTTTTACGCCAGAGTGTCCACAGACAAAGACGAGCAGTTGAACAGCCTGGAAAACCAAGTGCAGAACTATACAGAACTGATCCAATCCCAGCCGAACTGGACCTATATTCCGGGCTATATTGACGAGGGCATCAGCGGAACAAGCACTAGAAAGCGGGATAGTTTCCTTCGGATGATCTCCGACGCCAAGGCAGGGCGGTTCGACTTCATCATTACAAAGGGAATATCCCGCTTTTCCTGTTCCACCCTGGACAGCATCCAGTATAAACATGGTCAATCCCCGCCGTCCAAAACGGCTACCAAACATTTTTAGGAAAGGGTGATATATTTGCAAATTGCAGAGATTTTGTTGCGGGTAGACGAGAATGGTGAATTGAAGATTCCTACAGATTTGCTTCAGAAGATAGGCCTTTCCCCCGGCGACCCGGCATATCTTGTGTACCTGGCTGGAAGTGGAGGGCAAGAACTCCGTCAGGAATTCTGGCTCTCGCCAAGTTCGCTGGAGCAACCTGGGTTGGAGGAATCGAAAATCATGCTTCCCACTTCCCTTCTGGAGCAGGCGAATCTTTCCCCCGGACAGGATATCCAGATCCTCTGTCTTGACGGGGGCATCGCGCTCTGCGGAGAATCCTCCCTCGATAAGAATGAGCTGAGATATCTCCTGGAACAGCTCCAGACAGCCTCTGAGTTGGCCAGTGCTCTGCCCAACGAGGCCGGGCCATTGATTCAACAGCTTGACCAATTCATTCAGAAAGGAGTCCGTGACGATGAAACAGCAGAATAGCCCTCTCAAACAGAATGCGACAGAAATGATCGTTCATGGAATAGTCGTCCGGCTCATCTTTTCAGAGCAGAAAAACACGGCTGTGCCCAAGCGGGTGGGAGAGATCCTAAAATCCTCCTATCTCGAAAAGACGGCCGGTTGAGGAGGATATCCATGAGCAAGAGAGTTTACTGTCTCTACCGTGTTTCAACGAAGGGACAGGTGGAGAAAGATGATATTCCCATGCAGAGACAGCGATGTCATGAATTTGCCGCTGAAAAAGGCTGGAATATCGTTCGAGAATATTCTGAAAAAGGTGTGTCCGGCTTCAAGGTTTCCGCAAAAGACAGGGATGCGATACAAGAAATCCAGCGAGACGCCGCCCAGGGCAAATTTGATGTTCTTCTGGTCTTTATGTTTGACCGGCTGGGGCGTAAAGAGGATGAAACGCCCTTTGTGGTAGAGTGGTTTGTCAACAATGGGATCGAAGTGTGGAGTGCCGAGGAAGGCCAGCAACGGTTTGACAATCATGTGGACAAACTCATGAATTACATCCGTTACTGGCAGGCGTCGGGTGAAAGCCTGAAAACATCGATCCGCACCAAAACCAGACTGGGACAAATTGTACAGGAAGGCCGCTTTCGCGGCGGTACTCCCGCCTATGGATATCAACTGGTGAAGAAGGGCCGCACAGGAAAAAAGAACCGGGAATTATATGATATTGAAATCAACCCGGATGAAGCTCCCGCAGTCAAGCGGATGTTTGACTTGACCGACCGATACGGTTATGGAGGTCGGAAGATCTCCACGATTCTGAAAAATGAGGGGATCGTAAACCTGAGAACAGGAGAGCCTTTTCATTATTCCACGATCCAGCATATCCTGGCTAACATTATGAATGCAGGCATCCTGCGAAGCGGTGAAACACAATCTGAGGTGTTTCCAGAATTGCAGATCATCACACTGGAGCAGTTTCAGAGAGTTGCAAAAGCCAGGGAACAGCGATCCGTTAACTACGCCATCAAATGTGGATGGGAACCAGAAACCATAACGCTTGCGGATGGCAGCGAAGCCACAGTGGTCCGTTCTCCTGGGACCTATCCACGCAAGATCGTTGGCAAGGCCCTCCTGTCCGGAAATGTCTATTGCGGACACTGCGGTGGCCGCATTTTTGCTACTACAGCGAGAAAGAATCACCACCCCACACAAACCCCGGAACGAATCGCGGTTTATAAGTGCTATAACCGGACCCAGCATAAGGAACAGTGCGACGGGCCATCCACCTATCGTGCGGAAAAGGTGGACCGGGTCGTAGAGTCTGTCCTCCGCGGCATTTTTGAGCGGGCTACGCGCATTGATGAATCTGTATTTTTGAAAACGCAGATCCAGTCCTCCACAAAACAGTATCAGCAAAAAATTAAAGCTGCAAAAGGTGAATATGCAAAGGCGGTAAAAGAGCTTTCCAAATGGGAGGATCTGATGTTGGCGTCTATCGAAGGGACCTGTGTATTCACTCCGGAGCAGGTCAAAAAGAGGATGGATGGCATCCAGGAGACCGTGGACAAGCTCACAAGAGAGATCGAAACGCTCCAGACCGATATGGAAAATTCCAAAACGCTCTCATCTGAAATCATGACACAGCATCAGCAGCTCTTGTCGTGGGCGGAGTTGTTCGATTCAGCCAGTATCGACGAGAAGAAAGTCATCGCCTCCCAGCTCATCAAAGCGGTGACGCTGTCCCGAAATTATGGCATCCAAATTGAATTCAATATCTCGGAGGCACAGTTTTTGAACGGAATGGAGATGGGCTGATCGAGAAAACAATCGCATACAAAAAGGTTTAGAGCAACTTTTCAATAACGAAGCAAAAGCAGGCATCCAATCCAAGTTGCCGATAAGTTTTGCGGGATGCGAATCATTCGTGGAATACCACCGAGTGGTTCGCATCCCATCTGGACCGCAGATGGTTCGCATCCCATTTGAGCCGCCCTCAAGAGCCTCCGGACGGGCAATTTTGTGGGCCCGTGCCAGGTCGCACTTGGGAGAGCGTTCGGTTCGCATCCATATGGACGCACATCACGGCCTCAATTTTTGTTTCCAGTTCCTCGTCCGATTTTTCGGACTATCCCTTCAAAATTGAATATCTCAAAAATTCGTTTTTCATAACTTTTTTGATTGAAAAATGGCCGATTTGGGCGGTTAGCTCAGCTGGGAGAGCGCGGCGTTCGCATCGCCGAGGTCGAGGGTTCGATCCCCTTACCGTCCACCAAAACTGGAAATTGCCGCAGTGAAAACTGCGGCAATTTCTCGTTTGACCACAGAAATACCACAGACGGATTTCTGTTTTGACCACTTGAAGGGCACCCCCTTTTCGGAAGGAGTGCCCTTCATTGTTTACTGTCCCGCAAAATCTGAGGTAGTATTTTAATGTTTTACATTTGCAATGCTGGACTTTCCTCGCCCCTGAGTTCGACCCGAATCTCATCATAGTATCTCTGCACCGTTGTGCGGTCCATGTTCAGGTCTCTTGCGATTTTGGCTTTATTGGTCACACCGGGGTACTCCCGCAGGTAGGCGGCGATGGCTTTCTTCTTGGGGCTTACCCCGTCGGGATACTCCGTGCTGGCCCCTGAACGCAGGGCTGCGATCTCTGCTTTCATCTGAAGGATCAGTTCCGCCAGCTTTTCCTCGCACTCCGCCTCCGTGTGGCCGTAGACATTCCGGGAGTGTTTTTTCCCATCCGGCCACACCGGGGAGTATCTCCCCTCCCAGAGATGGTCGTTGAGCTGCTTGACATATCCAGTGCCCGGCCTGCGGCGGGCCGGAAGGACGGGGGTGAATGATTCCTGTGCATGGGGCTTCTCTGTCTCCTGCTCCGGCTCCGGCTGCACCTCCGCCTTTGCGATCCCCCGGTCGATGTTCGCCGCCGCCTTCTGCCGCATCTCATCGGTGACGTGGGTGTAGGTGTTCAGCGTCGTGGCCGACGACACATGGCCGATGATCGTCGAGAGCGTCTTCACATCCATCCCGTTTTCCAGGGACATGGTTGCAAAAGTATGGCGCAGATCGTGAAATCTGACTCGCTTGCACCCCGCTCGGTCCAGGATTACCTGAAGCCGCTTGCGGACATAACCCGGATCGATGGGCTGTTCCGGCTTGGTGCGGGAGGGAAACATCAGGTCAGCGAAGATGCCCCTCTTATACTCCGCCAGCACCTCCACCATGGCGGGCGGCAGGATGATGGTGCGGTTGGCCGCCTTGGTCTTGGGTTCACTGAGGACCAGCTTGCCGCCCACCGGATAGATCTGCTTGTCGATGCGGAGTTTCCCGGTGGCAAAGTCCAGATCGCTCCACCGAAGGGCCAGCAGTTCTCCCCGGCGCATCCCGGTGGTCAGCTCCAAGAGAAACAGTTCGTACATCCCCTCCGCCTTGGCTTGGATGAGGAACCGCTGGATCTCCTCCTGGGTCAGCACCTTCATTTCCTTGCCCTTCAGGGGTGGCAACTTGCACCCGATGGCTGGATTGCTGTGGATCATCCGCTCCTCCACCGCCTTGTCCAGCGCCATCTGGCACACCGCGTGACAGCTGCGCACCGAGCGGTCCGCCATCCCCTTTCCCCGCTGGTCTATATGGATTCTCCGGCCGGTCTCTTTCATGGTGCGGAAGAAGGTCTGGAGGTCCGCCTGGGTCAGCTTGTTCAGCGGGATGTCCCCCATGCCGGGGATCAGGTGGTTGTAGATCCATCCCTCGTAACTTGACTGGGTGCTTTGCCGCAGCTTCGGTTTGGAGAAGTTCTGATACCAGTAGTCTATCCAGTCCCCGAATCGCATCTCCGGCCGGACTTGGACAGGGCGGAAGTCCCCGCACTGCTCTTTCAGCTTCTCCAGCTTTTCCGCGCACTCCTTTTTGGTTTTGGCCAGCACATTTTTCGTTTTGGGGTTCCCCGCCTCGTCGTAGCCCACCACCACCCGGCCTTCCCAGCGACCGTCTTTCCGCAGACGGACGGTGCCCTCCCCCTTCTTTCTCTTGCCTGCCATGCTCTCACCTCACCATGATGTTTTCCATAAAGCTGCCCACGATTTCGCTGGCCCGCTTCTGCATATCCCCGGTCACATGGGTGTAGGTGTCCAGCGTGAAGGACGCCTGGGTGTGCCCCAGGATGCCCGAGAGGGTCTTGGCGTCCACGCCGGAGGCCAGAGCGTGGGTAGCGAAGGTATGCCTCAAGTCATGGAATCGGATGCTGGGCAGTCCAGCCTGTTTCAGCAATACCTTCATGTGGGTGTAAGCCGTATTGGGGCGAGTGGGCCGCTCCGGGCGGAGCGGGTCTGGGAAGATCCACTCCGAGTATGATCTTGTCTTGCGCTCTGCCAGCAGCTTGGCCGTGCTGGGCGGCAGGGTGATGGTCCGTTTCCCTGTGCCGGTCTTGGTCTCGCCGGTAGTCAGCCTGCCTCCCTTCTGGGCGTGGACGGATCGGCGGATGGAGAGGGTCCCGTGGGCCTCGTCGAAGTCGGACCACATGAGGCCACAGATCTCACCCCGCCGCAGGCCGGTGGTCAGTTCCGTGTAGAAGAAGTCGTGCCAGACCGTGTCCTCCCGGATCACCTCCATGAACCGCTCCAGCTGGGCGTCGTTGAGAATCTGCTTGGGGACAGTTTTCTTCTTGGGCAGGGTGACGCCTTCAGTGGGATTGCGGGCAATCAGGTTCGCTTGCACCGCCGCATCCAGAGCTTCATGCAGAACGCCGTGGATGCGGCGGATCGTAGTGCCAGCCAGTTGGTACCCGTATTGGGGGTGCTCCTCCTGACGCCCGTGCTCTTGAAGCGCCCGGTACAGCCTCCGGATGTCCTCTGTGGTGATCTTTCCCACCGCCTTGTCCCCCAGATGTGGCTTGATGTTCCGCTCAACGTATCCCCGGTATCCCTCCAAGGTGGAGGGCCGAACCGAGGGGGCGGTGTATTCCTCCAGCCAGCGATCCAGCCACTCGCCAAGGGGCATTTTGCTCTCCTCCCGCAGATCCACGTCCCGGTACTCCTCGATGTTCCGGTGGAGCTTTGCCAGCAACTCCTTCTGACTTCCGGCGGAGAGGTACCGGAAGATGGAATCGCCGTTGCTCTTGTGGCCCACTACGATCCGGCCCTCCCAGCGGCCATCCTCCCGTTTCCGCACCATACCGTCCCCAGACGGTCTGCGCTTTGCCATAGTCTATTCCTCCTTATTGGGGTCGAGCAGACTGCCGTCGTCCTCGTCCAGAGCCTCCAGGATTATGCGAACTCCCAGGCGAAACCCCAGGATGAAGTTCTCCAGGGCCATGGTGCTACCGATCTCGTTCTCTGCGTTGATGAGCCGGAGCAGCAATGTTTTTTCCTTGTCCTCCAGCAGAGCGGTGAGCTTTTCCTCGCACTCCGCCGACTGTTCCATGGCCTTTTTCAGGGCAGTCCCCGATTTGACGATCTGATCGTTGGGGGTGATGTTTCCGAAGTACAGATTTTCCAGTGTGTCACGCATGTGTGCCGCCTCCTTTATCAGCAACACACAATACCACAGAAACGGGAAATAGCCAGGGTAACGGCGAACTATTATCAAATTGTTATCATTTTTTTGGGGGGGTGTACTGCACTGAACTGCACCCACTGGGTATCAGATCCCGAGGGCTTTTTGTTGTTTACAGTGCCGTAATTTTTGAGGGAGGTCACATCCCGCCCATGACCATTCCGCCCTGGGTCTGCTCCTCATGGTCGTCCGGCTTGTGGCCCATGGCGATTTTCTTCTCCTGGATTTTTCTTCGGAGTTTGCGGTCAACGTGTAGGCCGGCGCTGGAGTGGGGCAGAGCGTGGTTCTCAAAGATCCGGCTCATATGGTAGAGCAGGCGGGTGGCCGCCAGCATGACGGAGGGTGGACGGAGGCTGTCCTGGTGCTCCAGAAAGAACTGCGCGTACTGGTTTCCCTGGGCAGCGGAGCGGCTGAACCACGCCATTGCTTGGGCTTGATCTTGGGCTACTCCCTGCCCGGTCAGGTACAGCTTGCCCAGCATGTATTGGGCGTACTGGTTGCCCGCCTCCGCCGACTGGGTGAACCAATCCGCTGCTCTTGTGGCGTCCTTGTTGACGGCGTTCCCCTCCAGATACTCTTTGCCCAGACGGTATGCGGCGAAATGGCTTCCGTTTTCCGCCGCCTGTTTCAACCAGCGGATGCCCTCGTCCGGATCCCGCACCTCCAAATCGCCGGAGAGGAGCAGCTTGCCAAGAGCGTACTGTGCTTCCGTCAAACCCTGTATTGCCGCCTGGGTGAACCAGTGCTTTGCCTTTTGACTGTCCGGGATCAGCAGAGGACCGTCCCGATAGAGCTGACCCATCAAGTACTGGGCATGGGCGTCGCCTCGCCCTGCCAGCCGTTTCAACTCTTCCGCCGCCCCGTTCCGGTCCTCCAGCGAAAGTGTCTCGGCCCGGATGATCTGCCGCAGTTCCCAGCAATCATAAGACTCGCCCCGCACCTGCTCCGCCTCGTCGTGGCCAGCCAGGTTCGCATCCTCGAAAGTGATCTCCCCCAGACGGACGCGCTCCGCCTCTTGGATGACAGCGTTCTTGATCTGCCGGAACTCCTTCTCCTGGGACAGCTTTTTCTTCTCTCTGGGCTTGTCATGATAGTAGCTGTCCACCTCATTTTGGAGGATGCACCATTGCTCGTAGCACTCACGGACCACTGGCAGCTCCTCCAGCCGGTCCACCACTTCGTCCACAGTTTTCTTGACAGACTTGGGCAGATAGCCGTAGGACTTCTTGCCCTTGACCGTCTCCAGCTGCGTGGCCAGCTGTTCCATCTTCTGCCCGATCTCAGGAGCCGAGCAGATGCTCTGCGCTATCTCACGGGTCAGACGTCGAATGGCCCTGCGAGCCTCCCGCACCAACTCATCCCGCGACTGGGATTTTTGCTCATAAGTGTGCAGCATCTCCAGCTTGAATATTTGATTCATCAGCTTTGACTTGATCTGCCGGATTCCTTCTTTTGTGAGATAGGCTTCTTCCGGAACCGTTGACCATGCCATCATGTGAACGTGGGGATGGTCCCCCTCGTCGTGGTAGGCGGCATACCAGCGGAAGTGATTCGGCGGGATGTTCATGGCGGCGGCGATGTCATTGCGGTTTGCCCGGAGCAAATTTTGCCACGCCTTGGCATTGTCGTAGCCAAGACGGGCGGCGTCCTCTCGCTTTAGGGAGAGGATATGGGTCCACACATTGCCGGTGTACTGATCCAACTCCCGCATTGCTTTTTCTAAATCCACGCCGTCCTCATCCCCAAAGAGGCCGTGGTCACCCAACCGCTTTGCCCTGGGACGGGTGGCAATGTACTTCATGTAGCCGTCTGACTGCTGCACCGCCGGCCAGTTTTCCTCCAGCGCCCTGGTGATAAATGCAGAGGCGTTTGCTTTGGTAGGCTTGGCTTCGTAGTCAGAATACTCGTCAAGTCCTTTGGCCGCTGGGAAATCTTTCGTCAGTTTTCTGACCAGCTGCTCCTGCTTTCTGGTGGGCGGGCGGTCATCTGGAAGTAGTTCCACCCGTTCTCTGGTCCCGATGTACCGCAGGTAGCCGCTGACAGAATGGTTCCCATCGCACTTGAGATAAGGACTTTTCAGGATCAATCTTGCCACTCATCTCTCTCCTCCCAGGTTCCCCGCACCCGCTGCTCCAGCGAGATGCGGCCGTTGGTTTTCTTCACATTTTGTACGCTCTCAGCTCGCCGCCGGCGGAGATCTTCGTCGCTGAATTGGTACGCATCGGCGAGGATGCCGGCCACCATGTCCTGCTCCACCGCCTGCCGGAAGGCGATGGAGGACAGCCGATCCTCCAGCTGTCCCAACCGCCCATCCAGATAGGATTTGATGGAGGTGGGGAGAAATAGACCGGCGTCGTTGGCGCTGAGGTAGTCCAGGTAGAAGTCCACCGCCCGCTCGATGAAGGCGGTCATGCTCCGGCTCCCATCCTCCTGATACCGGCGCTCCAAGATCGCCTTTTTCTCCGGCGTCAGGTAAAAAGGGAATTTCTCTTTTTCGCTCATAAATGGCTCCTTCCTGGGGTGTGACCCCTGGTTTTTTGTTGTGGCAGTAGGTGTTTGGGGATCGTGACCGCAAACGTGAGCCCCGCCGTCTGTTTTTGACCCCACTTTTGATGCACTGCAAACCCCCGCAACTGCCCGCACTGCGGGCAGTTGTGACCGGCCGGAAGCGCCAACGGCGACCCCGGCCTTTATCCTGCTTTTCTTTTCGTCCTCCGCAAAGAGCCCAGGAGGGGGAAAGCTCTCTCTCCAAAGAGCGGGAACAGCGGCCCAAATCCGGCCCCTATCCGATGGGAGGGGCAGGGACTCTGCCCTCCCGCAATCGGGCCACACAGCGGCCCACTGGCGGTCACGCGGGGCTTTCTTGCTCCCGCAGGAGGTTGGCCACACGCTGGCGCTCCGTGGCCAACTCCAATTCCTCCAGCTGGCGGGCGTAATACTGGTCGATCACCTCCTGGATCGGCCGGAGGGTAAACAGCAGATTCCCGTTGCGCCGACCGCTGCGTTTGGTGATCACCTCGGTGGGCTCGGTTGTGATGAGATTCCTCTCCTCCAACTGTCGGATGTACTTGCGCACGGTATTCTCGCTCATGCCTACCGCCTCACCGATAGTTTTGATGCTGGGCCAGCACTGGTGGGTCCTGTGGTTTTCACATCGCCGCAGGAAACTGTACACTGACAGTTCGCCAGCATTCAGTCCGAGTTGGAAGATCTCATTAGGCAGAGAGAAAAAATTCCCGCGTCCACTGTACTTGCTGTACCTCATGCGCCACCTCCTGTGTGCTCGTTCATCCATTGGATGAACTGCTCCTTGGGTACCACCATCCGATTGCCGACACGCAGCACCGGGAAGCCCGGCTCGTGCATCAGTTCATATCCACTGGACGGTGACACGCCAAGTACCTTTGCCACCGTTTCCGCATTGAGAAACAGCGGCAGGTCATCGTAGGACTTGTATTCGGATTTTTTCAATCAGCATCCTCCTTTGAAATATCACGGACATCATCCGGGTGGACCAGCTGCAGGAACTCCTCCACGGAGTTGACCGCCTCGGCCTCCTTCAGCTGTTGGTAGCGGATTAGATCGCAGAGTGTACGGAGATTGACCTCCGCACACTCCAGCAGCTTGTCCATGGCCACGATCTGCTGTGCTGTGCTGAGCTCCGTGGGCTTGTCAGGATCTTGCAGATAGGTCCGCACCTCATCCGCTTCCGGCATCTCTTCCCCCAGGACTGCCTGCATCTCCTGAAGGACGTAGTCCATAGTTTCATTTTCAGCGTTGGCAGTCAGTGCTTGCAGCAGCTGTTTTGAGCTGTTTCCAAATACATTCATGATCTTGTACTCCTCTGTAGGTTTTATTCAGGGCCGACCGGCCACGGCCAGAGCCGGGGTTTCCGAGGTCCGGAAATTTTGCCCTCTACTTATCAGGACACTCACAGGCGGTTTGTAAACCAGAAAAACAAAAAATTGAGGGGCTCTGTCAAATGACAGAGCCCCTCAGCTGTTCGTGGAGCTTTTTCAGCCGCTTTGATACCGCCGCCTTGGACACGCCGTAGATCGTCCCGATCTCCTCCATGGTCAGACCCCTGCCATATCGGAGTTCTACAAGATCCCGGCCCTGGTCTCCCAGGCCATCGACAGCTTTCCGCAGAGTTTCAAGCTGGAGGTTCCAGAGCGCCGCATCCTCCACGGGACGCCTGACACAATCCGAACCGGACAGCACCGTTTCAAACTCACTTTTACTCAGATGCCTTTTGTCCTGCTTGTCCTGCGCCTGTTCCCGTTTCCGATCCTGCTCCAGGAAGTCTGCGACCTCCTTTGGCACTGATACTTGCTGGCCACTATAGGTAATCACGACAGAGTCGCTCATTTGCATCCTTTCCGCTTTACACGGGAAGGTGCACACCCGCGCTGCCGGCACAGCGCCAAATACTGAAGACCTTCATGGAAGTTCCCTTCGTACAGGGTGGTTGTGGTGCCCTACGAGGCCCATGAATGTCTGAGGTCCCACCGGGGTGTGGACCTCACCGGAAAGCTGCGAGTTTTCGGCTTTCGCCTGATTTTAATATAGAACAAACGTTCCGCTATGTCAAGCACGTGGGGACATTCAACAGACAACTTCTGATCCGCTGCATAGACCTCTTTGCAGCCCTACCGCCAGCAAGGTTTATCATAGCTCTCTACGCCGCCGCGTTAGCGTTGATCCGGTCAATGACACCTTTGATGCCAGCCCAGAGGGTCAGGTCGGTAAACACCTCCACAATACTTCCCTGATCTGTAAAGGGCGGCTCCTGGAGGACAGACAGGTCCTTCATCATGCCGTTGTGGACGATATACTCCACGATCTGGTTGACGAAGTAGATCTGCCGGCTGTCCAGGTTGGCGTCATTGAGATACTGGGAAAAGGCCTCCTTGGCGGCGTTCATGTCCAGGCCCACGATCTCCCGAACGAATTCGCCCAGGGGTTTGGCTCCCAGCTCTGCCTCGTAGTCCTGGCGGCTGCCCACCTGGCTCCACAGAATATGTTCCAGCTCCTTCACATCATCGTCTGTCAAGGGAATGTTGGAGCGCAGCTTTGCAATAGCCGGGTTGTCCTGGTGTTGGCGGACATAGAACTCCGCCTTGGCCTTGTAGTTCTTCAGATCATCGTTCTCCAGCTCCGACTCCTTCCACTCCACGGAGAGGATATCATCTGTAAAGTTGGTATTGTAAATGGCACCGTCATGAGGCAGGTACTTCATCAGGTTCCGCAAGCACTCCCGGATGTGCTCAAACTCGTTGATCCCGGCGTTGTCCAGGTAGTCGGTATGCAGGATTTTCTCGATGAGTTCCGATTGTGCCCGGATTTCCGGGATGTTAGCCACACCGGCGATAGCGCTGACCTTTTTCACCAAATCTTTCCGGGCCCTGGAGTAGGTTTTGCCCACCAGGTAGGCCAGCTCGATCCCGTACATCAACGCGTCAAAGCGAACCGCGCTGGCCTCGTCCCCGTCGGGTTGGAGCAGAGGGGCCACCTCGTCCCGCAGGTACAGAGTATCCTCGTAGCTGACTGCTTGATAGGTCTCTGGGTCGGAGAACTTCTCTACATACCGCAGGTGCTGTTTCACCGCGAAGTTGCCCCGGTCCAACTCCTGGACCTTGGAGAGCATCTCATGGACTAACCGCTGGCGGAAGGGAATCAATTCGTCGGTTTGATAGGCCAGGTCCTGGAGTTTGAAAATGATCTGAGCTTTTAGGTAGAAAACAGCGCTTTGAAGCGCCATCTGATTGGCGGTGGCCTTCCCCTTGCTCATGCGGAAAAACTCAAAGTTGCCGCACAGGTCGAAGATGTAGAACTTGGTCTTGTCCTCTCCGTTTATCAGCCCTGGACACAGCCGAGTGCCCCGACCGATCATCTGCCAGAACTTCGCCTTGCTCATCACTTTCTTGAAGAACACCAGGTTCAGCACCTCTGGCACGTCGATGCCGGTGTCCAGCATGTCCACGGAGATGGCGATTTGCGGCAGCTTGTCCGGTTCCGAGAACTCGTCGATGGCGCTCTGGGCGTAGGTCATGTAGTTGTCGATGACCTTGGCGTAGCCGGGGAGGTGGGGGTACTCCTTGCCGAACACCTCCAGAATCTTCTCGGCATGGCGGTGATTCTTGGCGAAGATGATGGTCTTGCCCAGCTTTTCCCCGTAGTCAATTTTCAGGCCGTTGGTCATGAGCAGATCCAGCGCCTTGCGGATGGTGTCCTCGTTGAACAGCCACTCGTTCAGGGCAGAGGACTCGATCTTCTCCGGCAGTTCCCCGTTCTCGTCGGTAAAGGTGGCCTCGTATGCCTCCTTTTCCTCCTCCGGCAGGTCGTCGTAGGTGATGCCTTCGGTGAGAAATTTCAGCTTGCTCTCCACCGTGAGGAAATCCACCAGAAAACCGTCCTTCACCGCCTGGGCCAGGTCGTAGCCGTAGGTGGGCACGCCGCTTTCCAGCTCGAAAATCTCATAGGTGTTCTTGTCGATCTCGTCCTTGGGAGTGGCGGTAAGGCCCACCAGGGGCGCGTCAAAGTAGGTGAAGATGTCCCGGTACTTGTTGTAGATGGAGCGGTGGGCCTCGTCGCAGATGATGAGGTCGAAGTGGCCCACGGTGAATAACTTCCCCTCCTCGTCCTCCACGGTGTCGATGCAGTTCATCATGGTCTGGTAGGTGGAGAACACGCACCGGGCGGAATAGTTGTCCTTCTCCTCGCACAGGTTTGTGACCGACAGGTCGGGCAGCAGGTTCACAAAGCTGCGCTTGGCCTGGGTGACCAGGGAGTTGCGGTCGGCCAGGAAGAGGACGTTTTTGATCCATCCGTGCTCCAGCAGCACCTTCACCAGGGCGATGACCGTTCTCGTCTTGCCGGAGCCGGTGGCCATGACCAGCAGGGCCTTCCGGCGATTTTTCTCGCCGAAGGCCTGACACACCGCCTTGATGGCCCCCTCCTGGTAGTACCGCCCGGCGATGTCCTTGTCCACCTGGATGTACTTCAGGCTGGTGCGCATGGAGCGCAGGTTAAAGAGCTTTTCCAGGTCCCGCTTGGAGTAGAAGGCGGCCACCTTCCGCTCCGGGTAGGCCCCGTCGTCCATGCGGGTGTCAAAGCCGTTGGTGAGGAAGATCACCGGCCGGCGGCCGTATTTCTGTTCCAGCAGATCGGCGTACAGCTTGGCCTGCTGGCGGCCCTTGGACGGGTCCACGCAGGTGCGCTTGGCCTCGATCACCGCCAGGGGCCGGTGGGTGTCGTCGTAGAGCACATAGTCGGCATAGCCCACCTCGCTCTTGTTGGGCATACCGGGCAGCTCCACCTCGCCCAGCCAGTCCTTCCCCTCGGTCCAGCCGGCGTCGGTGAGCATGGCGTCGATGTACAGCTTCCGGGTCTTGTACTCGGACAGGTCCAGGGGTTTCGGTACATAGCTCTCCCGCTGCTCCTCCCGCCGGGCGGTAAGCTGGGCCCGAAGGGCGGCGTTCTCCGCCATGAGGGCGGCCAGGTCGGCCTCCGGAGTCGTGGCGGCGGGGATGGGGGCCTCCGCCTGTTGCTCCAGCAGGGCTGGGTCAAACTGGCCCTCGGCGTAGTCCTTGCCGTAGCAGTAGGCGATGAAGTCCAGGAACACATAGAGGTTCTCCAGGCACAGCGCCGCCTGCTCCGGGGCGATCTTCTTCCCCGTGTGGGCGGCGGCGTTGCCCGTCTGCCGGATGTACTTCAGCCGCCGCCACAGGTCCTCCCCCACGATGTCCCGGAAGTCCTCCCCGTCCATCAGACTCACCAACCGGTCGTCGTAGGGCATGACCAATCCGCCGTCTACCGAGTACATCCACTTGACGGCAAACTCCATTGCCCGGCGGCAGTTCAGCACACAGGCCGCCGGGTCGATGGCATAGATCTTTTCCGCCGAGACGGCTACCTCCGCGAAGGGGACAAACTGCGGATCGGTCAGGAAGCGGGTGAAGTTGGGCACAAAATCGCCTCTTTTCTCAGTAACTACCCAAAAGCATTTCGACCTTTTGGATTCCAATAGGCGAAAGCATACATTTTTCATTTGAGAACTCAATCAATTTTTCATTATGCAATGCATTGAGAATTCTACGGAAATTAGAGGTATTTTTGTATTCTATATTACTTTGTAATTCAGATGCACTTTGGCCATCCTTGATGTATAGGAGGCAGAGTACTTTATCCTTTGCCGTCATCTTCGTATCAAGTATACGTAAAGCACTACCGGTGTCCCAAATGACAGATGTTTCACGGCACATGATGCTGTCTATCGTTGCTTCGGTTTCTTCAAAAGACAACGTTGATGCCTGTCTAAAAAATTCTGCTAATACCCACTTTGTATTACCGAGCAAAACAGAGGCATCCATTTTATTAGGGTCAATGTGGCTTTTATGAATCATTCCTCGCTTGTTCCGCAGGCAATACATAGCATATAGAATTCGCGGGATAACAATTCGATACACTTCGGGTATGGATGAGCTATGTCCCTCATATGCTACAAGGACTTTTTCAGAAAAGATAGTTAGTTTATCCGCCAAAAGTGTATACTTGCCATCAAGTTGATACTCAACCATTCTGCGAGCTACCTCAATAAATTGGCCAATTTCATTTCCAAAATATTGCCAGTGCCTCATTTTATATTCCTTAATGGCATTTTCGTAACTTGTGAGCATGGAACCGACAAGTTCTGGCGGATAAATACCATTCAAAATTGTTTGAACATCACTTCGTGTCATTTACCATTTCCTCTAATAGTGCTACGGCTGCGGCTTCGCCTGGTTGGGTAAGTTCAATAGTCCAACTCTGACCCGTTCCTTTACGAATGATGTTTGTCTTTTCATTTTTAAAAATGGCGGAAAAATTAGAACTGTCATAACAGTTGTGTTTTTCACAGATAGGAATAATCTCTTTTCCATGAATTTTCCCTTTTCGAATATATAATACGATTAGAGCAATGTTCTTTGCCTTTTCTGCCTTATTATTACCAGGGACTTTTTTTAAGATAGAAATTGTTCCATCATCGGAATCAATATGATAAATGCCAGCACTAATATACTTATCATTCCCTGCAACAGGTATAGTTTTACTATCCACGGTCCCTGATTCAGTGGAGTGTTCATTTGCAGATGTGCCGGAAGAGGGGAGAGAAACAGGAGTAGCAAGTGGTATTGTGGGAAAAGACGAAAAATATTTTTCTACAAACTCGAATGTAGCCTGCATATTCTTTTCGACAAAACATTCAGGGCCAGAAATAATGATACTGCCCTCGCGCAGATTAATTGAAATAGAAGAGTTACTATTGTTTTCCATTAATTATTTCTCCTTTTTATGTTTCAAAATATTGCTGTATCAACGCTTTTTTCAGTACTTCCAGTTTATCAAGACTCTGCTGAATCGTCAATTTTGATTTTTCAGTTTGTTCAACAAAGACCACATATTCTTGTTGTTGCTTCAATGTAGGCGTGATATATTCCATGCTCATAAAAGGCTTCTGAGTTATTTTCTTCAAATCGCCGGCATCTTGAAAACGAGTGAAGTTGATATGTTCCATTAGTGCATATAAAAAACGCAAATCATATTTATCTGAATCGTAGTCGCTGATATACATGGCATTATCTGTTATCCACAATGGTCCTTTTGCTAAGTGGACATTTCCACTCTGGAAACCTACGCGACCAACGACGATGGTATCATTGTGATAGAGTATTTCATCTGTATACCACGAGATACCGTTTCCTCCGTATGCAGGCACGCCATTATCAAACCTTTTATTCTCTGGAACAAATTTCCCATTTGATAGTTTGAAAAAATCCTGCCCCGTTATCGTTGGAAAGCCTTTTTCATTCTTAATCGGATCCCCAAACATCTCCACAAACCTGGCCTTCACCAGTTCGTCCAGCTTGTCCAACTGTTCCCGGCGCTTGGCGATCAGGCCGCTGACCTTGTCCAGCATCGCGGCAATACGGCGCTGTTCGTCCAGCGGCGGAAGGGGAATTTCAATATTCTCGACAATGCTTTTAGAAATTTCTTTAAAGGTCGCTCCTCGCCCCAATGAATTTAAATATTCCGTGCTGTTTTTCAAAAAGTGATACAAATACCGATTATAAATTCTGTTGGAGCAAATCAGGTTTTTAAAACCTTGGTTGCAGTACATTTCTACGCCAGCAATAGCTACTTTCCCAATCGGCGCTCTTGAAGAAAGCAACACTGTCCCAGCAGGAAATGGTTTTAAACTGCTGTCTTGCACCGCTTGCTCAGTTATTTTTCTCTGGCTTTCATAAATAATATCAGAATCATCGTTCAATTCAGCAGGAGTGACCCAGTTGATATCCCCATCCCAATATTCAGGACGATTACTTTTTGGCGTTGTACCAGAAACAATGCTACAAATATCTCCCAATTTCGCCATCATAATTCCGCCTCTTCATACTGTTTGATTTCACTAAAAGCCGCTGCTCAATTCTTTTAAGGAATCTTTGAACGCTATTAAAAAGCCAGTTTCAATCTGCATGCTGGCACTCTTTGTCCAGTCATGTTCATAACTGTATCTCCATTCCACAAACGCATTTGATATTTGCTCCAAATAAGGTCTTCCCCAAATATCTGACCATTTGCCATACCGAAAGATGGTTTTCTTTTTAAGTTCCACCTGTGTATCCTGTGACAACTTTGCATATAGGTCATTTAGTTTATGTATCCTGTGGATATCTTCACCCTCATGCTGAAGCAACAGTTTTAAAAAGATTTCGCAGGAAAAAGCAGCATTCACGATTGCCGGTATTATATAAGATAGATTATTAGATTCCGGAACGCAGGCTTGTTCTTTCAGGCAGAGATCTGCACAGTTAGAAAAATTACATCCGGTCCGAAACATCTCGAATGCATCCATTTTGGCCGTCACACCATCCCCTCCAGCCCGTCCAAGCCCTTGGTGATCTCCGCCTCCAGGTCCCGGAGCTCCTGCAAAATCTCGCTGGTGGGCGGGTACTCCACGGGGATATACTCCACCTGTTTGTACTTGTTGATGGACAGGTCATAGCCGTTGTCCACGATCTCCTGCTTAGGCACCAGGAAGGACTGTTCAGTGCGCTTGCGCGCCTGCTCCCCTTCCCGGTTGTGGAACCGGGCCACGATGTCGGGGATGTCGTTGTCGGCGATCTCGGTGCGCTTGTCGTCCAGAGAGAAGCCGTCCGCCTTCATGTCGTAGAACCACACCTGGTCCGTGCCGCCGTGGCCGGTCTTGGTGAACACCAGCACCGCCGTGGACACCCCGGCGTAGGGCTTGAACACGCCGCTGGGCATGGAGATCACCGCCTCCAGCCGGTGG
Source organism: Flavonifractor sp. An100 (assembly GCF_002161175.1). Lineage (GTDB taxonomy): Bacteria > Bacillota > Clostridia > Oscillospirales > Oscillospiraceae > Lawsonibacter. Next base: position 56,217 of record NZ_NFMA01000006.1, on the reverse strand, counting down.
TTCTCCACCAGCTCCCGCCGGATGTCCCTGTGGGCCTTGGAGGATCCGAACAGCACCCCGTCCGGGACGATGACCGCCCCCCGGCCTCCCACTTTCAGCATCCGCAGAAAGAGAGCCAGGAACAGCAGCTCGGTCTTCTTGGTTTTGCAGAGCTTCAGCAGGTCGGCGGACACGATATCCGCGTCCAGGCTCCCCTTGAAGGGGGGATTGGCCAGGATCAGGGTGTACTTCTCCCGGTCCGGGTTCTGGTCGCTGAGGCTGTCCCGGTACTCGATGAAGGGGTTGTCGATGCCGTGGGTCATCATGTTCATGGCCCCGATGCGCAACATGGTGCGGTCCATGTCGAAGCCGTGGAACATGTGGTTCATGTAGTGGTCTTTCTTCTCCCGGTTGAAGAAGATCTCCTCCCGGCGGCGCTCCTTCAGGTACTCCCCTGCCGCCACCAGAAAACCGGCGGTGCCGCAGGCCGGGTCGCAGATCACATCGTCCGCCTTGGGGTCGGTGAGCTCCACCATCATGCGGATGATGTGCCGGGGGGTGCGGAACTGGCCGTTCACCCCGGCGGTGGCGATTTTGGACAGGAGGTACTCGTAGATGTCCCCCCGCACGTCGGTGTCGTGGAGCTGCTCCGCCTGGGCGTAGATCTCGTCCATGGCGGTGACGATCTTCTCCAGCATCAGGGGCGTGGGGATCTTGAAGATGGCGTCCCCCATGTACTTTGCGTAGGCGCTGTCCTTGTCGGTGTGGAGCCCCTTGATGAAAGGGAACACCATCTCCTGCACCACCGCATACATCTGCCCGGCGGGGAAGTCGTGGAACCGGGACCACTTGAGCTGTTCCCCGGCCACGGTGCGCTCCCCCACTTGGACCTCCCCGGCAAAAATGCTCTGGTGGGGCAGGCCCAGCATGGCGCTCTCCTTGGCGCGCAGGTTGTCCGTCTCGTCCAGGTCGTGGATGAACATCAGGTAGGTCATCTGCTCCACCACGTCCAGGGGGTTGGTGATGCCGCCGGTCCAGAAGGTCTCCCAGAGGCGGTCGATTTTGTTTCTCAGTTCGCCAGTGATCATGTTCTCTTACTCCTTTTCCCGGTTCCAAATATAGGCGGTATAGCGCCCGCCGCTGAGTTTCAGAATTTCCCCGCTCTTCTGCAGGTCGGCCAGGGTTCGCTGTATCGTGATTTTACTAATATCGGGGCACTGCTGAATGATCTCCGCCTTGGTAACCTTCCCAAGAGTACCCTTGATGATCTCCCGGATACGGTCCGGCTTGCTCATGCCACTGACGGCCAGGACCTGCACACGGGCAGAAAAGTCCCGGTAGGCCGCCGCTACTACGCCCAGGGTATAGCGCACAAAGGGGGTGTAGTCGCTGGTTCCCTCGTGCCATCCCTGGGAGCTCTGCTGGAGGGCCTCATAATAGGTTTCCTTGCTCTCCTCAATGAGTTTTTCAATACTGATATATTTGCCCACGATATAGCCTGCCCGGTAGAGCAACAGCAGGGTCAGCAGGCGACTCATACGGCCGTTACCGTCGTTAAAGGGATGAATACAGAGGAAGTCCAGAATGAACATGGGAATCAGTAGCAGCGAATCCATGTCACCCTTCCCCACAGCCTCCTCGTAGGCCCGACAGAGGCTGTCCACCGCCTTCGGCGTTTCCCAGGCCGGAAGGGGTTGAAAACGAATGCTTTTATTTCCCTGGGCATCCGTCTCGGCGATTACATTGTCCGCTGTTTTATAGTGCCCGCCGTAGGACGCGCCGCTGAATTTATAGAGATCGCGGTGGAGCTGCAGGATCATGGAGGCTTTGGGCGGGATATAGTCAAAGCTCTCATGGATGGTGGCCAGCACATCCCGGTAGCCGGCGATCTCCTGCTCGTTCCGGGTGCGAGGGGTGGTCTTGTCCTGCACCAGCTTTTTCAGGCGCTCGTCCGAGGTATAAATGCCCTCGATTTTATTGGAGGACTCGGTACTCTGAATCTTGGCGATCTCCACCAGTTTGGTCAGGGTATCGGCCTTGGCCTCGATAAACAGGGCCTGTTCTCCTTTATATTCATGAATCTGAGTCAGCAGGGCCACGATATCAGGCGTGAGCAGCTTCTCATAGTTTTTGGTAAAATCGTAGGTGCGCATCCTGTACCTCGCTTTAAGTCAATTTCATCATTTTTCTTATAATGATACAATTAAACTATATCAAGCAAACTTGATTGTGTCAAGGATTAATTACATCATTTTTGTTGAAATGATATAATTAAAACAGTAGAATATAGAAATGCCGCCCCAAGAATATCAGCCCAGGGCGGCATTGTTTTACTTCAATTTCAGTCCCAAGTGTTAAATACAATCTCACCAACTGTTTGCGGATTCCAATAATGGATCTGATCCAGCTCTTCCGGGCTCAGCTCCCCGCGCAGATCATGCCAGTCTCGGGTCAGTTCGCTGGGACTCAGAAACCTCACCGATCCTTCCGGCAGCTGGAGCCACTCCGGCTGGCTGATCCAAATAAAACCACCGGAGGTGTCCCGCTGAGCAAAGGCTGCATAGGGATAATGGATGTTCTGCAAAAGAAAGACAGACTGGTCGTACCTGCTGAGTTTGGCAGAATAGAAGTTCCTTATGGCTGTGTCTGTATCCACTTCTGTCACAGTCCCGCCATTTTCCAGGGCAATGGAGTAGCACATCTGACAGAACGCTTTCTCCTCCAGAAGCGGCAGCGGTGCTGTGTTTACGCTCCAAAATCCTGTAATTCCTCTTGGAAGTATCATCTCATCGTCCTTTACTCGCAGTTGTGTTCTTGAACATTCTTCAAACAAGTCTTTTTGTGATGGCCTCATCCACCGGTTCCAGTTCTTTCTCCAGCACACACTGCAGATCCCACAGCAGGCGCGTTTCTTCCCCGACGCTGACAGTTAATTTCCCCGTGGACTCCCAGCGGCAAAGAAGTCTGTAAAGGGTGAGGGCTTCGTGTTCGTTTAATTCAATCTTCATCTTTCTATCTCCATCAGCTCATAACGTTAAGGGCGTATATCTTCGGGTGAAAATTCCCTGTTTTTGGTAATTATGGGTATGCAGCGGATAATCTTGCTATGGTGTGACTTCGGGCAGGGGAGTATCGGCTGCTATAAAAATACAGTGACTCATGGAAAATATTCTTTTTTCTCTTTATCGTTTTCTCCTGTCCATTCCACCCACTTTGCATTTTCCAATGTCATAATGGTGTATTCAGGATATCTTCTGTGAATTTCGGTAAGGCAAATACTTCTCCACTCTCCATACAAGCCCTCACCGGTTACCTGAAACTCTCCAGGGTTCCAATTAGATGATTTATATGTAGAATCCAATCTTCCACAAATTTCGCATTGCCCTCCCCAAGAAAATGAGTCACTACCATAGTGTAAGATGATTTTTTTGTATATGTGTTTGTGCTTAGACCGTTTTCGGCTGTCAGAGGTAGCAGCCGTCTTTGATTTTCCTTTCTTCGGAGGCGTTTCTTCCTCGATTGGCTGCTGATATTGTCTTTTATATAAGTGTGTTTTTTCAGGATTCATCGTTAGATTTCCTTCCTAAATATCTTTGTGCAAATGTTGCCGTTATGCACATATATGTATTTTATCTCTCTTATTCTGAAGGAAAGACTCTTACAAAGCCCTCTGTCCGCTGTATCATCGTATTTCGGGACCCCATTTCAGAAATGTGGCCGTGGGATATTCGTCAGACAAAATATCTGCCATCAGATTTGTCCCGCAGATAAAAAAGTGGTGAGTATCTTCCGGAACAAGATAGTTTTCTTCCCGGAACCTGGTCAGATGGTCGGAAGGCTCACTGACATAGAAGGCCCAGAGCGCCCAGTCCGGCGTCTTCTCAGACACCCAAAGCTCCGGGCGATAGCTCTCGTCGGTGACGGTGTAGGAGATAACCCTGTCCCACACCAACCGGAGAACCCGCTCCGACCGCTTCTCCTCTTGGAAATGGTCGGGGCGCAGGAGGACCACAAAGCCATCCTCCTGAAATCCGATCTCTTCCACATCATAGACTTCGTCCACTTCAGGATGGGGAACCCACTTTCTGAAATTTTCCCAGAACTGATGTTCCAGCATAGCTCTGCGCTCCTTTCAACATGTCTCCTTAGCCCTGTTCAATCTCCGATACCTACCAATCCATATCCATGTTCCATGGCGGTATTACAAACGCGGATGAGGGCCGCGACGAACCCTCGGATTTTCTGAAAGGACACGCCATATCGCTGGATCACGCTGGTTTCTTCTGCCCCATGCGCTGACAGCCAGTTGAAGACGGAATCTGCAAACGCCCGGATAGCCGGGACCTGGTCCATTTCGAGACAGGTTTCCCCGTATGGATCAAACCGGTGATAGCATTGGTAATTTGTGAACGCCGCCCGGAAGTCATACAAGAAGTTTCCCACTCCTTCCGGCTCCTCTGCCAAGTGATCTTTCACGGCTTTCCGTGGCCTGGACGCCAGGATCTCAATGGCCTGCTCAATGTCTTTCGCAGCAACAATGGAAAGGGACATCATTTCACCGCCTCTCGGTTCTGTGATTCTTCAAACTTCAATTTGACAGGTACCTCCTCACACCAGGAGCCAGTCCTGGCCGTCCGGTATCTGGCGGAGGCTTCCCGGCACCCGGTCCAGCAGTTCCCCGGTATTATAATCCCGCACCAAAAGCTCCTCCCGGTAGTCCGGGTCCTCATACCAAACCGAAGTATACAGCCTGTTCCCTTCCAGAAACTCAAAAAACTCATGGTCCTCTATCGCAAAGTCCCGGCGTTCCGGCCAGATAATCTGAAACTGATTGTCATGGGCTGACCGCGTCAGCATAAGCGGTGATGCCTCCAGCATGAGATTGTAGCAGTCCTCTACAATAGAGAGGGGCAACACTGCCAGCGGTTCAGTGGTTCCGTCCGTCTCGCGGAAGATCAGGATGTGAATCTCCTCTTGGGGAAAGTCCACCAGCAGCAGTACCACCTGCCCATCGTGATACACCGGTCTTCCAAGATATTGTCCCGACTTTGTGCGTACCGGCTCATAGACCGTGCCCTCCGGGCAGCGGACCAAGACAAGCCGGTTTTTGTCGATGGGATGGCCGCTGCGGAACAGCTCCTCCGCCTCGTATAAATCTCCGCTGGCATAGTCGGCGCCCCAGTACCACTCGCTGCTGCCGGCCAGCGGCTCCAGGTCGGTGATCCCGTTTGTGATGATGCGTTTCATGTTCTATCCTCCCCGGCCATATCTTGGTTAGGTTCTGAGATTATATCACGGAAAATGGGGGAATCTCATGAATATTCTCTTAAGTTTTCTTAATCTCCGAAAGCAAAATGCCTCTTTATTGTTTACAGCCCTCCAATTTCTGAGGTATAGACGGTACAGAAATCACTTGCATAATTCCGCCCTCAGAGTTACAATCCAGGCAGTCAGAGACGCAAAAAATGCTCCCCGTCCAAGCCGGTAACCCATTTCCGGCAAAGGGCTGGGGAGCGTTTTTGACCACAGGACGCACCACAGACGGCGGCGCAGCACATGGAGATCAGAGTTCTAAAGAGTGGCAGAAAGAAAGAGAAACCGAGCGGAATGCACTATAAATAATTAGAAATTATGCAAAAAAGTTTTATATGCCTTTTCGCATCCGAGAGGTCGAGGGTTCGAATCCCTTCGAGTCCACCATAAAATCAAAACGGTATAGATGCCACTGGCGAAAAGCCAGTGGCATCAAGGCTTAATAGTGATAAGGTACTATTTAGCTTTGCGAGGGGCAGAGAACGGTGTGACCGCAATGGTCACGCCGTTTTTCTGCGTCCAAGGGTAGATTTTGCAACAACAGGCTCGGAAATCACAGGAATCTCTACGTCATCCACGAAGTTGAAATAGATTTTTACCTTCTGTACCCGCTTGCCACTGGATTTGTCCGGCGCAAACACCTCAATCTTCTTGATATACTCATTGACTATCGTAGGTGTTAATTCCGGCACATCCACATACTTCTGGGTCAGAGCGACAAAGGCATCTACATCTGCACTCATGGTTTCCTGCGTTTCCAGCCATTCTTCCGTCACTTCAATTTCGAGTTTTAACCGTTCCTGTTCTGCCTCGTAATCGGCGGTCATTTTCTTGTACCGCTCCTTGCTCAGATCGCCCAGGACAAAATCCTCATAGAGTCGGGACAGAAGAACATCCAAGTCAGCCAGCCGCTTCTTGGCCTGCTCCACTCGCTTCCGATCTTCACGGATGTTGCGTTCCTGATCGGAGCGGCGGCATTGCAGCCACTCCTCCTGAAAACTCTCCACGCCCTGCCGGATATAGGCATTGACCGCCTGAATGCGCTCCAACACCAATTCCCGCAGTACATCTTCCCGGATATAGTGGGCAGAACAGGTGCCTCGACCGCTTTTGTAGCTGGAGCATACATAGTGGTCTTGCTTACCGTCAAAGCTCTTGCAGGTAGCAAAGTGCAGCTTATTCCCGCAATCAGGACAGAACAGAAGCCCGGAGAATAATCCCTGCCGCTGGGCTTTTGTGGGACGGCGTTTGTTTTTTCGCAGCTCCTGCACTCTGTCCCACTGAGCCTGAGAAACGATTGCTTCCTGCGTATCAGGAAAGATGCACATATCTTCGATGGCATTGGGAATCCGTTTCTTCAGCTTATAGGACTTGGAATAGGTCTTGAAATTGCAGGTACAGCCGGTGTACTCCATCCGTTCCAGAATACCCGCAACCGATTGACCAATCCAATGGTAAGGGCGCTCCGGCATCTTCTTGCGCTTTTTCGGGTCAGGATGGTTTTCCGACTGTTTGGCATACAGTGCCTTGGTAGTCAACACCTTATCCTGCTCCAGTATACGGGCAATCTGTTCCGGCCCCTTGCCGTCAATGGCCAAGTCAAAGATGCGCTTGACTACTGGGGCGGCATCCTCGTCAATGATCCAATGGTCTTTATCGGCGGGATCGGTGCGATAGCCATAGGGCGGTTTTCCCAGATGCTTTCCGCTGGTGCCTTTCTGACGGAATACGACCCGGACTTTTTTGCTGGTGTCCCGTGGATACCATTCGTTGAACAAATTACGGATAGCGGCAAAGCCGTCGCTGTCGCCTCGTTCACTGTCCACACCATCGTTGACGGCGATAAAGCGTACATCGTAGCTGGGGAAAATGATGTCCGTGTACTGCCCAACGGTCAGGTAATCTCGGCCAAACCTGCTGAGATCTTTGACCAACCAGCAACCGACAAGCCCCTGCTTAACCAGTGCAAAGCCTGCCTGTACGCCGGGACGGTCAAAATTGGTTCCCGTATATCCGTCGTCCACCAGAATTTTCAGGTTGGTGTAGCCATGCTCGGCTGCGTACCGGGTTAAAAACTCTTTTTGATTCTGTATCGAATTTGATTCTCCATCCAGTGCATCCTCATTGCTGAGGCGGCAGTACAGGATGGTAATTTTCTGCTGATCCAACATAACGTCCTCCTTTACGGTTGGGTCAGCTGACAGAACCGGTGTGCATGGTGATATTGTAGCATGAATTTGAGTCTGTGTCATGAACAAAGCACCTCCTTATCCGAAAAAATGAGCCGTTTTACCTTGTGGGTAAGCGGCTCATTTCCGTCACATACAGTCTCCAGCAGATACCAGGTATTTCCGATTTTCCGTTCCACCGTACCGGTGAACGGATTCATCCGGTTTTCCCAGCGTTTCCGGCATTCTTCCAGAAAATCAATCGGCGGCTCAAAAATCGGGTCAAAGCAAGATTCAATGTCGATATAACCATAGTCAGGTTCACTCATAAAATCTTTGTATTCTCTCATGCAGTTTCCTCCATCAATTAAAGTTCCATATTCTGCGATTTACGGCGGACAGGTTGATTGTGTTGCTTTGTTTGCCGGGTTCGGGTCAGAATGGCGTCAAGAAAAGCCCGCACCTTTTCGGGTGCGAGCTTGACAGCTTCAAGATAGGGCCGTGCCTGTTCTTTCAGCGATTCATATCGCTGTTTCCAGACAGCGGCGCTCTTTTGCACTTGTTGCAGCTTTTCTTCCAAGCGGCTGTTTTCCGCCTTGGCAAGAATTCCATTGACCGCATAATCCTTGAGCGTGCTGCACTCGGATGGGGTCAGAGTGATGTTGCCGGTGATCGTCTTTTTCCCCATGGAGCGGATTTCCTGCACAGTCAGGGCGGCAGTACGCTGTTCTTTGGTCTGCTTTTGCAGGAATTGCAGCTCCTTCTGTTTTTTCTCAACGGCTGCCTGTGCGGTGTCCAGCGCCTGCTCTGACTGAGTGATTTGAGCAGTCACAGCTTCCAGCCGCTGCTGCTCCTGTGCCACCTTGAACTGTGTCACCGTCAGATGTTCCTCGGTGCTGCCACGCTCTCCACGCTCCACATCGGTATATCCGGCAGCTTTCATATAGTTGAAGAAATCATCTTGCAGGACACTGTATGATGTCCGCAGGACTTTCTTGCCCTTGGAGGTCAAAAGCGGATTGCCTTGCTCATCCAGAGCTACCTTGGATTCCCACTTTTTACTGCGGCTGACCTGCATAATGGTCTCCTTGACTGTACCTACAAGGGACTTATCCTTGCACCGCTTTGACCAGAGAATCTGTTTTTCCACCACCGGGATATAGACCACATGAAGGTGGTAGTGGTACACATCCTGACCCAGAGCTTCCGACATAGCCCGGTTGCGTTCATCTGCGTGCATGACGGCAGAGAGAATATACTGCTCACCGCCCACGATCTCTACGGCAGCTTTGTATGCGTCAGTGTAGAACTGCTTGGCATATTCGTAGCCGCCGTGATTGTGGAAGTAAGCGGAGTTCACATCAAAAATCAGTTCCCCGTATTTCACCGCATCGGCTTTCAGACCACGGGTGGAGATGGTCCCATCGGCAATCATCTGATCGAACATAGCGGCATAGCTGCCGGTGGGAGCCTTGAAGTGAATATTCCGGTAGGTCTGGGTGGTATCAATATCCTGGTTGGAGTAGCTGTCCTTTTCTCGTTCGTTATGCTCCTGCACCTTCGCCACATCATCGAGGGTGGGCAAGTCCTGGTTACGGGCAAAGGTACGGTCGATTCCGTCGTTTCTGGCCATAAAAATCAGCTCCTTTCCGTTGTGCGGCAGACGGCTGGGGGGAAGGGGATGCACTTCCTGCGGGAAGTGTAATAACCCACTATGACACTTTCATCCCGAAGGGCTGCAAAGTGCCGTGGGCTCTCCGAGGGGGAATGCGGCATCTGCGTATGCCTTGCCGCCTTTAGAGGTTTGTGTGTGGCACCCAAATCCTCAAAAGGCGGTGTGACCGACAGCATCTCCGCAATCTTGATTACTTCAATTCTGCCGCCCACAGGCAGAGCAGATTTTGCAAATCCACTCTGCCATCCATCTCCAAATCTGCGGATTTGTCGATGGAGACGGGAGATACGGTGGGTAAGAACGGCGGGCATCATTTGTCCCTCCGTTTCTGCCATACGAGGTCATAGCCAAGGGCATCGGCAAGCTGTACCGCCTCTACATACCGCAGAGACTCCCGCTGGAGCTTATTGGACAGGTTTGAAACGCTGTCACTCCAGCCGTAATCCTCAGAAAGCCTGTCAACGACTTCCTGCATTGTGTACCCGGAACGCACAATGTACGACTTGATTTCATTTCTCAAATTGGATTTCATTGAAAACACCTCATTCTTTCATGAAATGGTTTTACCGTGGAACATACACGCTGCACGGTACAGTAAATTTTGATTGCTTCTTAAAAATCACTCAGAACTGCGTTTGTGAAGAACTGTCCGAAACAGTACCCCGTCGACTTTGCCATTAGGTGGGCTTGCAGGCGAAACCGTGAAAACAGCCACCTTTCCGCATACCACCATCACCATTCTGTAAATCACGGAATAATGATTTGTGTTCTGCTTATGGTAGTGTTTTTCACCGTTTGCACAACCATTGATTGGGCATAGCCAATTTTAATGCCCAGCCGAGCTATCAAATATAAAAATGAACTTCGATTTTTTGCGTTCGTGCGTTCCTTCGTTCCAACGGCTGCGCCCGATCCAGAACGCATGAACGCACGAACAGAAGGTTTTGAAGTTTCATTACAACTCCATAGGCGAGAGCAGAACATAAATGCCCATATATCCCCGGCACCGTTTTCCGCCGCCGATGTGCAGATTGCTGACCGGCTCCAAATGATAGCGTCCTGCATTTTGGCTGAGCTGATTTGCGAAGCTCTTTGGGGACAGTGGGTTTTCTGCGTTGTCCTCACACCACCGCTTATAGGCTGCATACAGATTTTTGGTGCTGGCTTCATAATCGGCCTTGAATGACACATAACCCTCAGAATCGAGAAAGTCCAGAATGTTATTAGCATCCCGAACAGCGGAAGTGATATTGTCCTTGGCTCTCTGACTGATGGTGAAGTGGTAGTGATTGACGATCAGCCTCCGCAATCCCTCCAGCATCCAGAGAAAAATCCCCTCTTTTTCGGCAATCAGTTTCTCGGCAAGAAACGGATCATCGAACCGATCCGTAGGCTTATCTTTGGTGGTCAGAATGATCTGGCGGCGAAAGAAACCGTCGCTACGGTCATGAAGTGCAGTCAATGCCCCGTTGCCGAAGCAGAGGAAACGCACATACAGCTGCCCCTGATAGCTCTGCTCTTTCTTCCGTTCCAAATCCATTCGCAGTTCTGCTGTCACAATGGATTTTACATAGTTGGTTTTGGTCAAGGCATTCATATCCAGATCATCGTCCAGCATGAGCAGCTTGCCCTCCAGGTCGGCTCTGGCGAAACGACTGTTCTCTACTTTCTGGATGGAAGTGGTATTCATGTTGAGCCCGAAAATGGCGTTCATCACCACACCGATCCGGCTTTTGCCCTCGCCGCCCTTGCCGATCAGCATGAGCATTTTCTGTCCTTTGGTGGATGGAATCAGGCAGTAGCCCAGATACTCCTGCAAGGCGGGAATATCCTCCGGCTCCAACAATTCCGAAAGGAAGCGCAGCCAGTGTTCCGGTGCAGGAGCATCTGCCCGGTAAGACACCGACAGGCGGTTGCTGCAATACTCTTTTTTCTCTGTGAATGTACCGTCCAGAAAACAAGTGCCGTTCGCCACATGGATGCGGTCACATTGCAGGGGCAAAGGGTCTGCGTATGCCGCCAGCTTCAACGTCTTGAGCACCTGTTCCACCGTCTGTGCGACCTTGTCATGCAGCCAGGGCGAGATTTCCTCATAAATCATTCTCTTCAATTTGCTTTCATCCGGCAACGGGCCTTCCACAGTATAAAAGTGGTCATTGATACAGCGCATTGGATGCCGGGACAGGAAATCCCGGCAGTATTCCGGCTCAACGATTTTCCCCTTATCATTGATCCAAACAGGGTTGTTCATGGTATCGCTCCTCTCTCAGGCAGGTCTGTAATTTGCGGATAAATCCACCTGCCGTTAGTTCACTCACGACTTCGCCTCGTTCATAGGAATCGCTTTGCATCAGGATGTCCAGCTGATACTCTGCCCAGGGCAGCCTGTGGCAGGCTTCCACAAACCGCTCGTCCAACACATCTTCCGGCGCTTGCGGCGCATACCGTTTTTCCCAGTCCCGCAGCAACCACAGATAATCGTTCAGAATAGAAAAGCACAGCCACTCATTTTCTCTGAGCCGCTGTGCTTCTGTTCTGATTTTTAGTTTTCTGCGGATAGATACCGGAATGGGCTTGTCCGGGTCAATGCCGAAATCGGACGCTAATTTCTGTGCCGCTTCCGTTAGTGACAAGCCATAGAGCCTTGCCACAAAGTCAATGACATCCCCATGCGCTTCACAGGCGAAGCAATGGAAATGATCATCTGCTATCAGCAGACTTGGATGGCGGTCATTGTGAAACGGACACAGAGCCATGCTGTTGCGACCCACGGATAAGCCGCAGCTTTCAGCCGCTTTCCGCATGGAAACATGGGCTTTCACGGTTTCAAATCTTGTCATGCGTTTTCCTCCATAATTTTATCGGCAAGTTCTCCTTGTCACCTGAATATACGGAGAAAACAACTCTCAGGTGAAAAATCCGGCGCTTTTGCAAAAAAAGAAAAATGCTGTCCTGATTTTTGCGAAAATGCAAAAATCAGGACGGCAAATGTTTACAATTTGTGCCTTGATATTGTTCCACTAATCGAATATAATATTATAAATTAGCGAGGAAATAGTATGGATTTTTTTGGGGGATAAATATGGGAAACACGGTAAAAAAGCAGCATTATGTTTGGCGTAAATATTTATCCGAATGGACAGACTCGGGCGATAGATTCAAAGGAAAATTATTTGTATTAAGAAAAGCTCCTAAAGGCAATCAAAAAGAAATAGAGTTCTGCGAGCTGGAAAAAGTAGGTTTTGAAAAATTTTATTATGATATTACGGGTTTTAAGGAAATTGATATTTCAGCATTAAACCAGCTAATCGCAAGTATGCAAAAGAAAGAAATGGTAAAACTCGGAATTGCACCGGATGTTTTTATCGAGGCGGCTACTCATCGGGATTTCATCGAAAAACGAGTAATGTGCAGTTCGGAAAACATAGAAACAACATTCCATTTTTTTGAGAAGTTAATGGCTGGCGACTTGTCTTTTTATAAAGATAGTAATAATCAGAGTGTTTTGGACTCGTTGATGAAGAGTATATTAGACTCTATACTCTATGGTGAAGAAGTATCAGAAAGTCAAGTAATTGATTTAGTAAAGGAATTTTCAACAGAGGAAACAGTAGATTTAAAATATGAATTTAATCGTTTCTTTTGTATGCAATATTTCAGGTCCCCCAGGGTTCATACCAATACGAAGAAAAATGTTGAGGATTTCAAACAGAGCTATGAAGCGGCTAATGATATGACCACCAATTTCTTGACCAATATGATGATGGTATATTTTGCCGAGAGAATGGCTTTAAATATTACACAACATTTTAAAAGCAGCATTTTGCTATATAAAAATCAAACAGGCGTTCCCTTTATTACAGGAGATACCCCTATCGTCTGTCTTACGGGACAAGAGATGAATGGTATGAGCATATTTCATTATCCAATATCACCTATAATTGCCATGGAACTAATTATAATCCCTAAGTATAGCGATTGGGCAACTATAAGCAAAAATTTTGTGATGGAATTAAATCAAGAGTTTGTTGATGTTGTGAAAAATTGTAACCGTAAACTTGCAGATAACTGCGTAAACGAGATTTATTCTAATACGAAGGATAGCTTATTAAAGCTAATGGAAGAATTTGAACCAAACAATCCATAAATTAGAACTTTTACATAACACTAAGCCTGCCATTGGTATAATTCGAGAGGAAGTGCAGAGAATGAAATATCTATCGACCTTTGAAGCAGCGGAAAAATGGGGTATCTCGCACCGGCGAGTGAGTATTCTCTGCAACGAGGGACGCATCACCGGCGCACAGCGAGCAGGAAGCCGTTGGATTATTCCGGAGGATGCCGAGAAGCCCGCTGATGCCAGAATCAAAAGCGGCAAATACATCAAAACGAAAACCGAGGAAAGGGGGACATAACGAATGGAGAATACTTTTCTTCCCGGCACCGTCAGACAGCGGCTTGCAGATATTATGAAGATCCGCAAAGTATCGCAGACAGAGCTTGCGCAAAGAATTGGATGCCAAGACAGTACAATCAGCCGCTTTATTTCCGGCAAGACCGATAAGCTAAGTGATGAAAATATCATTCGTATCGCCAGAGTATTCAATGTCTCCACCGACTTTATTTTGGGTGTGACCACGGTCCCCGACAGAAAGAATTATGAGATTGACGAGCTTGGCTTATCCGCACAAGCCGCAAGAAATCTCTACACTGGAAAGGTCAATACGCAGGTGGTCAATCGCTTGTTGGAAAGCCCTCGCTTTGCAGAACTGACCTACATATTGGAGCAGTATTTTGATGATACCCTTGCTGCCGGATATGCCGCACAAAACCAGATGTATGCTACACTCAGCAGCTTGACACGAAAAACTGTAAAATCCGATGCAGCCAACCAGACCGCAAAGAAAATCCTGCAAATGAGAACGCCGGTTTATCAAGCTGACCTTACCACCATCGAAAATCAATTTATGCTGGCGGTTAAGGAAGTGAAAAAAGAAATCGGCAATGACTATGCAACGGCACAGGCATTGACCGTAGCAGCAGCGGAGCGAATGTTTGCGGAGCTTACAAAGGGTCAGGATATGGAAAATCCCACGGTCACACCGGAGCAAGTGACCGAGCTGATTATCGGCAGTGTTGCCGGTATGGATGGTGTCGATCAGGAAGCATTGGACAAGCTCGGTCAGGCGTTGACCGGCTTTATGCAGACCACGTTAGGCCAAGCCGCAGCACAGGAGAAGGGCAATGAAAAAACGGAGCAATGAACAGCTCTGTGCTCTGGCTCAGAAGGGGGATATGAACGCCCGTGACCTTCTTCTTGAAAACAATTTAGGCTTTATCCGCAAAACCGCCAACGAGATTTATTTCGATATGAATCTGGGCGAAAGCGAACTCAGTATCGACAAGGACGATCTGGAACAAGAGGGCTGCATCGGATTGTTGGATGCCATTCCCCGCTTTGACGGAAGCAAGGGCATCAAGTTTCTGACCTATGCCGCACCGTCCATCCGAAACGCCATGACCGACTTGATACGGGATGCGTTCTCTCAATACGAAATGAGGATGACCGATACCACAGACGGACTTGCTTTTCAGAAAATCTGTCTGGATGAAGTTGTCCCCGGCGAGGAACGGATGCTGCGTATTGAAGCGATTGCAGACCCCATCGCCAAGTCACCGGAAAAGATTTATATAGAGCAGGAAACCTTGCGTGAACTCTATGAGGCATTGGACAGGATCGGTGACAGAGAGCAAGCCTATCTGCTGTACCGCTATGGCTTCACAGACGATGTGGAGCATACGATGATCGGCACAGCAATTCACTTCAATCTGCGTGCGAGCCGAGCCAAGAAGCTGGAAGAAACGGCGATGGACAACCTCTGGCTGGAGCTGCCGTGGTGGTTTTAGTGTGTGTCGCTTCGGCGGGACGGGGGCTTATATATACCTCTGCTATTATCATATGAAAAAGATGATTTAAGGAGAACAAGTCATGAATGACGATAAAAAAGCAAAAAAGCAAGTTCTTGACCTCGAATTTGATGACATATCTGAATTAGATGAAAGCACTTTTGACATTGGTGTTGATGCCACCAACACGGCTGTTTTAGGTGTTAATGCCACCATGGCAGGGCTTCAAACTACGGCACTGCAAGATGCTATAAATAACTATGCTCAAGCACTTAATGAGTCAGCTATAGCGAAATCCACAGGACTTCCTGTCCAAACTCCCTCCGCACAATACAAAGGATTTGCCGCTGAAGAGTACTTTAAGCAAACATTGAAAATAAATGCGCTGGCAAAAGGTATTCCTGATTGGCAGTTGGGTGCATATACGAAAGGTTCTCTACCAGATGGCACTACTCTGTCCGGTATTGATATGGAAACAGATATTACAGTGTTTACAAGGAAGAATCCCTGGAGCTCACCCGAGCGAGCAGCAAATTATCAATCTAAAATACATAACAATGCTGCAGACTATGCAAAAGACATCGCCAACGCACAATATGATAATGTTGATTTTGTAGGTGGAGCGGGTCAAGGTGTCAACGATACCGTAACTGTAGATGTTGGAAACAAAACAGTTTCCTCTGATTCAATAACTCCCGAAGAAGCAGAACGACTTGCAGATGCCATGAAAGAGCAAAATGTTCCTGAATACCAGCATAGCGCAGAAAAAAAGGCCGAATTAAACAGGGTTAAATTAGGACAGGCTGTAGCCATGGGTGCCGCTACAGGTGCAATTTTATCAACAGTAAAGGAAATCATCTCTGTCATTAAAGAACGAGATAATCTTCCAGAGAATCAGTTTGTCAAATCGATCCAACACATTCTCTGTGGTACGGTTGAAGGTGGTATTCGTGGCGGTGCGATTGCTGGATCAGTTCAACTATTGGGAAAAGCTGTTGGCAAAGAAATTGTCGAGAATTCTATTGGTGCTGTCCCAGCTATGGCAATAGCAAATACCACTGTGGATTTTGCAAAAGACCTTTATAGAATGTTTGTTATGCATACTATTGATGCTGATGATTTACTATGTAATACCGTCAATAATACATTTTCTTCTTTTGCTGGCTTTGGCGGCTCTTGGGTGGGTGCTCAGATTGCTGGTTCTTGCCTATCTGTTCAGACTGCTGCCGCTGCCGGAGCTTCTATCGGCTCTGTTTTAGGACCCTTGGGAACAGTGATCGGCTCTGCGATTGGTGGCTTAGTTATCGGATATGGAGCAACCCTCATAATTGGTACAGCAAATAAAGATGCACAAAAGGCATTTAACCAGTGTATTGCTGATATTAATTCGCAGGTTGAGCTTACTGGATGTGATACCATGTATTGTTTTGCGGATGCAATGTCGGAACTTTCTGAGTTCAAGCTGTCTTTTAAGAATCTCCTACCGTGCTATAATTTAATTTCTGATTTGAAGGAATACAACCTTCGCAAAAAGGCAATCAAAAGTGTCCACGCTCAGTTGGATGCAAGTCTTGAAAATATTGAAATATCCAAGCGTCGTGCGTTGGAGAGCCTCGCAGAGCAGTATTCCGCCCGCTTGGCTAAGCTGGAATCTTGTTTTGAAGCACAACGGCAAGCATTGTATGAACAGTTTAAAGATTCGATGGAGACATATGTTTCCAATGCTTATGCTCAGTACGTAGGCACTTTCAATTTTTATCAGCTTGAAATTTCTTCTCTTGAAGCACAGTTAACCCAAAATACTACACTGCATAATGAAATACTTGACCGGCTCAAAAACCGTAATGCTGCAAATGAGCATTTAAACACAATGCTTGAAGAACTAATGGAGGATGCCGGTTCTGCACACTTGGTGAAACCTTTCGTAAACCGACTTTATGTTGAAATGCAAAAAGATGAGTTGACTTTAGAGAGACAGTATTTATCTTTTGAGGAAGCGTTGGCGATGCAAGGGGTGTTAAGGTATGAGTATGTGGGATAATCTATTGCCGCATCGTTTTTTCATAAATCGTGCGCTTCGCAAAGCATCAGATGAACTGCGAGATCATATTGATTCGTACCGAATTGAGCATGAGATGGCAGTTCAACGATGCCGCAACGAAATTGAAGCTGCTAAAGTAGAAAAAGACCGGCAATTCGAGTTGCGGAAACAAGAATATTTACATGAGTTGTCTCAGGACAGCTATGCATTGGGCGAATTGCAAACACTTTTTCTAGATTATGTAGATCTTCACTTGAAGAAAGAACTTCTTTATTTGATCAAGAGCAAAATGATACTCGAATTGCAGTTGCTCTATGAATACGGTGATTTTCTAACCGAACAGATGAGGCTGATCGGTGAAGAAATCTCGATATTGGAGCAACGACAGGAATCACTTTCGCTACAAGTAAGAATAGATGATGTTATTGCGCTAATCAGTATAACGGGCGCAGACTTGTCCTGCGATGCTTCCGATAATCCTAAAACACTACTTGAAAAAGTGAATTTAGTTATCTTTGAATGTAAAGATATATCCCCACAGACTAAATCGGCGTTGGTTAGATTAAAAAAACTACTTCAAGAGCGAGCAGAGTATCTGCCACTGATTCAGTACATTGCATGGCTGATTCAGCAAAAGAAAAGCCTCAGTCAAGACCTTTTTAGAGAACGTAGGACGATAAACGAGTCAAAAAAGCCGCTAAAAAATCAGCTCTCCGCCATTAAGGCGGAGCTGAATCAGTTGAACGCAGTAATGTTAGACAAAGCCATCTGTATTAGGAGTATTTGGGCAAAACCTTTGGCAGAGATATTTGTAGAACTTGCTTCAGTTACAGAATTGTTGGATCAAAAATATGCTCGTCAGAAGTATATCAGTGCTGAAATTCGAACAATGAAAAGCGAACGATCGAACGATAGCGACCGTTGGGAGCAATTACAGGCCGAAGGAAAGTCGGTTTATGAAGCCATCGGGCAGTTAAATAGCAAGAAAACGAATCTATTTGAACAACGGCAACAGTGGTTTAATCGAAAGAACAAAGTGCTCGATTTGTTCAAAAAGAATAGAGTGTTTCTGCTATCGCCAAAAGATGGCCATACTTCCGATGAAATTAGGGTATTAACGCAAAGACGCACGGAACTTCTTAGGAAAATAGAAGATGTTAACCTATGCTTGAAAGAGCAAAATGCACAGGTCTTGAGTGAGCGTTGTCATCAAGAGACTGTACTTGCTGGGCAGATACTGACAGCAGAAAAAGCTATATCAAAGAAAAAACAAAGTATGGTCGAAGCTGAACAGCGAGTAAAAAAGTTGAAAGAACAAGATACTCGTTCTTTCGTCGCACGTATTTTTTCGGAATCAAAAGATGTAATAAAGGCAAAAGAGCGCCAAGATGAAGTTCGTTGTGAATTACTGCAGGCAGAACAACATTTAGCTGTATTACAAAACAAGCTAAACGCCGTTAATGCGGCTTGTGAAAAGCAATTATTACAGGTCAACCAACAACACAAGCGCCAAATAAGCGAATATCAAGGAGATATCTCAGGCATCGATCTCGCTATAGCTTTTATACAGAAAAAGAAAAAGAGGTAGAACTATATGGAAGTGAAATTCGATTTTACACTGAATTCACGCCGCTTCGGTGTCGTTGAACAAGCGATATTCAAACTCGTTCTACGAGGTGTCAGTTCTGCACAAGGAATATCTGAGCTTTTATGGATCTTTTCAGATGATGTTAAAGCCACAGCAATACAGAAATTGGTAAATAGCCAAGCGCTCCGTGCAGATTTGGCATCGAGCAAATTATATTTGTCCGATGGAATTGTTGCAATTATTGGCGCTTGCCACGATTGTACCTATACAGTTGAGATACCGGAAATACTGCTATCGCACACGACTGACGGCACAGTCTTAGTTAAAAACCGTCAAGTAATTGCAGCTATTCTTAATCATATCCTGCCTGATATAAGTGTTGATTTCTTTGCGCCGGTGCTATTCTTTAGCATTACCGAGGTGAAATGCGAACATGAATAATGAATATTGGACTGAACATTTGCAACAATGGAAAAAGTTTTTAACTGAGCGGTCCCTACAAGTAGATGATGTGGGCGAAAAAATCAAAATCAACAGGCAAAGTAAGGTTTTGGAACAAATACGATATGCTGCTGTTTTGAATCCAAGTTTGCTTCTCGAATTTATTGACCCTACAGCGGCTCCTTCACCTAAAAACGATACGGTGGAATACAATCTTGAACTAAACGAATCCCAAAAGCGAGCTGTGTCGCTTGCATTAAGTGACAATGTTTTGTCATTAATACAAGGTCCCCCTGGAACGGGTAAGACACAGGTGATTGCGGAAATATGTCTCCAGCTATATCGAGCAAACCCAAATGTTCGAATCTTGATTTGCTCTGAAACTCATATTGCAGTGAACAATCTTATTTCTCGCCTTACCGAGTATAGTGACACAATTCGTATTGTGCGAATCAGAGATAAGGAGCAGGACAGTTTTTCGGAAGAGTATTCTCCTGAAACAATTATAAAAGGATATGCTAATTGGCTTCAGAAGAATTTGGAGAACGAAGAACTTGCCGAGCTCATTATTGAAACAATTTCCAAATATGAAGATAGAAGTTTGGAGAAAGCATTAACCTTATCTTCAAATATTGTAGGTATGACCTGCAACCGAGTAGGCGCATATTCATACGACGCCTCGGCAGAAATGTTCGATGTTGTTATCATTGATGAGGTTTGTAAAGCGACTTTGCCTGAAATTCTCATGCCTTTGACGGTGTCAAAAAAAGCCATTCTCGTTGGTGACCCCAAACAACTGCCGCCTGTATTCTGTTCTGAAGAACTTGATATTATCCGTAGCATAGAAAATTGCCATCTGCAAAAATATATGTATATTGATCGACTGTTCTCTTTGTCTAAATGCGTCACATTGCTTGATACCCAATATCGCATGGCAAAGAAGATCGGGGCACTTGTTGGAGAACTGTTTTATTCTGGGAAGCTGATAAATGGCCGCACATCTGAAAATCTTGGAAAAGTAATGTGGTTAGACTATAACCCAAGTCAGTGCTGGCCAGTGACAACAGATGATGATAAACAGCAAATTTATAATCTTGATGAATGTGCCATTGTGTCATCACTAATCTGTCAGTTAGATACAGAATCAAACAGAGAACAGTCGATTGCTGTGATCGCACCTTATAGAAGCCAAGTCAACAAGCTAAGGAAAATAATACGCTCACTAAATTCAAGATATGTAAGTATTAGAGTGGATACAGTGGACGGTTTTCAGGGAAAAGAAAGCGATATTGTTATTTTTTCTCTCACTCGCACACATGGCTCCTATAGATTTCTCGCAGATGCTCGACGGTTAAATGTAGCACTATCACGAGCTAAAGATTCCATCTACATGGTTGGTTGTTTGAAATATGCAAAGGAAAACAATTTGCTGAATGCAGTTTCGAGTTATTGTGATATTGAGTTTTTGGCAGACCTTTGAATCGAACTTCCGATTTGTGCTAAGTCTCACCGATGACATTAAGCAAAGTACACGGACGAGGCAAACAACACTATTTTGCTTGCCCCGTCTGTGTACTTCAATTAATTTTCAAACGGCTTATATACCGTCACAGTTTTTAGATACTTCACAGGATCGCCGTTGAGTATCAAGTCTGCATACTCAGCCGGAGCGTTATAGATCAACCAGTCCAACTCAGACCGTTCATACATATTGTCGGTTACTTCATTCTCCACGGCGATGGTATCAATGGCAATCATATTGCCATCAGAGAATTTCAGTTCCACGCAAGCGGTGTCCATATTGAACTCACAGGAAAGTAATTGTTTCATAAGATTGTCCTCCATGATCGTCATAAAATAGCATAAGCCCGTCTGAATCCCTGTTAGGAATCAGACGGGCTTCCGTATGCACCCCGAAATCCGTCAGCTAACAATTGATAAGTAATTTAGTTCCTTATCACTGTTAAGCCAACCGTTTCCGGGCTTTTTAAGCTCGAAAATTCACGGATGATTTCATAGATGCCAACCACTGTTTTCCCCTAACTGGTGGGACTCGAACCCCCTTTTTTCAGCGATTGGCAAATCCGAAACCATGTGGTGCCCTTTTTGAAGCGGTAATTTTCAAAAAGGGCGCTATTTTTTCTACCAATAGAATACACAAAATTTGAGGCGTCAATTTGTTGGTCACGACGGACCATCAGATTGGCGCCCTTTTTGCTTTCAGACAAATTCAAAAAGGGCACTAAATATCAGGAGGTAGTAAATGAACCGAGAACAATTTTTTCAGGAGCTTCGCACAGCTCTCCACCGTGAGGGATTCACTCCGCAGCCGGAGCAGGACGAATTGCTTCCTGTGGGGTGGGATGGTCTCCCACTCTGCCGGATCACGGCGGACGGAGGCGTTCGCTACTGGCAGGAGGATGTAGCGACGCCGGAACGGGAACGAGCCTGTGAGCGAGCCACCGATCTGGCCTGCACCGTGCGGGAGTACATGACACTGCTGGAACAGGCCCCGCCCCTGCAAGCCCAAAGCCTGACCGGTGACTACCGCCTGCTGGCTGACTTCAATGGAGCCGTGCTGGCTGCCCATCCCACCCGGCTTGGCGTCCAATTCGTCACATGGGACTGGAGCTTCGACCGCACAGGTCTCAATCAGGGCAATTACTTTCAGGAAAACTATGCAGGTGCCAAACAGGACTTCGCCATCCGCGCCGGCCTCATTTCCAAACAGCAGATCTTCAATCAGGAGCAGCTTATCGAAATCTACCGGTGCTGCTCTGACACCTTAGACGCTGGTTTTGATTTGACTGCCGAGCAGGAAAAGTGCATCCGGGGAGTTCAAGAGCAGATTGCCATTGCAGCTCCCGATGCTCTGGATCGCATAAGGGAGCAGGAGCAGCACCTCATGGAACCCTATAACCAAGAACCGATCATGTAATATTCAAGCGCCGGAGTTTTAGAAATAAGACTCCGGCGCTTTTTTGCTTTACTGAAAGGAGCACACCACTAATGACACGCTACTTCATGCGGGATACACCGCTGTGCCAGATGGAACAGCAGATGATGACCCCGCCCTATTTTAAGCCCAGAGGCCATGGCCGATACTATCCCGGTTTCCAATATAGCAGAGATGACATGGAGTGCCCATAGTACCGGGGAACACCTCGTAGACGGTCATGGTTCCCTCGCCGCTCTCATTTCGCAGCTGATAAACGCTGCACCCACCGCTCTTGGCCAGGAGGCGCAGATCCGGCTGGCTGTCCTGTAAAAATGCCACTGCGGCTCAGCTCCTTTCTCAAAGTTCCAGCACCCGATCACAGGCACACTGGAGAAATTCGCGGTCATGGGTTACCACCAGAACCACCCGCCCCTCGTCCGCCAGTTCCCGTGCGCAGCGAGCCACTTCCTGCATCCTTGCATATCCGGAAACGCATGAAACCCGTTGAGCGAGAGCACGATGTCGAAACTGCCATCCCCAAAAGGCAGCGCCCCAACATCCCCCTGCTGAAAGCGCACATGGGCAAGTCCCTCGCCCCGGGATTTTGCCCGCTCCAGCATCTCCGGCGAGTAATCCAGGCAGGTGATCTCCGCCTCCGGCATTTCCCGATAGAGGGGCATGGTCAGTATGCCGGTACCCACGGGGACTTCCAGCAGTCTTCCGGAAAACCCCTCCGGTATTCCGGAAAGGGCGGCGGAAAGGTAGTCCTGGGTTTCCGCCCGGCCCATTCCCCATACCAGACGGCACACCGCCCGGCCTGACAGGGTGGAACAGGTGATCATGCCATCATAAAATGTCCGTTTGCCTCCCAATCCCCGGTAGGCGTTTTGAATCCGCTCTTCTTGTCCCATTTTTTCACCTTCACTCACTCAAGCACCCAGCGCCACATCCAGCGTCATCATGAGGGTAAAACCGACTGCAAACAGAATAGTCCCTATATTGGAGTGCTTTCCCACTGACATCTCCGGGATCAATTCCTCTACTACCACATAGACCATCGCTCCGGCGGCAAAGCTCAGGGCGTAAGGCAGTACCGGAACCAAAATCCCCGCCAGAAGGATGGTCAGAATCGCACCTATGGGCTCCACTGCACCGGAAAGCGTTCCGTACAGAAAGGAACGGGATTTGGAGAATCCCTCCGCTTTCAGGGGCATGGAAATGATCGCGCCCTCCGGGAAGTTCTGAATGGTGATCCCCAGTGAAAGGGCCAGCGCCCCCGCCAGCGTGATACCGCTGTCTCCGTAGAGCCACCCGGCGTAGACCGCGCCCACCGCCATTCCTTCCGGAATATTGTGCAGCGCCACAGCCAAGGTCAGCATGGTTGTTTTTCCAAGACTGCTTTTGATGCCCTCGGCCTCCGCGCTGCCGCGGTGCAGATGCGGAATCAGCCGATCCAGTCCCAGCAGGAATAGGATGCCGAGCCAAAAACCTGCAACGGCGGGGACAAAGGACCACCGCCCCATGTCCGCCGCCTGCTCCATTGCGGGCAGCAGCAGGCTCCAGATGGAAGCCGCCACCATGACCCCCGCCGCAAAGCCGGTGAGCGCACGCTGTACCATCTCACCCAAATTGTTTCGCATAAAAAAGACGCAGGCCGCACCCAGCGTCGTCCCCGCAAAGGGAATCAGCAGCCCTTGCCATAGCTCAATCGGCATATTCTCCTCCAATCTTACCGCAGTGGTTTTCTGTAAAGTCTATCCGGATGCTCCGGAGGCACATAGGTCCGTCGGCCAGCAATGCCAGGGCTGACGGAAATGATAGAACGCAGGATGAGGAACGCCTGTACGGAACCCATTTTGATTTCGCGCTTCTCCATAGTCCAACTTTTTAAGGGTAGGCACTCTATCTTGATTATAGTTAGCCATCGCTAACCAGTCAAGTCATTTTCTCTATTTATAAATCATTTTCCCTCTAAGTCGCTTTTCCAGATTTATGATTACATGGAACCAATCGCTTTTTATACCCCTTCCGATCCAGCTGCAGATTGACAATACGCTGCAAGTTCGATATACTTTACATATACCCCTAATGGTATGGAGGCGACTATTGTGAGACAGTGCATGGATGCGGATAATCTACACCGCAGACTCAAGAAAATCATTGGTCAGGTTCAGGCGATTGACCGAATGATAGATGAAGATGTCCCCTGTGAGGATGTTCTTGCTCAAATCAATGCTGCCAAATCTGCGCTTCACGGATGCGGAAAGGTGGTTTTGGAGGGGCATATTCGCCACTGTGTCCGGGATGGCATTGAGCACGGGGATGCGGATAAAACAATCGAAAGTTTTACAAAAGCTGTAGAACGATTTTCCAACATGGGTTAATACCCAATGAGGCAGCCGAAAGGCTGCTTTATTTCTTGACAAAATATACCCCCATGGGTATAATATACATATACCCCCTACCGTATGAAAGAGAGGAACAATCATGATAGTGCTTGTCAAAAGGCTCGAATCGTTATTGGAATTGGGCGGCATCAAAAAGGATATTATCTTTTTAATTATCTCCGGAGCTGCAGTGCTGCTTAGCCTGCTGGATGTCCGTCCATTTCCTTTTGATATGGCATGGATTGCGATTATCCTGTGTGGTATTCCGATTATTTTAGAGGCGATTATTGGTCTGGTCACCTCCTTCGATATAAAGGCGGATGTGCTGGTATCATTGGCTCTGATTGCCTCTGTTGCGATTGGTGAAGATTTTGCCGCAGGTGAAGTGGCGTTTATCATGCAGCTTGGCAGCCTACTGGAGGAACTGACTGTAGCCAAAGCCCGCGCCGGGATTGAAAAGTTGGTGCATCTGACACCCCAAACGGCTCGGGTGCTGCGCGATGGAAAGGAAAACATTGTTCCTGCTGAACAGGTGCAGGTTGGAGATCTGCTCCGCGTTCTGCCGGGAGAAAGCGTGCCGGTGGATGGCAGAATCGTATCTGGGCAAACCTCGATCAATCAGGCTGTGATGACTGGTGAATCACTGCCCGTAGACAAGACAGTGGGGGACGAAGTGTCCAGCGGCACAGTGAATCAGTTCGGCGCTTTTGAGATGGAAGCCACAAAGGTGGGTGAGGACAGTTCGATTCAGCGTATGATCCGTCTGGTGCAGAGTGCAGATGCAGGAAAAGCCAAAATTGTAGGGCTTGCCGATCGTTGGGCAACCTGGATCGTTGTGATCGCCTTGAGTGCCGCAGCCATCACTTGGCTTATCACAGGGGAGATCATCCGTGCCGTAACCATTCTGGTGGTATTTTGCCCCTGCGCTCTGGTGTTGGCTACCCCTACCGCAATCATGGCCGCCATCGGAAACGCCACAAAACACGGCTTTTTGGTGCGCGAGGGGGATGCGCTGGAGCGGCTCGCAAATGTAAAAGTAATAGCCTTTGACAAAACAGGCACGCTTACATACGGGAAGCCAAAAGTCATGGATGTTGTAAGCGTATCCGATCAATATACAAAAGAACAGATTTATCGTTTGGCCGCTTCTGTTGAACTGCTGTCAGAACACCCTCTGGGCAAAGCCGTAGTAAACTGCTATAAAAGCGAATACGGTGCGGAACTGGAACCAGTGCATCATTTCCAGATGATTCCCGGCAGAGGAGTTTGCGCACAAACAGAGGCAGCAGAACTCCTGGCAGGTAATCTGGAACTTTTGAATGAACATGGCGTCTTTATGGAATCGGTTCCCACAGTGGATGAAACGATCTGCAAGGGCGGGACTATTATCTATCTTTCGGCAGACGGTATGCTTGCCGGCTATCTCACTCTCTCCGATACGCTGCGGAAAGAAAGCGCAGATATGATCCATACGCTTTTTGAACTAAATGTACAGCCGGTATTGTTGACCGGAGATCATGAGAGTGCCGCAAACGCCATTGCAGGTCAGCTGGACATTCATGAAGTACACGCCAATTGCTTACCAGAGGACAAGCTGAATTCCATTGGCGCATATCAGGAAACAGGGAAACCCGTGTGCATGATCGGGGACGGCATCAATGATGCTCCAGCCTTGAAAAAAGCAGATGTGGGCATCGCTATGGGCGGCGTTGGCAGCGACATTGCTGTAGACGCAGCAGATATCGCGCTGGTAGATGACGAAGTAAAGGAACTGCCGCATTTGATTGCGCTTTCCAAGCGAATGATGACAACGATCAAGTGCAATCTGACATTTTCTATGGCTCTTAATTTTTTGGCCATCATTCTCGCCATCAGCGGGACTTTGAACCCTGTAGTCGGAGCATTAGTACATAATGCGGGCTCAGTACTTGTTATAGCAAACTCTGCAATTTTATTGAATTGGGAAAAAAGATAATGCTATTTCACATTCGATAAAAACATATGAATCCAAAAGAGGGAGTGCCGCCACCGGAATGTATCCGGTGACAGCACTCCTCATTTATAACGGTTTAGGCGTTCCTTCTCTCAGAGCTTCCACTGGCCGGACTCTTTACGGCCGGATACGAACGCTTGATACAGGCCCTCCTGGGCCATGAGCTGGCTGTGGGTGCCCCGCTGAACGATCTGTCCGCCGTCCAGCACCAGGATCTGGTCGGCGTTGCGGACCGTCTTCAGCCGGTGAGCGATCATCAGAATGGTCTTGTTCCGAGTCAGGGCTTCAATGGCCTTTTGCAACCGGTCCTCATTCTCCGGGTCTACATTGGCGGTGGCTTCATCCAGAATCACGATGGGAGCGTCTTTCAGGATAGCCCGAGCAATGGAGATGCGCTGCTTCTCGCCGCCGGAAAGACTGGAACCACCCTCGCCGATGACGGTGTCATAGCCTTGGGGCAGGGTGAGAATGAAGTCGTGGCAACAGGCTTTCTTCGCCGCAGCCACCACTTCCTCGTGGGTGGCATTGGGGCATCCAAACTTGATGTTGTTTTCCACCGTGTCGGCAAAGAGATAGACCTTCTGAAATACCATGGAGATCTGATCCATCAGGTCCTCCAGAGTATAGTCCTTCACATTCTGACCGCCCACAAGGACGGTGCCGCTCTCCACATCCCAGAACCGGGCGATGAGATTACACAGTGTGGTTTTCCCGGAACCGCTGGGGCCCACGATGGCGGTGGTGGTTCTGTCCGGGATGGCGAAGGATACATCCCGCAGGATAGGCCGCTGGTCATAAGAGAACGAAACATGGTCGAAGGTAATGCTGTGCTCCCTGGGCGTGCCGGCCCGACCGGTCTCTGCCAGCTGGGGCATGGCGTCCGTCTCATCGGCATGGGCCATGCAGCTGCTGACGATACGCAGCAGGGACATGCCGCTGCCCGCCGAGGAGATCTGAGCAAAGACCAGGAAGGACATGATGACCACCATCAGAGCGTTGGCCAGAATCATCGTTCCGGAGAGATAGAACCATACCGCCGCAAGCATCATGGCCACGCTTCCCAGCTGGAGCGCGATCCCCTGCGCCATAATATAAGGGGTGAACATCTTTTCGATGTTCAGGTTGCTGCGGCAGTTGTATTCCAGTGCTTCCTGCAAGGTGCGGTCACCCCGTCCGGTGAGGTTGAAGGACTTCACCACGCTCATGCCCTGCACATACTCCAGCACCGCCTCCACCAACTTGGCCTCGGACTTCTGACGGTGCGGGGCGAGGGCGGCGGATTTTTGCTCCATGGCAGAGGTGATGAACAAATAAACTGCTGTGGCCGCCACCACAATGAGACCGATCCGCCAGTCAAAAATCAGGATCATCACCGTAAAGACCAGAGCGTTGAGCATCCCGCCCAGCATGGTCACCAACACCATGGGGGCCACAGTCTCCACATTGTCCAGTACAGTGGTGCAGACCCCGGTGAGCTCTCCCAGGCTGTTGTCGTTGAAGTAGCCCATGGGGACGGATTTCATCCGCTGCCCGATTGCCACGCGCTTATTGGCCGCCATGAAGTACCCGGCGTGGGTCTGCTGGAGTTGGGAGAAATACTTGGTCACGGCGCTGCCCAGAATACTGACTGCCAACAGACCCAGCGCCTGCCACGCCGTGGCATGGCCGGTTTTTCCATCCAGCAGAGCCAGGATGGTGTAGTAAATGGCGGCGATCTCAAACATATGGAACACCGCGTTGAAAAAGCAGGCGATCACCGAGCGCCGGATGTTGCGCTGTTCCTTACCGGCAAACCGCCAGATATCTCTGAATGTCTCGATCATACCGTTTCTCCCTCCTTTGCGCCCATGTGAGCCTGCCACAGATCGGCGTACAACGGACAATGGCGCAGCAGGTCTTCATGCCTGCCCTGCGCCTCGATGCTTCCATCCTTCACCACCACGATCTGATCAGCGCCGGTGATGGTGGACAGGCGGTGGGCAATGACGATGACCGTCTTACCCTCCACCAGTTTTGCCACTGCCCGCTGGACCACTGCTTCATTCTCCGGATCAATGTAGGCGGTGGCCTCGTCCAGAATCACCACGGGGGCGTTTTTCAGCATAGCCCGGGCGATGGCGATACGCTGCCGCTCTCCTCCGGAGAGATGGGCGCCTCCGCCGCCCACCCGGGTGTCATAGCCATGCTCCAACTGGCGGATGAAACCGTCGCATCCGGCGGCTTTGGCGACTTGTTCCACTTCTTGATCCGTGGCATTTACCCGTCCCATACGGATATTTTCCCGGATGGTATCGTCAAAGAGGTAATTGTCCTGAGAAACAAAGGCCACCTGGTCATAGAGTTGTTCCAGCGGGATACGGCTTTCCTCCACGCCGCCCAGGGTAATGCGGCCCTCGGTCACATCCCAGAAACCGGCGATGAGCTTGGCAATGGTGGACTTGCCCGAACCGGAGGGACCAACCAAAGCGGTGAGGCTGCCGGCCGGAATGGTGAGGGAGATGTTGTGGAGGATCTCCTTGTCCTGGGCATACCCAAAGGAGACATGATCCAAGGTGATATCCGGTCTTCCCAGCTGTGCCGGCTGTGTTCCGTGATCCTGCTCCGGCTTCAGGAGGATCTCGTCCACCGAACCTACGATGGTACCCACCTTGGCAAGATTATCCACAAAGCCCATGGCGGCAATGAGAGGTCCCACAATGCTCATGGACAGGATGATGGTGGTGAGAAATACCTCTGCGGACAAGCTGCCGTCCGTGTAGAAGATCCAGCCCACAGGCAGCACCGTAATAAGCGTGGTGGGAGCGATGGCATAGGCCAGCGCCATTCCGAACTGGCATTTCTTCATCCAGTTGTAGTAGTAGGCAGCATTGGCCCGTACCCGGGAGGAGAACTTCTCATAGGAGTTCTTTCCCTGATTGAAGGCCTTGATGACCTCAATGCCACCGATGTACTCCACAATGGTCTCGTTCATAGCCTGGGTCGTCTCCACCGCACCCTGATAGTCCTTGCCATAGCTGCCCATGATGGCCATCATAAAAGCCATGCCCACAGGAATGGACACCAGACTCAGCAATGCCATGCGCCAGTCCAGCGTAAACAGATACACGAGAACGCATACCGGCGCCAGCAGATTGGAGGTCATCTCCGGCAGCAGGTGGGCCAGTGTCGTCTCCATACTCTCCACCTGATCTACCACGATCTGTTTGAGCCGGCCGCTGGAGGTGTCCAGAATGTCTCCCAAGGGTAAGCGGGGCATTTTGGACAGAACCATCTTCCGGATGTCCCGCAGGATCTGGAAGGTTGCCTTGTGGGAGAGGGAAAGTGCCAGATTGTAAAGCAGAGTTTTGGCCAGATAGCCACCAAGGGCCACCATGCACCACAGAAGATAGAAGTTCCAGTCCCGCTGCCCGGTGAGAAGCGCTACCAGGATACGCCCTGCCGAGAGATACGGCAGCAGACCCAGCAGGACACCCGCCACCGCGCAGAAGATGGCGGCAATCAGGCCACCGTGATGATCCTTGCCCAGCTGCCACAACCGCAGCAGTGGGCTTTGTGTTTGCTGCATAAATAAGCCTCCTTTAGTTAGTTATTGCTAACCTTTGGTTCTATGAAAAGGCCGCCGGAAAAGCGGCCTTTTGCACTACCGGAAGTTTTCAGGATGAAAAATCGTTTCAAATCCTGCCATGTGATAGCGGTTGAGCTGGCGGACATAGTGGAGCGCCCGGGCCTTATCCATGCGGTGCCGCACCGGCTCAAACATTCCGTTGAAGTAGGCGGTGGTAACGATATGGATCAAGTCCTCAGTGACCTGACCGGAGCGGACGCTCTCACAGCCGATGACCTCCATGTATTTGTAGGTGTAACTGACTTCGATCTCCACCAACTCGTCAATATAGTGGGCATATTCCGTCCCAGCGCCCCGGCGGAGCAGCAGTTCAAACTCCGGCAGGTGCTCATAGATGTAATCAAACAGTCCCTCCTGGGCATGGGCGGTGTAACGCCCCATCTCCTCCTGCTGGGTTGGGCCGTCAAACCGGTGAAAAGACTCCTGAATCTCCAAAAAACGGCGCTTCAGCTCTCCGGCAGCAGGCTCCACCAGGGCCCGGAACAATCCCGCCTTGTCAGTAAAGCGGGTATAGATGGAGCCGGTGCTGGTTCCCGCCGCCTTGGCGATATCCCGCAGGGATGCCAGAGCAAAACCTTTTTCCAAAAATTCCTGACGGGCGCAGCGAAGCACATTTTCATAGACCCCTTCAATCTGCTTTGCCATGGTATCGCCTCACAATTCAAAACAGTGTTTCAAAACGATGTTTTGAATATACAACCAAAAAGCGAGTTTGTCAAGAGAGGATTTCCCCTTGACAGTGATAGAAAGGGATGCTATATTGATAATCGGATTATCGGTAATCAAATTATCATTCGTTGGGAGGGATGTTATGGCAAAACCGGATACTTCCATTGACCCTCGGATCATGGACAGCGCCAAAGAGGAGTTCCGGACGCTGGGCTTTGAGAGGGCTTCCCTGAAATCCATCTGCCAGCGGGCTGGGGTGACAACCGGCGCCCTTTATAAGCGTTACGCCGGAAAAGAGGAACTGTTTCGCGCTGTGGTGGCGGATACGGTGGCGGATTTGGATGCTGTTTATGAGGAGCGGACAGCGGTACCGGCATCTGCTCTCTCCGATGAAGACCTGATCCGGGCGTGGTATATGGATGAGGAATATATGCTGTGGTGGTTCCGCTTTCTCAATGAGCGGCGGGATGGCTTTGTGATGCTGCTTACCGGAGCGGAGGGTACTGCCTACGCCAACTTTCAGCACGACTGGGTGGAGAAAATGACGGAAGGCACCTGGACCTACTATGCTGAGGCCAGACACCGAGGGTTATGTACGGTGGATATGACGCAAGAGGAACTTCATGTAGTTCTGTCCGCTTTCTGGACCACCATTTACGAGCCCTTTATCCACGACTTCACCTGGCCGGAGATCCAGCGCCACTGTACTCTGGTCTGCCGTCTCTTTGACTGGTACGCCGCCCTGGGATTCCCCAAGGGGTGAAAAACGCCTCTCCGGAGGCTTTTTTCTCGCTAATAAGTTAGCAATAACTAACCAAAAGGAGTGATACTGTGTTTCAAAAAGTCCTGCGCTACACTGGACGCCACCGGAAGACCACCTACGCCTCCATTCTGGTGCTGGTGGCCGGTGTGGCCATGAGCGTGCTGCCCTATTTCTTCCTCTACCGCCTGCTGCGGCCCCTGCTGACTGGGGGCAGTCTCACTTTGGAGGAAACCCTGTTCAACGCCGGGGCCATGGCTCTATGCATGGTCCTCTACGGTCTTTTTTATGTAGAGGGGCTGGCACTGTCCCACCGTTCTGCCTATCATACGCTGGAAAACCTCCGGCTCCATCTCCAGAGCAAGCTGGAAAAGCAGCCCCTGGGCGCGATCCAGGAGAAGGGCGTTGGAGTCTGGAAGAAGATGTTCATTGACGACATCGAGAGCATGGAACTTCTGCTGGCCCACGCCCTGCCGGAAGGGCTGTCCAATCTGGCGGTGCCGGTGGTGGTATTTGTGGCCATGTTCCTCACGGGCTGGAAGCTGGGTCTGCTTTCCCTCTGCTCCCTCCCGCTGGGCGTGCTGGCTATGGGCATGATGTACCGCTCCGGCATGAGAAAGATGGGGGACTACTACGCCGCCGGGCAGAAAATGAACAACACCATCGTGGAGTACATCAACGGCATGGAGGTAGTGAAGGTCTTCAACCGGGATGGAGAGTCCTATCACCGCTTTGAGGCCGATGTGAAAAACTACCGGGATTTTACTCTGGATTGGTTCCGGGCCTGCTGGCTGTGGATGGCCCTCTACACCAGCATTTTGCCTTGCGTGGCGCTGGTTCTGCTGCCGGTCGGCGGCTATCTGGTACTCACCGGCGCCTCTACCTTGCCGGATTACGCGCTGGTATTGTGCATGTCTTTTTCCGTGGGACCGCCTCTGATCCGAGCCATGAACTTTATGTCGGTGCTGCCCCAGCTGAGCTACAAGATTGACCAAATGGAATCTCTGTTCAATATTCCGCCCCTGAAAGAAGGAAAAACGGATTTCAACGGAAACGATTTGCAGATCCGCTTTGAGAATGTGCGGTTTTCTTATGAAAAGGACGAAGTCCTCCACGGCATCTCTTTCTCTGTCCCACAGGGCAGCCTTACCGCTTTGGTGGGAGAATCCGGCAGCGGGAAGTCGACCCTTGCCAAGCTGCTGGTCCACTTTTACGATGTGACGGACGGACGCATCACGCTGGGGGGGCAAGACCTGCGAGAGATGTCCCTCGCCTCTCTGAATGAGCAGATCTCCTTCGTCGCGCAGGAGCAGTTCTTGTTCAACACCAGCCTGTTGGAGAACATCCGGCTGGGAAGACCCGGCGCCACCGACGAGGAGGTGCTGGCGGCGGCGGAACGGGCTCAATGCGGAGAGTTTCTGAAACGGCTGGAAAAAGGAATCTATACCATGGCCGGCGATGGCGGCAAAGGGCTTTCCGGCGGGGAGCGGCAGCGGATCGCCCTGGCCCGGGCGATTTTGAAGGACGCTCCCATCGTGGTGCTGGATGAGGCCACCGCTTTTTTGGACCCGGAGAATGAGGAGAAAATGAACGCCGCCATTGCCGAGGTGATCCGGGGCAAGACGGTCATCGTCATCGCCCACCGGCTTCAGTCCATTGCAGGTGCCGATCAGATCGTGGTGCTGGACCAGGGCAATGTGGCAGGGATCGGCCGCCACGATACCTTGCGAAAGACCTGCCCCGCCTACGAAAAACTGTGGCGGGCTGCCGAGGGAGCCGCTGCCTGGCGTGTCTCCGCGAAGAAAGGAGGCGACGAAGCATGATCGCACTGATGAAACGAATCCTGTCCGTATCCGGCCCCTACCAGGGGCGGATCAAGTTGGCTTTCGTTTTTGCTTTTTTGAAGGCCATGCTGTCCAAGGCTCCCATCGGCTTGTCTTTCCTGGCCCTGGGTGCCTTTCTCCAGGGAACCATAACGGCACGGCTGTGCCTGTGGCTGGCGGTGGGCACGGTGGGCTGCGTGCTGCTGGAGTGCCTGTGCCAGAATATCGCCGACCGGCTCCAGGCCGCGGCGGGCTATATGGTATTCGCCGATCTGCGCATGGAGCTGGGGCGGCATCTGCGCCGCCTGCCCATGGGCTATTTCACAGAGGGCAACATCGGCAAAATCAGTTCCGTTCTGTCCACCGACATGGTGTTTATTGAGGAGAACTGTATGCACGACATTGCCAACATGATGAGCTATACCTTTGCCCAGGCCATTCTGGTGCTGTGGCTGGCCTTCCTGAATTCCTGGCTGGGACTGGCCGCCTTGGTGGTGGTAGGGATTATTTGGCAGCTGGGCCGCGCTTCCCTGGGGAGCACCCTGGCTCACTCTGATGTCCGACAGGAGCAGAGCGAGGCTCTCACACGGGCGGTACTGGACTATGTGGAGGGCATCGGCATCGCCAAGACCTTCAACCTGCTGGGAGAGCGTTCCGCGCAGCTCACCGAAAATTTCGCCCGGAGCCGCAAGGTCAGCATTGCGTTCGAGGAAAGCCAGGCCCCCTGGATGCGGGCCCTTTATCTGGTGTGCGGTCTGGGCTCGGTGCTGATAATTCCCCTGTCTCTCTGGCTCTATGGCCGGGGGCAACTCTCCATCACCTTCCTGCTGGGTGTCTTGCTCTTCGTCTTTGACCTCTTTGGCCCCATTAAGGCACTCTACAGCCAAGCCACCCGCCTGACGGTGATGAACGCCTGCATGGACCGGATCGAGGCGGTACTAGCCCAGCCAGAACTACCTGACCGGGGCCGGGAGACCTTACCCAAAGCCGGCGGTGCCCCGGAGGTGGAGTTCCGAAATGTCACCTTCGCCTACGGGGAGAAAGAGGTACTGCATGATGTCTCCTTCACGCTGGAGAGAAACCGGATGCTGGCCCTGGTGGGCCCCTCCGGCGGCGGCAAGAGTACGGTAGCCAACCTGCTCTCCCGGTTCTGGGATGTGAAACGGGGGCAGGTTCTGGTACGGGGCAGGGACATCCGCGATATTCCTCTCTCTGATCTGATGGATCAGATCTCTATGGTTTTCCAGCGGGTCTACTTATTCCAGGATACCGTCTATAACAACATCGCCATGGGACGGACAGACGCCACACGGGAGGAGGTCTATGAGGCAGCCAGGAAAGCCCGATGCTATGACTTCATCATGGAACTGCCCGACGGCTTTGACACGGTCATCGGCGAAGGTGGAGCCAGCCTCTCCGGTGGAGAGCGGCAGAGAATCTCCATTGCCCGCTGCATTCTGAAGGATGCCCCCATCGTCATTCTGGATGAGGCCACTGCCAGCGTGGACGCCGACAACGAGAGCTACATCCAGGAGGCCATCACCCAGCTGTGCCGGGGTAAGACCCTGCTGGTCATTGCCCACCGACTCAATACCATTCGCCACGCCGATGAGATCCTGGTCATCGACCAGGGGCGCATCGTCCAGGCCGGCGACCATGACAAACTTATGGCGGAGGAGGGCATTTACCGCCGCTTCATCACCGCCCGCTCCAATCCCACCGGTTGGTGCCGGTAAAGGCAGAGGCGCGAAAGAAAAGAATGACCGGGATACGTGTCCCGGTCATTCTTCGTTCCAGCTTCTTCCCTTGATTTATCCCAGAGAACATGCAAAACCAATATGGCGGCATCTTGCAATTTCATGCGACAAAGAGTATGATGTGGTTAGCTGGCACTAACCATCATTGAGGTGACCATATTGTATGGATGACAACAAGCAGTTTTGGGAGCGGTTTTCACGACATTACTCCGGTTTCATACGCCGCTCTCAGACAACCTATCAGCAGATATGCAAAGCAATGCGTCCTTTTCTGAAACGGGACATGGACGTACTGGAGTTGGCCTGCGGAACAGGCCAGCTGTCCGTGCCGCTGTCTCCATGTGTCCGGAGCTGGGAGGCAACCGACTTTTCAGCTGAAATGATCCGTCAGGCCAAAAAGCAGATGCATTCGTCCCGGCTCCACTTTTCCGTCCAGGACGCCACCAAGCTGCCCTACGGCCCGGAGAGCTTCGATGCGGTCGTGATCTCCAACGCCCTCCATATCATGCCTCACCCGGAAAAGGCTCTGGCGGAAGCCTGGCGGGTTCTGAAGCCGGGGGGATGGCTGTTCGCCCCCACCTTTGTCTGGGGCAAAAGCCGAAGCGCCAGACTCCGGCTCTGGTTCATGGGGCTGTCAGGCTTTCGGGTGTACCATGTCTGGACTGCCGGGGAGCTGATGGCATACCTGTCCGAGTACGGCTATTCCATCGTTCGCCATCAGCTTCTCGGGAGTTCGTTGGCGCCGCTGTGCTGTCTGATGGCCAGGAAGATCCCGGATGAACGGACTGCGGCACGGCAGGCTACCGTCCGGTCCGCACAGCACGATGATCCAAAAGTCAAGAAGGAGTGATAGAACATGTGGAAGTACACAGTGGAAGTCAACGGAATGATGTGCGGGATGTGCGAGGCTCATGTCAATGACGCCGTGCGCAAAGCCTGCCCGGTCAAAAAGGTAAATTCTTCCCGCAGCAAAAACCAGACCGTGATCCTCTCTGAAACAGAGCTGGACACGGAGGCTCTTATGAACACCATTCGCGGCACGGGGTATGAGGTCGGAGCGA
This sequence comes from Flavonifractor sp. An100, assembly GCF_002161175.1. Lineage (GTDB taxonomy): Bacteria > Bacillota > Clostridia > Oscillospirales > Oscillospiraceae > Lawsonibacter. The sequence continues at coordinate 20,092 of NZ_NFMA01000006.1, read as the reverse complement.
TCCAGCAGGAGCCGTACAAAAAAAGAGAATTGTTTGGCTGAGGTCTTTAGGCGCAGCGGTCAGAAAAGAGGCGTGAACATGAACGCGGCAATGCAGTCGTTTGGATATGGATTAGCAGCCTTGCTGTTTTGCATCGCCATTCTTGGCGTGTGCCATAACATCAAAAAAACTGCCCGAAAAGTTTTGAAAAGCCAGCAGCCACATAAGGGCGATCTATCGCAAAAGTTTTGATTTATGTCACAGAATTGCTTAGTTGTGAACTTATCCCTATCAAAATAAGCGGTGGATGCGTTGTTGCATCCACCGCTTTATATGTTGCTTATCATCCTTCCCGGTGGCGTTACCCACGCGCTTGCCGGATGTTGCACTGCTGCCATTATCATTCCAGTAACTCCAGCGGCACCACGCAAAGCTAAAAAGCCGCCTTTGATCAATCTGTTCTTAATAGCCTCCTGATAAAAGCATGATCGGTACCGAATGTCATTTCAACGCAGGGGGCAAGCAGCTCTTTCCACAATTCAATCGGCACAGGTTCCTCCAGCCGAATGGTTGGTATATTCTTTTTTGAGTCGCTTTAATCTCTCAAAGGATTCCGTGCTGATTGCGTGTTCAATGCGACAGGCTTCCTTTTCTGCGGTTTTCGGGTCAACACCGGCCTCCATCAGCATCGCAGAGAAGAATTGGTGCTTTTCCAGTGTGATTTCGGCGACAGAACGGCCCGCTTCGGTCAAGATCAGGAAACGACGCTCATCCATTCGCAGAAATCCTTTTGCACGCAGAGAGGCAACCGCGTGGCATACACTTGGCTTCGATACCTTCAGATGCTGTGCTACATCCACAGACCGTACCACCCCCATTCTCCTCTGAAGGAGTAGGATAGCTTCCAGATAATCTTCCGCTGACGCACGCACTTCCAATCCCATCACTCCTTGTCCATCCGGCAACCGCTATGGTTTTGAGCCAAGTCCAGACCTTCTTTTCATAGGTAGGCTATTGTCTGAATTCAATATAAGCAAAAGAATCCAAGTGGTTAGCAAACGCTAACCACTTGGATTCTATCATACACCGATACTGTTGTCAATGTGTGTATCCCGTCCGCAACCCCTTGTCCTCTCGGCAGGTAGCGGTCTGTACCCTGAGCGTTCGGATTTCCTGTCAGCGGTGTAGCTTTCTGAAGATCAGTCCTGTGCTCCCGAAGACTCTACATCAGATATTTTTGTCTGATTCAGGTGAGCCTGCATGGCGGCGAAGGATTTTTCGCTGATCACATGCTCGATCCTGCAGGCATCCTCTGCGGCTGTTTTTTCATCCACGCCAAGACCCTTGAGCATTTCTGTCAGTACCGTGTGCCGGGTGTACATGGTCTCAGCAATGGCGAGACCTTTTGATGTCAGAGTGATTGCGCCCTCTCCGTCCACCTCCACATAACCGTCTTTTTTTAGAATGGACAATGCACGGCTGACGCTGGGCTTGGTATAGCCCATCTGTTCTCCCACGTCAATGGCCCGCACAAAGGATTTTGTTTGCCTTAAAATATAAATGGTCTCCAAATACATCTGACCAGATTCATGGATTGCCATACAAGACCTCCATTGGATAAAGCATTTTGATTATTATAGCACAGTCCGGAAAAATGAACCAGCCTGTTTATCGGAAACGGAGATTTTCTTTGCTGAACATAGGTTCCCGCTTGACAATTGATTTGGCATGGTATATTATAGCAGAGGGTTAGATATTGCTAACCTAATTTTTACGTGGCCTGGTTTCCTATCGCTAACCAGGCTGTGAGCAAGTGATCGAATCAACGCTGAAAAGGTGATGGATATGTCATTGTTGGATGCTCTGGACGGGCAGGAATATATCATCAAGCAAATCAATACGGACGATGAGGAGCTGAATGCTTTCCTTTTTTCTTTGGGTTGCTATGTGGGAGAGCCGGTGACCGTGGTATCCCACCTCAAGGGCGGCTGCGTGGTTTCCATCAAGGATGGCCGCTACAATATCGACAACCAGCTGGCCTCGGCCATCGAGATATAAGATCTGGAGCACTTATTACGCCCCAGAGCCCCAGATCTAAGGTATTCATTCATGTTTATTCTGCCCAACGGTTAGCGTAGGGCAACCGCTGAGTTGTGAATAAAGTACATCGCACACATAGAGAAGGAGGAAATGTCATGCGTATTGCCTTGACTGGCAACCCGAACTCCGGCAAAACCACCATGTACAACGCCCTCACCGGGCGAAATGAGAAGGTGGGCAACTGGGCCGGCGTGACGGTTGAAAAGAAGGAGCACCCCATTAAGAAAGCCTACAGCAGCGGGACGGAAGATCTGATCGCCGTAGATCTGCCCGGCGCCTACTCCATGTCCCCGTTCACATCGGAGGAGAGCATCACCAGCTCCTATGTAAAGCACGAACATCCCGATGCCATCATCAACATTGTGGATGCCACCAACCTGAGCCGCAGCCTGTTCTTCACGACCCAGCTGCTGGAACTGGGCATCCCCGTGGTGGTCGCCCTGAACAAGAGCGATATCAATGCAAAAAAGCAGACCGTCATTGATGTAGCGTCTCTCTCCGCCAAACTGGGCTGTCCCGTGGTAGAGACCGTCTCCACCGCCGCGGAAGGGCTGAAGGCCGTAGTGGACGCCGCTGTTGCACAAAGCGGTAAAATCCAAAGAGCTCCTTATGTCCAGGGCGACATTGATCTGACTGACAAGAAGGTTGTGGAGGAAGCCGACCGTAAGCGTTTCGCGTTTGTCAATTCCCTGGTCTCCCAGGTGGAGAAGCGGAAGGTCCTCACCAAGGACAAGGGCACGGGGGACGCCATTGACGCCGTGCTGACCAACAAGTTCCTGGGCATTCCCATCTTTGCCGTGGTCATGTTCCTGGTGTTTCAGATCTCTCAGGTCTGGGTGGGGCCGTTTATTGCAGACACCCTGGTGGCCTGGATCGAGACCTTCCAGGGCTACGTCGGCGAGGTGCTGCTGGCTGACGCCAACCCTCTGCTGACCGCGCTGCTGGCCGACGGCATCATCGGCGGCGTGGGCGCCGTGGTTGGTTTCCTGCCCCTGGTGATGATCATGTATTTCCTCATCGCCCTGCTGGAGGACTGCGGCTACATGTCCCGTGTCTCCGTGGTACTTGACCCCATCTTCAAGAAGGTGGGCCTGTCCGGTAAGTCTGTGATTCCTTTCGTCATTGGCACCGGCTGTGCTATTCCCGGTGTCATGGCCAGCCGTACTATCCGCAACGAGCGGGAGCGTCGGGCCACCGCCATGCTGACCCCCTTCATGCCCTGCGGCGCCAAGATCCCCGTCATCGCCCTGTTTGCCGGTGCTTTCTTTGACGATGCCGGCTGGGTAAGCTTCCTCATGTACTTCACCGGCATCGTGCTTATTTTCCTGGGCGCCCTGCTGGTCAACAAGATCGCCGGCTACAAGAACCGCAAGTCCTTCTTTATCATCGAGCTGCCGGAGTATAAGGTACCTTCTCTCTGGTTCGCCTTCAAGGCCATGTGTGCCCGGGGCTGGGCCTACATCGTGAAGGCCGCCACCATTATTCTGCTGTGCAACACCGCCGTGCAGATCATGCAGACCTTCAACTGGAGCTTCCAGGTGGCGGAGACCGCCGACAGCTCCATTCTGGCCTCCATCGCTCATCCCTTTGCCTATCTGCTGGTGCCCATCGTGGGCGTTCTCAGCTGGCAGCTGGCAGCCGCCGCCGTCACCGGTTTCATTGCCAAGGAAAATGTGGTGGGCACGCTGGCCGTCTGCTTTGTGGGTCTGGAGAACCTCATCGACACCGATGCCCTGGAGATGATGGAGGGCGCCGGCGCCGAGGTAGCGGGCTTCATCGCCATCACCAAGGTGGCGGCCTTGGCCTACTTAATGTTCAACCTGTACACACCTCCCTGCTTTGCCGCCATCGGCGCCATGAACTCCGAGATGAAGAGCGCGAAGTGGCTGTGGGGCGGTATCGGCCTCCAGCTGGGTACCGGCTACACAGTGGGCTTCCTGGTCTACCAGATTGGCACCCTGATCACCACCGGTTCCATTGGTGCCGGCTTTGTCCCCGGTCTCATCGCTGTAATTGTGTTCGCCGCAATTCTGGTGTGGCTGTGCCTGAAGGCGGATAAGGATCTGAAGCAGGAGTATGCGCTGAATGGAGCGAGAGCTTGATGATCGACTATATCGTAATTGGCATTCTTGTGGTAATTATCGCAGCCGCCGCGTTCTATGTCTATAAGGCAAAAAAGAGCGGCAAGAAGTGTATCGGCTGCCCGGATGGATGCTCTTGCAGTTCCAAAAAGGCAGACCAGCATCACTGCTGCTGCAGTACCCACGAGAAATAGAAAAGATGCGGGGGCCTTCCGTTTGGATGGCCCCCGCTGATCATTTCATGTATCCATGAACTTTCCTATTGACAAACACGATGTGATATATTAAAATCAGAATACGGGTTAGCTATTGCTAACTGCCGGGAGAAATCCCAATTATTTTTTGAATATAGGTTAGCGTTTGCTAACTTCCTGCTTTGGAAGCGACGTACCATACAAGGAGGCGTGTTATGTCAGAGGATCTGCTGATTCGTCACTGCTCTCCCACCCTGGCGGGAATCAAGACGGGAAATCTTTTTTCCTGTGCCTGCCCCAGCCGGAAGGATCTGACGAAAGACTTGTGTCGGCTGAACAAGAAACTGGTGCCCAAGGGCATCCGCGTCCTTCCGCTTCGGGTTCGCAAAGGCCGCGCTTTGATCTACGCCTACCGGCCCAATGCACTGGAGAGCGATCTGACCGATTACCGCGCCAGAGCCTTGCTTCTCAAATACGGCTATGTGCCGGAAAACCCCAATGGCTGCGTGGTTCACCTGATCCACCGGCTCCGGAGCGAGGGGGAATTTCCCCATGAGATCGGCCTGTTTTTGAGCTATCCCCCTGAGGATGTGCTGGGCTTTATTTGCAACCGGGCGTGCAATCACAAATGCGTGGGCTGCTGGAAGGTCTACGGCGACGAGCAGGCCGCCAGAAACCTCTTTGAGAAATACGAGATGTGCAGCAAAATCTACTCCCGGCAGTGGCAGCAAGGGAAATCCATCGAGCAGCTCACCGTGGCTGGTTGATGTTTCTACCATAACAAATCCAGAAAGAAAGGTCGCTAAAGTCTTATGAGTAAAGTTGCAGTTGTGTATTGGAGCGGCACGGGAAACACCGAGGCCATGGCCATGGCGGTGGCCGAAGGAGCCAAGGGCAAGGGTGCCGAGGTATCTGTGATCACCGCCGCAGAGTTCTCCCCGGAGCAGGTCAGCGAGTATTCCGCCATCGCTTTCGGCTGCCCCTCCATGGGGTCGGAGCAGCTGGAGGAGAGCGAGTTCGAGCCTATGTTCACCGCCTGTGAGGGCAGGCTGAGCGGGAAGAATATCGCCCTGTTCGGCTCCTACGGCTGGGGCGATGGCGAATGGATGCGCAGCTGGGAGTCCCGCTGCAACGACGACGGCGCCAATCTGGCCTGTGACAGCGTGATCTGCAACGAAGCTCCGGACGATGACGCTCTGGCGGCTTGCCGCGAACTGGGCGCGTCGCTGGCCTGACAAAAACACCGCAGAAGGCAGGAGGCGCTCGTCTCCTGCCTTCTGCCTGTATCCCCAGTCAGCATAGGCAAAACCATTTCCGAACCCAGAGAAACAGGTCGTGAGAAATCATGCTGAAAGAATATTTATCGAGCCAGGACTCCGGCACAGGCCGTTGGAGCAGCAGTATGCCAGGGGTGCAGATCTGCCGGTTTTCCCTGCCGGAGCCGGAGCAGGAACCTCTGCGGTCTGTCCCGGTGTGCGGCACACCGCTCCAGTTTGAGGTACTGTTCTGCCTGACCGGTCGCCTTACTGTCCGAGCGTTACAAGGTACCTCCTGCACGGTGGAGGCGCCGGGGATCTTCCTCCTCTCCGACAGCTCTGCTCTCCGCTGGTGTCAGTGTAGCGGAAACCTGGGCGGCGTTTTGATCGCCGTAGACGCAAAAGCCGCAAAGGAAAGCCTTGTGACGGTCTGCTCCACTTTGGGGATGAAGCTGGACACCAGGATCGTCAAGAAAAAGATGACAGCAAGAAACGGCTGCACGGCCCTGCACGGCACGCCTTGGACGCAGGCATTTTTTGAAACCGTTCGCTATCTGTCTGAGCAGGAGCAGGAACGCTACTGTGTTTTCAAGTCGGTAGAACTGCTGTATCTGCTCTGCACCGAGGTATCTGAATCGGATGAATCTCTCTCCGGCTCAGGCTGCCCAGTATCCCACAGCCTCTTGGAAGTCAAGGCATACATACAGACGCATCTGTCTGATAAGCTCACCATTGCGCTCCTCTGCAAACAGTTTTCCGTTTCCCCGACCTTCTTGAAAGAAGGTTTTCGCCGCGCCTACGGCGTACCGATCCACACGTATTTGATCCAGCAGCGCCTCCGGCGAGCACAGGAGCTGATCTGCACCACCCGAATGTCCATTCAGCAAATTGCGCAGTCTGTGGGGTATGAGGGTATGAGCCAGTTCAACACAGCGTTCAAGCGGGAGTATGGCATGACTCCCGGCCAGTACAGAAAAATGTCGGAAACCGCAACTCTGCGTCCGTTTTGACAGCGACAAGCTCCCACATTTCCTGCTATAATAACCAGACATTCCAAAGTGATCAAAGGAGTGAGAGCGATGAAACAGCATCGTTTTTGGGCCTGGGGCGCTGTGATTTGCATGATTATGGTCATGGTCACCGGCTACAAGCGGAAATAAGGGAAAGGAAGTATTGCAATGAGTGTTTATACGAAACTGGCCTGCTTTGCGGGCGGTGCGTTATTTGGCTCTTTTGGCGTTAAGCTGCTGTCCAGCAAGGACGCCAAAAAGGCCTATGTCCATGTCACGGCCGCCGGCCTGCGGATGAAGGACTCGGTCATGGGAACCGTGACCACGGTGCAGGAGAACGCCGCGGACATTCTGGCCTCCGCCAAGGAGCTGAACGAGGACCGGGCTGCAAAGGAAGCGGAGGAAGCCGCCGCTGCCAATCTGGAAAGCGAAGAAGCCTGATTGACCCAGAGGGAGCCGCCAGCGGCTCCCTTTTTTCTTGAAGGAGGAATCTATGAACGCAACCATATTGCACGAGAGCCGGGGGCGCATCCGGTTCCGGCTGCGCCAGAAACAGATGACGCTCGCTCAAGCGGATCTACTGGAGGCATGGATTCAGGGAAAGTCCTGGTGCCGACAGGTCACCGTCCATGAGCGCACCTGTGCTGTGATCCTGTACTACGATGGGGATCGACAAACTGTGCTGGAGGCCATTCGGCATTTTTCCTGGCAGGAGGCGGAGCGGACCACCGCACTGCCCGCCCACAGCAGCCGGGCGCTGAACCGGGAATTCGAGGAGAAACTGGTAACTAAGGTAGTGTGCAAAGCTGCCTGTACCCTGTTTCTCCCACCTCCATTGCGGATTGCCCGCATACTCTGGCACATGATCCCCTTTGTACGGCGGGGACTGCGCTGCCTGCTGCGCCGCCGCATCAAGGTGGAACTGCTGGATGCCCTGTCTATTTCCATTTCCGCCTGCAGAAGGGACTTTGGAACCGCCGGAATGGTCATGTTCCTGCTGGAGGTGGGCGAACTGCTGGAGGAGTGGACAAGAAAGAAATCTGTGGCGGATCTGGCCCGGTGCATGTCGCTGAATGTGGACCGGGTCTGGCTGCGCACAGCCCAGGGCGAAGTGCTGGTTCCCGTGTCCCAGATCCAGCCGGGGGATGCGGTAGTCGTCCGCGCCGGCGGCATCGTCCCCGTGGACGGCCTGGTGCTGGAGGGGGAGGTCACCGTCAATCAGGCGTCCCTCACCGGTGAGTCCATCCCGGTGCCCAAGCGACCCGGAGGCGCAGTCTATGCCGGCACCGTGGTGGAGGAGGGCGAGTGTGTGCTGGAGGTGAAGCAGGCCTCCGGTCAGAGCCGCTATGACCAAATCGTTCACATGATCGAGCAGTCGGAGCAGATGAAGTCGGAGGCTGAGAGCAAGGCTGCCAATCTGGCGGACAAGCTGGTGCCCTATACCTTTGTAGGGAGCCTGCTGAGTTTTGCTCTTACCCGCAATGTGGCACGGGCTTTGTCGGTGCTGATGGTGGACTTCTCCTGCGCCCTGAAACTGGCCATGCCTCTGGCCGTCCTCTCTGCCATGCGGGAGGCGGGACGGGCCCATATCACCGTCAAGGGCGGCAAGTTCCTGGAGGCGGTGGCTGCCGCCGACACCATCGTTTTCGACAAGACCGGCACCCTGACCCACGCCTGCCCCCGGGTGGCTCAGGTGGTGTCCTTCGGAGGCAAAGAGGAATCCGAAATGCTGCGGCTGGCTGCCTGTTTGGAGGAGCACTTCCCCCATTCCATGGCCAACGCCGTGGTGGAGGAGGCCAAGCGCCGGGGCCTGCGCCACGAGGAGTACCACTCCAAGGTGGAGTATCTGGTGGCTCACGGCATCGCAAGCGCCGTCGATGAGGAGCGAGTCCTCATCGGCAGCGCGCACTTTATCTTTGAGGATGAGCGTTGCGTCATTCCAGAGGGCGAGCAGGAACGCTTTGATGCCCTGCCGCCGGAGTATTCCCACCTGTATCTGGCAGTAGGGGGGCAGCTGGCCGCTGTGATCTGCATCTCCGACCCGCTGCGGGAGGAGGCGAAGGAAGTCCTGTCCACCCTCCGTGCTCTGGGAGTCACCAGTACCGTCATGCTCACCGGCGATAGTTACCGCACCGCCGCAGCCATCGCCGCACAGGTGGGAGTGGATGACTTCCGCGCCGGAGTCCTGCCGGCGGACAAGGCGGAGTATGTGGCACGGCTACGCCGGGAGGGGCATACCGTCCTGATGGTGGGCGACGGCATCAACGACTCACCGGCCTTGTCCGAGGCGGATGCGGGCATTGCCATCAGCGACGGCGCCGCCATCGCCCGGGAGATTGCAGACATCACCATTGCCGCTGACAGCCTCTGGGAGCTTGTAGAGCTGCGTCGGATCGCCATGGCGCTGATGGCGCGCATCCACTCCAACTATCGCTTTGTCATTGGCTTCAACGGCGCCCTGATCGCTCTCGGTGTGGCAGGAGTCCTGCCACCAGCCACCTCCGCCACGCTGCACAATCTTTCCACCCTGGGCGTCAGCTTACGGAGTATGAGTGCATTACCACTTAGCAAAAAGAATACACCATGACGAATAAGGAGAGGCAATCTACAGAGATCGCCTCTCCTTATTTTACTTCTTTCTAAATAGGTAATTATTTGCCTGATACATGCCTCTATATTCCTAACGCCTGTGCATGGAAAAAACCGTGCTGCTTGTCACGCATGATCCCACAGAGCTGGATATGCTGGGTGTGCCGAATTGCTGACAGGACTGGAATAAAAAACGGGCTTCACAGATGTCAAAATGCTTCTATGGAGTCCGTTCTTTTTCTGTCAGCAGGACGGGGTCTTCACGACCACCAGGTACATCTTGAACGCTGTCACGCCCTGTACTGCGTGAGGGATGCCGGCAGGCATGATAATGGCTTCTCCTGCGTTTAGGGTGTGGGGAACGCCGTCAATGGTAATTTGTGCCGTTCCTTCCAAAATAGTCGCCATAGCGTCTCCGGGAGCAGCGTGGGTGCTAATGGCCTCACCCGCATCAAAGGCAAACAGGGTGATCCCCGCACCGGGCTGTTGGGCCAGGGTCAGGCTGACAACCTTACCCGCTTCATATTCCACTTGCCCCTTCAAGGCAAAGGGCTGCGCATGAGGGACATTCTTAATCAGGGTTTCCATGAATTATTCCTCCTAAATCATTATGAAAGCGTGATCTGCAGCAGCTTGCAGCCATCCGGAGCAACTACTGCGTGGGGAGTATGGGCGGGAACAGCCAAGCAATCGCCCGTTTGAAGACAGCGGCTGTCCTCACCCGCAGAGACAAAAAGCGCCCCCTCCAGAATGTAGTAGAGGGTATCGCCAAAATAGCATTCCTCACTGATACTCTCCCCGTCGCCGAAGGCCAAAAGAGTCATTTGGCAGTGTTCCTGCCGGCTCATAGCCATACTGACCACGCGGCCAGGTTGAATCTGAATCAGCTGGGTGAGCTGCTGGGGCTGCTGTGTGGGCAGGTTGCGTAAAAAGTCCATTACTCATACCTCCATGGGTCGTTTTATCCTTATGATACCCCAGGAAACGGGATCATTCCATTGCCACAGCAACAACGATCAGGCTGTGATGCGACCAATAATTTCCCGCCGGATCTCAGTCAGCTCCGGTGCCGAGGCATCCCGGCCTTCCCGGCCAGGCAGGGTGATCCATGTTTGAATGGTGGTTGGCCTGGGTGTCAGGACAGCAATTCGGGTGGCCACGGTCAACGCCTCATCAATTTCGTGGGTGACAAACAGAACACCCGGCTTTTTGATCTGCCAGATCTCCAGAAGCATATTCACCATCTCCATGCGAATGCCGTAGTCCAGCCCCTGAAAGGGCTCATCCATCAGGAAGAACTTTCCGCCAAAATGGAAGGCCCGTGCCAGCGCACAGCGACGGGCCATGCCCCCGGAGAGCTGCGTGGGGTAGTATCCCTCAAAGCCTTTCAGCCCTACATCTGAAATGAGGGTACGCACTGCCTCCGGCTCAGCATCCTCACGAACCAGACGAATGTTTTCTTCCACTGTTCGCCACGGCAGCAGGCGTGGACTTTGAAACATATAGCTCAGCCGAGTATTGGTTCCCTCGATGGTACCCGTGTCAGGTGTTGCCAGGCCTGAAATCAGGTTAAGAAGCGTGGTCTTTCCGCAGCCGGAGGGACCGATCAGAGCCACGATCTCCCCCGGAGAAAGGGTCAAAGACAAGTCAGACAGGACAGGTAATCCGTCATAGGACTTGGTGATTCCGCTCAGTTTCAGCATGTCACACCTTCTTTCCCGCAAAAAGCCATCCTCAGCAATCTTTGTGTGAGATAGCATCCCAATACCAGCAGCAGCGACCAGGCAATGATGGCATCGGGCTCGATGTTGAGCCGGGCCGTGGTGATGGCTCCTCCGATTCCGCTGTTTGTAGTAAGAACCTCTCCCATAACTGCCAGCTTCCATCCGCCTCCGATCACGATTTCCAGCGCTGAGCGGAAATAGGGGCGGATAGACGGAAGGGTTACATGGCGCAGCGTCTTCCAGCGGGAAAATTGGTAAAGGCGCGCCATCTCCAACAGCCGTGGATCTACGCTGCGGACGCCGTGACTAAGGTTGATCACCACAGTTGGAACTGTGGCTGTGGCTACAATGAAGACGCAGGGCTTTCCGTTAAATCCGAACCACACCAGTGCCAGAACCACCCAACATACGGGCGGAATGGCTTGGAGTACATGGATCAGTGGGGTTCCCACGTCCTCTATCTTGGGACACAGGCCAAACAACAGTCCCAGAACAGCGCCAACTCCCACACCGATGGCCAATCCGGCAATCAGCCTCAGGATTGTTGTTCCTATGGTGGCTCCGAAGTCCGACTGCGTCATCAACCTAACCAATGTGGAAAGGACCTGGGCAATGGGGGGCACCACCAGCGGCGGGAAAAAGAGAGCGGCCAGCTGCCAGGCTCCCAGCAGTAGGCACACTCCCAAGGCACGGCGGAACCACAGTCCCGTCTTACCCTGCATAGAACAGTCCCTCATCGGGCAACTCTCCGCCGATCATAGAGGGCTCAAAGTTGTAAAGAAGGTTATAGAAGGTATCCAGCTCCTCTTTGGCATCCTGGGCACTCTTAAAGGTCAAGCCCATATTGGGAATGGCAGCTTCTACCACAGCAGCGTTCATATCCAGATACTCCTCAGCCAGAGCAGCAGCCTCGGTCGGGTGATCCAGCACCCACTGCACGCTCTCCTCATAAGCCGCCTGGAACTGGGCGGCCAGCTCCGGGTTCGCGTCCAGGAAGGTCTGCGTGGTGCCGAAGCCCGCGTTGGGGATCATGGTATCGGTGCCGGTGGATCGCTGCCACTCGGTTTCAAAGCTGAGTGCCCGGCGCACATTCTCATTCTGTACCATGGCGGAAGTAACCTGGGGCTCGATCAAGGTGGCGTATTCCGCCTCCCCGGAGGCCAAAAGGGCGGCTACTTCTGCAGTACTGGCGTAGACCACCTGGACATTTTCACCCACCGTCAGGCCGGCTTCACTCATAAAATACTGGGTGAGCGCATCCGGAGGAGAGGACTGAAGCGGGATATATACCGTCTTGCCCTCCAGGTCACTCCAGGTTGTGAAATTCGGATCGGTGGTCATAAAGTACGTAACGCCCCAGGTGTTCACATTCATCAGACGTACATCAAGTCCCTTATTATAGAGGGTGGATATCACGGTCAGGGGAAATGCGTACAGGTCATGTTCTCCGCCCTGGACCATAGCCAGAAGTTCTTCCGGGGCATTCCACACATTCAGGTCAATTGTCACATTCTCCCCCAGCAGCTGCTCCTCCATCATGTGAAGAACCGGCAGAGCAGGCGGGGCAGTGGGCACGCCTACAGAGATGGTAATCGGTTCGGCGGCCTGGCTGGATTCCTCTGCTGTGTCGTTTTGGTTGGTGCTGTCCGAAGGCGCATTGCCCCCGGCACAACCGGCCAGGGCAAAGAGCATCATAGCAGAAGCCAGGATGGAAGCAAGGGTGCGTTTCATTTGCGATCCTCCAATCTGAATCAATATAATCCTGCTTGTGGTTAGACATAGCTAACCACAAGCAGGATTATTACATAAAACAACAGGACCGTCCGTTGCTATGGCAACGGATAGCCCTGATTTTTCTGTCTATGCGGTTAAAAACTTACTGTCCAAAATTTGAATAACCTGTCCCTGATAAGTAAGAATACCCTCTTTCTGCATTCGGCCCAGTTCTCGGGAAAGGGCGCTGCGATCTACACACAGATAGTCCGCCATCTCTCCACGTCCCATCTCCAAGCGTATCTCACCATTGGAGGCAACTGGCAAACCTTGAAGATAGACCTTAATCCGATTGCGAAGCCGGTTCTGTGCCAAAATACGCATTTTCTGGTTGAGGAATAAAGCTCCTCTTCCCATTTCCTGCAACAAATTGGCGGTTACCCGCATCCGGTATGGACACCCGTTCTCTTGCTGCAGCAACAAAGGGTCAAAGTCCAGATAGAGCACCTCTGTATCGTTAAGGGCATCAATTTGAATGGGGCTGTCTTGGGACATGGAGCAGACCAATGTCTCCCCAAACACGCGCCCCCTACTCAGGCGATCAATGGTTAGTAGATTTCCGTCCTCGCTGTAAAGTGAGATCCTTAAGGTGCCAGACATAACAACGCCGGGGCGCTTTTGGCAATCACCGATCCGCAGCAGAATTGTGTCCTTTGGAATTGCCCGCACTTCTCCATGCAGGCAGTTAAGAACATTCTGATACTTTTCTTCCGGAATACCGTCGAACAGCTGGCAACGGCGCATCGCCGCAAAAATCGAACCCATGAGATCCCTCCGTGTTGCTGTGGCAACCGACAAAAACAAAAAGCTTCTTTATAGTTAGCGATAACTAACCATTATTATACTGCTTAGACAATGAAATGTCAATGTATGGAGGCTGTCCATGAATGGGATCGGTTTAGATTGCGGAACTGCTACTGTCAAACTGGCTATGCTCTCACAGGAGAGGGAGCTTTTGTGGTTCAAATCCTCCGCGCATCATGGTGCCGCAGTTCAAACAGTTCGGGCACTTCTCGGCGAACTACTGCAGGCGGATAGCAATGCTTGCGGCTATCCAGTGATGCTTACCGGAAGCATAGGAAATCGACTTTTAGATGTCTGTCCCGGACTTTTAACTCTGGGCGATATTCCCGCCATCCATCGCGGCATCCATCTGCTGGCACCGGAAGCGAAATCTGTCATTGAAATTGGAAGTCAGAGCGCCCGTTTCCTCACCGCTCTGGATTGTGGCACTCCGCCCAGATTTGCAGTGAATGAACACTGTGCCGGGGGCACTGGTTCCTTTTTTGAAGACCAAATGTCCCGGCTGGGCCTGCGGATCGAAGACTATTCCGAACTGGTAGCAAAGGCTCGCTCCATTCCACGCCTCTCTGGCCGATGTGCTGTCTTTGCCAAAACGGATATCATTCACCGACAGCAGGAGGGAGTGCCTACTCCTGACATTCTGCTGGGGCTCTGCTACGCAATGGTCCGCAACTATAAAGCAGTCATTGTGCGGGGACTTTCTGTGGAGAAGCCTGTGGCTTTATGCGGCGGAGTTGGCTACAATGCGGGGGTTCTTCGGGCTATTCGGGATGTTTTTGGTCTCACGGAAGAAGAATTGATTTTACCGAAGAATTTCCTCTACGCCGGCGCCGCCGGGGCTGCGCTGGCTGCTCAGGAGGCAGGCACCTGTTCCATGGGAGAACTACTGGCCTCTCTGTGTGGGCAGGATTCAAACACGGAAGACCGGCTGCACCGTCGTCAGCCACTGGGGCCTGATCCCAAGGTTTTTGTATCTGATCCGCCTGTTTCCGGCCATATCCCACCACAGGGCTACGCTTTGGGCATTGATGTAGGTTCTACCAGCACAGACCTGGTTCTCACGGATCAATTCGGAGAACTGGTGGACTTCCAGTATCTTCGCACCGCCGGAGACCCGGAGGCAGCGGTGCGAAAGGGCCTGGAGAATATCCGCTCCCGTTTTGGGCGGATTCCCCTTCTGGCAGTTGGCGTCACTGGCTCCGGACGAGAGCGGATCGGCCGGCTCATCGGTGCGGATGCCGTGCGAGATGAGATTACAGCCCAAGCAAGAGCTGCCATCCAATGTATGCCCAAAGCAGATACCGTCTTTGAGATCGGCGGTCAAGATTCTAAATACATCTCCCTTCAGAATGGGCAGGTTACAGACTTTCAAATGAACAAAATCTGTGCTGCCGGAACCGGCTCCTTTGTTGAGGAGCAGGCCGCACGCATGAACATCCCTTTGAAGGACTTCGGCCGCCTGGCTCTTACTGCAAAGGCCCCTGTGGAATTGGGAGAGCGATGCACCGTGTTTATCGAGACCGCTATCCAATCTGCCCAGGCACAGGGAGCCACCCAGGCAGAGGTCGCAGCCGGTTTGTGCCAGTCCATTGTCCGAAATTATCTCCACAAAGTAGTTGGGAGCAAGCCAGTAGGACACCATATTGTGCTCCAGGGCGGTGTGGCCTATAACCCCGGCATCGTGGCCGCTTTCCGCCAGGAATTTGGAGATCGGCTCACAGTCTCTCCCTGCTTCTCCATCAGTGGAGCATACGGCGCCGCCCTGCTGGCACTGGAATCCAAGAAAGGCCCTACCCGCTTCCATGGGTTCGACAGGCAGCCGGAAGCGGAGGTCGCCCTGTCCGCGGAGATTCAACGCAACATCGCCTTTTACCAGCGTGGCCCACGGTTGCTGTTGGAAGGTTATGATCCAACACCTGTCCCCGGAAGGAAAACGGTGGGTGTACCTTTTGCCCTGATGATCCACAAGTTCTTTCCTATGGCAAATGCCTTCTTCCGGCAGTTGGGATTCAATGTACTGCTCTCGCCGTCTACCAACGAGGAGATCATACGCCTCTCCCAACAGACAGCCCAGGCGGAGACCTGTTACCCGGTAAAGCTGATCCATGGTCATATGGCCTGGTTGGCAGAGCGCGGTGTTGACTATATCTTTCTCCCCTCCATCCATACCATGAGGCATGAGACCTCCAAGGTTGAGCACAACTACGGCTGTGTCTATATGCAGACCGCACCTCAGTTGGCCGCCCGTGCCCTTCGTCTGGCGGAGCGGGGCATTGAGTTGCTCAACCCTGTGTTCGATCTGGACTTTGGGCAGGAAGCGATGGCATCAGCTATGCTGGGCCTTGGAAAACAGCTTGGCATCCCCAAACTGCGGTGTCTGCCTGCCCTGATGGCCGGAGCCCAAGCGGTACGCCGGCATACAGCAGCAGTAGAGCGGCAGGGTCGTGAACTGCTTTCCTCTCTGAATCCTGAGGACAAAGTACTTGTACTGATCACCCGGAACTACGGTCTTTCCGATCCGGTGCTGAATATGGGAATCCCTCGTCTGCTGCTGGAACGGGGGCACAAGGTAATTACTCTCTCCCATTTACCTGCTCACGACCTGGATCTGTCAGCGGACTACCCCAATCTGTACTGGCCCTTCGGACAACACATCCTCTCCGGGGCGAAACTCGTGGCCCATCACCCTAATCTGTACGCCGTCTATCTCACCAATCACGGCTGCGGACCGGATACGATGCTCTCCTATCTGTTCCGGAAGGAGATGGGCGAAAAACCCTATCTGCACATCGAAGTGGATGAGCACTTCTCACCAGTAGGCGTTATTACTCGCATCGAGGCATTTCTCCAGAGTCTGGAAAGCCGTTCCTCTCAGCCACTGCCGGATCACTTTAAGCTCACAGCTGTGGAACACTGCTCTACCAAAGTCGTTGATATCCCAGAATCAAACCACGGCCCTTTATATGTTTTGGATCTGCCGCCGTTTACCACATATCTTAGGAAATATGCTGAAATGGTATGGAATGTGGAAACCCATCCCATGCCTCTGGGCGGCACTTCCCTGGTTTTGGGCCGGGGGGAGACCAGTTCCAAAGAGTACCTTCCCTTCCCCGCATTACTGGGTGGTATTCTGAACGCAGCGGAGAAGGAATCCGATTCCTTTCAGATGCTGATTCCCTCCACCCAAGGCGCGGAGGCCGACGGCCAGTACCCGTGGGCGGTGGAGGCAGTGCTTGCCAACCGGGGACTGGAGCGGGTAACACTGGTTTCCCCGGAACTGGAAACTTTGCCGGAGAACATCCCAGATCCAGACCTGTTGTTCCGAGCTGTGTTGGCAGGAGATCTCATACTGTGCGCCCCGCCTGAGCAGCGCAGCGCACTAAGTCCAGACGACATTCCAAATTGGGACAGCCTGAGCACGTTGGCGGCGCAAATCGGAAGCATCCCTGTCAAAAGCCAGCCTCTTGCCGCGGTGGGAGAACCCCTTACGCTGTTTGCTCTAAACGACGGGGTGCTGGGAACGCTGGAAAGGCAGGGCCGGCCTCTGTATCGTGCCCCCCTGAGCGAGTACCTCTGGTTTCTCTGGCGAGATTCCGGAAGTGTCATAGCCGCTTCCTGGACGGATCAAATGACAGAACTGGGGCGCCTATTGGGGGCGAGAAGCAGCTTCTCCAAAGATCCAGAGGGGATGCGTACTGCAGCGGATCAGCTGCTGCCGAGATTTGCCGGAGCCAACGGTCGGTACCGTTTGGCCAAGGCACGGGAACTTGGCCGAACATCGGCTGGTGTGCTGACGCTGGCTCCCCGGTATGAAAACACAGCAACACTGTTGGATATGACTGGTGAAATGGGTGGAATCCCCCACTTACATCTTGCCATGGACAGTGATTGGGACGAGAGCGCCTGGTCCCGCCTAAACTCCTTCCTCTATTACCTGAAATAAACCCCAGAATCATACCCTTTGTCCGTGCAGGCAGTTTATAGAAGCCTCTTTTGTTTTTATCGACCGAGGCTGTAGAAAAAGCACCGGAGGAGTGGTGAAGGAAAAAACCTGTTGTTGATTTGACCCGATGTATGTCCCTGAATATGGATTGTGTCTGGTGGAGCACAGCTCAGGAAGGGTGCTGCTCCCCATGCCCCAATCCAGCCGGTAGATGCCATGGTGGTCCGGGGAAGCGGCATTAGTTGCGGCGTAGCCAAGGAGCGGATGGACAACCAGAGCGAGAATCAGTATTGCCTGGACTGGTTCATGTGCTTCCGCAAAGAGTCGAAGTACTGCTATGTTTCGTTGGATACCGACTCGGCGCAAGAGAACCCCGTTGCCTGTTTGTCTGGATTGCAGCTGCAGCAAAAGGAAACCTTATGGCGTCTGTTTTTAGAAAAGCATCTGGTTCCGCCTGAATTTGAATGGCTTCGGGATGCATTGCTGCAGGACGGTGTCCAAAACTGGATCGAATGGCATTTGGCGCTCTATCGGACTTTGGAGCAGTTGGGCATCCGATTTCTCTGCAGCGGAGGTCAGTTTGAGCTTATGGACAGCGCGGGGAAACGCTTCTATTTCAGCGTGGATCACACCAATACCGCAGAACATGTGCTGATGAAGATCCTCTTCCCGCTGAATCAATAAGTTCACCTTCCTATGCCATGCAAAAGGCCGCCGGTCTGCCTGTACGGTTCAGGCAGACCGGCGGCCTTTTATCTGTTCTTAATTCCATATGTGCAATCCTTTTCCCGGTTTTAGTTCCTATGAGCTACAGTCCCATCCTAAAGTGGAACTAAAGAAATGCCCCGTTCACAAGAATATAAAAAAGACGGCCTACCATTGGCAGACCGCCTGGGGATAGAAAACAGAAATAGAGATAAGGGGAGACTCATTTCAAATCGACCCGAAAGCCGATGGTGCCTCCGCGCTTATAGGCTGTGATAGAGCCGCGGTGGCTTCTGGCGATGGATTGGGCCAGGGAGAGGCCGATCCCGAAGCTGCCGGAAAAGGTGCGGACCTGGTCGGCGCGGTAAAAGCGGTCAAACAGCTTGTCCAGGGGCAGATGGTCCACAGCGGCATAGGTATTTTCCACGGTGAGAATGGGGTGCCTGCGCTGGTAGAGGCGGACCTGGATGGAGCCGTTGGGGTCACAATATTTCACGGCGTTGTCCAGGAGGATGGCAATGAGCCTGCGAATCATGGACTCGTCGCCGTGGTAGGAGAGCTCAGGCTGGATTTGCTGGGATATGGTGTATCCCCGCTCCTCCGCCAGACCTTGAAATTCAGAGACGGTGTCCTCAACCGCGCCGCTCAAAGAGAAGTCCGAGTTTTCCAGATGGACGTTGCTCTCATCCATCCGGGACAGCATGACCATCTGGTTGATGAGCAGGCCCATCCGCTCCCCCTCACCCCGGATGTCGTCCAGCCATTCGCTTTTCCCAAACTCTGACTCCAGAATGTCCAGATTGGAGAGAATCAGGGTCAGGGGCGTTTTCAATTCGTGGTTGGCGTTGGTGATGAACTGCTTTTGCTTTTCGTAGCTTTCCGCTACGGGCCGCACGGCAGGCTTGGAGATGAGAATAATCAGGATCAAAATCAGCGCCGCACTGCCCAGCAGCACCAAAAATACGGTGAATAAAAGACGGTTTGTGGTGTTTTGATACATAGTACCGCTGACAAATACCATAATGGAGCCATTCTGCGTGTCCACCGCCTTATAGCGGTAATCGGAGATCCAGCCCCGTTCAGAATCCCGAGAGGCCACCTTGCGGGCGTAACGTTCAATGTCAGATTTGGAGATGGTGGCCACGGAGTCCATGTTGATATGGACGATCTCCTGTTCCTCGTTCAGCCATACGGTGAAAAAACGGGTGGTGAAGGGGGTCTCCTTGGTGATCACATCCAGGTAGGGGAAGCGGGAAGGGGGCTGGTGCTGGGAGGATTCAACGGGAGGGAAGGCACCGTCATTGGAGGATATGGTGTCGGTCAGCATATCCAGGGAGCGGTTAATCTGTACCTTGGTAAAGTCCTTTGCTACAGCTTCATCTTAACAAAAGAATCCCTTCTGTCAAGAGTTGGCGTCTTGGATGGGGAACACCGCTCTTAAGAAAAAGATAAGAAATAACTCTGCAACCATCCAACATTGTCTCCAGTCCTAATATATGAAAGGAGGTCGTCCGCCAAAGAAGAGCCTCAGGATCAAGAATAGGGCAAGAACGGGACGAGACTATTTGCTTGGGAACAAACAGAATCCAACCGCCTGGGAAACAGGGGGGATTCCAGACATAATAAGGAGTGAATTGTGATGAAGAAAAAGGCTATCGTGCTGGGAATCGGAATTTTGACGCTGGGGATTTTGCTCTGTTCCTGTCATGCCGGCATGGGACGTGGGATCAAACCTGCCGCGGGGAGCGGACAGACGCCTCCAGCGTCCTCCTCGGCAAAGGAGAAGGAGGAGCCCGCCGTGCAGAAGGAAGAGGAGAAGGAGCAGGAGGAAGAGAAGCAGGAGATTCAGGGCATCATCAATAAGATGGGCACTTACCTGATCCTGCTGGTGGGCGACGGAGAGTATCAGGTGATGGATTTTGGCCAGGGGGTCA
>NZ_NFMA01000059.1 GCF_002161175.1 Flavonifractor sp. An100 | reverse complement strand
TGAACAGGGCGGAAGCCGCCGCACTGCTCTTTCAGCTTCTTCAGCTTTTCCGCGCACTCCCGCTTCGTCTTTGCCAGTACATTTTTTGTTTTTGGACTGCCCGCCTCATCATAGCCGATGACTACCCTCCCCTCCCAGCGGCCGTCTTTCCGAAGGCGAATAGTTCCCGACCCTTTCTTTCTCTTTCCCGACATACGCTCACCTCACCATGATGTTTTCCATAAAGCTGCCCACGATCTCGCTGGCCCGCTTCTGCATATCCCCGGTCACATGGGTGTAGGTATCCAGCGTGAAGGAGGCCTGGGTGTGGCCCAGGATGCCGGATAGAGTCTTGGCGTCTACCCCGAAGGCCAGGGCGTGGGTGGCGAAGGTATGCCTCAAATCGTGGAACCTGATACTGGGCAGACCGGCCTGTTTCAGCAGACCTTTCAGGTGGATGTAAGCGGCATTGGGACGCATGGGCCGCTCCGGGCGGAGCGGGTCTGGAAAGATCCACTCTGAATAGGAGTGCTTTTTCCGCTCGGAGAGAAGATTTGCCGTACTGGGAGGCAGAGTGATGGTACGCTTCCCAGTCCCGGTCTTGGTCTCGCCGGTGGTCAGTCTGCCGCCCTTCTGGGCGTGGACAGTGCGGCGGATGGAGAGGGTCCCGTGGGCCTCGTCGAAGTCCGACCACATGAGCCCGCAGATCTCACCTCGCCGCAGTCCGGTGGTCAACTCCGTGTAGAAGAAGTCGTGCCAGATTTTGTCCTCCTGAATAACTTTCATAAACCTCTCCAGCTGTGCATCGTTGAGGATCTGTTTGGGGACCGCTTTCTTCTTAGGCAGGGTGACGCCTTCGGTGGGGTTGCGGGCAATCATATTTTCCCGCACCGCCGC
>NZ_NFMA01000058.1 GCF_002161175.1 Flavonifractor sp. An100 | reverse complement strand
GCTATGGAGAGCACCGGGATCTACTGGCAGCCTATTTACGAAATGCTGGAGCCATGTTTTGATGGGCAGATCAGCATTCTGGTCGTGAATGCCCGCCACATGAAGAATGTGCCTGGGCGCAAAACGGATATGCGGGACGCGCAATGGATCGCCACATTGCTCCGTGCCGGATTACTAAAGGGAAGTTTTATCCCAGATAAGACCTTCCGGGAACTGCGGCATCTGACCCGGTATCGTAAGAGCATCGTTCGCGACATTACCGCCCAAAAGAATCGCATCGATAAATTTCTGCAAAGCTCCGGTTTCCGCTTCACAGCGTTTCTGTCGGACGCATTTGGCGCTTCCGGGCGAAACATCATCCGTCATCTCATGGAATACGGAAATATTTCGCGGGAAGCTCTGGATCGGTGTCTGAAAACACAGACCCGGAAACGTATCGACGAAATACTGATTGCCTTGAACGGTTCGCTCTCGGAGCACCAGCGAGGCTTTCTTCGCATGATATTTGGGCACTTGGAAGCACTTGAACAGCACCGGCATACTGTGGAGGACGCTATTACGAAAGAGATCACAAAGCACGAAGAGGCATTGAGCCTCCTGTGCTCCATACCGGGTATTGATGTAACTGCGGCAGCAGCCATTATCGCGGAGATTGGTACCGATATGAGTGCCTTTCCGGATTCCCAGCATATATGCTCCTGGGCCGGTTTGAGTCCCGGTAACAACGAGAGTGCCGGAAAACGCAAGAGTGCTCACATTAACAAAGGTAATCCGTATCTGAAGAGTATGCTCTGTGAGGTGGGATGGGTCATCTCCGGAAAACGAAGCTTGTACCTCTCCGGTTGGTACTGGAGGATAAAACAGCGGAAGGGCGCTAAACGTGCAACGATTGCTTTGGCTCGCAAACTGCTGGCGCTGATTTACACGATGTTGAAGACAGGTTCTCCATACAACGAAGACTGTTTTGAGATCCGCAGAAAACAAAGTGAGCGCAAACGGGCCAGCCGTATGGTGAACGAACTGCAAAAGCTGGGGTACTTTGTGGTGGCACCAGGCTGATTCCCACTGTACCATACTTCGGCCGGCGACAGGTTTTGGCCTGCCGCTTTTTGTGCTGCGATGGTTTTTCATGAGGCGTTGAAAGCCTGTTTGTCAAGGTTCACGCCCTCGCTACTTATTTTCGTAGCAAGGT
>NZ_NFMA01000057.1 GCF_002161175.1 Flavonifractor sp. An100 | reverse complement strand
ATTTCGGTCCCTTTCGCCCGGGTCAACCAACGCCCGGGTCTGGATAGCTCCAAGTGTCCTTCTAGCTTAAGTTTCGGTGGCTACGGAATTTCAACCGTATGTGCATCGACTACGCCTCTCGGCCTCGCCTTAGCTCCCGGCTTACCTTGGGCGGACGAACCTTCCCCAAGAAACCTTAGATTTTCGGCCATTATGATTCCCACATAATTCTCGCTACTCATTCCGGCATTCTCACTCGAATACAGTCCACCGCTGCTTCCGCTGCGACTTCACCCCGCATTCGACGCTCCCCTACCACGCATTGCTGCATCCTAAGCTTCGGTTGTACGCTTAGCCCCGTTACATTTTCCGCGCAGAGTCACTCGACCAGTGAGCTATTACGCACTCTTTTAATGAGTGGCTGCTTCTAAGCCAACATCCTGGTTGTTTTCGCAATTCCACATCGTTTTCCACTTAGCGTACATTTGGGACCTTAGCTGTAGGTCTGGGCTGTTTCCCTTTTGACCACGAGACTTATCTCACGTAGTCTGACTGCTAGTCATCAATTAGCCGGCATTCTGAGTTTGATAGGGTTCAGTAACCTTATCGGCCCCTAGCCCATTCAGTGCTTTACCTCCGGTAATCTAAACTAACGCTAGCCCTAAAGCTATTTCGGGGAGAACCAGCTATCTCCAAGTTCGATTAGAATTTCTCCGCTATCCACAGGTCATCCGCCACCATTGCAACGGGGGTCGGTTCGGTCCTCCATGGAGTTTTACCTCCACTTCAACCTGCCCATGGATAGGTCACCTGGTTTCGGGTCTATTGCATGCAACTTAATTCGCCCTATTCAGACTCGCTCTCGCTTCGCCTCCGGTACTGAATACCTTAAGCTTGCTACATACAATAACTCGCCGGACCGTTCTACAAAAAGTACCTCATCACTCGTTAACGAGCTTTGAGTGCTTGTAAGCACAAGGTTTCAGGTTCTCTTTCACTCCCCTCCCGGGGTCCTTTTCACCTTTCCCTCACGGTACTGCTCCTCTATCGGTCATCAAGTAGTATTTAGGGTTGGAGGGTGGTCCCCCCAGTTTCCCACAGGGTTTCACGTGTCCTGCGGTACTCTGGATCCTGACTAAAGCAAATCAGTTTTCGGCTACGGGGCTCTCACCCGCTGTGGCCGGCCTTCCCATACCGTTCGCCTAACCTATTGCTCCGTTGTGTCAGTCCACAACCCCGGAGAATAAATCCTCCGGTTTGCCCTCTTCC
>NZ_NFMA01000055.1 GCF_002161175.1 Flavonifractor sp. An100 | reverse complement strand
CATTTAAATACCATTTTATTGAGAGTTTGATCCTGGCTCAGGATGAACGCTGGCGGCGTGCTTAACACATGCAAGTCGAACGGAGTGCTCATGACAGAGGATTCGTCCAATGGAATGAGTTACTTAGTGGCGGACGGGTGAGTAACGCGTGAGTAACCTGCCTTGGAGTGGGGAATAACACAACGAAAGCTGTGCTAATACCGCATAATGCAGCTGAGTCGCATGGCTCTGGCTGCCAAAGATTTATCGCTCTGAGATGGACTCGCGTCTGATTAGCTAGTTGGCGGGGTAACGGCCCACCAAGGCGACGATCAGTAGCCGGACTGAGAGGTTGGCCGGCCACATTGGGACTGAGACACGGCCCAGACTCCTACGGGAGGCAGCAGTGGGGAATATTGGGCAATGGGCGCAAGCCTGACCCAGCAACGCCGCGTGAAGGAAGAAGGCTTTCGGGTTGTAAACTTCTTTTCTCAGGGACGAAGCAAGTGACGGTACCTGAGGAATAAGCCACGGCTAACTACGTGCCAGCAGCCGCGGTAATACGTAGGTGGCAAGCGTTATCCGGATTTACTGGGTGTAAAGGGCGTGTAGGCGGGATTGCAAGTCAGATGTGAAAACCATGGGCTCAACTCATGGCCTGCATTTGAAACTGTAGTTCTTGAGTACTGGAGAGGCAGACGGAATTCCTAGTGTAGCGGTGAAATGCGTAGATATTAGGAGGAACACCAGTGGCGAAGGCGGTCTGCTGGACAGCAACTGACGCTGAGGCGCGAAAGCGTGGGGAGCAAACAGGATTAGATACCCTGGTAGTCCACGCTGTAAACGATGGATACTAGGTGTGGGGGGTCTGACCCCCTCCGTGCCGCAGTTAACACAATAAGTATCCCACCTGGGGAGTACGATCGCAAGGTTGAAACTCAAAGGAATTGACGGGGGCCCGCACAAGCGGTGGAGTATGTGGTTTAATTCGAAGCAACGCGAAGAACCTTACCAGGGCTTGACATCCCGGTGACCGGCTTAGAGATAGGCTTTTCCCTTCGGGGACACCGGTGACAGGTGGTGCATGGTTGTCGTCAGCTCGTGTCGTGAGATGTTGGGTTAAGTCCCGCAACGAGCGCAACCCTTATTGTTAGTTGCTACGCAAGAGCACTCTAGCGAGACTGCCGTTGACAAAACGGAGGAAGGCGGGGACGACGTCAAATCATCATGCCCCTTATGTCCTGGGCCACACACGTACTACAATGGTGGTTAACAGAGGGAAGCAATGCCGCGAGGCGGAGCAAACCCCTAAAAGCCATCCCAGTTCGGATCGCAGGCTGCAACCCGCCTGCGTGAAGTTGGAATCGCTAGTAATCGCGGATCAGCATGCCGCGGTGAATACGTTCCCGGGCCTTGTACACACCGCCCGTCACACCATGAGAGTCGGGAACACCCGAAGTCCGTAGCTTAACCGCAAGGAGGGCGCGGCCGAAGGTGGGTTCGATAATTGGGGTGAAGTCGTAACAAGGTAGCCGTATCGGAAGGTGCGGCTGGATCACCTCCTTTCTAAGGAGACA
>NZ_NFMA01000054.1 GCF_002161175.1 Flavonifractor sp. An100 | reverse complement strand
TTCTACTTGACTTTTATTGCTACAATGCCAACAGGCGGGAGGAGCACGCCAGCCAGGCGTGCTTTTCTCGTACTCACGCCTAAGCTACAATGGAAGGGAAATTGGCCTGACGAGACTTTTAATGGACTAACCATGTCCGGCTGCTAAACAGTCAGCCATCCTTCCACTGTAGCGTTCGGTTGAGGCAGGTTGAACCACTGGAAAACCAGGATGTTCGTGTGACCAAGCAATTTGAATCGGCAGTGGGAAAACGATGGTAGCCAATTTGAAAATAATTGAGCGGAGGGAAACAGGGTAATGAATGCAGTGGGAATCGACGTTTCCAAGGGAAAAAGCACGGTAGCCATTATGCGCCCCTTTGGTGAAGTGATTGCGGAACCATTCGAGGTATCCCATACGGATACAGAGTTAAGGAAACTGGCTTGCTTTCTGGAGAAGTTGCCTGGAGAAACACGGATCGTCATGGAGTACACTGGGAGCTACTGGCAGCCTATCGCCAAAGTGTTGCACGATGCCGGCTTTTTTGTCTCTGCCGTGAACGCACTACTAATCTATAAATATGGCAACAATTCCATCCGAAAGGGCAAGACAGACAAACTGGACGCTGTGAAAATTGCGAATTACTGCCTTGACCGTTGGACAGATCTAGAGCGCTACTCTCCTACTGATCAGATCCGGCAGACACTCAAAACATGCCGCCGCCAGTACGACCAGTACATAAGATTGAAGGTCAATCTCAAAAACAATCTGATTGCATTGTTGGATGGGACATTTCCTGGCGTCAATACATTGCTCAAAAGCGCCCCCAGAGATACGGATGGGCACGAAAAGTGGGTGGATTTTGCCGGAAAGTTTTGGCACCGCCAGTGCGTTTGTGGGAACTCCGAGAAAGCGTTCGCAAACCAGTATCGAAAATGGTGTGCCAAAGCCGGTTACAGATTCAACGCAGAAAAGGCTGTGGCCATCTATTCCCACGCTGGCTCGCAGGTGGATACGCTTCCAATGTCCTCTGCAATCCAGAGCCTCATCACCCATGCGGTAGCTCAGCTCAACATGATCATAGAAACAATTTCTGCGATTCAACATGAGATGCTCACGCTGGCTTCACAGCTTCCAGAGTATCCAATTGTGATGCGGATGTTCGGTGTTGGCCCTGTCCTCGGCCCTCAACTTATGGCAGAAATCGGCGATGTGCGCCGCTTCCACTGCAAGCAATCTTTAGTGGCCTTTGCTGGCGTGGACGCACCCCCCTGCCAGTCCGGTACTTTTGAATCGAAGAATAGGCATATTTCCAAACGCGGATCCCCCAGACTGCGCAAAACGCTTTTCCAAGTCATGTCCACCATCATCCAACATGCACCCGCTGATGATCCTGTATACCAATTTCTTGACCGTAAAAGGCGGGAGGGCAAGCACTACTATGTTTACATGACTGCTGCGGCAAACAAGTTTCTAAGAATCTACTATGGCACTGTTATGGCCTATTTCGAGAAGCCGTAGTTTCATCTAACCGATGATTTTCATTTCATCTCCACGGCCGCCAAGATACGACGGTCTGTTTTGCTATGCCCATTTTCGAGGAACTATCTTTTTTATTTTTGTGTTTTTAGGCCTTGACAGCTCTTGGCAGGTTT
>NZ_NFMA01000053.1 GCF_002161175.1 Flavonifractor sp. An100 | reverse complement strand
TGCGTACGCCGCTCAAAAAGTGCAACTTGACCGCAGATGATGGTGCATAGCCACCGCTGGAATGGTGCACCCATTCCGCCGAAATGGTGCATGGCGGCCGCTGGCGTGGTGCACCGGGCCGCCATGCGGGGAATCACTCGGGGATACCCTTGCGCTTTCGCATGGATTCGCCCTCGATCTGGATGGTATAGGCGTTATAGATTATACGGTCACAGATGGCATCAGCCAGGGTCGGGTCGTACAGGTTCTCGTGCCACTCGCTGGTGTCATACTGGGAACAGAAGATGGTGGAGGCCACCTTGTTTCTGGCCTCTACCAGTTCCAGTACATCCCGGGCCTCTGCCTCCTTGAGGGGGTAGAGCAGCCACTCGTCCAGAATAAGCAGCTTCTCTTTCCTGAGCTTTTTCATGTAATCCCGGTAGGTTCCGTTAGCCCGGGCCACAGAGATCTCCACCAGCAGATCCGGAAGGCGGATATACCGGACGGAGTAAAAACTGCGGCTGGCGGCCATGCCAAGGGCGCAGGCCAGATAGGTCTTTCCGGCTCCAGTGGCTCCCAGAATGATGACATTGTGTGCTTTCTGGAGATAGGCACAAGAGGCCAGACGCAGGATCTGCTCCCGGTCCAGCCTCCGTTCCGGATGGTACTCAATATTTTCGACACAGGCGGCAGGGTCCGCGTAGCCAGCGTTGCGGATAAGCCGGGTCAGGCGGTTGCTTTTCCGGGCGCTCCACTCCGCATCTACCAGCATGGCAAAGCGGTCCTCGAAGGACACCGACTGGAACTGCGCGTCCGCCAATTGGGCGGAGAAGGCTTCCGCCATGACGCCCAGGCGTATTTCATGCAGCTTCCGTACCGTTTCATTGCTCAGCATGGTCATTCCCCCCTCTTGTAGTAGCCGGCGCCTCTGGTGAACTTATGAGCCTTTGGCTCATCCGGCTTGGCCGGAGCGTCCTCAGCCAGCAGCTTGTCCTGCCCGGATTTCAGGATGGACTGGACGCTCTTTAAGCTGGGAGAGGAAGTGTAAGAGAGGGCTTTCTGACAGGCGCTCTCCAGACGCTGAGGGGAATAGCGATCCGCCAGTTTCAGCAGGGCCATACAGGACTTGTAGCCCTGCTGCTCCATCTTGTGGGCGGAGAGAAAGAGCTGTACCACGGCAGAGGTGTGCTGGCCGATCTGCTCCGCCCAGCGGATGAAACGCTCGCCATTCCATTGCAGGTAGCTCTGGTGGTCCGGCGGCATATGGCTCTCCACCGTGCTGTACTGGTTGGGACGGCCATGGAGACGCAGGTGAGAGGCAATCCGGGTACCGGCGAAGAAGATCTCTACCGTGGTTCGGGTAAGGCGCACATCCACCTGCTGCTTGATGTACTCATACGGCACGGAATAATTCATGCGCTCCACGTTGATATGGTAGTTATACTGGACGGTGGCAACCTTCCAGACAGCCAACTCAAACGGCGCGGCCGGAAGAGGCTGCAGAAACAGCTTTTCTTCCGCAAAACAAGCTGCACGGCTGCCCTCCCGTTTCTGGAAGGGCTTGTGGTTAAAGGCCTCCAGCTTTTCTCGGATGGCCTGATTCAGTTCTGCGAGGGACAGGAACTGGCGGTTGCGCAGGGCTGCCAGGATCCAGGTGGAAACTACGCCCACGGAGCCCTCCACAAAGGCCTTGTCCTTGGGGCTGCGGGGCCGGGCTGGGAGGATGGCGGTGCCGTAGTGCTCCGCCATCTCCTGGTAGGCCTTATTGAGCACCGTTTCCGTCCGGGAGTTCTTGACCACACCGGTCTTGAGATTGTCCGGCGTGAGGATGCGGGTGACCCCGCCGAAATACCGGTAGGCGTTGACATGACCGGTGATCCAGG
>NZ_NFMA01000052.1 GCF_002161175.1 Flavonifractor sp. An100 | reverse complement strand
TTCCCGTCCGGCCACACCGGAGAGTATCTGCCCTCCCAGAGGTGGTCGTTGAGCTGCTTGACATAGCCCGTGCCGGGTCTGCGGCGGGCCGGAAGGATCGGGGTGAATGTTTCCTGTGCATGGGGTCTCTCCACCTTCTGCTCCGGCTCTGACTGCACCTCCGCCTTGGCGATGCCTCGGTCAATGTTCACCGCCGCTTTCTGCCACATCTCGTCGGTGATGTGGGTGTAGGTATTCAGTGTCGTGGCCGACGACACATGGCCGATGATCGTTGAGAGCGTTTTCACATCCATCCCATTCTCCAGGGACATGGTTGCAAAAGTATGGCGTAAAGCGTGGAATCTTATCCTCTTGCACTCTGCCCGCTTTAAGATCACCTGGAGCCGTTTGCGCACATAGCCCGGGTCGATGGGCTGGTTCGGTTTCGTGCGGGAGGGAAACATCAAGTCCGAGAAGATGCCCCTCTTGTACTCCGCCAGCACCTCCAACATGGCAGGCGGCAGGATAATGGTGCGGTTGGCGGCCTTTGTTTTCGGTTCGCTGATGACTAGCTTGCCGCCTACCGGGTTGACCTGTTTGTCGATGCGGAGCTTTCCGGTGGCGAAGTCCAGGTCCTCCCAGCGAAGGGCCAGCAGTTCCCCCCGGCGCATTCCGGTGGTCAGCTCCAGCAGGAACAGCTCGTACATTCCCTCCGCCTTGGCCTGAATGAGGAACCGCTGGATCTCCTCTTGGGTCAGGATTTTCATCTCCTTGCCCTTCAGGGGCGGCAGCTTGCACCCGATGGCCGGGTTGCTGTGGATCAGCCGCTCCTCTACTGCCTTGTCCAGCGCCATCTGGCAGACGGCGTAGCAGCTTCGCACTGAGCGGTCTGACAGCCCCTTCCCGCATTTGTCTACATTAGTCATCCGACCGGCTTCTTTCATACTGCGGAAGAAGGTCTGGAGATCTGCCTGGGTCAGTTTGTTCAGAGGGATGTCTCCCACGCCGGGGATCAGGCGGTTGTAGATCCATCCCTCGTAACTAAGTTGTGTACTTTGCCGCAGCTTTGGCTTGGAGAAGTTCTGGTACCAGTACTCTAACCAGTCCCCGAACCGCATCTCAGGCCGGACTTGAACAGGGCGGAAGCCGCCGCACTGCTCTTTCAGCTTCTTCAGCTTTTCCGCGCACTCCCGCTTCGTCTTTGCCAGTACATTTTTTGTTTTTGGACTGCCCGCCTCATCATAGCCGATAACTACCCGCCCCTCCCAGCGGCCGTCTTTCCGAAGGCGGATGGTTCCCGACCCTTTCTTTCTCTTTCCCGACATGCGCTCACCTCACCATGATGTTTTCCATAAAGCTGCCCACGATCTCGCTGGCCCGCTTCTGCATATCCCCGGTCACATGGGTGTAGGTGTCCAGGGTGAAGGAGGCCTGGGTATGGCCCAGGATACCCGAGAGGGTCTTGGCGTCCACTCCGGAGGCCAGAGCGTGGGTGGCAAATGTATGCCTCAAATCGTGGAATCGGATGCTAGGCAGTCCGGCCTGTTTCAGCAGTTCTTTCAGGTAGATGTAAGCGGCATTGGGTCGCATGGGGCGCTCGGGACGCAGTGGGTCCGGAAAGATCCACTCCGAGTATGATTTTGTCTTGCGCTCTGCCAGCAGTTTGGCCGTGCTGGGCGGCAGGGTGATGGTCCGCTTTCCAGTGCCGGTCTTAGTCTCACCAGTGGTCAACCTGCCACCCTTCTGGGCGTGGACAGTGCGGCGGATGGAGAGCGTCCCGTGAGCCTCGTCGAAATCCGACCACATGAGGCCGCAGATCTCACCCCGCCGCAGTCCGGTGGTCAACTCCGTGTAGAAGAAGTCGTGCCAGATTTTGTCCTCCTGAATGACTTTCATAAACCTCTCCAGCTGTGCATCGTTGAGGATCTGTTTGGGGACCGCTTTCTTCTTAGGCAGGGTGACGCCTTCGGTGGGGTTGCGGGCAATCATATTTTCCCGCACCGCCGC
>NZ_NFMA01000051.1 GCF_002161175.1 Flavonifractor sp. An100 | reverse complement strand
TGTTGGCGCCGGGAGATCACGACCATATTTTGTCGGGAGTATTTAACCAATTTTTGTCGGCGAACCCCAGAGCCAGTAGAATAAACAAAAAGAGTGCCAACAACCCAGCACTCATAGATTAGTTATTCTTTCGTTACTGCCGGCTCAACTGTAGGTACCCTGCCAGTTTGCAGTGAGACGGTTTCCAGTTTCTTTCCGCGGAAACTTTCACCACGCAGCTTAAATACAGTAGCATCGTCAAAGATGCGGTCCAGCGTGCACAGCAAGGTAGAGTCTTCCTCGAAATCCTCACGCCAGAGAGCTGGATTCTTGTTGCTGGTGAAGATCATATTGAAACTGCCTTCTTTGTTGTAGCGCCGGTCAATCAGATCAAAGAACAGCCTGGTATTCTCCTTGTCAAAGGCACAGTGGCCAATCTCGTCAATAATCAGGCAAGAGGGGCGCACAAGGCCGTTGAGGCAGGAATCGGTCTTTCCAGAACGTCTGGCTGCCGTGAATCTGTCCCGGAGTTCGGATGCCTTAATGAAATAGGTTTTCAACCCATGCTGGCAGCAGGCGTATCCGAAAGCCTGAGCCAAATGCGTTTTGCCTGTGCCTGCCGGGCCAATAAAGGCCAGGTTGCGGTGAGAGTAGATAGCGTTCAAGGAGGACAAAACCTTCAGGCGTTCCACATCTTTCCCTTTGAGCAGCGAAAAGTCAAAATTCTCAAAGGTCTTGGGTGCTTTTGTAGGAAGACGACTCATCTTCAATAAGGTCTGAATGGTGGTCTGCTGTTTCTTTTCGCTGAGATAGCCGAGCAGCATCTGTACAGCCTCCATTCCCGCTTCCGAGAATTCCCGGTCTTCTGCGAACAGCGCGAATTCCTCAGCGGAAAGATCCAGCTTCAAAACAGAAGCAGCGGACGCCACCTGCTCAAAGATTGTTTCCTTCATACCTGGTCCTCCTTGTCAAAATCGAATTTGGCAAAGGAGAGATCCTGAGAGGGTTTTGGTAACTGAAAAATCTGCGTTTGTACAGGCGCTGTGGGAAATTCTTCTGGCTGTGCCAAGGATTCGTACTGTCCTTCACAGAAACTGTCGGTGCGGCTCCAGGTAACGGTATGTGTAGCCAGCAGTACCTTCAGATCAGCAGAATAGATGCGCAATAAATCACCGCTGCGCTCTACTCTCGCTGTTGCGCCAGGATAGCTGTAGGGTACACCGAAACGCCTGCCCTCGTAATTTACAAAGCCGTCAAAGGAGATCTTTCTTTCTGGACAGAGATAGAATCGGACGGCATCCTCCGGCACCATACGCAGCTGTTCTCCGCATACAGTTTCGTGAATCTTTTGAGGCGCACCATCCACAGTACGGCGGTATGTTCCGTTCTGTTTGTTGCACCATTCCAGCGCCTGCCAATTCAGATCTGTAAGATCGCAGAATACTCGGTCAGTCAGGAAATTGTCTTTCACAAAGCGAACCAACCGCTCCACCTTGCCCTTGGTAAAGGGATGCCGTGGCTTGCAAAGTTTTGTCTCGAAGGCCAGGGCTTGCATAAAGGTTTCATAGTCTTTCTGCCAGACTGGATGTCCCTCCAGATCCCGGTGCAGCACGACACTCTTCATATTGTCGGTTAACACAAATCTCGGAACCCCCATGTACTGGAAAGCATGGATCATCCCAATAAACAGGTTTTCTTGCCGGGCATTGGGGAAGAACTCAATATACCGCTGGCCGCAGTGGTGGCAGATCATGGCAAAGCAGGCAACTCGGTAGGTCTGCCCATTATAATCCAGAACATCAGTGAATCCCCAGTCCATCTGGTAGGCTTCACCGGGCTTTGTGACGTACCGGCGGCCACGATTTCCCTGCGGCGCAACCAACTGGCGTCTGGCCGGAATCAGGTGTTTGTGCGCGGCAATATACTCTTTTACAATGGTCGCCCCTCCTTCAAAACCAGCCTGTTTCAAACGCTCCAATACGACAGAGGAATTCTTAACGCCTTGGCGCAGCAAGCTGTCCAACAGGCCAGTATAACCGCTGAGTTTTGTGACCTTATGTCTACTGCCTTTGGTGCTGCGAGGCAAGTCTTGAAAGCCGTTTCTCTTGAGTCTGCGCAGTCTGCTACGAGATACGCCGGTTCGTCGTTCTAACTCCGCTAAGTTGATGCGTTCCAAAGAAAAGGAGTCTCCCTGTTCTGCCTTCATTTCTTCTATGGCTTGTGCTATACTTGGTGCAAAGCCATTACCATTTTGCTCTTTCATCGCTTTTCCTTTCCGCTGGGTTGTTGGCACTTTCCAGTGTACAGGATTTAAAAGAGCATCGGTAGTGGCTTTATCTTTTCCGACTAGGTGTGGCTGCGAACTCCCGACACTTGAAGGTTAGTTTCGCCCGACCCGAATA
>NZ_NFMA01000050.1 GCF_002161175.1 Flavonifractor sp. An100 | reverse complement strand
ATGGGCACTTACCTGATCCTGCTGGTGGGCGACGGAGAGTATCAGGTGATGGATTTTGGCCAGGGGGTCAGCCAGGACGGGTTTGAGGAGGGCGACCAGGTCAAAATCACATACACAGGTTCCCTGGACGACGAGGAGAATGCACCGGTGGTCGTAACCATGGAGAAGGTCGGCTAAAAACCTTGCACCAAGCGGAGTTTTTATCATAAAACAGGATGCCGGCGGTGTTTCCGCCGGCATCCTGTTTTGTTTATCAGAGGAGATGGCCGTGGCTGTGACCTTGGAATCCGGAGAATAAAAAATTCCAGCCAGGCGCGTGGACTGGTATACTGGTTTTGTTAAGCGGGCCGGTGCGGTTTTTTAGGAGGGAAAACGGTGAACAAAGGGACCCATGTTCGGCAAGCCAGCTGGGAGGAGATGTATGAGCTGGCCAAACAGTACGCCCAAACCCATGGAAATTTGGCGGTCCCTGGGGATTACCAGGTGGAGGGAAAACGGTTGGGGGCTTGGATTGGGACCCAGCGGGGCGATTACAAGGGAAAAACAAATCCCTGCTTTACCAAGGAACGGGAGGAGAAGCTGCGGGCCATAGGGATGATCTGGGATGTGAGAGAGTGGGAATTTCAGACCATGGTGCAGGCGCTGGAGGAGTACCGCCGGACCTTTGGGGACGTTCGGGTGCCCCAGTCCTATGTGACGCCGGAGGGAAGGAAGCTGGGCATCTGGGTCAACCGGATCCGGCTGAGCCGCCGGCAGGGGACGCTGTCCCCGGAGCAGGAGAAGATCTTTGACGGGATGGGAATGGTCTGGGAGCCACAGCAGCAGAGACAGGAGCAGTGGACCGTTTGTTTTGAGCTGGTAAAGGAGTACGCGGCCGCCCGCGGCCGCCTTCCTCCCGCCGGTTATGTGACCGGGGAGGGAATCAAGCTGGGGCTGTGGCTGAACAATCAGAAGCAAAACATTAAAAAAGGGACTCTGAGCCGGGAACGGAAACAGAAGCTGGATCAGCTGAACATCCCAGCCGATCATCATCAGCAGGGCTGGGACAGCCAATTTGAACTGCTCAAGGCCCATGCGCTCCGCTGCGGCAGTCTGGGATGGAGCCGGGGAGCACAGCAGCGGCTTTCTGAACCGCTGTCCAATTGGCTTTCCCGGCAGAGGAAAGCATACCAGATGGGGGAGCTGGAGAAGGAGCGGATTCAACGGCTGGAAGAGATTGGGATGGTGTGGGATGTCCGGGAGGAGCTTTGGGAGAGCATGTACCGGCAGGCGAGGGAGTTTTACCAGACCCACGGCCACCTCCAGGTTCCGGCGGGGGAAGGGCCTTATCTGCAAGACCCGGACAAACCCACGAAGCTCAGCACAGAACAACAGATCGTGGTGATGGACAAGCTGTTGGAGTGTGCGGAGGTCAATCTCCGAACACTCTGTGATCTGATCCGTTACCAGCAGCTCAAAGATGCCGGTGTAGTCAACTCCGTAGGGGAGTTCCTGCGTCTGGTCCATCCAGATGATGTCCGCGATGTTCCAAAGGAGGATGCTGATTGAAGAAATCCGAATACAAATCCTACGATGACCTGCCGCTGTTTCTCAACGCGGATAGAGTACTACCATGACAAGCCCAGAGAAAAGAAAAAGCTGTCACAGGAGAAAGTGTTCCGACAGATCAAGAACGCCGTCATCCAGGAGGCGGAGCGCATCCGCATGGGGGAGATCACTTTCGAGGACGCCGACCTGACTGAACATGATGAACCAGAACATGGGCGGGGCGAGTCCTATGATTTCTGGGAGCTGCGGCAGATCATCTGGGACGACACCCTTTCCCTGGCCGACCGAGACGGGGCCATGGAGGAGCTGGAGCGGCTGGCGGAACGAGGTGACACCCATGCTCAATACTTGATGGGTCAGCTCTACCGGGATGGTCCGCTGCTGTTCCCAGACAGTCAAAAGGCGAAAGACTGGCTCACCCAGGCGGCAGAGCAGGGCTTGCCGGAGGCCCAGTATGTCCTCGGAAAATTTCTTCTCTCTGATGATCCTGAGGTGCGGAACCCGAAGGAGGGCATCCGCTGGCTGAAGCAGGCGGCGGAGAATGGAAATCGCTTCGCCGCCTACCGGCTGGGCAGGGAGTATTTGACCGGCGAGGCGATGACTAAAGATACCTCCAAAGCGGCGAAATGGTTCACCCGGTCAGCGGAGGCGGGCAACCAGTACGCCCAGTACATGCTGGGCAAGCTGTACCTGACAGGGCAGGGAGTGACTCACGACCAGACCCAGGCAATGGTTTGGTTCGGTCGTTCCGCCGCCCAAGGAAACCAGTACGCCCAACTCTTCCTGGAGCGGCAAAATGAAATCCGTCCGCCCTCCGTAATGCTGGCGGCCACCCGCCTGCTCTACCACATGAGCCGGATCTTTGAGAACCACTCTCTGCCCCAGTCCGATGCCGGCCTGCACATTGACTGGAAGCGCCGCCAGCAGCTCCGAGAAAAGAGAATCGCTCTGGGCCACAAGCCAAACGACCATGAGGAAGAACAAAGCCAGGGTATGACTATGAAGGGGTGGTAACTCTCAAAATTATGATGCGGTTAACAATGAATACAGCGGCAGGCCGGAGTGCC
>NZ_NFMA01000005.1 GCF_002161175.1 Flavonifractor sp. An100 | reverse complement strand
TGTTGGCACTTTCCAGTGTACAGGATTTAAAAGAGCATCGGTAGTGGCTTTATCTTTTCCGACTAGGTGTGGCTGCGAACTCCCGACACTTGAAGGTTAGTTTCGCCCGACCCGAATAAGGCGGCCCGGTATAGCAGAAAATATCTGGCCCAGCATGAGGCGGAGCTGGCAGACTACCGGGCGGCAAAGACGGCTATGAGTGAGCTTTTGGGCGGGGCAAAGCTCCCCAAAATGGACACGCTGAAAAAGCAGCACCGGGAGCTCTCTGAAAAGAAAAAGGCCCTCTATGCGGAATACCGCAAGGCCCAGGCGGATATGCGGCAGGCCGTGGCAGTCAAGGCGAATATCGATCACCTGCTCGGCCACGCGGACGAGCAAAAAAATAAGGCCCAGGAGCGTTAGCTCCGGGCCGCCGACAACAGGCGCTTGCGCCGGGACTTCTGGACAAAGTGTCCAGAAGTTCAGTGGGTTTGGGGAGCTCCCCAACAAGCATTTTCACGGGCCTGCGGCCTGTGAAAATTTCGGAGTGTGGCCACACCCGAATTGCTTGCCAAAACTGCGCAAAGCTTAGGTTGATACCCATCCAGAACCTGCCACACTCCCTATCGCATATAATCTCGCTATTCAATGCTCTTAAGGATTAAATAGAATATTATGAAAAATTAGTGTTTCGTTGCTTGCATTATAATAGGAATGGCGGGAATCAGCTTTAAATCTGATGC
The DNA here is from genome assembly GCF_002161175.1 of Flavonifractor sp. An100. Taxonomy (GTDB): domain Bacteria; phylum Bacillota; class Clostridia; order Oscillospirales; family Oscillospiraceae; genus Lawsonibacter. Next base: position 151,271 of record NZ_NFMA01000005.1, on the reverse strand, counting down.
TTTCTCCACATCCCAGGTAAAATATATCTTCTCCGATTTTTAATTGTAATTTACCGTAAAAAACTGTAACAAACTCAATCGTCCCTCGCATATGCATATCTGAATCCCACCCATATCCAGGTTGGACTTCAATGTAGTAGACACTAAATTTTTGATTTTCATCCCCCGGAAAAACTACATAGTTCTTCAGTTTGGTATTTTCTTCAATAATCGGATCAATATCTGAGAGGCGAACCACTTCATATGGAGCACGCGGTTGTGAAACCAAGGAATTAAATGGCACCATCATACCGTTTGCAACCTTCCAAAGCGTCGAGAGAGATGGATTTCCATTTCCCCGTTCAATCTGAGCTAGCATAGATTTACTAACTCCGCTCAGTTTCGATAATTCCTCTAAACTTAAATCTTTTTCTTGTCTAATTCGCTTAATATTTCTTGAAACAATTAAATTAATAGTATCCAACTTAAAATCCCTCTTGACAATATATTAGTACAAGTTGTATTATTATATTGCGATGTGACATGTCATATTACTACACTATCGACAATGTACAGAACATTTATTATCATATCTCATTCATTGATTTTTTTCAACCTCTTTAGGAATATCATGCCCTTTTTTAGGGGGAGAAATAGTGGAGGAAAAATTATGACTGTCAGTGAGATTATTACCGCCGTTGACAATTTCGCTTGGGGGCCTATTTTAATCATCTTTTCATTGGGTTGTGGAATGTTATTTTCTATTGCATTAAAATTTCCGCAAATTAGACTTTTTAAACAAATGCTAGATTGTTCGTTTAAGAACAAAAAAGCTGCGTCAGGGCTAACCCCATTTCAAGCTCTGTCTATCGCGATTGGGGGACGCGTAGGAACTGGCAATATTACTGGAACAGCCAGCGCAATTATGTTCGGTGGGCCCGGAGCTGTGTTTTGGATGTGTGTGATGGCTGTTATTTGTTCGGCCTCTGCATACATTGAATCTGCACTAGCTCAAATATGGAAACGAAGAGTTAACGGAGAATATGCTGGCGGTCCCTCTTTCTATATGGATAAAGGGCTCAAATGCAGGCCAATTGCAGCATTTTACGGCATCGTTAGTATAGTTTTTCTCATTATCTTTGCAGGCGTGCAGACCAATGCCTTCAGTTCTGTTGCTAGTACTAGTTTTAATATTTCCCCTATTGCAATTGCAGTATGTTACACTTTACTTCTTGTTATAGTTATTTTCGGCGGCGCTAAGGTAATTGCTAGTGTTGCGGATAAAGTAGTTCCTTTTATGTCTGTTGCTTATGTAGCGGTAGCTTTAATCCTAATTCTCATTAACATTAAAAATGTACCGAGTATGTTCATCCTTATTTTCAGTTCCGCTTTCAGCACAAATGCAGTTTTTGGCGGACTAGTAGGTTCTGCTATTTCGTGGGGCGTGCGACGGGGTGTTTTTTCTAACGAAGCTGGTTTAGGCACAGGAGCATGGGTCGCAGGTTGTGCAGATGTTTCACATCCTGCCAAAGCCGGGCTTTCTCAAGCTTTTTCTGTGTTTATCTCTCTGTGCATCTGCTTAGCTACATCATTAATGATTCTCGTCACCAATAGTTATAATGTTGTTCAAGCAGATGGAGCTCAAATTGTGGCTTATATCAATGGTAACTACGATATATTTGCAACTGAAGCCGTTAATACAGTAATAAACGGGTTTGGCTCTATTTTTATTACTATTGCTATGTTCCTATTCACTTTCACAACTATCATGGCTTATTCCATGTACCTTAGCCGTATCTATTATTACTTTTTCAGCGATCACATTGATAATCCTTCTGTAAAGTTAATAAATATTGCTATTAATGTAGCTACTATCATGTTAGGGTTTGTTGGCCCCTTGGTCAGTTCCACCACAATTTGGAATCTTGCTTCAGCTCTTTGTGGACTGCTATCTCTGGTAAACCTTGCATGCCTTGCTCTATTATATAAACCAGGAGTATCTACTTTGCGCGATTATGAAGCTCAATTGAAACACGGACTTGACCCGGTGTTTATACCTGAGAAATGTGGAATCAAAGATGCGGACTTATGGCATAGAATTATTGCTGAAGACTACGCGGATGAACTAAAGGCGTATAAACAGGTATTTCCTGATAAGTAATCTACACATATCGTAATATAAACCTTTCCTTCGGCAGAATAAAGAAAGGAGAATATCCCATGGGAAAAATGAACTTGGACATCCTCTATAACAGAAAAGGAACTGACTGTGTAAAATGGGACCATAAAGACTTTGTAGATAGTAGAGTATCAGATGACGCTTTACCTTTATGGCTCTCAGACATGGAGTTCAAAGTTGCTGATGAAATCACAGACGCTTTAATAAAGCGGATTGAACACGGATTTCTTGGACATTCCATGCCTGGTGATAATTATTTTCAAGCTGTGCAAGGTTGGTATAAACGGCGTTTTAATTGGACAATAAAAAAAGATTCTATTTTTTACTCTCCTGGTGTTCTTCCCGCTCTTGGCTTCGTATTAAGAGGCTTTACGAAGGAAGGCGACGGTATTATCATTCAGGAACCCGTCTTTTATCCTTTTGCTGAATTGATTAATGGAACAAACAGGAAAGTCGTAAACAATCAATTAATTAACGATAACGAAAATTATAGTATCGATTTTTCTGACCTAGAGCGCAAAGTGAAGGATCCTAACAATACAATGATGATTCTGTGTTCCCCGCATAATCCCGTTGGAAGAGTTTGGACCAAAGAAGAACTAACCAAGATTATCAATTTGTGTCGTGAAAACGATGTTTTGATTTTTTCTGATGAATTGCATTGTGATGCAACACGCTCCGGTGTAACTCATACGCCTACTATGACAATAACGGATTATAACAAAATTATCACAGCAGTTGCATTAGGAAAAACTTTCAATGTTGGTGGCGTTCCCATTTCACAAATTATTATTGATGATGAAGAATTAAGAAAGATATGGTACAGAGAAACTAGGCTTAAGCACTATATTAGTTTTGCCCCGCCTCTGGATATGGTTTTAACGGAAACAGCGTATAACAAGTGTGAATACTGGGTGGATGAAGTAATGGAGTATGTTGAAGATAATTTTGATTTTTTAGTTAAGTATCTTCAAGAACATCTCCCAAAAACGAAATACAAAAAGCCTGAAGGAACTTTCTTGGCATGGATAAATTTTGGCGCCTATGTTGACTATGAAGAGCTATTTGAATTGCTAATTACAAAATATAATGTTTTGATTGAAAACGGTCGTACATTTGGTGAATCCGGGGCTGGATATTTTAGAATGACAGTTGCTTGCCCAAGAAGCTTTCTTAAAGAGGGGCTAGATCGAATTGTGGCGGCGATTAACGAGCTAACCAGTAAGTAACGTGGAATACCTTCTCATTCAAATAAGGTATATATTATTCTTCCTATAAAGCGTTTACCATGATGAATAATTAATATTTCTTCTCTGATGACGGAGTGCAGATAGTTAATCACTGTCTACACTCCGTTTTTTTAACATATGCTAAATAGGAAATGCACTTTATTTAAGGAGAATATTCTCCTGTTTTATTAAAAACCAAGCGTACTTATATACGTTGCCGCTCTCCTCCAGCCCTCCATTTTGTTTCCGCTCAACCCATCAACCGAAACAAAATGGAGGACAAGTTATGACAACGATCAATCTGAAAGATTTTTATTATTGGTACTTAACGGACGAGCTGGTGGAGGTGCCTGACGAGGTAGCCGAGGAACTCATGGCCATCAAGCGGCGCGAGGCCGCTCATGCGGAACGGGTGCGCTACAACAAGGCTTATTATTCCCTGGATTGTGACGATGGGATCGAATACTCCGCCTACCTACACGAGCCCAGCCCCCAAGAGCTCATGGATCGCAAGGAGCTGTTCTTCCGGCTGTGGAACGCCCTCAATTCCCTGCCGGAGATCCAGGGCCGCCGGGTAGATGCTCATTTGATCCTTGGAAAGAGCTACCGTCAGATCGCCCGCGAGGAGGGCGTGGACAAGAGCACCATTCGTCGCTCGGTAGAACGTGGGAAAGAGCAGATGAAAAAATATTTGCGGGAAAATTTTTGATTTACAGTCTCCATTTTCCCTTTTTTTCTGGTGGTATGTGAGAGGAAGTTTTCTCTCCACAAAGGAGGCGCGGGGGCCGCAGGCCGCCGCCCCCTTTGCGGGGGAGCGCCGCTGCCGAGTATGGCTGTCTTATGACGGGGCAAGAAAATGAGCGCGGCGCTCCCTCCATTTTTAAGTTTATCGAGGAGGAAATACCGATGGAACACGATGCTATGTTTGCCGCTATGCTGTCCCAGCCGTGGAGCAACAACGCCTGCCGTGGCTATGTCATCTACGCGATGGAAAACTGCGGGTTTTCTCCCAACGACATCCGGCGCGTGGTGGCGGAGCTCTATGAGGTTTTCGACTTCTGCAGTCTGGAAGAGGCCCAGCAGCACTTTGAGGAAAGCCCTTACTGACTTCTGGACAAAGTGTCCAGAGGCAGCCATTTAGCCGGACGGCCAGCACTTTCACGGTGCTGGCCGTTTCTGCTCATCATTGGAAATACTGGCGAATAACTGCAAAGGAGGTTTTCTGTGAAGCTAAACGCACAAGTGATTGAAAAGATGCAGAGCGTCAATCTTGACGCGGTGGATAAGGAAACGCTTGTTGACGCAAGCCGTTTTGTTTTTGATAATTCGTTGCCGCTGGAAAAGCGAGCTGCCCGTATGCTGGAACAGTTGAAAAACCCCTATTGTTTCCGCTATGGCGATATGGCCATCAAGCTGGAATTTGCCGAGGACGGCCCCTCTCTCCAGGAACTGCTGACGGGCTTTTTCCTGCGGCAGAAAAGCGGACTGTAACGATCCGCTACTTCCAGACACTTTGTCCAGAGGTGGAGTCATCCTTGTTGTACCCCCGGTGCAGAGGTATAATATAGATGTAATGTGATAGGAAGGAGGACACATGGCAAGAACAGCAAACCGGGGGACAATGAGCGCCAGTTCCCCAACTTCATACAATGTGATGCGCTGGAGATTAGGGAAATACATTCGCCTTTCTAAAGAAGATTTGCTCCGTGGCCGCGATGAAAGCAACAGCGTGGTAAACCAGCGGCGGCTCCTGGAACAATACCACCAGGCCCACCTGGATGAGTTCTATGAGGGCGCGGAAGCGGACGTATATGTGGATGACGGAAAAACAGGTACGGACACCAACCGTGAGGACTTTCAGCGGCTCCTGTCCGATATATCCAGCGGCAGAATTAACTGCGTGATTGTAAAAGACCTGTCCCGGCTTTCCCGAAACTATACCGATGCCGGAAACCTGATTGAAAATCTTTTCGTCCGGCTCAATGTCCGTTTTATCAGCTTGGCGGAGGGCGTGGATAGCTACCGCAACCCCGACAGCGTATCAAATATAATCGTTCCCATTACGAATGTAATGAACGATCAATACTGCTACCAGACCTCAAAGAAAATCCGTCAGGTGTTTGATATGAAGCGCCGCAACGGTGAGTTTATCGGCTCGTATGCTCCGTATGGATATGTGAAAGACCCCGGCGATAAACACGCTCTGCTGGTTGACCCGGAGGCCGCCGAAGTAGTCAAAAGCATTTTTTCCATGTTTCTGTCTGGCATGAATAAGCGCGGGATTACCTATTATCTGAACGATCATGGTGTCCTTTGCCCCACGGCCTACAAGAAACAGCAGGGGCTCAAATACAATGCTCCCAACGCCCAAAGCAATCCTATGTGGAGCACGATTACCATAGACACGATCTTGAAAAACCGTGTTTATGTGGGGGATATGGTGCAGGGCCGTCAACGGGTGAAAAGCTATAAAATCCATATCCAGGAGCGGGTGCCGGAGGAAGAATGGTTTATCGTAGAAAATACCCACGAGGCCATCATTGACCGGGAAACCTTTGATAAGGTGCAGGGCCTGCTCAAGCGCGACACACGCACAGCCCCAAAGGAAAAGCAGCTTTATCTGTTCAGCGGCTTTCTGAAATGCGCCGACTGCGGCAGGGCGATGTCCCGGATCGCTTCAAAAGGCATTTATGTCTATTACCAGTGCGGAACATATAAAAGCCTTTCAAAAAAGGCTTGCACCATGCACTCCATCAAGAGTGACCGCCTGGAGGCGGGCGTCCTGTTTGCAATTCAACAACAGGTACATTTAGCTGTTGCCTATTCGGAGCTGGTGTCCCGTATCAATTCCGCGCCCCTCAAAAAAAGCAAGTCAAAGCGGCTGGAGGATGCCATCGCCGCAAAAGAAAAAGAGCTTGCTAAAATTATGCGATATAAGCAAGCCCTTTATCAAGACTGGAAAGACGGGGAAATCACCCGCAACGACTACCGCCACATGAGCGAGGACTATGAACGGCAAGCCGAGGCCCTAAATAATGTCCTGCGGACGCTGACAGACGAGCAGGAACAACTGGAAAACGGCGTGGATGCGGAAAGTCCTTTCCTGGCCGCATTTCTCAAATATCAGAACATAGACAAGCTGACACGGGAAATTCTGGCCGAGCTCATTGATTATATTAAAGTTTACGAGGGCGGCAATATTAGCGTGAAATTCAAATACGCTGACGAGTTCCGCCGCATGGCTGAATATATCGAGCTCAACGCCCCTATGGTTCAAGAGGCTGCGGGCTGATATATAGCCCTATTACCTAATCCGTTTGCTGGTTTTCCTAATATATATTGCCCATAGTAGCCCTTCTCCAAGAAAGCGGCCCGGGCGGCCACCATCTCCCGGTCGTCCCCCGGCTGCTTGGAGTGCTTCCGGTTGACGGGGAGCAGGTGGGTGTATCCGGCGGCGGCTAAATCAAAGCTGTGCCCCTGAGGACAGCGGTAGGCTCCCTCTTCACGGGTCAGGGGGGAAGCGCACAGGGGGCAGCAGAACAAACTATTCATAAAAAATGGTCACCTCCCCTCTATTATGGAGGGGAGGCGGCCAAATAGCAAGGCATTTTTCCATTTGAAGTGCCATCAGGGTATGTCCGGCTTTGGGCACGAATTACTGATAGAGCCGTCCCAGTGCATCGGCGGCCAGAATGGCGGCATATACCTTTTCGGCGGTAACCTCCATGGGCATGTTGTGGATGGTCTCACCGGGAGCACAGGCGGCCTGGGCAATGGCCATGATTTCCTCTTCCTTCACCTCAGTGATTCCCAGCTGAGCCAGAGTGGTGGGCAGCCCCACACTGCAGCAGAAGTCCAGAACTTCTTCGATCTGCTCCATGTCGGCATTTTGGAGGACCAGCTGAACCAGTGTTCCGAAGGCCACCTTTTCGCCGTGGTACAGGTTGTGGGTGGCGGGAGCTACGGTAAAGCCGTTGTGGATGGCGTGGGCACCCGCCAGACCGCCGGACTCAAAGCCGATGCCGGAGAGGTAGGTGTTGGCCTCGATGATATTCTCCACAGCCTTGGTGCAGACGTGATTTTCCACCGCCAGCTTTGCCTTCAGGCCGTCCGCCAGGAGGGTATCGTAGCAGGCGCGGGCCAGAACCAGAGCGGCATTGGTGATTTTACCCCCGGCACAGGTGGAGGAGTTGGAGTCGGCGGTAGCCTTGGCCTCAAAATAAGTGGCCAGGGCGTCGCCCATACCGGAGACCAGCAGTCGGGCGGGGGCCTTGCTAATGACCTCTGTGTCCACCAGTACCACATTGGGGTTGGCGGGCAACCAGAGGTATTCCTCAAAGACTCCGTCATCGGTGTAAATGACGGACAGTGCGGAGCAGGGGGCGTCCGTACCGGCGATGGTGGGAACTATGACCACCGGTTTGTGGGCGTAATAGGCAAGGGCCTTGCTGGTGTCATGGATTTTTCCTCCGCCGATGCCCACACAGACGGTGCAGCCAAGCTCGTCAAACCGGGTTTTCAGGCGCTGAATCTCATTTTTGGAGCACTCGCCATTAAAATATTCAAAGTGGACGCGGCAGCCCGCGGCCTGGAAGCTGGCCTCCACGGTCGCCCCCACCCGCTGATATCCGGATTTGCTGAGAATAACGAATGCATATTCTCCCAGGGGTTTGGTATAGGTTCCGATGTTTGCCAGTTCCCCCTGACCCTGGATATATTTGTTGGGCGCAATAATAATTGATGCCATCCATATGACCTCCTATAATTGGATTTGAGAGGAGTATACGCAAGAAGAGGATGCCCTGTCAATAGGAGAGCCATACAAGCCAAGCAGTTGGTAGACCGAGAAAAGCAGGAAATCGGTTGATGTTTTTGTAGGTGCATGGTAAACTAAACCTGTATTTCTTAGTCGAACAAACAGAGGTGCAGAGGAATCAAGCAGTGGACGGTGAAGAATAAATGGACTCAAATGAGATCTTGATTGTGGACGATGATGAAATCAATCGCGGAATACTGAATATTCTGTTTTCTCCCTCCTATCGGGTTGATGAGGCAGAAAACGGCCGCATCGGTCTTGATAAGTTAATGGCAGATCCGGGCCGTTACTGCGCGGTTCTTTTGGATGTGATGATGCCGGAGATGGACGGCCTGGAGGTGCTGCGCCATCTGGAGCAGGCAGAGCTGGTGGAAAAGATACCAATTTTCCTCATTACGGCAGAGGCCAGTGATGCAGTTATGCGGGAGGCCTATCGCATCGGGGTGATGGATGTCATTAGCAAGCCGGTGGTGCCCTATGTGGTAAAGCGGCGAATCAACTCTGTGGTGGAGCTGTTCCGGGCCCGAAAGCGGCTTGGCAATGTGGTGGAGCGGCAGCAGTCCGAGCTGTTACAGCAGGCGCAGAAGATCATCAAGCTGAACCAGGGAATGATTCAGGCCCTGTCTACGGCAATTGAATTTCGGGACGGGGAGTCTGGGGAGCATGTACAGCGCATCCATGATATCACCCGTCTGCTGTTGACCAGAACAGAATTTGGACAGGGACTCAGCCAGGAGGAGATCGAACAGATCTCGCTGGCGGCCATTATGCACGACGTTGGAAAAATCGCCATTCCCGATGCGATTTTAAATAAGCCAGGTCGTCTGACCCCGGAAGAGTTTGAAATTATGAAAACTCACACCATTCAAGGGGCGTTGCTTCTGGAGAAAATTCCCCAGCTGCGGGAGAGTGGAGCTTATCGCTATGCCTACGACATTGCCCGTCATCACCATGAGAGATGGGATGGGCGGGGCTATCCGGATGGCCTGAAGGGCGAAGAGATCAGTGTTTGGGCCCAGACAGTATCTCTGGCCGACGTGTATGACGCACTGATCTGCAAACGGGTTTATAAGGACGCCCTTCCAAGACAGCAGGTGCTGGATATGATTCGGGAGGGAAAATGCGGTCAGTTTAACCCCAAGCTGCTGGATAGTTTTATGCAGGTTGAGGAGGAACTGTACCAGTTGTATACACACAAGTGAGAGAAGGGAGCATGGAGCATGGAACAGGGGATTCGTGAGTGCCTTTCCCAGGGCGGTATCCAGGTAGATGAGGTTTTGGAGCGGTTGGGTGGGAGTGAGGCTTTGGTAGAGCGCTTTTTAAAGCGCTTTTTGCAGGACACTAACTTCCAAACTTTGTGTCAGGCCATGGAATCTGGTTCCATGGAGCAGGCGCTGGCCGCCTCCCATACGCTGAAAGGCATGTGTGGGAATTTATCCATGAATGAGTTGACAAACCAGTTTACCCAGCAGGTGGCGCAGCTGCGGGCAGGTGACTATGCTGCTGCGGCGCAGATGATGCCTCAGATTCAATCCGATTACCAACGTGTGGTCCAGGCAATTCAGAGGTGCTGGCCATGAAGCCAGGGCGAAAAAAATGGAAACGGCTATGGAAGAAACTTCGCCTCTATATTGTAGTGATTGTCTTTCTGAGCCTGTTGGGAGGAGCCTTTCATGCGGTTTTGCGGGAGACGTTGCTGAAAAATTTTCAGGATCTGGGCACCGCTCTTGCCAAGAGCTATGCATGGGAGGAAAACAACAACCTCACGGTCTATGAAACCCTGTTGACCTTTGGCACCCAGTCCATCAATGTGCGCCTTGAGCAAGGGCAGTCTCCTCAGGAGATCGAAAGCTGGCTTGGAATGTACTATGAGCAGCTCCAGTCGGTGTTGGGGGAGAATACGGTAGATCCCTATGCGGTATTTCAGGGGCAGATATTGGCGGCAAATCCCTGGGAAGGGGATAGCACCTACGATTTTTCTCAAACGGAATGGTATCAGCAGGCCATGGCAGCGGACGGTGATGTGGTATTCACCGATGTTTACATAGATTCGATCTATGAAAAGCCGGTGGTTACCATTGCCCAAAAATGCCAGAGCGTAGACGCGGTATTGGCCTTCGATATTTTCCCGGAAAACTTACGCATCTATTCCGGAGCGCTATCGCTTCCGGAGAAATCCTCCTTTTATTTATGCGACCGCACAGGTATCCTCATTTATGAGCAGTCGGACTTGAAGACCTCTGAGGAGGAACTTCAGGGGTATCTGCACAAAATTTTAGCTGGCATCGAGGATGGAAGTTTGGCGGGGTATGACGCTCACATCACTGACCTTTCGGGGGAAGATCGGGGCGTATATTACTATAATATGTCAAATGGCTGGATCGCCATTATTACGGCACCCTTTGACACTATTTTAGCGAAGTCCGATCAATTTTCTCTATTGTTTGGCTTGGTTATGCTGTTGAGCGTTGCCGGAATCTTTCTGGTGGCCTGGCGGGATCTGCGTTTGTACTCCCAGGTGGAGCGGACCAATGAGACGGTGCGGGTATTGGGGAATACCTACTACGCCCTTTACCGGGTGGATTATCAGAACGAGACCTATGAGATGATTAAGGGCTCTGACTATATCCGTAGTCGGTTGCCTTATACGGGGCCCTACGGCGATTTGCTCCAGACCGCGGGAGAGGTGCTGGAAAAGCGCACTTACGAGGAGTTTCAAGCCAGCTTTTCTCCAGCCAGTATCCGAAATCTGGTGGCCAAACGGGTACGGGATTATGGTGGAGATTTCTTGCGCCGGTTTGGGGATGAGTATCGGTGGGTTAACGTACGGATTTTATTTGATGAATCTTTATCTCCGGACGAAGTGGTACTCTGTTTCCGAGAGGTGGAACAGGAAAAGCAGCAGCAGCTGCGGGAACGAAAGCTGCTGGAGGACGCGTTGGAAAATGCTAGGCGCAGTGAAAAGACAAAGGAAGCCTTTTTCAATAACATGTCCCACGATATGCGGACACCCCTCAATGCCATTTTGGGTCTGTCAGAGCTGGTGCGACAGCACAGCGATGAACCGGAAAAGGTAAATGGGTATATGGAAAAGGTCTACTATTCCAGCCGTCAGCTGCTGGATCTGGTCAACGATATTCTGGATATGTCACGGATGGAGCAGGGAAAGGTGATTTTAAATAATCAGTCCTTCGATCTACGCCAGTGCATTCAGGAATGTGCCGCCAGCTTTTATTTGCAGGCGGAGGCGGAACAGAAACAGTTCCAGGTGGAATTTGATCTACATAACAGTACGGTGCTGGGAGACGCTTTTCGAATTGGACAGATTATAAATAATCTGCTGTCCAATGCCTTTAAATTTACTTCGGAAGGGGACCGGGTTTCTGTTTTTGTGCGGCAGTTTGAGGAGAAAAACTGCTCCCAGTTCCAAATCATCGTTCAGGATACCGGAATTGGAATGTCGGAAGAGTTCCTGCCTCAGCTGTTTGAGCCCTATTCCAGAGAGACCACCTTCTCCTCCAAGCGGGTCAGCGGGACGGGGCTTGGGATGTCGATTGTGAAGAACTTGGTGACCCAGATGAGCGGACAAATTCATGTGGATAGCAAATTGGGGGAAGGAACCACCTTTACCATTACAGTTCCCTTTACCATGGTTCGTACAGAGAAGGAGGAAACCTGTTTAGAGCCTGTGGAGAACAGGGAGACGGAAAAGAAGAACGAGTCGCCCTTCTCTCTGGAGGGGAAAAAGGTTCTTTTGGCAGAGGACAATATGGTAAATATGGAAATTGCCACAGAGATTCTTTCCATGCACGGGTTAGAGGTTGTTCAGGCTTGGAATGGGCAGGAGGCCTTGGAGCAGTTTAAAGCATCCAAGCCCTTTGAGTTTGACGCCATCCTAATGGATATGCAGATGCCAGTTATGGACGGCTGTGAGTCAGCCAGAAATATCCGAGGCCTGTCTCGGCCGGACGCAAAGATCGTCCCCATCCTGGCTGTGACGGCAAATGCTTTTGCCGAGGATATCTCGGCAACCACCGCCGCAGGTATGGATGCTCATATCTCAAAGCCCATTGACTTCAATATTTTGTGTCACACCCTGGAGCGTTTAGTGGGAAAGAAAGAACAGGCGAAATAAAGCAAAGGGATTGTACCTAAAGGCACGCCCCCATAAGGAAGTAATCTAATTGTCGCAGGGCGGCATGGCTGAAAGGTCATGCCGTCCTGCCTTTTCTTTGCCGCTCCACGGTCTGATCGTCTCCCGACAGATTGACTTCTCCGATGAAGTTCCAGACCAATTCGATCTTCTGCCTGCGGTGGCCGCTGGACTTATCCGGCGCATGGACGATAATCTTCTTCACAAACTCGTTGACGATGGTGGGCGTCAGTTCCCGGATGCCCACATATTTCCGTACAATGGCCGCAAAGCTGGCAAAATCAGCTTGATCCTGTTCAAAGGTTTCTACCGCTTGCCGCCATGCCTTGACCTGCTCCGTCAGTTCTTTTTGTTCTGCCTCATAGTCAGCAGAGAGTTTCAAGAACCGTTCATGGCTGATTGTACCGATGATGTCGTCCTCATAAATGCGCTTGAAAATGCGGTCAAGTTCGGTAATGCGCTTTTCCGCTTGGGCGATTTCACGCTTACGCTTCCTGGCCTCTTTCTCTGCTTCTTGGAAACGCTGCTTTCTCGCGGCTTCCTCAAATGCCATGGCATCATCAAAGAACAGCGCCGTCACATCGAAAATCCGCTGCAACACAAACAGTTTCAGTGTTTCTTCCCGGATAAAGTGGGCAGAACAAGTTCCCGTGTTGCTCTTATAGTTGGAGCAAACATAGTGGTCTTGCTTGGGCGAAAAGCTGTTTGTCGTACAGAAATACAGCTTGTCCCCGCAATCCGCACAATAGAGCAAGCCAGAGAATATCGGCATCCATCAAAGGGTACAGTCCCTTTGTTTCTTCCTCCGCTTGGGAGTCCTCTATGGTAGGGGAGGCCGGACGGGACTGTTGAAAAGAAAATTTTAAAAAGGACTTGCAAAGGAATAAAAAGAGGGTATAATCTAAATTACTGACATATTCCAGAAACGGAGGACGGCTATGGCCAGACCGAAAAAATGCAGACGAATTTGCGGTATGCCCCAGTGGGAGGAGTTTCTTCCAGCCTCTGGCGGGGATGGCCAGGTGGTCATGACTGTAGATGAATTTGAGAGCATCCGGCTCATTGACTGGGAAGGGATGACGCAGGAGCAGTGTGCCAGCCAGATGATGGTGGCTCGGGCGACAGCAGCTTCCATCTATGAATCTGCACGGCGGAAGCTGGCGGATGTCCTTGTCCATGGCCGAATGCTTACGATTACTGGTGGAGAGGTGACCGTCTGCCAGGACAGTCAGATCTGCTGCGGACGCTGCGGTCAAGAAAATTGCAGGCGCTGTGGCCGTCCCTGCGGGCATCGGTGCCAGCGCTCCTCGGTAGAGGAGGAGCAATTCAAAGGAAATGAGGAGATAGACAATGAAACTTGCAGTAACCTATGAAAATGGAACGGTATTTCAACATTTTGGGCATACCGAGGCCTTCAAAATTTATCAGATTGAGAACGGTGCGGTGGTGTCCAGCCAGATTGTACCCACCAATGGCAGCGGCCATGGAGCATTGGCTGGCTTTTTACAGGAACGGGGAGTCAATGCACTGATTTGCGGCGGTATCGGAGGAGGAGCCAAGATGGCTCTGGCGGATGCTGGAATTGCTCTTTACGGCGGAGTGACCGGAGAGACAGACCAAGTGGTGGAGGATTTGCTGGCAGGGAAGCTGGCCTATAATCCGGGGGTGGAGTGCGAACATCACCACCAGGGCGAGGAACACAGCTGCGGCAGTCATGCAGATCATGAATGCCACCATGGAAACTGCCATTCCTAATGGCTCTGCGAAAACAATTAACGTTAAACAAACATGCGTAAGTCCAATTCGGACTTACGCATGTTGTTTTGCCGCAGCGTGAAACCATAAGTATCATTATCCGGAACGGGGGAACGGAAGCCAGACGCAAGGGAGAAAAAGAAATACTTACACGGGCGGGCAAAAGGTGCTATAATAAAAAATAAAGGAACTGTTTGAACATGATAATCCCAGGCTGCTCCAGAACTGGAATTGGACCGACCGGACAAAAGCGAGCTGCATGGAGTTGGCGCGGTGGATTTCCCCAATTTGTGCCAGGGGTCCAGGGCATCTGAAAAGGATGGTGGCCTAGTAGGGAAAGCAGAACCTCCGCAGGGATAGAGACGGAAAAGGAGGAGCAGTATGGAACGAACTGTGATTACGGTCAGCCGGGAGTTTGGCAGCGGCGGGCGGAGTATTGGCAAAGAATTGGCTAAACGTTTGGGCTGGGACTATTACGATAAAGAATTGGTAAAGCAGGTGGCGGAGCAGACAGGCTTTTCTCCGGATTTTATTGAGGAACGGGGCGAGTTTGCAGGGACAGGCAGCATCTTTTCCTATGCACTTTCCGGCCGGGGCACGCCTGGGGCCATGAATGGGATGTCTGCGGCGGACTTTTTATGGTGTATGCAGCGGGATGTCATTGTGAAGCTGGCGGAAAAAGGACACTGTGTCATTGTAGGCCGGTGTGCCGATTACATATTGCGGCAGCGGGAGGCCTGCTTCCATATTTTCGTTCATGCACCCATGGCGGCTCGGGCAGATCGAATCGTGCGTCTGTATGGAGAGTCCGAGCGCAGTCCGGAGCAACGGCTGCAGGAGAAGGACAAGCGCCGCAGGGTGAATTATAAGCACTACACTGGTCGGGAGTGGGGCATGTCTCAGAACTACCACTTGTGTATTGACAGCAGTGTCTTAGGAGTAGAGCACTGTGCCGATCTGATCCTGGCGGCGGCTGGACTGACGCCTCAGCCCAAGGAAGTATAAGGGAATGAAAAACGTCGGACAGGTTTTCCTGTCCGACGTTTTTCATTTATTCCTGCGTATCGTCACAGGGAGGAGGTGAGTCTTCCTGTGGGGGCATTCGACGATATATATCGCCTCGGAGAACCTGATAAAAAGTAGCGGCCAGAGGAACAGCCAGCAACATACCGAAAATTCCCATCATTCCGCCTCCCACCGTAACTGCGGTCAGCACCCAGATTCCGGGAAGACCAATGGAGGAACCGACAACCTTTGGATAGATGAGGTTACCTTCCACCTGTTGTAGTACGCAGATAAACAGCAGAAACAGCAGAGCCTGGATCGGGGAGACGGTAAAAATCATAAAAGCGCCTACACCGGCTCCGATATATGCACCTGCGACCGGGATTAGGGCAGTAAATCCAATCAAAGTACCCACCATGGTGGCATAGGGGAAGCGGAACAAGAGCATACCGCCGATACACAGTAGGCCCAGGATAACGGCTTCTGTGCACTGCCCCACAATGAAGCGGTGGAAACAGGTGTTTAGGGTTTCCAGAAAATAAATCACTCTACGGTACCAGTTCGGTTTTAGATAGGTCTTCAAAACCAAGGCGCTCTGCCGAGACAGCCTCTCTTTTCCCAGCAAAAGGTAGATGGAGAAAATGAAACTAATGATGAGGGTAAATAAGGTAGAAAACAGGGAGGAGAACAGGGAAATCATAGAGCCCATAACCCCGCCCAGACCTTGGCTGAGCCATTTTACCGCAGCAGTAAGAGCCTCCTGCCAGTTTATATTGCCATCATAGAGTGCCACACCATAAGAGGTCAGCAGTTGGGAAAGGTCCAGATTTTGGTTGAGCAGCTTGGCAAGACGCTCGATCATGGGAGCTGCTTCTTGAACAAGCAGACCCACCGATTGAACCAGTTCGGGAAGAATCATCCGAATGATAAGGAAAACCAGAGCGACCAGGCTTGCATACGCCAACACCAAGCAAAGGGGGCGGCGAAGCCGGGCAATGGATCCGCGGCTATTGGGAAAACAGAACCGCTCATAGATACTCATTAAGATATTGACTGCATAAGCGATGATACAGCCCAAAATGAGAGGGAAGGCCGCGCCCAGTGCCAAAAGTAGGAGATGGGAGATCGTTCCCCAGTAATGAATGGCCAGATAGAGGAGGAATAAGGTAATGCCCAGGCGCAGCCAGAGCTTCCATTCTTGTTTCATAAGACCTCCACACGCCAAAATTGGCGTAAGCTCAGATTAAAAGTGACAGAACACAGGGGAGATTACAGTCCCTCCATCATGTTGACCCGCAAATAACCGCCCTCCACATTGGTTTGGGCAATAAACTGCGGGACAGCGGGGATCAGGATTTCCCTGGGACCGCCCCGAACCACATACACATTGTTGGCGGGGAGGGTAAGGATATCCTCCACCTTTCCCAAAACTTGGTCCGATTGGGCATCCCGGACCTCCAGGCCCATAATGTCTGCCAAGAAAAAGCTGCCCTCGGGCAGGTTGGCATCCTTGCGGTCAATATACAAAATCGCGTTGCGCATGGCCAGAGCACCCGGGACATCGGTGACGCCTTCCAGCTTCAGGATCACCATGTTCTTATGCACCCGGGCCCGCTCCACATGGATGGGCCAATGGGTTTTGTCCACATAGAGAGTTTTAAACTGGCACAGAAATTCCGGCGAGTCTGCCCAGGGCTGAACCCGCACCTCTCCCATAATGCCGTGGGTATTGGTAATCTTTCCCACTTCCAGGTATTGTTGGAGCATAAACGAACGACCTCCGTCTTAAAAATAGGGTAATATGGAAGGAACGAAAAAAGAGCGGCGGAGTAAAACAAAGGCGCAGGGAAGCATCCTGCGCCTTTGTTTTAGTCGACGATCTCCACAGAGACGCGTTTGCCCGACCGCTGGGCCACCGAGCGGATGAGGACACGGATCTCTTTGGCGATCCGGCCCTGGCGGCCAATCACCTTGCCCATATCCTCAGGGGCCACACGAAGCTCAAGAACGGTCTCGCCGTCGCCCTCTACCTCGGTGACGGACACTTGGTCCGGATGTTCCACCAGGTTTTGGGCGACGTAGGTCAGAAGCTCTTTCATTGCCTGCAAAACCTCCAGCCTTACAGCGCGCCGGCCTTTTTCAGCAGGTCACGGACGGTCTCAGTGGGCTGAGCGCCGGTCTTAATCCAGGCCTGAGCGCGGTCCACGTCCACCTTCAGCTCGGCGGGGTTGACGACGGGGTTGTAAATACCGATCTCCTCGATGAAACGGCCGTCACGGGGATAGCGGGAGTCGGCCACCACGATGCGATAGAAGGGAGCCTTCTTGGCGCCCATGCGGCGCAGTCTGATCTTAACCATTTATCTTCACCTCCAAATTGTTGTATCATTTATATGGAAAGCGCATATATGGCGCTTAACCAACGAGAATCAGAAGGGGAGTCCCGGCATACCGCCGCCCATTCCTGGGAACCCGCGGCCGCCTTTCTTGCCCATCATCTTTCTTAAATTGCGGGGTAGCTTACCGCCGGAGAACTGGCGAGTCATGGTCTGGAGCATTTCAAACTGTTTTAAAAGCCGGTTGACGTCTACCACCTGGGTGCCCGAGCCGGCAGCAATGCGCTTCTTTCGGCTGGAATTGAGCACATTGGGATTTTCTCGCTCGTAGGGAGTCATGGACAGAATAATGGCCTCCATACGCTGCAACAGCTTTTCGTCCATGGTGGCCCCCTCCAGGTCGGAGGCTTTGACCCCGGGGAGCATCCCGGCAATCTCCGTCAGAGAGCCCATGTTTTTCAGCTGAGCCATCTGCTCGTAGAAATCGGTGAGGGTAAACTTGTTTTTGCGCAGCTTTTCTTGTAGCTCCAGGGCCTTTTTCTGGTCAAAGGACTGCTCCGCCTTCTCAATGAGGGAGAGCACATCGCCCATGCCCAAAATTCGGCTGGCCATACGGTCGGGGTGGAAGACCTCGATTTGGTCCAGCTTTTCGCCCACACCCACAAATTTGATGGGCTTGCCGGTGACTGCCTTGATGGACAGGGCCGCGCCTCCTCGGGCGTCGCCGTCCAGCTTGGTGAGCACCACGCCGTCAATATCCAGCGCATCGTCAAAGGCCTTGGCAGCGTTCACCGCGTCCTGACCGATCATGGCGTCCACCACCAACAGGATCTCGGTAGGATCCACAGCGGCCTTGATGTTTTTCAGTTCGTCCATGAGGGCTTCGTCCACATGGAGCCGGCCGGCCGTGTCCAAAAAGACCATATCGTTGCCGTGCTGCTTGGCGTGCTCCACGGCGGCTTTGGCGATGTCCACCGGGTTAGCCTGTCCCATTTGGAACACAGGCAGACCTAATTGCTCGCCCACCACCTGCAGCTGCTGAATGGCGGCCGGGCGGTAAATATCACAGGCGGCCAGAAGAGGACGCTTGCCGTTTTGCTTCTTCATCAGCCCGGCCAGCTTGGCACAGTTCGTGGTTTTGCCGGCGCCCTGAAGACCCACCATCATCACAACAGTGGGGGGCTTGGAGGCGATGGTCAGCTTGGCGCTGGAACCGCCCATCAGCTCGGTCAGCTCCTGGTTGACGATCTTAATGATCATCTGGGCAGGGGAGAGGGCCTCCAGTACGTCGGTGCCCACCGCCTTCTCGGTGACTTGGGCAATAAACTGCTTGACCACCTTGTAGCTGACGTCGGCCTCCAGCAGAGCCAGGCGGATCTCCCGCATGGCCTCCTTTACATCAGCCTCAGACAGCCGTCCCTTGCCCCGCAGCTTTTTAAAGGCTGCAGACAGCTTTTCGGAAAGTCCTTCAAATGCCATGGGTTACTCCTTCAACAGGGTGTCGGCGGTGTCCCGAATCCGCTGGGACAGGGTCTCCAACTCGCCGTCGTCGTATTTCCCTGACAGCTCACACAGCCGCTGGGCGTCCTGCCAGACCTGCTCCAGCTGCTTGTGCATGGTGTGAAAACGCTTGATCAGGCCGGTTTTGTCTTCCAGCTCCGTGAGGATGGCCTCGGCCCGCACGATCACGTCCCGAACCCCCTGGCGGGTGATGCCGTAATTCTCCGCGATTTCCCCCAAGGACAGGTCCTCGTTGTAATACAGGTCGTAAAATTCCTTCTGGCGGTCGGTGAGCACATCGCCATAAAAATCAAAGAGCATCGTCATCCGATAAGCCTGACTTTTCAAAGAGACCGCCTCCTCAACACAAAATGTAAAGGAATTAAACTTTACGAATGGAAGGATAGCATATTTTTCCCTCTGTGTCAAGTCAAAATCCTTGACAAACAGATGGTTTCCTTTGGGTATATTGATACAAGGGGACGGGAACACTGGCGGAAAGGGGAGGAAACGGATACAACCTTTGCTTTTTTCCTCCGGCCGTGGTATGATATCCCCACCTACTTGGAGAATTATGGGGTAGTCCGTCAGGGACCCATCTCCGTGAGAAAGGAATACAACTATGTCACAAGTGACTCGCCGGGAGCTGTTCCCCGGAGTGTGGCTGCGCGCGGTCCACACCAACAAATTTAAAAGCGCGTATTTGTCCGTCACCCTGCTGACCCCCCTGGACCGTGAGACAGCGGGTGCCAACGCCCTGATCCCTGCCGTGCTGCGCCGGGGCACGGCCGTCCACCCGGATATGGAATCCCTGTCCGCGGCCTTGGATGAGCTGTATGGGGGAGCCATTGAGCCCTCGGTGCGGAAAAAGGGAGAGAGCCAGTGCATCGGTTTTGTGGCCAGCTTCCTGGATGACGCCTATACCCTGAACGGGGAACCGGTGCTGGAGCCGGCCGCTGCCCTGCTGGGAGAGCTGCTGCTCAATCCCTACACCCAGGATGGTGTTTTCTGCTCCGATTACACGGCAGGGGAGAAGGCTAATCTGCTGGACCGGATCCGGGGACAGATCAATGATAAGCGCACCTATGCCACCCACCGTCTGACCCAGCTTATGTGCGCTCAGGAGGCCTTTGGGGTGGATAAGCTGGGGGACGAAGCCCACGTGCAGGAGATTACACCCGCCTCTCTGTGGCAGCGCTACCAGCAGCTTCTGAATACCGCGGAGGTGGAGGTCTATTACTGCGGCAGCGCCCAGCCCAACCGGGTGGAGGAGGCACTGCGTGCGGCTCTATCCCGTCTGCCGGTGAATGAGGAGCGCCTCATGCCTGACTGCGACGTCCGACTGACGGCCGGGAAGGAACCCCAGCTGGTGGAGGAGGCCATGGACGTCACCCAGGGCAAGCTGGCCATGGGCTTCCGCACCGGCGGCATCACCTGCTGGGAGGAGGAGTATCCCGCCCTGGTGATGTGTAACGCCATCTTCGGCGGAACCACCCTGTCCAAGCTCTTTTTAAACGTGCGGGAGAAGCTCTCCCTGTGCTACTATGCCAGCTCCATGATGGAGAAGATGAAGGGCCTTGTTCTGGTGTCCTCTGGTATTGAATTTGATAAATATGACCAGGCCCGGGAGGAAATCCTGCAGCAGTTGGAAAACATCCGCCAGGGAAAGGTGGAGGATTGGGAGCTGGAAGGCGCCCGCCGCACCTTGGTGGGAGGACATCTGGCTACTCTGGATGACCAGATGCGCCAGGAGGAGTTCTGGCTGGGCCAGGCCGCCGCAGGACTGGATACCACCATTGAGGAACTGGCCGCCCAGTTTGAATCGGTCACTCTGGAGCAAGTGTCCCAGGCCGCCCGGAAGCTGGAGCTGGACACCATTTATTTCCTGAAAGGCAAGGAGGAAGCCCATGGATAAGCTGGAATTTGGCCGGGTAGGGGAAAAGATGTACCATGAGGTACTGGAGAACGGCCTGAATGTGTTTGTATTCCCCAAGCCGGAGTTTCAAAAGGGCTACGCCTTCTTTGCCACCAATTACGGCGGCATGGACATGCGCTTCTGCCTGGATGGGGAGTGGCACCAGACCCCGGCGGGGGTAGCCCACTTCCTGGAGCACAAGATGTTCGACACCAAGGAGGGCAATGCCCTCCAGGACCTGGCGGCCAACGGAGCCAGCCCCAACGCCTTTACCAGCTCCGCCATCACGGGCTATTACTTTGAGTCTACGGAGAAGTTTACCGAGAACCTGAAAATTCTTCTCTCCTTTGTCTCCATCCCCTGGTTCACCCAGGAGAGCGTGGATAAGGAGCAGGGGATCATCGGCCAGGAGATCGGCATGATCGAGGACAACCCCGACTGGAAGGTGTTCATGAACCTGCTGGGCGGCCTGTATAAGCATCACCCCATCCGGGTGAGTGTGGCGGGGAGCGTGGAGTCCATCTCCCACATCACGGCCGAAACCCTCTACGCCTGCCATAAAGCCTTCTATGACCCGGCCAACATGGTGCTGTGCGTGGCTGGCAATGTGGAGCCGGAGGCGGTGTGCGCCCTGGCCCGGGAGATTTTGCCCAAGACCCCCGGCCCCATCGCCCTGAAGGACTATGGAGAAAAGGAGGCCCCTCGGGCGGCCAAGAGCTTAATGGAGGATTTCATGGAGGTCTCCACTCCCATCTTCCAGCTGGGCTATAAGGGGGACGTTCCCCAGAAGGGGGAGGCGGGGCTGCGCCAGCAGCTGGTGGGCGAGCTGGCTCTGGAGGCTCTGCTGGGTAATTCCAGTCCCCTGTATGCCAAGCTCTACCGCCAGGGACTGATCAACCAGGGTTTCGCTTACGGCTATGAGAGCTACCCCGGTTGCGCCTTCCTGTGCGCCGGAGGGGAGTCTAAGGACCCGGTCGTGGTGCGGCAGGCAGTGGCCGATGAGGCGGCCCGGCTGGGCCGGGAGGGCATCGACGGCAAGCTGTGGGAGCGGCTGAAAAAGGGCCTGTACGGGGCAAAGGTGCGGGGCCTAAACTCCTTTGAAAATCTGTGTGTGGGACAGGCCCAGTCCTTCTTCCGGGGTGTGGACTACCTGCGCTTTGCCGAAGTGTTTTCCGCCATCACCAAGGAGGAGGCGGAGAGCCTCATTCAGGAGTGGGTGACAGAGGAGCGGGCCTGCCTGTCGGTGGTACGTCCCAAGGGGGAGCAGGCATGACACATGTGGTTTCCTTTCCCGGCTTGGGGTTGGAGTTTACCCTGAACCGGGTGGCGTTTACAGTGCTTGGCCGGCCCGTATATTGGTATGGGATCATCATTGCTTCCGGCCTTTTGCTTGCGGTGTTTCTGTGTTCCCGGTGGGGAAAGCGCTTTGGCATCACCGAGGACCAGATCATCGACATGATGCTCTTTGCGGTCCCCGCCGCCTTGGTGGCCATTCGGGTCTACTACGTGGTCTTTAATCTGGGCCTATACCAAAATCCGGATGGCTCCCTGGACTGGGCCGCCATCTTCCGGTACAGCGACGGTGGTCTGGCCATCTACGGAGCGATCATTTCCTCGGCCATTGTGCTTCTCATTTTCTGCCACGTGCGGAAGATCAGCTTCCTGGCTTTTGCCGATTTAGGGGTCCATGGGCTGTTCATCGGGCAACTCATCGGCCGCTGGGGCAACTTTATGAATGTGGAGGCCTACGGCGGCCCCACTGCCCTTCCCTGGCGGATGTGCAGCCCCTCCATCGCCGAGGACATGCTGGCTCAGGGTTATGTGGATCAGGTGGGCTATGAGTCCATCCTGTCCGGGACTCTGGGCGTACATCCCACCTTCTTCTATGAGTCGGCCTGGAACTTTATCGGTCTGCTCTTGGTCTATCGCCTGGGGAAGAAGCGGAAATTTGACGGACAGTGCTTTTTGTTCTACGTGTTCTGGTACGGCTTGGGCCGGGCCTGGATTGAGGGAATGCGGACTGACAGCTTGTACCTGTTTGTAGGCAGTTCCATCCGGGTGTCCCAACTGGTGGCGGCAGTCTCAGCCCTTGTGGCGGGCGCAGTACTGCTGTGGATGTGGAAGCGAGCCAAGACCCAGCCTGCCCAACTCTATGTGAACAAGATTGCAACCCAGCCAGCTCAAAGCCAGTCGTCTGAGGAGGATACCCCCTCCG
Source organism: Flavonifractor sp. An100 (assembly GCF_002161175.1). GTDB lineage: Bacteria > Bacillota > Clostridia > Oscillospirales > Oscillospiraceae > Lawsonibacter. The sequence goes on along the minus strand of NZ_NFMA01000005.1, from coordinate 128,190 downwards.
TCCCGGAGGAATCCAACCCTCAGACTGAGGAGAATCAGCCCAGCCCTGGGCAGGAAGACGGTCAAGAGGAGACAAAGGAGGAATAACCATGCCTGCTGTGGTAATGGATGGAAAGGCCCTGGCGGCCAAGGTAAAGGAACAGGTGCGTTCCCAGGTGGAGCCTATGAGCCAAAAGCCCGGCCTGGCGGTGATCCTGGTGGGAGACAACCCAGCCTCCCGGGTCTATGTAAACGGGAAGAAGAAGGACTGCGGCGAGTGCGGCATCTACAGCGAGGAGTACGCCCTCCCCGAAGAGACCACCCAGGAGGAGCTGCTGGAGCTGATTGGAGCGCTCAACGACCGGGCGGATGTGGACGGCATTTTGGTGCAGCTGCCCTTGCCAAAGCACCTCAACGAAAAAGAGGTTCTGCTGGCCATCCGGCCGGACAAGGACGTGGACTGCTTCCACCCCTTCAATGTGGGGCAGCTGATGATCGGGGAAGAGGGCTTTCAGCCCTGCACCCCGGCCGGTGTAATGCGGATGCTAGAGGAGTACGGAATTGACCCGGCAGGCAAGCACTGTGTAATCGTAGGTCGGTCCAATATCGTAGGGAAGCCTCAGGCCATGCTCATGGTGAAGAAAAACGCTACCGTGACCATCTGTCATACCAAGACTCGGGATTTGAAGGCGGAATGCCTGCGGGCGGATATTTTGGTGGCCGCTGCCGGGCGGGTAGGTCTGATCACCGGAGATATGATTCGGGAGGGGGCCGTAGTGGTGGACGTGGCCATGAACCGTAACGACCAGGGCAAGCTGTGCGGAGACGTGGTCTACAGCCAGGCGGTTGAGAAAGCCTCTTACATCACCCCGGTGCCCGGAGGTGTGGGCCCAATGACCCGGGCCATGCTTATGGAGAACACCCTGTACGCCGCCCGCTGTCACGGGAAAGTTTAATCTTAGACATAAAAAGCCGTGGACCGTTCATACGGTCCACGGCTTTTCTTTGTTTAAACGTTTAATCCTGATACAGGGGGAAACGGCCGGTGAGCTCCTTGACCTGGGCGCGGAGGGACTCAACATTATTCTGGAAGTCGTCCTTGGCAGCGGCACAGATGAGCTTGCCCACCACTTCCATCTCGGCCTCCTTAAAGCCGCGGGCGGTGACAGCAGGGGTGCCCACCCGGATGCCGGAGGTGACAAAGGGCTTCTCCGGGTCGTTGGGTATGGCGTTTTTGTTGACGGTGATGAACACCTCGTCCAGCCGATGCTCCATCTCCTTGCCGGTGAGGTGGGCGGGACGCAGGTCCACCAGCATCAGGTGGTTATCCGTGCCGCCGGACACCAGGTCCAAACCGCCCTCCAGGATGGACTTGGACAGAACCTGGGCATTTTTCACGATCTGGGCCTGATACTCCTTGAACTCTGGCCGCAGCGCCTCTCCGAAGGCCACCGCCTTGGCGGCGATGATGTGCTCCAGGGGACCGCCCTGGGAGCCGGGGAAGATGGCGGAGTTTAGCTTTTTGGCGATGTCAGGGTCATTGCACAGCAGCATGCCGCCCCGGGGCCCACGCAGAGTCTTGTGTGTGGTGGTGGACACCACATCGGCACAGGAGACGGGGGAGGGATGGAGCCCGGCAGCCACCAGACCGGCGATGTGGGCCATATCTACGAACAGGTAGGCACCTACCTCATGGGCGATGTCGGCAAAGGTCTGGAAATCGATGATTCGGGGATAGGCGGAGGCGCCGGCCAGAATCATACGGGGCTTGTGCTTCTTGGCCAGGTCCCGGACCTGGTCGTAGTCAATGTAGCCCTGCTCATTGACGCCATAGGCCACCATGTTATAGTTTTTTCCGGAAAAGTTCACAGGGGAGCCGTGGGTCAAATGGCCGCCATTGTCCAGGCTCATGCCCATGACAGTGTCGCCGTGCTGGCACAGGGCCTGGTAGACGGCAAAGTTGGCCTGAGCGCCGGAGTGGGGCTGTACGTTGGCAAAGTTAGCGCCAAAGAGCTTTTTGGCCCGTTCCATGGCGATGTTTTCCACCACGTCCACGCATTGGCAGCCGCCGTAATAGCGCTTGCCGGGATAGCCTTCTGCGTACTTGTTGGTCAGTACAGTGCCGGCAGCGGCCAGCACGGCGGAAGAGACAATGTTCTCCGAGGCGATCAGCTCGATATTCTGCTGCTGGCGGTCATATTCCGCCCGTACGGCCTGACCGACCTCGGGGTCGCAGGACGTGAGGAAATCCATCATTTCGTTCACCATTGGATTGAAGCTCCTTCCCAGTTGATGTATGGTTGGGGACCTGCCGGAGCAGGACCTGGACTTTATTATAGCAAAGAAGCGGGAAAAAACAATGGCGGGGAAGAAAAAAAGCCGTCGAAATTTTCTATGAAGTGTGATATGATATCATCTGCAGGGTTATACGCTGCACACTATATATATTGGGAAGGGAGAGAGAGATGAAGAAATCAAAGGACGATGTTGTGGCGATTGTAGATGCCCTCAAGGCGCTGTATCCAGATGGAATCTGTTCTCTGGAATATAAAAAGGACTATGAACTGCTGTTTTCCGTGCGTCTGGCTGCCCAGTGTACCGACGAACGGGTGAATAAGGTCACCCCCGCGCTGTATGCCCGGTTTCCAACGTTACAGGCCTTGGCGGAGGCTGATGTGTCGGAGGTAGAGTCCTACATCCATTCCACCGGCTTTTTCCGGGCGAAGGCAAAGGATATTGTTCTGGCCTCGCAGATACTGATTCGGGACTATGGGGGCAAGGTGCCCGATACCATGGAGGACCTGCTGAAGCTGCCCGGAGTGGGGCGGAAGACGGCCAATCTGATCCTGGGGGATGTGTACCACACCCCTGGCGTAGTGGTGGCGGACACCCATTGCATCCGCATCTCCGGACTGCTGGGCCTGACGGACGGTACCAAGGACCCGGGGAAGGTGGAGCAGCAGCTGCGTCAGATCCTGCCGCCGGAGGAGTCCAACGACTTCTGTCACCGGCTGGTTTTACATGGACGGGCTGTGTGTATTGCCCGGCGTCCCCAGTGCCAGCAGTGCGTGCTGCGGCCCTGGTGTGATTATTTTACTAAAAATGGGGGAGAATCCCCGGCAAAAAAACCAAAAGAAAAGAAGGCGTCTACTTGAAACGGTTCCATCGCGCTTGGATTTATGGATTAGGGATGCTGGTGCTGGCCCTTGGCCTGACGTTGAATACAAAGACCGGACTGGGCGTATCCCCCATCCTGTCTGTGGCCTATAGCAGTTCTCAAATTTGGGGGTTTAATTTTGGAGATACCACGTTTATTCTCTACTGTGTGTTTGTAGCGGGAGAGCTGATCATCCGGGGCAAGGACCGGCAGTGGTACGATCTGCTCCAGCTTCATTTGAGCCTGGTGTTCAGCCGGGTCTTAAATTTCTTTGATCGTTGGATCGGCTACGATCCATCTGTGCACTCCCTGGGCTCCAATCTCGGAATGCTGGTGCTGGCTATTATAGTGACAGGGTTAGGGGTGTCCATGACGGTCAATATGAGATTGATTCCCAATCCCGGAGACGGGATTGTCCAAGCCTTGGCGGACCGGATGGGGCGGGACCAGGGCTTTGCAAAAAACATATTTGATATTGGCTGTGTTCTGGCCACGATTGTGCTGTGTCTGGCGACCAAAGGCTCTCTGATTGGAATTGGAATTGGAACTATTGGTGCCATGATCGGCGTAGGCCGGGCTATTGCTGTGGTCAACTACTTTTTTAAAAACCGGATGTGCCTGGCGGCCGGCATGGCCTGACAGACCAACTTTAGCAGAAATTAGGGGAGAATGGATATGAAGCGTACCATCCGTGTTTATCAGGTAGACGCATTTACCCGAGAGAAGTTGACTGGAAATCCGGCTGGAGTGGTGATGGATGCCCGAGGGCTGTCAGAGGTCCAAATGCAGAAAATCGCCCGGGAACTGAATAACTCTGAGACAGCCTTCCTATTCCCCGGGAAACCGGGGGAGTATGATGTGCACATCCGCTTCTTTACTCCTACCCGGGAGGTGCCCATCTGCGGTCACGGGACGGTTGCGTCCCACTATGTGCGTGCCCTGGAACTGGGCCTGGAACGGGCCAAAGTGGTTCAATTGTCCGGAGCTGGCCGCTTTTCTGTGGATGTGGAGAAGCAGAACGGCGAGTATCAGGTCATCATGGCCCAGGGCCAGGCGGAATTTGGAGCCCCGCTGACGGAGGAACAGCGTTCCAAGCTGTGCCGGGCGTTGGGCCTGGCCGCAGACGATCTGCGGGAAGACTGTCCCCTCTGCGGGGCGTCTACCGGAGCGGCTAAGGTGATGGTGGGGATTCGGGAGCTGTCCAAGCTCCATGCCCTGACTCCTAACATGGAGGCGTTAAAGGAACTGAGCCGGGAAATCGGGATCAACGGTTACCATGTATTCACCCTTCATCCCGGGGAGGAGCCTCTGGTCCACGCCCGCATGTTTGCCCCCGCCAACGGGAACAATGAGGACCCGGTGACCGGCACAGCCAACGGCCCGCTGGGAGCCTACCTGGTCCGCTTCGGCCTGCTGCCTGGAGAAGGTTTCCAGGTCCAGTTCACCGTTGTGCAAGGGGAGGCCATGGGCCGGCCGGGTTCGATGGTGGTCCGAGTGGCGTTGGAGCATGGGGCGCCCAAAGAGATTCAGATCATTGGACAGGCGGTGATTGCCTTCCAGACTGAGTTAGAGATGGAGTGCGAAGAGGACGGGTAACCGGTCTGTTGTCTCAAGAAAAAGGAGTTGATCCTACATGGCATACCGCCCCTTGGCGGATGAAATTCGTCCCCAGACCCTGGACGAGGTGGTGGGGCAGAAGCACATATTGGGAAAGGACGGCCTGCTGCGCCGAATCATTGAGGGAGGCAGCGTGCCCAACCTGATCTTTTACGGCCCATCGGGAACTGGGAAGACCACGGTGGCCAACCTGATCGCCCAGCGCACCCGCAGGCCCCTCCATCGGCTCAATGCTACCACCGCCTCCATCTCGGATATCAAGGACATCATGGGGGAGATCGGTACGCTGATGGCGCCGGAAGGGGTGCTGCTGTACCTGGACGAGATTCAGTATTTTAATAAAAAGCAGCAGCAGTCTCTGCTGGAATTTATGGAGGACGGGCGGATCACCCTCATCGCCTCCACCACGGAGAACCCCTTTTTCGCTGTGTTCGGAGCGGTACTCTCCCGGTCTACCGTGTTTGAGTTTAAGCAAATCACCGCGGAAGATGCCCTCCCGGCTGTGGACCGGGGAATCCATCGGATGGAAGAGCGGCTGGGTGCCAAAGCGGAATGTGAGCCCGGAGTACAGGAGCACATCGCCTGGGCCTGTGGCGGTGATATCCGTAAGGCGATGAACGCCATTGAGCTGCTCCTTACAGCGGCAAAGAGGGAGCAAGGAAAACTCCTTGTCACCCTGGAAGATGCCAAAACGGTGGCGCAGAAGTCCGCCATGCGCTATGACCGGGAGGGAGACGCCCATTTTGATATTGCATCAGCCTTCATGAAGTCCATGCGGGGGTCCGACCCCGACGCGGCCCTGCACTATCTGGCCCGGCTATTAGAGGCAGGGGACCTGATTACCCCCATCCGGCGCATCCTGTGTTCGGCCAGCGAGGATGTGGGAATGGCCTACCCGATGGCGGTCCCCATTGTAAAGGCCTGTGTAGACAATGCCCTCCAGCTGGGGCTGCCCGAGGCGCAGCTGCCGCTGGGACAGGCAGTGGTGCTGCTGGCCACCGCCCCCAAATCCAATACCTCCTGCATGGCAATTCACCAGGCCATGGCGGACGTTCGGGCTGGCAAAGTGGGGGACATCCCACGGCATCTACAAAATGTCCATGCTGACTCCTCCGGTCTGGAACGGGAACAGGGGTACTTGTATCCCCACAATTTCCCGGGGCGCTGGGTAGATCAGCAATATCTGCCGGACGAGCTGAAGGACGTACACTATTATTATTACGGGGAAAACAAAACGGAGCAGGCCGCTAAGCGGTATTGGGAAGAGATCAAAAAACGGTCCTGAGGGCTGGGAAGAAGGAGGAGGCAGGGGTGCGAAAGCTGGCGATTTTTGCCTGTGCCTGCTCTGCCGCTGTGTGGGCAGCAAATTTTCTGCTCTCTCAGCGGATACTACTCCCTTTGGGTATCCTTTGCCTGTTGGCTGCCATTCTGGTCCAGTTCATTCCAAACCGCTGTCGACGGCTATGGATGCGTCTCATTTTGTGCGGTGGGGCGCTGGGATTTCTGTGGACGGCAGTCTATATCCAAATTGTGCTGGTGCCCGCCCGCGCCTTGGATGGGCAGACGGTTCATCTGAGCGCAGTAGTGGCGGAATGGCCCCAGGAGACCGATTACGGCTATTCCGTTTTGGTGGAGACAGAAGTTTCACCTCTGGTTTCCGTCTCTACGCTGCTATATGTAGATGAGCAGGGAGCCGGCTTGCGGCCAGGGGACGAGATCTCCACCATCACTTACTGTACCTTGGCAGACCGCACCCTTGCCGGGGAAGCAATCACCTACTACACCGCCAAAGGAATTTTTCTCCGCGGCGAGACCTATGGGGAACTGAATATCAACCGGCCGGACCATATTCCGGTCCGCTATTGGGCGGCGGTCTTTTCCAAGGCTTTGAAGTCAGGGGTGGATACGGTTTTCCCAGAAGATATAGCCCCGATGATCCGGGCGCTGGTGACAGGGAACCGGGAAAATCTGACCGACTCCTTTACCACCTCTCTTCAACGGACCGGACTGTCCCACACGGTGGCGGTGTCCGGGATGCACCTGGCCTTTCTGGCGGGGATGGCAGTCCAGCTGTTTGGACGCAGCCGGAGAAGCGCGGGAGCGGTGTGTCTGCTGGTGCTGTTGTTCTGCGGAGTGGCGGGAAATACTCCCTCTGTAATTCGGGCAGCGGTGATGGTGTGGATGCTCCAACTGGCCCCATTGGTGGACCGGGAACGGGACAGCTTTACATCTTTGGCGTTGGCTCTGCTGTTGTTGCTGCTCCATAACCCCTTCGCCGCGGCTAATATCGGTCTTCAGCTCTCCTTTGGGGCAGTGGCCGGAATTTTGTTGGTCTCTGATCCAATCCAAGTGCGGCTGATGGCCCTGTTCCGCCTGGATCATCGGCCAAAAGAGAAGTGGAAATACTGGGTGATCCAGGTGCCGCGGTTCTTGGTGTCCACCTTTGCCTCCACTATGGGGGCTTCGGTACTGACCATCCCTCTGGTGGCCATCCATTTTCGCTCCGTATCCCTCATTTCACCCCTGGCTAACCTGCTGACTTTGTGGGCGGTGGCAATTTTATTTGGCGTGGGTCTCCTTCTTGGAACTCTGGGGATCTTACTGCCTGGGGTATCTGCTGTACTGGCGATTCCCTTTACGTCTCTTGCTCGGTATTTGGACTGGGTGGTGGAGCTTTTGGGGCGCCTGCCTATGGCAGCCATTCCGCTGGATTCCTTCTATTACCAGGCGTGGGTGGTCTATTTGTGCCTGCTGATCGGATGTGGGCTGCTGCTGAACAAGGAGGGTCGGTGGATCATCCCGGCCTGTGGAGGTACCGTCGCTCTGTGCACCGCCATGCTGTTCACCCTGGTTGCCTTCCGGTCCGGCGCGATGACAGCGGCGGTGTTAGATGTTGGCCAGGGCCAGAGCGTGCTGCTGCGCACGGGAGATTATCTGGCCTTAGTGGACTGCGGTGGAGACAGCATGGATAACGCCGGAGATATTGCCGCGGACTATATTCAGGCAGCAGGGCGTAGCTCGCTGGACTTTTTGATTCTGACTCATTACCATGAAGACCATGCCAACGGTGTGTCCCAGCTGCTGCAGCGGATGCAAGTATCCCAGTTGATTTTACCCGATGTGGAGGAGGAGTCCCCTTTACGCCAGGAGATCATAACACTGGCACGGGAGAAAGGGGTTCCCATCACATTTCTTCGGGAGGACACCCGGTTTCATTGGGGAACATCTGGAGAGCTGACCCTTTTGGCCCCGTTAGGACAGGGGACGGACACCAACGAGCTGGGTTTGACGGTGTTGGCCAGCGCGGGAAATTTTGATGTGCTTATCACCGGCGATATGGGCGGAGAAGTGGAGCACTTGCTTCTGGAACATACAGAGCTGCCGGACTTGGAACTGTTGGTTGCCGGTCACCACGGCTCAGCCACTTCCACCACCCAGGAGCTGCTCCAGGCAGTGACACCTGACATGACAGCCATTTCCGTGGGAGAACATAACCTCTATGGCCACCCAGCCCAGGAAACTCTGGAACGGCTGGCCCAGTCCGGGACAGAGATTTACCGTACCGATTTACAGGGGACCATTCTGGTCCAGGCCAAGGGATAGAGGGGTTCCTGCATTCCATTGTGAACCAATAAGGAGGAGACATTATGCCGCCAAAGGGAAAACCGGACAACGGGGGCTATCTGACGTTAAAGAAGGATTTAAGCGACAAAGGTACACCGGGACGGCTGTATCTGATGCATGGGGAGGAGACTTACCTGCGGGACTATTACCTGGGTAAGCTGCGGGAGCGGCTGTTATCCGGGGGGATGGGAGAGTTCAATCTCCATGAGATCGGAGCAAAGGACATGTCCCCCCACGCCCTGGAGGAGGCAGTGGACTGCCTGCCTATGATGGCGGAGCGGACGCTGGTCCAAGTGACGGACTACGACCTGTTCAAGGCGGGGGAGAAGGACCGGGAGGAGTATATCCGCATCCTGTCCCAGCTGCCCGACTATGTGTGTGTGGTCTTCCTCTACGACCTGATTCCATACAAGGGAGACGCCCGGACCAAGTTGGCCGGGGCGCTGAAGCAGTATGGGACCGTGGTCAACTTCGTCCGCCAAGACCAGGGGGACCTGGTGGACTGGGTCCGCCGCCGGTTTCGGGCCCTAGGCAAGGAAATCGACTCGCGATTGGCCCTGGAGCTGATCTTTTTGTGCGGTGATTTGATGACAAACCTCATTGGCGAGATCGAGAAGATCGGCGCCTATTCCAAGCAACCTCATATTACCAGAGCTGATATCGAGGCGGTAGCCACTCCCCAGCTGGACGCGGTGGTTTTTCGCATGACTGACGCGGTGGGAGAGCGGAATTTTGATCAGGCCATGGCGGTGCTGGGGGAGCTGTACCAGATGCAGGAGCCGCCCATCAAGATCATGTGGTCCCTGGGACGGCAGATTCGTCAGCTCTACTCCGCCCGGCTGTGTCTGGAGCAGGGGAAGGGCGCCTCCTATCTGGCGGAGCTGTGGGGCCTAAAACCCTATCCAGCGGAAAAACTGATGAAGAGCGCCCGGCGCTTTTCGCTCAACTGGTGCCGGAAGGGTGTTGTTCGCTGTGGCCAGACCGATTTGGCTATGAAATCCACCGGGCAGGACGGCCAGGAGCTGCTTACCACGCTACTCCTGGAGCTGTCCACCCCGACGTGAGGAGGATAGGCAGCTATGGTTTCCATTCGAGAGGCCATCGTGGTGGAGGGCCGCTACGATAAGAATACCCTCTCCCAAGTGGTAGATACCCTCATTTTAGAGACAGCGGGTTTTGGCATCTTTAAAAATCCGGAGCAGATGGCGCTCTTGCGCCGGGCCGCCCAGCGTCGGGGACTCATTGTCCTCACCGACTCCGATGGGGCGGGCTTTGTGATTCGTAACCGCATTAAAGGCGCTCTGCCCAAGAATCAGGTGAAGCACGCCTACATCCCCGACGTCTACGGCAAGGAGAAGCGGAAGAAGCAGGCAGGCAAGGAGGGCAAGCTGGGGGTGGAGGGCATGCCGCCCCAGGTGCTGCTGAATGTCCTGCGCCGGGCGGGAGCCACTTTTCTGGGGGAGAAGTCCGGGGAGGAGGAGACACTTCCGCCTCTGACCAAAGCGGACCTGATGGCGGCGGGACTGGCCGGGGGCGGAGAGAGCGTCCGAAAGCGGCTGGAGCTGCTCAAGAAGCTGGAACTCCCCGAGCACATGAGCGCCAACGCCCTGCTGGCCGTGTTAAATGGATGCTACAGCCGGGCAGAGGCCAGGAGCATTTTGAAGTTGACATAAAAAAGCTGTGACCCACGGGTCACAGCTTTTTTCTATTACAGCACCATAGCGGCCAGCTGGTCCAAATGGTTCGCCAGCTTCTCTACACCGGCGTAACAGAATACGGCCACATTTCCTCCACGTCCCAGAGCGGCCATCTGCCAGGGATCGTCTGTGGTGGCCAGAATGACGAAATCCAGTCCCGGGTAATCCACTTCCTCATAGGACCACTCCAGATTGACCAGTCGGTAGGAATCCATCTGGGCCCTGGCTATGGTCCGTGCCAGAGCGGGGATGAGCAGGCGGAAGCGGGTCATATCCAGGTCAGGGGAGTAGCGGTATTTCCCATCCTCTGGGTCGGGAGAAAAGGCGTTGGTCTGGGTCCCCGCTTGGGGGCTGTATGCCTCCTGGGTGACAGAGTACCAGGTGGGGGCCAGGAAGGAGAACTGGACGTCGGCATAGGTTTCCGGCTCGTCGCGGAAAGGGGGATCGTCAAAGAGCTCCTCCCAATAGAGAACGGGTTCCTGTTCCAGCTCCTGGATGGCAACATAGGGCCGGTGGAAGCTGGAGAGGGGAATCTCTTTCCAGGGGTTGAGGGAGTCGAACCGTCCGACGACCACAAAGAGGACCAGTGGGACGATCAGTGCCACTTGGAGTTTATTCTCCCACACGATCCATTTGCTGGGCACCGGGGAAGGAGGTGGGGGCAGCCCTTCCATCAGGGCGGCGTAAGTGCGGCGGAGGGTGCGGGAATCCCGAAACTCGATACGGACCATAAAGGCAGCACAAAGGAGGAATAACAGCAGGATCGGATTAAATAGATTCAGTAAAAGGAGGGGCAGGCGGACAAAACGGTCTGGTTGGACATCATATTTACTCTCAAAGAAAAAGAGAGCCCAGATCAAAGCGGCGGCCACCAGAGAATAGACAATGATTTTTCGCCGCAGGTAAGAGGTTTGAGCCTTTTTCAGAGGTTCCAGGGACAGTCCACGGCTTTGGCAGTCGCTGAACAGCTCCGGAGCACTGGGGTCCGTGGTGTAGAAAAGGTAATAAGCCCGTCCAATGGAGAGGACGTATTCCCAGCCGGCCTGGCGGTAGAGCTCCATTTGTTCCTCTGAGGGCTGGTCCGCATCTTTGCCCTTGCCGATAACATCCAAGCGAAACCGGTATTCCCGCTTGGCAGTAGGTTGGAAGGTGGCCCAGGAGCCCAAATGAACCGGGAACAACCCCTCCTGGGCCTGCTTCTCCAGCCACTGCTCCATGCCGGGGATATCATAGAGGGAGACGGGGATGAATTTGCGGATTTTTTTCATAGAAACCGCTCCTTTCTCACGGAACTGAGTGGGACAGCTGCTGGGCCAAAAACTCCAAAGGCTCCTGGCGGTTCTGACTGAGGGAGGTGGACAGGACGATCACCTGGTTACCCATCTGGCCCACATAGACGCAGCGGGGAGCCTCCTCGTCGTCAAACTGGTAGAGAATCTCGGTGAGGCGGTGGAAGGCGGGGTGCTCCACCTCACGGGACTCCAGGAAAATAAGGACAGACTGGTGAAGCACATTGAGGTCATTGATGTCAGGGTAGATGCCGAAGTCCTCCAGCCGCTCCTGAACAGCTCCCCGGTATACCATCTCCGCCAGGGTGGGAGAGAGGGTACGGATGTAGCGCAAGGTGATGAAACCGGTCTGCCGGGTGCCGTCGGCGAGGACGGCGGTCCCTTTTTGATAAATATGATATTGCTTCGGAGCCAGCCAGGAATGCTGGAAGGAGCCGTTATCTGCCTCCAGTTGGAGACCTTGGGCGGGTGAGAGCACATCGGCCAGGGTTATGTGGGGGAAATCCCAATCCTCTGGGCCTTCCAGCTGCTGGAAATCGTAGCGGCCAGAAACAGACTGAACCAACCAGAATACAATGAAGGAGACCAGAACTAGGGACAGGAAGAAACCGGCAGGTTCCTGGTAGCGCCGCTTCCCAGCTTTTGGAATCATGCCTTGGGCCAGCTGGCTTTTTAAGCGGCGGAATAAAACAAACCGCCGGATTGGCAAAAGGATTTCGAGCCCGATCAGAGCCAAAAGAACCAGAGTAAAAGGAAGTAATAGATCTGCTCCCAGAATGATGTTCATAGGGATAACGGCGGGCTCAGTAAACAGCTGATAAATCCCGTCACGGAGCAAAAAAGCGATCCAAAGAGGGACTAGGATCAGAGCGAGGCGCTGCCGCTTCACCAGCTTTTTCAGGGTCAGAGCCAGACTTTCTGGGTCGGTATACAGTTCCGGGGCTTGAGGATCGTCACAGCGGTAGACGGTGTAAAGCTGGTGGATTTGGGTGACATAACGCCACCCCATCTGGGCGTAGAGCTCGTTGCGCTCCTTCCAGTTTCCCTTATCGTCCATCGGTTCCAGACGGTAGCGGGCGCCTGGTGCGGTTGGGTCCTTCTCAAAGGGGATCCGGCCGATATCGGAGAAGCCGGGCCAGTCCACCAAGGCGTATCCATTCGCCGCCTGCTCGTTGAGCCAATCTTCCAGGCCCTGAAAATCCCACATAGAACAGGGAAGCCACTTTTTTACCGTCATAGCGTATGCCTCCTTGTTAGTCACCCACAGGGGCGGTCATTTGAACCAATTCCTCCAAGTGCTCCGTCAGGGCTCCGTGGCCGGTGTACCGGGCCACGACCGCCCGGCCGTTTCCAGCTGCCACTGCGATCTGGAAGGGGCCATCGTTTCGTTGTGCCACCACCAGGTAGTCCGCCCCCTCCTGGACATACTCGGTCACGGTCCAGCCCTCTTCTTCGCTCTGCGTCCAAAAGGCGTCTGCGTCCCACCATACCTGTTTATCCAGCTTCATAGCATCTTTTAAAAGGTCACCGGCTAAGGGCCGGGCCATGGAGGGGATGAGGGGGCGGTACCAATCCACTTCCAAGCGGACCCACAGGTCGTTGTCCCACTTTCCACTCTGTACGGTTTCCCAAACAGTGGGGGCGAGGAGGTGGTGCTCCCGATCGCAGAAGTTGGCGTAGTCCACTCCGTCTGACATGAAGGAGTCGGGCTGGTAGCCCTCTCCCTCCAGGGATTGGATGGAGAGAAGAGTAAAGTCTTCTAGCTTGTCAAGATTTTTGGCTCCTCCTCCGGTGAACGGGAGAATGTACTGGACGAAGACCAGCAGAACAGCCAAGGTCACAAAGAAGAGAAAGGAGCATAAATTCCGTCTGCCGCGGTTTTTGTATGGGATCTTGTGTGTGAGGGGAACCCCTTGGCGCAGCGAGCGAGTCAGTGCTGCCATGCGCCGCCAGTCTTTCCATTCGGAAGGCAGAGAAAACAGAAAAAATATCCCGTAAATAAACACGAGGAAAAGAGCGCTCTCCTGGACCAGCTCTAACCACAGTGTGCCGCTGTCCAGAACGGAGAAGGCCGGGATTCCCAGAGCGATGGCCAGAAGGACGCAGACCAGAATAAAATTCCGGCGCAGGCGGCGGGCCAGCTTATTCAGCAGCTCTCCTTGTACAGGCGGGTCAGTGTGGGGTTCCGGGGCGTTGGCGGTGCGGGCTCGGAAGATGAGCAGGGAACGTTCACTCCCCATAGGTCCTACATAGTCCCAGCCCATCTCCTCGTAAAGATCAAACAGCCGGCCAGGCACCTCATCATCCGGCCACAGATCGGGAACATACTCTACCCGATACCGCACCCGCCGGGGGGCTCCCCGAGTAAAGGAGGAGAAAAGGGGGCGGAAGCGCTTGAGATAAAGCCCCTGCTGGGCCAAATCCTCCAGCCAACTCTCGACGGCAGCCAAGTCAAATGGCTCTACAGGGGTGAGCTTATAGATCGTACTCATAAAGGGAACCTCCTTTACAGCGACTCTATCATTTTGGCAAATTGCTCTAGATAATTTGTTAGATCTTGATTTCCCCGGTAGTCAGCCCGCAGGACGGTTTTGTCCATGCGGAGGATAAGGTAAGCGCCCTTCTCTCCCTGGAGCAGCAGAACCTGGTCCAGGCCGTAGGCAGGTTCCAGGATCTCATACTGGTCTGAGCCACCGTAGTAGCTCCACTCCAGCACCCGCTGTTTAGCCAGGAAAGCGAAGTGATAACGGGTGACATACAGCTCCAGGTGCGGAACGGTACTCAGACTCACTGTACCGTCCTCATAGTGAGGGAACGCGCCGTACTGCTGAAAATACCAGGATTCAGGGGAAAGCAAGGTATCGCTGTGACTGATTCGTGACATATTGAGTTGGTCGTCCTGGGTTAGTCGAAAGTCCTCCCCCTCGATCTCCGTCAAAGTAATAAAGCCGGAATCTTCCAGAGAAAGCCAGGGCCTGGTGTAGTCCCAGAGCTGAGTGCAGAAGTTGACCAGCACGATCCCCAAGAGAAGAGTAGCAGCTGCCACCGCCAGCCCACTCAGTCGGCTGCCTGGGGCAGGGGAGAGAGGCAGGTCTCTTTTTACGCGGCGGCTGAGACGCAGGAGTACCCCAAGTCCGTGGAGGTAGGCCAGATCAGTAAGCACCAGCCCCCCCAGGGACAGGAAAAAAGGGAGCACGGAGCTCAGCCGCTCCGCGGGGTAGTAGCGTAGCACACTTAGTGTATAGCTACCAGGATAATAGAAGGAGAGAAGCATGAAATTGATCAGAGCCAACCCTAATCCACCCAACAGCTTTTGGCGGAAGAACCGCCGGATGGCATAACCCAGTACCGACCGATCGGTGTGGGCAGTGAGGTTTTCATCCACTGGGGAGGCAAAAACATGGAAGTTCTTTCGAAAGATGCCCCAGTATTCCCAGCCCGACTCCTCATAGAGGGCAGAGAGCTCCTCGTCCTCCTGGTCGGTTTTCTCCCGGGCGCACTCCAGGTGAACGGTCACCGCCCGGGGCTCTGTTCGCTCAAAGAAGGTGAAGGGCCCAGCAGTCAGAGAAAAGAGCAGGCCCCGGGCGGCCATCTTGGCAAGCCAGCCCTCCAGGCCGAGCAGGTCATAGCCGCTGACCGGGGTAAAACGAATGACAGTTGTGCTCATGGCAACTCCTCCTCGTCGGCGTCCTGGACGCATTGCCGCAGCCGATCCAATTCCTCTTGATAGACGCTCCGGCCTTTGGATGTGAGGTGGTAGGTGCGTTTTCGTCCGTCCACTTCCGTCTCTTCAATCAGTTTTTCATCTTGGAATTTTCCCAGCAAAGTATAGAGCGTGCCGGGGCCCAGGCGTACCCGACCACCTGTACGCCGCTCCACAAATTCCGTAATTTCAGTGCCGCACATGTCCCGTTTCAGAAAGGACATCAAGACGTAAAACATGGGCTCCGTCAGCGGCCCACGGCTTTTGCCCCCCATGGTGGTGTCCCTCCTTTTTATAACATCGAATTATAATATCGTCTAACGATATTATAATTCGATGTTACTGTTTTGTCAATATAGGGTGCCTAGGATGGGGGAGGGGATGCGACAAAAAATCCCTGCCGGATTCTGACTGATTTTTCCAGGTCAAGCCCCTATAATAAGGTCTGCTGAGAACACCGAAGACACAGGGGGAGGGAAGCACGGTGACAGTGATCTATGTAGACACTCTGTTTTTGCTCAACGCTGTGGTGGACTATCTGCTGTTGCTGTGCGCGGCCCGTCTGGCAGGGGAGCCTCTACATCGGATTCGGTTCGGGATTGGGGCTGTATTAGGCGGACTGTATGCGGTGGCCCTGTTTCTCCCTGGCCTGATGTTTTTAAGCCATCCACTGTGCCGGGTGGCTTCGGCGGCTGGGATGCTGTTGGTGGCCTACGGCGGCAGCCGAAGGCTGTTGCGGCAGGGGATCATTTTTTTAGCTCTGGCCTGTGCCTTCGGCGGCGGTGTGGTGGCCATCAGTTTGATGGGCGGACAGGGGCTGACACTGGGCAATCGGGGAGTCTTGTATTCCCCTATGGATATAAAAATAGTGTTTCTATCGGCAGCAGTTTGTTATGGAGTGTTGTCCCTGGTATTTCGCCGCGTAGGACGGCATACAGTCCAGTCCGGCGAACTTCTGTCCTTAGAATTGGCGTTAAGGGGGCGGCAGGTTAAACTGATGGCCCTGGTGGATACTGGAAACACCCTCACCGATCCAGCTTCCGGACGGCCGGTAATTGTTGCGGATGGAGACAGCTTGAAGGAGCTGTTTCCAAGAGAGAACCGACCCGTGGGAGAGGACCTGAGCGACCCTGCCAGTGGCTTGGCCCGCTTAGGGAGGGGGGACTGGAAGGGACGGTTTCGTCTGCTTCCTTACCGTTGCATTGGTGTAGAGTGTGGACTGCTGTTGGGGGTGCGTGTGGATCAGGTGCGGTTAAATGGAGTGGAGCTAGGTCCCTATGTGGTGGCTATGTCCCCTACACCGGTGTCAGATGGGGGCGGTTACCGGGCCTTGGTTGGTGCATTGGATGGAAAGGACGGAGTAGCATGAGCATTTGGGTGGTCCGCTGGAGGAAAAAACTGGCGGAATGGCTGTCCCGTTTTGGACTGTGTTTGCCGGAAAAAGTCATGTACATCGGAGGGAGCGATACGTTGCCTGCCCCCCTAAGCCGGGAGGAGGAGGGGGAGCTGATCGCCCGTCTGGAACAGGGAGATGAGCAGGCCCGGAACCAATTGATCGAACATAACCTGCGTCTGGTGGCTTACATCGCACGTCGATTTGAAAACACTGGAGTAAATATTGAAGATCTCATTTCCATCGGTACCATTGGCCTTATTAAAGCGGTGGGCACCTATCAGCCAGCAAAAAGCATTAAATTAGCCACCTACGCCAGCCGCTGCATTGAAAATGAAATCCTAATGTATCTACGTAAAACTGCCAATCAGAAGACAGAACTGTCCTTTGATGAACCGCTAAATACGGACTGGGACGGCAACGAGCTACTGTTGTCCGATATTTTGGGGACAGATGGGGACTTGGTCATGCGTCCTATTGAAGCGGATGTGGACCGGCAGCTGCTCCAGCAGGCTATGGACCACCTGGAGCCGAGAGAACGGACCATTATTACCATGCGTTTTGGGCTGGAAGGCAAACGGGAGCAGACTCAGAAGGAGGTCGCCGATCAGTTGGGAATCTCTCAATCTTACATTTCCCGACTAGAAAAGCGGATCATTGCCCGCTTGAAAAAAGAAATCCTGCGCCTTATGTAGAGAAAATAGGAAAAAGGTTGGAAAAAAAGGAGGCTTATGATATACTAAAGAGAACTCCGAAGTGGAGAGCGGGGACCAATTAAAAAAAGAGAGGAAGAGCTTATGTACGAGGCGTTTTCGGGGCTGATCAATACCATCAGTACCTTCATGTACAGCTATCTGCTGATTATTCTTTTGCTGGCAGTTGGCTTGTACTTCACCTTGCGCACAAAACTGATTCAGCTGCGACTGCTAGGTGAGTCGGTCCGGGTCGTAGGAGAAAAGAGCAACGACCGAAATGCGGTTTCTGCGTTTGAGGCGTTGATGGTTTCCACCGCCAGCCGAGTGGGTACGGGCAATATCGTGGGAGTGGCCAGTGCGATCTGTATTGGCGGCTATGGTGCGGTGTTTTGGATGTGGCTGATCGCCATCGTGGGAGGAGCCACTGCGTTTGTTGAGAGTACCTTGGCTCAGATCTATAAAAAGCGTGACCCCAATGGCGGCAGCTACGGCGGTCCATCCTACTACATTCAGGCGGCCTTGAAAAGCCGAGGACTGGGCGTGGTGTTTGCGGTGGCCCTCATTGCAACCTACGCCGGAGGCTTCAATATGCTGGCCTCCTTTAACCTCATCACCACGATGAAGGGCTACGCTTTTTACCAAAAGGCAATGGTGACTATTATGGGCCGGGAAATGAATCTGGCCACCGTGATTGGCGGCGCGATTTTGGCTATCCTGGTAGCGGTCTGTATTTTGGGCGGCGGGAAACGGCTGGTCAAGGTCACTGGCGTGTTGGTGCCGGTAATGGGCGTTCTTTACATTCTGATGGCGCTGGTAGTCATGGTCATGAATCTGGAACTGCTGCCCAGTGTGCTGGTGAAGATTTTCCAGAGTGCCTTTGACTTCAAGGCGATTTTCAGTGCCTTCGCCGTGTCAGCTGTGATGCAGGGAGTCAAACGTGGCCTGTTCTCCAACGAGGCTGGCGTGGGCTCAGCGCCCAATGCGGCTGCGGCGGCCAATGTATCCCACCCGGTGAAGCAGGGACTGGTGCAGATGCTCTCGGTATTTATCGACACCATTCTGGTGTGTACCGCCACTGCTATGATGTGCCTGTGTTCCGGAGTGGCCCCTGACATCTCCATGGAGGACGGCATCTCCTATGTGCAGGCATCCATGTCTTCGGTGTTTGGAGTTGTTGGACCGTATTTCATCACTGTAGCGATGCTTCTCTTTGCCTTTACCACGCTGCTGGGCAATCTGTTCTACTGCGAGGGTTGCTTGAATTATGTGGCCGGACGTACCCTGGAAAAGAAGCCTATGAATGTGTTCCGGATCTGTGCGGTTGTGGCGATTTTCCTAGGGGCTCAGCTGGAGTTCGGGTTGGTGTGGGCCATTGCTGATGTGCTGATGGGCATTATGGCACTGATCAATCTGCCGGTCATTGTGATTCTGGGCAGCACTGCCCTAAAAGCTCTGGATGATTATGTGCTTCAGAAAAAAGCCGGCAAGAACCCGGTGTTTAAGGCTGCCTCCATTGGATTAAAAGATCAAACTGATTTTTGGAACTAATGAAAGAACGATCTGTGCTCCGGCCGCTGGACTGTGGTAGTCTGGCGGCCGGAGTTTTAAATGTCAGTAGAGTCAGGGGAAAGAAATATCTTTTTTTGTAGAAGAGAGTATGGTACAATAGCCTGAAACGAAATGAAAAGGAGGGAGAACCGTGCTGAAACTGATATTGGGGCGGGCAGGATCAGGAAAAACCAGCTTGCTGCTCCGGCAGCTGTGTGAACAGGGGACAGACCGCCCCCAGGTCCTGATGGTCCCAGAACAGCAGTCTCACCAGGCGGAGCGGGCATTATGTCGTGCTGGCGGAGCCGGTGTCTCCCTGTATGCCGAGGTGCTCTCCTTTAGCCGATTGGCCAATCGGGTGTTCCAGGGGGCGGTAGGGCTGGGAGAGGAAGAACTGGACGGCGGAGGAAGAATCCTGCTAATGTATCATGCGGTCCAGTCTGTGGCCAGTCAATTGACCATTTACCGTCAGCCCTCTCGCCGGCCGACCTTTCTCCAATCTCTTTTGGCCACAGTAGATGAGCTGAAAAGCTGCTGTGTGCCTCCGGAGGCATTGATCCGGGCGGGTGAGGAGTTGGGGGAGCAGGAGGGCGACAAGCTGCGTGATTTGGGCCTGATTTGCGGAGCCTATGACGCGTTGACCGCCCAAATCGCCTTTGACCCCAGAGACCGGCTGACACGAGCGGCGGATAAGCTGAAGGAATTTCCCTGGGCGGCTGGAAAAGATATTTGGCTGGATGGCTTTACCGATTTCACTCCCCAGCAGCGAGAGATCGTAAGGCTGCTGCTTGGGCAGGCCCATCAAGTCACTGTTGTCCTCACCTGTGATCATTTAGAGGAAACGGATGGAGGGGTGGGTATTTTCTCACCGGCGCGAAGAACAGCAGCTCAGCTCCTTCGTCTGGCGCAAACACTGGGAATTTCTTACAGGATTGAGTTCTGTTCCAATGGTGGGCTGGGAAAGGTACCCGCCCTGATGCGGTTGGAGAAATGCCTATTTGCTCCATCCCTGGAGACAGAAAACCTTTGCCACGGAGCCGTGGAACTGTTTTGCGGGGCTGGTCCCCGCTCTGAAGTGGAGTGGGCAGCCGCCCGTGTATTGCAGCTGGTCCGGGAAGAGGGGATTCGCTTCCGGGATATTGGCGTGGCGGCACGCAATTATAGCACCTATCGGAATTTAATCGAATCCGTCTTCCCACGGTACGGAATCCCGGTGTTTTCTTCGGTGATGACCGATATTTTGGAAAAGCCAGTGCTGGCACTGGTGACGGCTGCCTTAGATGTGGTGGCCGGAGGCTACACCTACGAAGATGTATTCCGCTATTTAAAAACTGGGCTGACCGATTTGTCTCAGGAGGAGCAGGATTTACTGGAAAACTATGTGCTGAAATGGGACATCAAAGGGAGCCGCTGGACCCAGAGCAAGGAATGGAGCTGGCATCCAAAGGGCTATGGATATCCCATGGAAGAGACAGATCGCTCCCTTCTCCAAAAGCTGGATCAAATTAGGCGGCGAGTTGTGGCGCCACTGGAAGAATTGCGAAAAAATACCAACCATACCGGATGTGGACAAGTAATTGCACTTTACACATTTATGGTGGAAATTGGATTGCCTCAGCGGCTGGAGGAGCGCTTAGAGGCACTAAAAGAACGGGGAGAGCCAACCCTAGCGGACGAGTACCGCCAGCTGTGGAAGATCTTATGTGGAGGACTGGAGCAGTGCGCCGCTCTGTTGGGGGATGCTCCCCTGGATTTGGAGGAGTTTTCCGGTCTGTTCCGTCTGGTCCTATCTCAATATGATGTTGGAACCATTCCCGTCTCCCTGGACCGGGTGACAGCGGGGGAGAGCGTTCGGCAGACAGGACAGCGGGTGAAGGTGCTGATTTTGTTAGGGGCGGACGACAGTTCCATCCCCATGGTGAGTACCGCCCCGGGACTGCTGTCCGATGAGGACCGGGTGTGTTTGGCAAGTTACGGCTTGGAGCTGAATAGCTCTGCCCAGGAGATGCTGTACCGTGAGATGACTACAGTCTACCTTACCTGTACTAGGCCGAGCCAACATCTTTTGGTTTCCTGGCCGGTGCGTGGTGCTGGAGGGGAGGAACGCCGGCCCAGCTTTTTAGCGGAGCGACTACAGGTGCTTTTTTCCGACCTGAAGGTCAGCCATGAAGCGGACTTCCCTGAGCCCTTCTGCCTCCAGTCACCGGTTCCTGCCCTAGAAGGGGCGGGACAAAGTCCTCAGATACGCCGAGTTCTAGGACAGATTCCTTCCTTCCGTCAGCCGGTGCGGCGGTTGGAGCAGGCAATTACTTGGGAACGGGGGAGGCTCTCTCCAGATGCGGCCCATCGGTTGTACGGAAAGCAGGTGGCTATGTCCGCCTCTCGGATGGACCGCTATAAATCCTGCCACTTTTCTTATTTCATGCGCTATGGTCTCCAGGCAGAACCCCGCAAGCCAGCAGGCTTTACAGCGCCTGAGTACGGAACCTTTGTCCACTATGTGTTGGAACATGTGCTCCAGGACGAGCTGTTTCAGCAGACCAGGTTGCCAGGACTGGAGCCTGCCATGGGGCAGGACGAGAAGCGGCGCCTGCGTCAACTGACCAAACAGGCAGTGGACCAATATGTAACCCAGGAGCTGGGTGGTTTAGAGAGTCAAAGTGAGCGGTTCCGCTATCTCTTTGGACGCCTGCTGCGGTCGGTCCAAGCGGTGGTGGAGAATGTGGCCGAAGAGCTGTTTCATTCCCAGTTTAAGGCCATCTCCTTTGAATTGGGTTTTGGCCGCTCCGGTGATCTCCCACCAGTGGAATTTACCCAGGACGGAGTCACCATCCGCCTGTCTGGGTTTGTGGACCGGGTAGATGGCTGGGTTCATAATGGTAGGTTATATCTGCGGGTGGTGGACTATAAGACAGGCCGAAAGTCCTTTGATCTGACGGAAGTTCTCAATGGGCTTGGACTTCAGATGCTGTTGTATCTCTTTACCCTGGAAGAAAAGGGAGAGGAGTTGTATGGCCTTCCAATCGAAGGAGCCGGAGTTTTGTACTTACCGGCCAGAGATGCGGTGATTCGGGGCAGCCGCGGCATGAGCGAGGAGGCCTGGCGAAAGGCGCTGGACAAGGAACTGATCCGCAGTGGACTGGTTTTGGACCAGCCTGAGGTGCTCCAGGCCATGGAGCAGACCGGTGAGGATGGGTATCGGTTTTTACCTCTCCGGGTATCCAAGAGTACAGGAGCCATTACTGGCGACGCTCTGGCCACCGCCGAGCAGCTAGGAAAGCTGGGAAAGCATATTCAACGGGTGCTGGGTGATATTTGTCAAGAATTGGCCCAGGGCAATATTGCCGCCGACCCCTTCTGGCGCGGTCCGGAAAAGAATGCCTGCCGCTACTGTGATTACGCCGCGGCCTGCCACTTTGAGGAGGGCCGGGGAGGAGACTGCCGCCGATGGCTGAACAGCATTGGGGCTGAGGACTTCTGGGAGCGCCTGTCTGAGGAGGCGGCGCAAGCAGAAGCGATTTCGAAACTCAGAGCAGAGAAATAGAAAAATCCCGGGTGCCACAGGACGTAGAGGCCGGGAGGAGGAGACAGATGGATATTAAATTAAATTATATGGAGCAGGGGAGTGGGTTTCCCCTAGTTCTACTTCATGGGAACGGAGGAGACCACACCTATTTTGAACATCAGATGGCCCCTTTTTCCGCCCATTACCGAGTCATTGCGGTAGATACCCGAGGGCATGGTGAATCCCCCCGGGGAGAGGCTCCCTTTACCCTGGAGCAGTTTGCCCAGGATTTAAAGGACTTCTTGGATGAGCTGGGGATTGAAAAGTGCCACCTGCTGGGGTTTTCAGACGGTGGAAACATTGCACTGCTATTTGCCCTTCAATATCCTCAGTATATTGACAAACTAATTTTAAACGGAGCAAATCTGGACCCCTCCGGGGTGAAGCGCACCACCCAGCTTCCCATTGAGCTGGGGTGGGCCTCCTTAAAAGTCCGTTCCCACTTTGACCCCACCGCCCAGCCAAAGTTGGAGCGGATGGAACTTATGGTTCATCAGCCCCATATCTCTTTGCTGGAGCTGCGAAAGCTGCGCCTGCCCACCTTGGTGGTCGCCGGAGACCGGGATATGATCAAGGAGGCCCATACCCGGGCGATTTCTGCCTCTATCCCCACCAGCCGCCTGTCCATCTTGCCTGGGACCCATTTCCTGGCCCGGGATCAGTGGGAGGCTTTTAATGCCTTGGTACTGGAATTTTTGGCGAAGGGCTAAAGAACTGGGAAGAAGGAAGAGAACATCTATGGAGCAAAGCAAAAACATTTTAATAATCAATGATATGCCTGGATATGGGAAGGTAGCGCTGGCTGCGATGCTACCTGTGCTGTCCAATTTCGGACACAGTGTATATAATCTTCCTACCGCTCTGGTATCCAATACCCTGGACTATGGCAAGTTTACCATTTTAGACACGACAGATTATATGGTAAAGGCTATTGATGTATGGAAGGAATTGGGATTCCAGTTTGACTGCATCACCACTGGATTTTTGGCCTCCGCAGCCCAGGTTGGGATTATCCGGGACTTTATTGCCAGCCAGCGGAAAGAGGGGCTGCTGGTGATGACCGACCCCATTATGGGGGACGAGGGAAAGCTCTATAATGGTGTGAGCCAGGAGACGGTAGAAAATATGCGCCAACTCATTGGAGTGGCGGATGTAATTGTTCCCAACCAGACTGAGGCGGAATTTTTAACCGGTTTGTATCAGGGCCAGGAGGCGCTGAGTCAGAAGGAAGCCCGGCAAGTTGTGGACGGTCTGCGGGCCTTTGGGCCACGGTCCATCGTGGTGACCAGCGGTGTGGAGCAGGAGACCGGAGCCCATGTGGTTTGGGGCTATGACCACCAGAAGGAGGAGTATTTCACCCTTCCGTACCGCTTTATTAAGGTCCATTTTCCCGGAACTGGAGATCTGTTTTCCGCCGTTTTGGTGGGAGAACTGCTGGCCGGTAATGGCCTTTGCCCTGCTGTGCGGCAGGCAATGGAGGTTTTGGAACGCCTGATTTTCCTGGAGCAGGATGAGATGGAAAAAAATAAAGGAATCCGTATTGAAAAGTTTTTAAGCCTATTGCGGCCCTGATCCAAGAAGCAAAAAGAGTGGAAAGGAGGAGGATGTATGGCGTTTCCGCTGACGCAGGAGCAGAAAAATATCGTAGATGACCGGGGCGGAGAATTATTGGTTTCCGCCGCTGCTGGCTCCGGCAAGACCCGGGTGTTGGTGGAGCGTTTGTTGGACCATGTGGACCGGGAGCGGTTGGATATTGACCGTTTTCTGGTCATCACCTACACAAAAGCGGCGGCTGCGGAGCTACGCTCCCGGATTGCCCAGGAATTGGCAGCCCGGTTGGCCCAGCGCCCGGGCGACCGACATCTGCGTCGGCAGTCTACGCTAGTCTATAAGGCACAGATCTCCACCATCCACTCCTTCTGTGCCGCCCTGCTGCGGGAGAGCGGACATCAGCTGGATTTGGACCCCGATACCCGCCTGTGTGACGAGGGGGAGGCCCAGGTGCTGCTGGCCCGGACTTTGGAAGAGGTGCTGGATGTGCGCTATCAGGGGCTGGAGGAGGACAGCCCCTTTGCCTGCCTGGTGGACACTCTGTCCGTCGGGCGGGATGACAGCCGTTTGGTGCAAATTGTTCTGGATATTTCCGGGCGGGTGCAGAGCCACCCCGATCCGGAGCGCTGGTTAAGGGAACAAGGGGAAGTGTGGGCCTTGGACGGTGTATCCGACATGGCTCAGACTCCCTGGGGCTCCCTTTTGCTGCAGGATGCCCACAGGCAGGCAAAGTGGTGCGTGGGAGAACTGGCACGCGCTCTGGAGCTGACCCAGGAGGACGAACTGCTGCAGGTCAATTATGGGCCCTCCCTGTCCGCCTCTTTGGAGGATGTTCAGCGCTTTTTGGCCTCGTCCCAATGGGATGAGGCTGCCTCCTGTCTGCCCATCTCTTTCCCAGCTGCGGGACGAAAAAAGAAGCGCAGCCGGGAGCTCAGCCCTATGGAGGAGGAGCGAGGGCAACTGGCGGCGGAACGGGTTAAGGCGATCCGTTCCCGGTGTAAAAAACGGCTGGAGAAGTTGGCCCAGCTGATGGAGGGGGACAGCGCTTCTCTGTTGGAGGAGTTGGCCCAGGCCCGGCCTGCTGTCCAGGCTTTAATGGATCTGGTCATTGATGTACAAAAGGCCTATGCCGCGGAGAAAAAACGGCGGGGTGTGATGGACTTTTCCGATTTGGAGCATTTTGCTGTGCGTCTGCTGCGGCAGGAGGACGGCAGTCCCACCCCCCTGGCACACAGCTGGTCCGCCCGCTTTGAAGAAGTGATGGTGGACGAATATCAGGACACCAACCAGGTGCAAAACGCCATTTTCTTCGCCATTTCCGATCAGGGGAAACGGCTGTTTCAGGTGGGGGATGTGAAGCAGTCCATTTATCGCTTCCGTTTGGCCGACCCCACCATTTTCTTGGAGAAGTACCGCCGTTTTCCCAACGGAGAGCAGGCCCAGAAGGGGCAGCCCCGCAAACGGGTGCTGTCTCAGAACTTCCGTTCCCGGCCCCAGGTGCTGCTGGGCTGCAACGACCTGTTCCGGAACATCATGTCCGAGGAATTTGGCGAGATCGACTACACGGAAGACCAGGCATTGGTGCCTGGGGCCAAATTCCCGGAGGGGAACGGCTATGAGCTGGAATTTAATACCCTGGATCTCTCCTTTTTAGGGGAACAGGAGGGGGAGAAGGAGAGCAAGGATCTGTTGGAGGCACGGTTTGCCGCCCGGAGGATCAAACAGCTGCTGTCCCAGCCCCTTATGGTGACCGAAGGCGATACTCAGCGTCCTGTCCGTCCGTCGGACATAATGATTCTCCTGCGCAGCCCTGGCACGGTTCTGCACCACTATTTGCGTGCCCTGGAGGAGGAGCAAATCCCCTGGGAGGCGGAGGGGGGCGAGGAGCTGTTTTCCACCACCGAGGTCAACGTGGCCCTCTCTATCCTGCGTATCGTAGATAACCCCCGCCAGGATGTGGCTTTGATTTCCGCTTTACGTTCCCCGGTGTACGGCTTCACAGCTGACCAACTGGCACTGCTGCGCGCGGGAGCAGATGGAGATTTCTACCATGCGGTGGAAGAGAACGCCGCGGCGGGAGATCCAGCCTGCCAGGATTTTTTGACCCAGCTGGCGGAGCTTCGCTTTGGAGCCGGGGACCGGACCTGCCGGCAGCTTATTTGGCATATCTATGAAAAGACGAATCTCCTTGGCATCTTTGGCGCTATGGACCGGGGCAGAGAGCGGCAGGATAACCTGCTTGCCCTCTATGCCCTGGCTGGGCAGTTGGAGGAATCGGGTTGTCGCACCCTATTTCAATTCTTGTTGCGTCTGGACCGTCTGAACGATACTGGCGGTAGAATCCCTGTAGTCGGACCCGGCCGGGAAGGAGAGGGCGTGTCCATTCTGTCCATCCACCGCTCCAAAGGTTTGGAACGCCCGGTGGTGTTGGTCTGCGGCTTAAGCCGCCGCCTTAACCGGGAGGATCTGATGCGTCCGGTGTTGTTTCATCCGGTGCTGGGGGTCGGCCCCAAGGGCCTGGACCGGGAGCGGATGATTGAGTATCCCACCTTGGCGCGCCGGGCGGTGGCACGGCAGTTGGAACGGGAGATGATGGCGGAGGAACTGCGCCTACTATATGTGGCCATGACCCGGGCCAGGGAAAAGCTCATTCTCACTCTGACGCTGACGGAGGGAGTACGGGCTTTGGAGCGAATGAAGGAGGACTTGTCCGCACCAGTTTCGCCCATGGTGCTGGAAAGCCAACAGAGTGTGGGACAGTGGGTTCTGCTCCATGCACTGACCCGTCCTGAGGCGGAGCAGCTGAGAGAGCTGGCCCATCTGCCGGCTGTGGACGCCTCTCCGCTGGGGCCTGCTTGGACCATCCGCTGGATCCCAGGCGAGGCGCTGACCCAGTGGGAGCAGACGACACAGCAGGAGTCGGAAGTAGCTCCCCAGGAGGAAGCAGAGGAGCAGACACTGTTGGAGCGGTGGCTATGGCAATATCCCTGGGCCGCCTGTGCCAATATTCCCTCCAAATTGACTGCCACGCAAATTAAAGGGAGAACTCTGGACCAGGAGGTAGCGGAAGAGGGGGGCGTTACACCACGGGAAACAGCACAGCGGCATCTGCCTCTGGAGCGTCCCAATTTTATTGCACAGGAGCAGGGATTGACACCGGCCCAGAGAGGAACCGCCCTCCATCTTGCCATGCAATACCTGTCTCTGGAGGGAGAGCACACCCCCCAGGCCATTGCGCAGCAGGTAGACGAACTGGTGGAACAGGGATTTTTAACGCCTCTGCAAGGGAAAAGCATCGAGCCGGAACGGCTGTCCGCTTTTTTCTCCAGCCCGTTGGGACAGGAGATGGTCCAGGCCAAAGTGTGCAACCGGGAATTTAAATTTTCACTTTTGGTACCGGCATCGGATTATTATCCCGATGCCGGGGAGGGCGAGGAAATTTTGCTCCAGGGCGTCGTGGACGCGTGGTTTCAAAGTGATGAGGGCGTGACCGTGGTGGACTTTAAGTCGGACCGGATTGCTCCGGGGCAGGAAGAGGAGCGTGGGGAGCAATATCGTCCCCAGCTACAGGCCTATGTGCAGGCACTGTCCGCCATTTTAAAGCGACCGGTTATCCGGACGGTATTGTGGTTTTTTGAAACAGGAACAACGGTGGAACTGTAACCAGAGGAGCCTACTCAATCGCCGGAATATGGGGGGCATCCTCAACCAAAATGATGTCCTCCCCAAAGCGCTTGACCATATCCCAGGAGATGCGGCGGTCCGCCTCTCGCCCCAGCAGGCCAAACAGACGGCGCCGGCCCGGGATAATCAAAGCGGTGACCCGCCCGTCATCCAGCTCCAGCTCGGCGTCCTCCACAAACCCAAACCGACAGCCATCGGTGACGCTGATGACTTCCTTATACCGCAGTTCTTCCAGCCGGATTTTCATATGGTCGCCCTCCCTTGCTTTTCTACCACCCTATGAGGGGCAAGACATGTCCTATGACAAGATTTTCCTTGGTTTGATGTAGAAAAAATGGGAAATTAAGAATCTCTTTATCAAATCTTAATGGTTCCCTTACTCTGTCCTTAACAAATATTTGCTATGATAGCCCCAGAGCAAAAAAGGAGGGACAGAGCATGGAGTTGTTGATTTCTGTTTTAGTGGTCATATCCGGCCTGTTGTGTTTGTCGGTTTCCATTTGGGGCGGCTACTATTTCATCACTGGACTAATGTCCTGGCGCCGTCCCTTGGACTATGGCTGGCATCCAGCACGCACTCGTTTTGCGGTGTTGATTGCAGCTAGAAATGAAGAACTGGTGATTGGGCCACTGATCAACAGTCTGCTGACCCAGGATTACCCCCAAGATCTGTATGACATTTGGGTAATTCCCAATAACTGTACCGATAACACGGCTCAGGCCGCTGTGAATTTTGGGGCGAAGGTGTTGGAATGTACGGTACCGGTGAAGAGCAAGGGAGAAGTGCTCCGGTTCGCCTATCACCGCCTGCGTGGCAGACAGTATGACGCTTACTGTGTCTTTGATGCGGACAACGTGGTGGACCGCCGCTTTTTGGCGGAGATGAACAACGCCTATCTGGCCGGGGCCCGGGTGGCCCAGGGGTACCGGGACAGCAAAAACCCCTATGACTCAGTCATGTCTGGCTGTTACTCCATCTATTACTGGATGATGGACCGGTTCCATAACGGGGGGAAGGCTGGATTAGGGCTGTCCGCTCTGGTCAACGGAACGGGCTTTATGATCTCTGCCCGAACTCTGGAGCATCTGGGCGGATGGCGTACCGACACGATCAGTGAGGATTTGGAGATTACCGCCCAGTGCATCATGGCAGGGGAGAAGGTGAGCTGGGTGCCCAAGGCCATCACCTATGATGAACAGCCCCTAGATTATGCGTTATCAGTGAAACAGCGCCGCCGCTGGACCAGCGGGACCATTCAGGTAGCCGGACAGTATCTGGGGCGGACCTGGCGGTCCATTGGGACGGGAGGTTCTCTGCCTGCACTGATTGATTTGGGAGCAACTCTTCTTATTCCCGCCTACCAGGTGGCGGCAGTTCTGGGACTGATTGTCTCCTCGCTGGCGGCATGCTCGGGATGCCATAAACTCATCGAAGTCCCCGCTGTGTTCCTGGGTGCTGTGCTACTCAACCTAATTATGACTGCACTGGTCTCCACGTTGGCGGCAGGCCTGGTGCTAACTGTAGAGGGAAAATGGGACCGGCGGCTTCTTAAGAGCTTGGCCCTGTACTGGCTGTTCCTGCTCTCCTGGGTGCCCATTACGCTGGGCAGCTTTGTGAAGAAGACCACCGTCTGGGAGGAGATCCGGCATACACGAAACATCTCTCCTGCCGCGTTGGAAAAGGGAAAGGTATTGATTTCCCGGTAATTTTTAGATAGAAAGAGGACGGACCATTTTATGGTCCGTCCTTTTTTGCGTTCAGGAGGGGTCAGGTTCAAAGTGACTTTTGTCCGCTCCGCACAGGGGACAGGTATAATCCTCAGGCATGGGGCCCTTTTCGACCTCGTCATAACGAAACCCGCACAGGTCACAGACATAACTCATACCACAGACTCCTTATTTATTTTGATCAAATCAGCTCAACGGCTCAAAGTCGCTGGCCGGCCGCCGGCAGATGGGGCAGACAAAGTCAGCGGGCAGGGTGTCGCCCTCGTAGATAAAGCCGCAGATTTTGCATACAAAACCATGGGGCTTTTCCTGGGCCTGAGGCTCCTCTACAACGGGCTCCTCCCCGCGCACCGACGCGGCCAAAATACCCGCCAGGTCATCCAGCTGCTGCTCCTGTCCCGGAGCAAGGGCGGATTTGAGGGTAAAGGGCGCCTCCAAAATCTCCATTCCCTTCATACATTCCAGAATCTGGGTCATCAGCTTGCCGCTGGCAGGAGCCCAGGAACCGTTTTGGATCAGGGCGACCTTCCGATTCTGGAGGTTGTGGTGGGCCAGGTCATGGAGCAGGTTCTCCATGGTAACAAAGATTCCGTTATTATAGGTGGTGGAAGCGAAGACCAGGTGGCTGTACTGGAATGCGGCAGACAGGACGTAGGAATAGTGGGTGACAGACACATCATACATTTCCACAGGGATTCCACGTTCCGCCAACCGGCAGGCCAGAATGTTGGCCGCAGTCTCCGTGCCTCCATAGACGGAGGCAAAGGCGATGAGGACTCCCTGGGTTTCCGGCTGATAGGAGGCCCACTTTGTGTACTTATCCAAAATGAAGGAGAAGTTATCCCGCCACACGGGACCGTGGAGAGGACAGATATAACGGATATCCAGCTTGGCAGCCTTATTGAGCAGGGCGGTTACCTGAGAGCCGTACTTGCCCACAATGTTTGTATAATAGCGCCGGGCTTCGTCCAGCCAGTCCCGCTCAAAATTCACCTCATCCGCAAACAGGATGCCATTCAGCGCGCCGAAGGTTCCAAAGGCATCGGCAGAGAAGAGAATCTTGTCGGTGGAGTCGTAGCTGACCATCACCTCCGGCCAGTGGACCATGGGGGCATTGACAAAGGTAAACTGGTGCCGGCCGGTGGAGAGGGTGTCCCCCTCATTGACCAGGATGGCACCCTTGGGATCAGTGCAGTGGAACTGACGGATCATGTTGATGGATTTCCCGTTGCACACAATGGTGGCCTCTGGATGACGGATCATCAAGTCGCCTAAAGTAGCGGCGTGGTCGGGCTCCATGTGGTGGACAAAGACATAGTCCAGCTTCCGTCCGCCCAAAGCGTGCTCCAGATTTTCAAAGAACTGGGTCTGAACGCCCCGATCTACCGTGTCAAACAGGACAGTTTTCTCGTCCAACAGCAGGTAGGAGTTAAAGGACATCCCTTTGGGGACGGGATGGGTGGCCTCAAAAATGGGGGCCTGACGGTCGTTCGCGCCAATCCACACCAAATCCTCCGTCACATTGCGGACACAATACATATCAAAAACCTCACTTTCGGAAGATGTGATTAACCGCTGGAATCATACCACATTTCCGGAAAAAAAGATAGCATTAATTCGGCTTTTTCTCACCTTTTGAAAGAAATTTCCCCATTGTATAAAAGCAGATTGAAAAAAAGAGGAAAATTCTTTATAATGATGACGGCCCGAAAGGGCCAAAGGGGAACATAAAAAGCAAGGAGCGAAAGCCCATGTACCGGATTGATATAATGACATTATTTCCTGATGTGGTGGGAGATATGCTGTGTGAATCGGTTTTAGGCCGTGGTCAAGAACGGGGATATATCCGCATTGAGTGCCACCAAATTCGGGACTATACAAAGAATAAACAGAAGCAGGTGGATGACTACCCTTACGGAGGAGGGCGGGGAGCGGTAATGCAGGCTGACCCCCTCTATCACTGCTGGAAACACATCTGCGATGAAGCAGGGGAGCGAATCCATACCATTTATCTGTCTCCTGCCGGAAAGACCTTCTGCCAGGCGGATGCCAGGCGTTTAAAGGACAGCTATAACCGCCTGATCTTAGTCTGCGGACATTATGAGGGAATTGATGAGCGCTTTATTGAGGAATGCGTGGACGAAGAGATCTCCCTGGGGGACTTTGTCATGACGGGAGGAGAAATTCCAGCCATGGCCGTAGCAGATGCGGTGTGCCGATTGGTTCCAGGGGTACTGTCCGACCCATCCTGCTATGAAAACGAGAGCCATTGGAGTGGCACCTTAGAGGCCCCCCAATATTCACGGCCCGAAATTTGGCATGACCGTGCGGTTCCGTCCATCCTGTTGTCCGGGAACCACGCCAAGGTGGACCAATGGCGGAGAAAGCAATCCATCCTCCGTACTTGGGAGCGCCGTCCCGATCTGTTTGAACAGCTGGATTTGTCCTCTAAGGAAGACCGGAAGCTGGTAGCGGAACTGGAGGAGGAGCTGGGCCATTCATTATTAGACACGGTTAGGTAAAAAAGTACACAGAAACTACTGCTCCCCCTTTACAGGTTCATAGGAATGTGCTAAGCTAAATAAAATAATCTGGTTTTTAAAACCATATTTGGAGATGAGCTTCATGAGTTTTAAAATCGTTGTAGACAGCTGCTGCGATTTGACTGCACAGATGAGAAAGGACCCCTGCTTTTCAGTGGTCCCCCTGACCATCTATTCCAACGGCAGCACCTTTGTAGACGACGAAACCTTTGACCAGGCGGATTTACTTTGGTCCATGAAGCAGAGTGAGGCCGCGCCTTCCACCTCCTGTCCCTCTCCCCAGAGTTATCTGGATGCCTACCGCAGTGGAGATCAGGATATCTATGTGGTTACCCTTTCCGCATTGCTCAGCGGATCACACAACAGTGCCGAGCAGGCCAGGCTATTGCTGGAGGAGGAACATCCAGAGGTCAACGTCCACGTGTTTAACTCCTGTTCGGCAGCGGCTGGAGAGGTGATGGTGGCTTTAAAAATCCGGGAACTGGCCGGTTCTGGCATGCCATTCAAGCATGTTGTGCGAGAGGTTGAACAGTTCATCTACCGTATGAAAACACTCTTTGTGTTGGAGACTCTGGAAAACTTGCGGAAAAACGGTCGCCTGACCAAGTTGCAGGCTGTGGTCACCGGAGCACTGAAAATAAAGCTGTTTATGGGCGCCACTCCGGAGGGGGAGATCTGCAAGCTGGGGCAGGCGCTGTCTATGAAACAGGCCCTTGGCAAGATGGTGGATCGGATGGCAGAGGACCCTGACCACAAGGGCCGCACACTGGCCATCAGTCACTGTAACTGCCTGGAGCGAGCCTTTCAAGTAAAAGCTCTAGTGGAGTCGAAATGTGCCTTTTCCAATGTGATTATCCTGGAGGCAAGGGGAATTACCACCGTTTACGCCAATGACGGAGGCATCGTGGTAGCCTATTGACAGATTGCCCCACTGGTTTTATAAAATAAGGGATGACGGTTCCACGTAATGGGAGCCGGTCATCCCTATCTTATTCTTACTAGGGAGGAACAAACCATGTCCATGAACCGAGAGCAGGCCTGGGCCCTGCTGACAAAGTACAATAAGGAGCCCTTTCATCTGCGCCACGCTGTCACAGTGGAGCATGTGATGGGGTGGTTTGCCCGGGAATTGGGCTATGGAGAGGAGGAACCCTTCTGGTCGATGGTGGGACTGCTCCACGATCTGGACTTTGAGCAGTGGCCTGAGGAGCACTGTATCAAGTCGCAGGAACTGATGCGCGAGGCCGGGGTAGAGGAGGCGATGATCCACGCCACCGCCAGCCACGGCTGGGGCCACCAGGTGGATGTAAAGCCGGAGCATGAGATGGAAAAGGTTCTATATGCGGTTGACGAGCTGACTGGTCTGATTGGGGCAGCCGCTCTGATGCGTCCGTCCAAAAGTGTATCGGATATGGAACTGAAGTCTCTAAAAAAGAAGTTTAAGGATAAAAAATTTGCTGCTGGCTGCTCCCGTGATGTGATCGCTTCCGGAGCCGAGCTGCTGGGATGGGACTTGGACCGGCTGCTGCAGCTTACTTTGCAGGCCATGCAGGCGGAGGAAGGGGCCATTGAAGAAACCCTTGCCCAGCTTTGATAGTTTCAGGACAACTTTTCTGCAAAACATTTCTTCCGTGGTAGTTCTAAATTTCAGGGAAAATATCCCGCCTTTTTTCTTGACAAGGAGGCCCTTCCTGTGATACCATCCCTATACAGCAAAGGGGAGTAGTCGGCATGCATCCGCATGCGGCGAAGCCAACAGCATGGTCATCTAGGTGTGACCTGGCTTTGTCTTAATTGACCAGACCTGCGTTCCAAATCGGAGCGCAGGTCTTTTTTATATAAAAAATGGGAATGCTTACAGCAAAGTAGATCCAAGGGTTAGACAAGGAAGGGATGATAGAGACATGGAATTTTTATGGGAAGGTCTGCTGTCCATTACCTGGCAGCAGATGGTCATGTATGTGGTTGGTGGCCTGCTGATCTGGCTGGCTATTGAAAAGGGCTTTGAGCCCGCGCTGCTCATGCCTATGGGCTTTGGTGCGATTTTGGTGAATCTGCCTGTATCTGGTGTGATTAACCAATTCAGCGATGGCCTGGGTGAGGTACCTGGCATTATCCAGTGGCTGTTTGAAACCGGAATTGAGGCCAGTGAGGCCATGCCCATTCTGTTGTTTATCGGCATCGGCGCCATGATTGATTTCGGTCCTCTGCTGGCCAATCCCAAGCTGTTTTTGTGTGGCGCAGCTGCCCAGGGCGGTATTTTCCTCACCATTCTGCTGGCTGCGGCGTTGGGCTTTGACATGAAGGATGCGGCTTCCATCGGCATTATCGGTGCCGCTGATGGCCCCACTTCCATTCTGGTTTCCAAAACTCTCCAGTCCAACTACGTAGGCGCCATTGCGGTGGCTGCTTATTCTTACATGGCGTTGGTTCCCATTATCCAGCCCTTTGCTATTAAACTGGTTACTACCAAGAAGGACCGCGCTATGCGTATGCCCTATAGAGCTCAGGGCGTCTCCCGTAGGCTGCGGATTTTGTTCCCCATTATCGTGTCGGTCATTGCTGGACTGGTAGCCCCCTCTTCCGTGGCTCTGGTTGGTTTCCTGATGTTTGGCAACCTGATCCGGGAGTGCGGAGTGCTGACCACGCTGTCTCAGACCGCGCAGAACGAGTTGGCCAATCTCATCACCCTGTTGCTGGGCATTACCATCTCCTTCTCCATGAAGGCAGATCAGTTTGTTAAGCCCGAAACTCTGCTGATCATGGGCCTGGGCTTGGTAGCCTTTGTTCTGGACTCTGTAGTGGGTGTGCTGTTCGTCAAGATCTTGAATCTTTTTACTCCCCACAACAAAATCAATCCTATGGTTGGTGCGGCTGGAATCTCTGCCTTCCCCATGTCCTCTCGTGTGATTGAGAAGCTGGGGCAGGAGGCTGATTCCCAGAACCACCTGTTGATGCATGCGGTAGCCGCCAACGTTTCCGGTCAGATCGCTTCCGTTGTGGCGGGCGGTGTGATACTGCAATACTGTGCCACTCATATGATTGGCGGTTAAAGGAGGAGCAGAACGATGAATATGGAAAATATTGCACAGGCCCTTGGAATGATGGGTCAGGGCATGCTGGGAATCTTCGTGGTGCTTGGCATCATCGCCCTGCTGGTTGCCGTTATGCAGAAGATTGATAATCGAAAGAAGTAATACCTTACCGCGCTGGGAAAACCCAGCGCGGTTTTTTTTATAACCAGTCGGAAATCACGTCCATCAGCCCCGCAGGACCAACCTTGTGATCCACCAGTAAAGTCATCAGTTCGTCAATGCGGGTAGCGCTGGTTGTAATTGACGGAACAGCAGTGTTGTCACCTTCCTCCTCTTGAATCCGGACCCCGTAGTCCTCGCAGAACAGCCTGCCGCTCTCCACGGCTTCTACCGTCAAAAAATAGTGGAAACGGTGGTTCCTTCCCGCCTCGTCCTTACAGGTGCGGGCTGCAATTTCAATCTCCATTATCTTGTGTCTCCAATCCTTTAATTCGAATGTTGACCACATTATATAGTTGTCCATGTGCGAGGAAAAGGGAAAGGAGTCGTCCCTTTTTATGGACTGAGCCGGAGATTTTGGCAGGAATAGGGGAAAAAAGACGTGGAAGGAGAGAAGAAGCCGCATTTCCTCGACTGGTGAGGGAATAAAAAACAAGCAGATACGAAACACGTACCTGCTCGTGATGTAAAATATCGTAACGCTTAGGACTCCTTCTGAACCTGTTCCAGAATATTGCGGGCAAATTCACCTAAGGTATTCCGCTCGTAGGAGATCAACACACCAGGCATAAGGCCGGCAGTAGCTGCGTTGATCATCTCCTGGGGGAACTCAGCCAGCTCACGCTGCAGCTGAACCGCAGCGCGCAGGGCGGTAGCGGTGGCGCAGGTGTTGATATGCTTGACGATAGAGGTATCCCCCATGATGAAACGGAAGGGAGGGAAGCAGGACTGAATGGTCTTGCAGAGCTCCTCGTCTTGGATTCCCAGAACAAACAGACTCTTTAAACCCTCAGAAATACCAACAGCAGAACCGACCAGCTTTGCCTCTACCAGCTTAAGCTGGGGGAATTCTTTTCTCAGCTCATCAGGAATCAGCCATCCAGTCGCAAAATTGATTACAATCGTACCGGGCTGTAGGTGGGGACAGAGCTGCTGAAACGCATCGGGGCAAAAGGGAGCAGGAAGAGCAGCCGCTACCACCTGGCAGGCTGCGGCCGCAGACAGTTGAGTGCTAGTGCCGAGTTCAGCCACATCGGCGACCTTTTCCAAAGATTTGGGCATCTGATCGATGACCAGACGCTCCGGACCTTGTGCGGCGCGAAAGAGTTGGGACCCAAGCTGACCAATACCAATGATTGCGAGTTTCATGCTTGACCTCCTTAAGTTGTGCTCCCCATGTTCAAGGTGAAAAATCCCTGAACTGGGGCCGCACTTATTGTACTGTTTTTTTGTGAAAAGTGCAACCTAAAAATGACAAATTCTTTGTCTATTTTTATGCACAGGCTACCGCTTTTTCACTGGTTGCTGGAGGAAATTAAATGCCGCGATTTAAGGTTTTCCGCAATTGAATTTTTCCGGCCAGGGCCTGGTCAATCAGGGATAGGAACTTCTCCCGATCCTCCGGCAGACCGCCCTTCAAGGGCAAGTAATTGGAGGCGTGGTTACTGGTAAAGTGGAGAGGATCCACATCCAGATTTTCGATCAGCAGCCGGCACTCCTCCAAAATGTGATCCGGCGAACAGACCTGGAACCTTCCGGCCAAAACCTCTTCGCCCAACGGTGTACCCTTGGCAGGAGCAAAGGTCATGGCGGATAGGTGGCGGGGCTTCATGGCATTGATCATCTGGGCGGTGGAACGGATGTGTTCCTCCCAATCCCCGCCCTCGCCCCGGGCACCCGTCAGGCCCAGGATTACTGTGACCCAGAGGTCGATCCCGGCCTCCACCAAACGTTGGCCAGCCAGAAGCATCTGTTGGGCATCCACGCCCTTATGAATAAACTTCAAAACGGTATCGCTGCCGCTTTCCACGCCCAGATAGGCGCGGGAGAGCCCTGCCTCATGGAGCTGCCGCAATTCCTGAGGGGATTTTGACAGCGTGCTGCGGGGACCGGCATATAACGTGACCTTTTCCAGGGCAGGGAAGGTCTGATAGAGCTTTTGTAGGATTTGCAGCAGCTCCTGGGTCTTCATAATAATGGCGTCGCCATCCATCAAAAATACCCGCTGCAGGCCGGGGCCATAGTAGTCCCGGGCCATATCAATGTCCTCTAAAATTTCCTCCACCGGACGAATCCGAAATTTTTTCTCCTTGTACATGCCGCAGAAGGTACATTGATTGTTGGAACAGCCAATGGTGCACTGGAGCAGATAGCTTTTCCACTCACCAGGCGGACGGTACAAAAGGTCGCTGTCATATCGCATAATCCATTATCCTTTCAAAATTTCCTGGCAAGCATTACACATGGCCTGCATTTCTTCCGATGTTCCAATGGATACCCGCAGATAATTCCGAATCCGCGGCTTATTAAACCAGCGTACCAGAACCCCGCGGTCCCGCAACGCCTGTTGGAGCTCTCCGCCAGGGCACTTGGGGTGGGAGATAAAAATGAAGTTTGCCGCAGAATCCAAAACTTGGAACCCCAGAGACCGTAGGGTGGCAACCGTTTGTTCCCGGGTCTCCATCACCTGTCTGCGAGTCTGTTCAAAATAGTCCACATCCTCCATGGCGGCCGTTCCGGCAGCCAGAGCTAGGCGGTCAATGGGGTAGGAGTTGAAGGAGTTCTTCACACAATTTACCCCAGCAATCAGGTCGGGACTGCCCAGGGCATAGCCTAGGCGCATACCGGCCAGGGAACGGGATTTGGAGAGGGTATGGATGGTAACCAAATTAGGATACTCCCGCAGCAGCGGGACGGTAGATTGCGCACCAAACTCGGCATAGGCCTCGTCCACCATGACCACCACATCCGGGTTTGCCTCCAAAATCCGGCGAATGTCAGAAAGTGAAAGGGCCTTGCCGGTAGGGGCATTGGGGTTGCAGATGACCGCTCCGCCGTTGTTGCCCAGGAAGGACTCTATGGGGAGGGAGAAATCGTCATTCAGAGGAATTTCTTCATAGTCCAGTTGGAACAGCTGGGCATAAACCGGATAAAAGCTATAAGTGATGTCGGGGAATACGACCTTTTTCCCGGGGGTAAAAAAGGCATAGAAGCACAGCCCCAACACTTCGTCTGAGCCGTTGCCGCAGAAGACCTGGTCAGGGGAGAGACCGTGGTAGTGGGCAATGGCCTCCTTCAGCTGTACCGCCTCCGGATCTGGATAGAGACGAAGACGGTCGTCTGTGGCCTCCCGGATGGCCTGGAGCACCTTGGGGGAGGGGGGATAGGGGTTTTCATTGGTGTTCAGCTTGATAAAAACCCGATCCTTGGGCTGTTCCCCTGGGGTATAGGGAACTAACGATTGAATCCGCTCACTCCAGTAGCGCTTGTTCATAGAAAACCCTTCTTTCCGTAGTATCGGTCAGGGAGAACCAGGCCTATACCTCCACAGCCTGACCATCCCGAAATACCTTGCGGATGCTTTTTTCTGCCTTGCTGCGTGGGAGCATGACCTCGTGGCCGCAGCCCTGGCAGCGCAATTTGAAATCCATGCCAACCCGGAGAACTAACCACTCCTGGCTGCCACAGGGATGAGCTTTTTTCATCTTCAGCACATCGTTGACGTGAATATCCATCGTCGGGCTCCCTTCTCTAAATTTATCTGGCTAAATTAAATTGGTTTCATTATAAATTCTGGAGGGGGGATTGTCAACGCTGTCAGGCCAAAGGAAAACCGCCCCATCAACGATGGGACGGCTTTCTTTACGGTATCGGAATTTCTGTATCGCCAAAGCGAACCGCTGCAGCCAAAGTGAGGTCCACCGGCACGCTCCACTGGTGGGTACACCGGAAGGTATCCTCAGTCAATTTCGAGCCAAAACCATTTGCCCCTGGAATTTCTGTTCCGTCCAACTGGACCAGCACAGGGAAAAAGTCGGGGAACTGGCCGTCTGCAAAGGTCTGGTCATAGGTAATTCCGGTGCTGGAGACCTGAATGTTGGTGAAGGTCCCCTCAAACACCTCTTCAGAGAAGTAATCTGTCACATATGCCTGGATATCGGAGAGATGGATAGGGGGAGGAATTTGTGTGCGGTCCAGAACAGCCTGGAAGCTCCACACACCATCCGCCAGAAGCTGGTAGTCATCCCCACTCCCTCGGCAGAGATTGGTCAGGGTAAGGGTAATCTGCAGCGGGGCCGGATCGAAAGAAGAGCCATCCTCAGCGGTATATTGGTGTTCCACCAAAAACAAAGACCGCCCCTCCTCATCGGTTCCCTGGGTGCTCCAACCACAACCACCTATTCCCTGAAGCTGAGATGCAGGGTCAGGGGATATTTGGACATCAAAATTCTCAAAGCTACATCCCTTTCTGCCAATCCGGTCACGGTCCTCCACCCGTACCAAAAGATAAAACACATCGTCGCCTACCGTGGCGGAATCCAAGGTTACCGTTACCCCATTTACCGTCTGGCTCTGATTGATCTCTTGGCTGAGCCGTTCCACCAAAGCCGATTGCTCCGGAGCCATTGATTGCCCGGTGAGCTGCTGCCAACGCCGGGCAAACAAGCCCTGAATATCTTCTATGTATATGACAGCGGCTACACCGCACCCTAACAGAGCCAGGAGAAGCAGCGCGGCTACCAGTACCCTGGAAACCCGCCGTACGTAGTGTCCGGACTGGGAGGTTGGCCGCATTCCTGCCACCACCTTTTGCACTTGGGGTGAGGGATGAAGGTGTGAGTAAGCGGATTGATAGTGTCTAATCCAGTCGTCCATATTCTTACTCCTCCTTTAACATGGTTTTCAGCTGCTCTCGTCCCCGGGCCAGATGGGTTTGCACGGTAGAAGGCTTTTGTTTGAGAAGGGATGCGATTTCCCCGACCGAGTACCCCTCATAGTAGTAGAGATAGAGGGGGAGGCGGTACTTTTTGGGCAGAGACAAGACAGCGGAGAGGACCTCACGTTCTTCCGGAGGCCGAGCAGGGAGGATGGTCGCCAACTCCTCCAGAGACACGGTGCGGGAACGCCAAGGGGCAGTGAGCAGTCGTTTGGATTCATTTACCGTTACCCGAATCAGCCAGTGCCGGATATGGGCCTCACTTTCAAAGGAAATATGGGCCCGGCATAGGCGGAGCATGGTATTCTGCGTCACATCATCGGCATCCATAGGATGTCGGACGCAGCTGAGAGCAACACGATACACAAAATCCATATACTGTTGAGCCAGAGCAGAAAATTCTTGTTCCGTAGGCATATCTCAGCCTCCTTTTCTGAAAAGGTCTTCTCCTACAATACCCTGCAAACGGCAAAAATATCTCACTGTAGAAAAAACAGGACGGGCACTGCCCGTCCTGTTTTTTCGAGTAGAGAAGTGAAATCAGCCCTTTACAATGGAAGCAGTATCCATGGCGATCATCAGCTCTTCGTTGGTGGGGATGACCAGAGTGCGGACTGTGGCACCCTCAGCAGAAATGTCGATCTCCTGACCGCGGATCTTGTTCTTTTCGGGGTCAATCTTGATGCCCATAAACTCCAGACCAGCGGTGATATTGGCGCGATTGCCGCCGCCGTTTTCGCCTACGCCAGCGGTAAAGATCACGGCGTCCACGCCGCCCATGGCGGCAGCATAGGAACCGATGAGCTTCTTTACACCGTATTCAAAGACCTCAACCGCCAGAGCAGCCTGCTGATTGCCCTGCGCACCAGCGGCCTCCAGATCACGGAAGTCAGAGGAAACACCGGAGATACCCAGTACGCCGGACTTCTTGTTCAGAACATTGAGCATTTCCTTGATGTCCATGTTGTACTTTTTCATCAGGTACTCCATAATGCCGGCATCGATGTCACCAGAACGGGTACCCATGGGCAGGCCAGCCAGGGGGGTAAAGCCCATGGAGGTGTCCACGCTCTTGCCGCCGTCGATGGCAGTCACAGAGGAGCCGTTGCCCAGGTGGCAGGAGATCAGCTTCAACTGCTCCATGGGCTTACCCAGCATGGCAGCAGCCCGCTGAGAGACATACTTGTGGCTAGTTCCGTGGAAGCCGTAGCGGCGAACCTTGTCCTGGGTGTAGTAGGAGTAGGGCAGGGCATAGGTGTAGGCCACAGGGGGCATGGTCTGATGGAAGGCGGTGTCAAACACAGCCACCATGGGGGTGCCGGGCATGAGAGCCTGGCAGGCCTTAATGCCAATGATGTTAGCGGGGTTATGCAGGGGAGCCAGGGGATTGCACTCCTCGATGGCAGCCATCACCTCGTCGGTAATGAGGACGGACTTGGCAAACTTCTCGCCGCCGTGGACCACACGGTGTCCCACAGCGTCAATCTCCTTCATAGAGCCGATTACGCCGTTCTTCTCATCCACCAGGGCATTCAGCACAGCCTGAATGGCCTCGGAGTGGGTGGGCATGGCCACGTCGGCCTCCTTGATGGCCTCCTTGCCGGCAGGCTTATAAGTAAACTTGCCGTCAATCCCAATACGCTCACACAGACCCTTGGCCAGGACCTCCTGGGTTTCGGGGTTGAGCAGCTGATACTTCAAAGAAGAGCTGCCGGCATTGATGACCAGAATGTTCATGGGAATCAATCTCCTTCGCAAATCAAAATTTACAATCTGACGGTTGTCTTAACTGTGGGAACACGGTACAATAAGACACATCCCGTTTCTGTTATTTTAGCGCTTTTTCCCGGTTTGGACAACCGCTTTTTGAGAAAAACATAAAAAATCTTTCCGGAGAGGTGATTGCCTTGCACGTGGCCGGGATTGTTGCAGAATATAACCCCTTTCACACGGGTCACGCCTATCAAATCGCCCAGACAAAGGCTGCGTTTCCGGGCGACTGCGCCGTAGTAGCCGTTATGAGTGGGAACTGGGTACAGCAGACTCACTGCGCTGTTGCGGATAAATGGCGGCGCGCCCAAATCGCTCTGATGGGCGGAGTGGACCTGGTGCTGGAGCTGCCCACTGTCTGGGCTACGGCATCGGCAGAGTCCTTTGCCTGGGGGGCGGTGTCTCTGCTCCATGGAACCGGGGTGGTGGACGTACTCTCCTTTGGAAGCGAGTACGGGGAGGTGGGGCCGCTGGAACAGGTGGCCGCCT
Source organism: Flavonifractor sp. An100 (assembly GCF_002161175.1). Taxonomy (GTDB): domain Bacteria; phylum Bacillota; class Clostridia; order Oscillospirales; family Oscillospiraceae; genus Lawsonibacter. The sequence continues at coordinate 86,188 of NZ_NFMA01000005.1, read as the reverse complement.
GTCTGGACCGACCGGACTGTCAGGAGCGGCTGCATACCTTGATTGGACAGGGAATGTCTATGGCGTCTGCCCGGGAGAGCGCAGTACGAGAGCAAATTGGGTGGGAAGGAAAACTACTTGCTACCCCGAACAACAACCTGGGAATTGAATATATACGTGCCCTTCGGCGGCTGGACAGTCCCATCACACCGATGACCGTACGCCGGGAGGGAGCGGGACACAATGTCCTCCTCGCCCCACAGGAGATGACACAACCAAATTCCACAGGTTCAAAAGCACGGTCCTTTGTCTCCGCTACACAGCTCAGGGAATGCTTGTCTCAGGGGCTGTGGTCCCAAGCGGAACCCTATTTTGTTCCTGGGGAACGAGGAATATTGGAGCAGGGTGGAGAGCTTCCATCCCTGGTGCAGATTGAACGGGCTATGCTGGCCCGTGTGCGAACCATGAGCCAGACCGACTGGGCCGGCCTGCCGGATTCGGGCGGAGAGGAGGGGCTGACTCAGCGCTTGGAACGGGCCGGACGGCAATGCGTCTCCATGGAGGATTTTTACCAGCAGGTGAAGACAAAACGCTATACCCATGCCCGCATACGCAGGCTGGCGCTGTGGGCCTATCTTGGGATTAGGGCTCAGGATATCCCAGCTCAACCGCCCTATCTGCGTGCGTTGGCCTTTAACAGCCGGGGGCGTGAGTTGCTGCGCGCCATGAAGGAGCGGGCTCAGCTGCCCATTGTGACGAAACCGGCCCACGCCCAGAAGCTGGAGCAGGCGGGACAAGCTCTTTTTTCTTTGGAAAGCCGGTGTACGGATTTATACGATCTGTGCTTTCCATCGGTGGTTAAACCTGGGAGGGAATGGACCACCGGGCCGGTGATAATGGTGGTAGAACGGAAAGACGCCATGGAGACGACAGGAGGTTGACATGAAATACCTGAGGACACAGCGGCCGGTTTGGGGCCTGGCCATTGCTATGGTGGTTCCATTGGCACTGTGCGGTCTGTTTTATGGGTTAAAGGGGAACCAAGCGGTGATGGACACCTGGGTCTTTCAGGTGATGGGGCCCTTGGAGCAGGGACTGGGACGTTTCTGGTCGGTTGCACCCTTTTCCGTTATGGAAGTGATGATCGCCCTATTTTTCCTGGGAAATCTCCTTTGGCTCATACGGGCGTTTGTCTATCTATGGCGGGAACGAAACGGGGTTATGCTGCTTCGGCAGCTGTTGACACTGGCAGCGGTATGGCTGTGGCTGTGGTGTGCTTTTTGTTGGCTGTGGAACGCGGCTTATTATTCCTCCAGTTTTGCGCAGCGAAGCGGGTTGGAGGACCAGCCCCACTCGGTGGAGGAGCTCGCCCTGGTGACGGATTGGTTTGCCCAGCAGGCGGCTGCTTTGGCAGACCAGGTCCCGCGAGACGGTGACGGTCAATTTCTGCGGGATCAGGCTTCCTGGTTTGAAACCGGTTTAACGGTCTACGACCAATTGGAGGAAACCTTTCCCTGTCTGGAGATGAAATCAGTAAAAGCAAAGCCTCTGGTTTGTTCCCGCCTTCAGAGCATTCTGGGATTTACTGGCATGTATTTTCCCTTTACAGGAGAAGCCAATGTTAATGTTGACGCCCCCGCTTGCCTGATCCCTGCCACCATCGCCCATGAGATGTCCCATCAGCGTATGGTGGCCTCTGAGCTGGAGGCAAATTTTGTAGGAATTGCCGCCTGCCTGTCCTGTGACGATGTGGTGTTTCAATATTCCGGCTATCTCATGGGTCTGATCCAGTTGTGTAACGCTTTATATCCCGTGGCGCCGGAGGCGTGGAGCGAAATTGCCCAGACCTGGTTCACCCCGTCCCTTTCCCTTGATTGGAACACCAATAATGCCTACTGGAACGCGCTGGAGTCTCCGGTTGAGGAAGCGGCGGAGCAAGCTTATGATACCTTCCTGAAAGGGCAGGGCCAGGAGCTGGGAATACAGTCCTATGGGGCCTGTGTGGACCTGTTGGTTACTTACTACTATGACCAGGCATTGGGAACTGAATGAGTACCCTTGTACCATTGGAAAAAATATGGTATGATCAAGGTCCTGATTTTTTGTGGGAGGCCAGGATATGACAGATTATTTTCATTTATCCATCGACCGGGATAGGCTGTTGAACCTGTCCAGTCTGGGGCTGGCCCATCTGGGTGACAGTGTATTTGAAGTGATGGTGCGCTCCTGGCTGTGCCTGCATGGAACGGCCAAGGCAAAGGACCTGCACCGTGCCACGGTGCGCTATGTGTCAGCACCCGCCCAGGCCGCGGCCATGGAGCGCCTTCGGCCCCATTTGAGCCCGGAGGAGGAGGAGGTATTTCGCCGCGGCCGAAATACGGCCCCTCATTCGGTTCCAAAAGCGGCCAGCCGGGGAGAATATCAGATCGCTACCGGTATGGAGGCCCTGTTTGGGTGGTTGTATCTTCAGGGCCGGACGGAGCGTCTCAATGAGCTGTTTGCTCTGGTCATGGAGGAAGGAACGACGACCTGACAAGGATTTTCCGACAGAAGGAAATTTCGGAGGTGATTGCCCATGCCCTTGGACGCACTGTGTCTATCGGGACTGGTGGGGGAATTAAAAGGAGCCCTGGAAGGGGCGAAAATCGATAAGATATATCAGCCGGGGCGGGATGAGGTGGTTATGGCGCTTCGGAGCTCCGGGGGCAACGTCCGCCTGCTGCTCTCCGCCAGTCCCAACCATCCCCGCCCCCAATTGACGGAACTGACGCTGGAAAACCCCGACAAGCCCCCCATGTTTTGTATGCTTCTTCGGAAACACCTGACAGGGGCCCGGGTACTGGACGTGACCCAGCCCCACCTGGAACGGCTGGTGGAGTTTCGGTTGGAGGCGCTGGACGAGCTGGGAGATCGGGTAGAACGAAAATTGGTATTGGAGGTCATGGGGCGCCGCGCCAATTTGATCTTGTTGGATGGTGCGGGGCGGATTATTGATTGCCTGCGCCGGGTAGACGCCGATATGTCCTCTCAACGCCAAGTGTTACCGGGATTGTTTTACCATTTACCCCCTGCTTTGGACAAAGCTGACCCCACTGAGGTGGATCAGGAGGTATGGAACCAGCTCTGGCAAGCCGCCCCCGGGGAAGCCCGTGCGGACCGCTGGCTGCTGGATACCTTTGCAGGACTGTCCCCTTTGATCTGCCGGGAACTGGTACAGCGCTCATTTGGAGCGGTGGATGTGACAATTGGCGAGTTAGGAGCAGAGGGAGGCTGGCGGCTGGCCCAACAGGTAGGTCTGCTGATGGAGCAGGTAACAAGTGGAAATTTTGTTCCCACCATGCTTCTTTTGGATGGTACACCCAAAGATTTTACGTTCTTGCCCATCACACAATATGACACTGCTATGGAGCAGCGGGAATTTCCCTCCTTCTCCAAGCTATTGGACTGTTTTTATGAGCAGCGGGAGAGTCTGGAACGGGTCAAGCAGAAGGGACAGGATTTGATTCGCTCAGTGACCAACGCTCGGGACCGTACCGCTCGCAAGATCGGGAATCAGGAGCGGGAGCTTGCTGCCACTAAGGATCGAGAGCAGCTGCGCCAATTTGGGGACATTATTACCTCAAATCTCCATGTCATGGAGAAAGGAATGTCCCGTCTGCGGGCGATAAACTTCTACGATCCCGAAGGTGGTGAGGTAGACATCCCCCTGGATCCGCTGCGTACCCCACAACAAAATGCAGCGAAATATTATAAAGAGTACACCAAGGCAAAAACAGCAGAAGAAATGCTCACCATTCAGCTGGAAAAGAGCCGGCAGGATCTGGATTACCTAAATAGTGTACTGGAGAACATCACCTTGGCGGAAGGGGAGCGGGATCTCCAGGAAATCCGGCAGGAGCTGACGGAGACCGGCTATCTGCGCCGGCAGTCCAAGACCAAGGACCGGGGCAAGCGACTTTCCTCCAAGCCCATGGAGTTTCGCTCCACAGCGGGACTGCGAATATCCGTGGGAAAAAACAATCTACAAAATGATTGGCTCACCTGTAAGCAGGCGTATAAAAGCGATATTTGGTTTCACACCCAAAAAATTCACGGTTCTCATGTGATCCTCTGGACCGAGGGAGCCCAGCCAGATTTGAAGAGCTTAAATGAAGCGGCTTGCCTTGCGGCGTGGTTCTCCCAGGGGAGGGATTCGGGAAAAGTCGCTGTGGACTATACCCCGGTAAAGTATGTAAAAAAGCCGGCTGGAGCCCGGCCGGGCATGGTAATCTATACAACTTATGAAACCGCCTGGGTTACTCCAGACGGAGAGTTGGCAAAGCGTCTGCGAGTCAGGTAAGGAGGCAAACAACCCCAAGCAACGAAACGAGCGTCTCCCTGTGCACAGGGAGACGCTTTTTGTTTCCCCTTGTAAAAATAGGCTGAAAAGGGGAGAAATTGGGCAAAATGCTAAACAATTCAGACAAAATACACAAGATTAACCGGGCAAGTCTGGGCACTATTGCCCTTGAATCAGGAGAGTCTATTGGTTACAATATGGTAACAAAAGTAACAAACAGTTGCTTTTGGTTGTCATAATTATGACAAAATCTGTATCATAGGAGTGTAGACAATGACACGCAAGCTGTTTTCAGTGCTGCTGTGCGCCTTTGCCTTACTCCTCCTGATGGGGGCCGGAATTGCTCCGGAAGACCAGCCGGCCACCCTCTTGGCAGAGGAGGAGAGCGTGAGTGACCAGACCGGTTCCGCGCTTGAGACGGACTCTCAATCTATCGAAGAGATCAGCAGTCAGGCAGTCCCAGCCGCAGTTGGAGCCGATCCGGTTGAATTGGCTCAGACTACGGAGAGTGGACTGCTTATTGATGGGGAATATGCCCCCGCTGAGGTGAACCTGACCCTGCAAGACGGTGTCACCTATGTGGCTTTGGCCACCATAGCCAAGGAACTTGACCAGACTGCTCAAGTTTCTTGGGACAGCGGTTCCGGCACGGTAACCGTCAACACCGGTAAGCTGAGCCTGAGCGCTAAGGTGGGCAATCTTTACCTACAGGCCAACGGCCGCTACCTGTACCTGCCTGAAAAGGTTCAGATGTCCGGCGGTCGGGTCATCGTTCCGCTTTGGGCCGTAGCGAAAGCCTTTGGAGCGTCTATCAATTGGGACGTGTCTAGCGGTGTTGTTACCGTCACGACGGGCAGCGGTGCCATCCAGTCTGGAGATTCCTACTATAACCAGGAAAATCTTTTCTGGCTGTCCCGTATTATTTATGCTGAGAGCGGCAACCAGCCCCTGGAGGGCCAGATGGCCGTGGGCAATGTGGTCATGAACCGAGTTGCCAGCCCCATATACCCCAACACCGTAGAGGGTGTTTTGGCCCAGAAGAATCAGTTCTCTACCTACAAATCCGGTGCACTTGCCAACCGCACCCCCAATGAATCCAGTATCATCGCTGCCAAGCTGGTGCTGGATGGTGGTGAAGTGGAGGAGACCAAGGGTGCCCTGTACTTTGATTCCAATGCCAATAGCTGGGCCGCACGCAACAAAGAATGCGTTGCCGTAATTGGAAACCACAAATTTTACCGCTGAGACCTGTAACATCAGCCGCCATTTGGCGGCTGATGTTTTATTTATCCATGGATTTATTTGCACAGGTTTCATGACTTTTCATTTTTAGGGAAAAAAGGGGTTTCAATTTTGCATATTCATGTATATAATAGAACTACCTTTATGATAGCCGGGCTTTTGCCTGACGGGAGGATATAGAGAATGACAAGAAGCAATGCCCGTGAAATTGCGGTACAGCTGATTTTTTCCCTCAGCTTTGGAGAACGAGATGCCCAATCACTCCTGGAAAGTCAACTCACCCCTGAGCGGTTTCAGGAATTGACCCAGGAGATGCCCCTGTATGCCCAATTTCCCAATGAAAAGCAGCTGCAGTACATCAAAGAAGTCGTTAAAGGTGTATTTGCCCATGGCCCAGAGTTAGACGATTACATCAGCCGCTACGCAGTGGGCTGGTCTTTCTCCCGCATTCCCCGGATGGCCGCTGCAATTATGCGTACCGCCATGTATGAGGTTTTGTACATGCCGGAAATTCCCAACGCCGCAGCCATCAATGAGGCGGTGGAGATCGCGAAGAACTACGAGCCCCAGGAAGTGGTTTCTTTCATCAACGGGATCTTAGGCTCCTTCGTGCGTGCGGAATTTTCCGATACTCCGCCTAAGCCGGAGAAGTCAGCCAGAACAGAATTGGCCGACGGAGAAGGGAAGGACTGACCATGTCTGTCCTAGGGCTGGATACCAGCAATTACACCACTTCTGTGGCAGTGTTCGACGGCTGTTCCGGACAAAATGTAAGCCGACTGCTACAAGTGCGGCCAGGTGAGCTGGGTCTGAGGCAGAGTGATGCGTTGTTCCAGCATGTAAAGCGTTTGCCGGAGTTATTTTCCGCATTGGCGGATGCGGCCGACCTCTCCCAGGTCCAGGCCGTAGGAGCTAGCACCCGCCCCAGGGCGGTGGAGGGCTCCTACATGCCATGCTTTTTAGCAGGAGCATCCCAGGGACGCTGCTTGGCCCAAACACTGTACGTTCCATTTTTTGAGCACTCGCACCAACAGGGCCATTTGGCCGCTGCTGCCTGGTCCGCTGGTAAACTGGAGCTGTTGGACAAGCCCTTTTTAGCCTGGCACCTGTCCGGTGGGACCACAGAACTGCTGAAGGTGGAGCCGGATGGTGTGCGGGTGCAGGCAGAGATCATAGGAGGAACCAGCGATATTTCTGCCGGACAGCTCATTGACCGGGCAGGGGTTTTGCTGGGGCTTTCCTTTCCGGCAGGTAAGGCGCTGGATGAATTGGCCGGGGAGATGTCAGAAAATCAAGGATATCCGGTTAAGCTGAATAAACTGACCTTCTCTCTGTCCGGCATGGAAAATAAAGTGCGCCAGCTGGTCACTTCCGGCTGTCCCAGCCGGGAAGTGGCCGGCTTTGTGTTGGATACTATCGCATCTGTCGTGCTTCGTGCCACCCGAAAGGCCCAGGAGCAATGGCCCGGTCTTCCCGTGCTGTGCTCCGGGGGTGTGGCGTCCAATCGTCGGCTGCGGCAGGTCATGGAACAGGAGTGCGGTGCATTGTTTGCCAAGCCGCAATATTCTACAGACAATGCGATGGGGACCGCCATCTTGACTTGGCGCGCCTGGCAGGAAGGAACCGTATTGTGAGAGAAGATGCCTCCATCCTTACCCCCACACAGGTGGGACAGTATATCAAAACCTTTATGGACCGGGACCGGCTGCTCTCCGGCCTTTTGGTGCGGGGAGAGATTACCAATTATAAGCTCTACCCATCTGGACACCATTACTTTACCCTGAAGGACGGGGAGGGGGCCCTGCGGTGTGTGATGTTCCGTGGGGATGCAGCCTCGCTGCGGTTCCGTCCTCAAAACGGCATGCAGGTGATCGCAGCCGGTCGGGTAACCGTATTCCCCCGGGACGGCCAATATCAGCTTTACTGCGCTAGATTGACTCCAGAGGGGGCGGGAGATCTCCATGTGGCCTTCGAGCAGCTCAAGAAAAAGCTGCTGCGGGAAGGGCTGTTTGACCAGAGTCGTAAGCGCCCCATTCCGCCCTTTCCCAATACAATTGGCTTGATTACCTCCCCTGCGGGGGCGGCTGTTCGGGACATGATCCGGATTTTAGGGGCCCGGTGGCCGATGGCTCAAATTAAGGTGCTTCCTGTCCGTGTTCAGGGGGAAGGAGCGGCAGAAGAAATCGCCGCTGCTATCCAGTGGGCCAATTGGAAGCACGTAGCGGATCTGCTCATCACCGGCCGTGGAGGCGGCTCCATGGAAGACCTGTGGGCCTTTAATGAGGAGATCGTAGCAAGAGCCATCTCCCAATCGGAAATTCCCATTATCTCTGCCGTGGGACATGAGCCGGATGTAACCATTGCGGATTTTGTGGCAGATTTACGGGCGGCAACTCCCTCTAACGCCGCGGAATTGGCTGTCCCGGACCAAAGAAAGCTATATTCGCTGCTCTCTAATGAGGAAAAGCGGCTAGGGCAAGGGATTTCTCATCATTTGCTCCGTTACCGCCAGGTGGTCCAGCGGCTGTCTAAAAGCCGTTCTTTAACCGATCCTTCCTCCTATTTCAGGGACAAGCGGATGCTGCTGGACTACCAGGAAACTCGATTGGCCCACGGCCTTGACCGAAGCGTGTCTGCACAAAAAGAGCGGTTGGGCCGCTTAGCCGCTGCCCTGGATGCCATGAGCCCGCTGAAGGTTTTAGGCCGCGGCTATTCCATCGCCCAGCGTCCGGACGGAGGGATTATCACCTCCGTTCAGACGACACAGCCGGGCGAACCATTTACGCTCCGCCTATCCGATGGTGAGGCTGCGTGTCGGTTTGAATAAAAAACTGTGGCAGAAGTGAGGAACACCTATGGCGACAAAAAAGAAGCTGAATTTTGAAGATTCTATGGCACGTTTGGAGGAGATCGTCTCCCTGCTGGAACGGGGAGATGCCCCTTTGGAGCAAGCCATGGCGCTGTTTGAAGAGGGTGCTAAGCTACTACGTGAATGTACCAAGCAGTTGGATGAGGCGGAGCAAAAGGTGACGCTGCTCACGGCAGGAGAAAATGGCCAGCCGGAAGAGCGGCCATTTCAAGAGGAGAAGGATTGATATGGAAGTGGACTATTCCGCACGTTTTGCCCAGGACCGGATTGAGATTGAGGACTATTTATCTTCCCTCTTTCAAAAGGCCCCGCGATATGCCGACCTCCAGGAGGCGATGGAGTATTCCCTGCTGGCCGGAGGAAAGCGGTTACGTCCAGTGCTGACGCTGGAAACCTGTCGGATGTGTGGAGGGGACCCGCAAAAGGCGCTTCCCTTTGCCTGTGCGGTGGAAATGGTTCACACCTATTCCCTTATTCATGACGATCTGCCCGCCATGGATGATGACGATCTGCGCCGGGGTCGGCCCACCAATCACAAGGTCTATGGCGAGGCAACCGCCATTTTGGCGGGAGACGGCCTGCTCACCGCAGCCTTTGGGCTGCTGGCACAAGCCTCTGTGCCTCCAGAAGCGATTGTAGAGGCGGTGTCGTGCCTGTCTGCTGCCGCTGGTCCATCTGGAATGGTGGGCGGTCAGGTTCTGGATATGGCCGGTGAGGGGAGGGCCCTGACGCGGTCGGAACTAGAGCTGCTCCAAAGCCTAAAGACGGGCGCTTTAATTTGTGCAGCGGCTGAATTGGGATGTATCGCCGCGGGCAGCTCCTCAAACCAGCGGGAGCAGGTTCGCACCTACGCCCAGGCATTGGGACAGGCCTTCCAGGTTCGGGATGATGTGCTGGATGTGACCAGCTCAGAACAGGAGTTGGGAAAGACCATTGGCTCAGACCGCGCCAATGAGAAAAGCACGTTTGTCACAGCCATTGGCTTGGAGGGCTGTGAGGTTCTGATAGAAACCTTGACTCATCAGGCGGTAAGCGCCTTGGATGGATTTGCCCATCCCGAGTTTCATATTTGGCTGGCAGGTCAGATGGCCAGACGGAAACACTAAATCCCCACAGTGGGAGGAAATGATCTTGAGCAATCAGGAAGCAGAAAAGGAATACCGTCCCCTGCTGGCCGATCTCAGTGACCGGGAGGGGGTAGAGCTATGCGCTCAGCTGCGGCAGGAGCTTGTTGCCGACGTATCCAAAACAGGAGGACATCTGGCCTCCAATTTAGGGGCTGTCGAATTAACGGTGGCTATTCATCGGGTTTTTGATACCCGGAGAGACCGTCTTGTCTTTGACGTGGGCCATCAGTGTTACCCCCATAAAATCCTGACTGGCCGCAAAGAGGAAATGTCCACCTTGCGGCAATATGGAGGGATTGCCGGCTTCCCAAAGCCGGGAGAGAGCGTTCACGACGCATTTATCGCAGGTCACGCTTCCAACTCTGTGTCAGTAGCTCTGGGAATGGCCCGGGCCCGTACCCTGTTGCAGGAGGATTACAAGGTCCTGGCTCTCATTGGCGACGGAGCTCTGACTGGCGGGCTTGCCTACGAAGGCCTCTCCAATGCCGGCGAGTGCGGTCAGCAGCTGCTGGTCATCCTCAACGACAATGGCATGTCTATTACCCCCAATGTAGGTGCGGTGGCCGATCACTTGGCCAAACAGCGCCTGGCACCGCCATATCTCTCCTTTAAGCGGCATTACCGAAAGGTGATGAATGCGTCCTGGCTGGGGCGAAAGATATATGGCGTAACGCATCGCATCAAGCAGGCGTTGAAACAGAGCCTGCTGCCCTGCAGCATGTTTGAAAACATGGGATTCAACTATCTAGGTCCCATTGACGGACACGACCTGTCTCTGCTCACACGAATCCTGCGTTACGCCAAGGATCTCAATGAGCCGGTACTTCTACATGTGAAGACTGTAAAGGGAAAAGGCTATCTACCGGCAGAGGAAAACGCTGATGCATTCCATGGAGTTTCTCCCTTTGATCCTCTAACCGGTCGCCCCCTCCATCCTTCCAGCCAAAACTTTTCGGCTGTGTTTGGAGAAACACTGACCCGTCTGGGACGAAAGGACTCTCGGGTGTGCGCCATTACTGCGGCAATGATGAGCGGCACCGGTTTAGATCAATTCCGGCAGGCATATCCAGCGCGGTGTTATGATGTCGGCATTGCAGAGGGCTGCGCCGTCTCTATGGCGGCCGGTATGGCAAAACAAGGTGCAATTCCGGTGTTTGCCGTATACTCCACTTTTCTACAGCGCTCTTACGACATGTTAGTCCACGATGTGGCCATTGATCAGCTCCATGTAGTTTTTGGGGTAGACCGAGCCGGACTGGTTGGCGAGGATGGAGAAACCCACCACGGAGTATTTGATGTAGCATATCTAGACAGTATTCCTGGCATTACAGTGTTGGCTCCGGCCAGCTTCGCCGAACTGGAATCTATGCTGGAACGGGCTGTCTTGACCATCCCAGGTCCGGTGGCTGTGCGCTACCCCAGAGGGGGGGAAGGAGAGTACCGCTCAGACAATAGCCAAGGAGCTAACGCGGTTTTGCGCTGGGGTAACTCCATTACATTGGTAGGCTATGGCGTACTGATCAACGATTTATTGGCTGCGGCACAGGTCTTGGAAGAGCAGGGGATAGACGCTGAAGTTATAAAGCTAAATACCATTACACCCCTTCATACAGAGGAAATTATATCCTCTGTAAAAAAGACTGGGCACCTTTTGGTTGCAGAGGATTGCATGGCAGAGGGAAGTGTTGGCCAAAGGCTCAGCGCGGCTCTTGCTCAGTCCAGCGTAGTTGCGAATATTACTTTAATTAACTGTGGGAATCGGTTTGTGACCCATGGTGCGCTCAGCTGCTTAAAAAAAGAGTTAGGCCTGGATGGAGACGGGATCGTACACAGAGCCTTGGAGGTGCTGAGACATGGCTAAAAAACGCCTGGATGTGGCGATGACAGAACAAGGACTCGCGGAGAGCCGACAAAAAGCCCAGGCCATCATCATGGCCGGCCAGGTCTTTGTGAATGGACAGAAGGTTGACAAGGCAGGTGCACCAGTTGGCGAGGATGCTCACATTGAGGTTCGAGGCAAGACTCTGCGTTACGTCAGCCGCGGAGGTCTGAAATTGGAAAAAGCAATGGCCTGCTGGCCCATACACCTACAAGATACCATTTGTGCAGATATTGGTGCCTCTACGGGAGGATTCACCGATTGTATGCTACAAAATGGGGCGAAAAAGGTGTATGCGGTGGATGTGGGATACAACCAGTTGGACTGGCGTCTTCGAACCCATCCCAAGGTAGTGTGTATGGAGCGTACCAACGCCCGCTACTTAACAGCAGAGCAAATTCCAGTACCGCTGGACTTTTTTTCCGTCGATGTCTCATTTATTTCCCTCAATCTGATTTTGCCTGCCCTGCGTCCGTTGATGAAAGAGAAGGGGCAGGGAGTCTGTTTGGTAAAGCCCCAATTTGAAGCCGGAAAAGAAAAAGTTGGGAAAAAAGGAGTCGTTCGAGACCCTATGGTCCATTTGGAGGTCTTGGAGCATTTCTTGGACCATGCGACCCAAGCAGGATTTACGGTAAAGGATATTACATTTTCACCCATCAAAGGTCCGGAGGGAAACATCGAATACCTGGGTTATCTCTCCGTGGAAAAGGGCGAGTCCTTCCAAGGAAACTTGGCTCAGTTGGTTGAGGAATCCCATAGTGTTTGGAAAGGGGAGGACACATGAAGATCATTCTCAGTTCCAACCCTTATCGCGATCGAGGGATGAAGGCCGCCCAGGAGGCGCAACGCATTTTGGAGCAAGCTGGTGCTGAAACTGTATTTTGCCTTCCGTTCACCCCTAAAAAAGGGGAGCGAGTGGATTTTCCACGGCGCCTGACTTTGTCATCTCTGGACGAGGAGTTACCGAAATCAGATTTACTGATCTGTTTTGGCGGAGACGGCACAATTCTCCATGCCGCCCGGGATGCCACCCTTCATGGAGTACCTATTTTAGGGGTGAACATGGGGAGTGTGGGCTTCATGGCAGAGCTGGAACGTGGAGAACTGTCTTTGCTGGCCCCTGTAGCTCAGGGACAATATTCGGTGGAAGAACGCATGATGCTGGATGTCCGGGTATTTCGGGGCGAGCGCCTAGTCAGTGAGGACTTAGCGCTCAATGATGCAGTTATTTCCAAGGGGTCCGTGGCCCGGGTAGCGGAAATGGAGGTGCTGGCTGACCAAGTCCCGGTGACTGCCGTCACAGGGGACGGAGTAATTGTGGCAACTCCTACCGGCTCTACCGCTTATTCCATGTCGGCTGGTGGCCCTATTGTAGAACCCTCTTCCCGCTGCATCCTGGTAACCCCCGTGTGCGCCCACCGTTTGGCAGCACGTCCCATGGTTCTATCCTCCGAACGCCTAGTTACCGTCCGCCTGCCCAAGGGCAACCGCAAGCACTTATATTTGTCGGTAGATGGGGGAAAAACCTCTCGTCTGTCCGGAGGGGACCGAGTGGAGATTACACGTTCCTCCCACGCAACCAAGCTGGTGCTCCTGGGAAATCGGAGCTTTTATCAGGTAATTAACCAGAAGTTAGGAGGTTTTACCCCATGAAAAATGCCAGACAGTCTGAAATTCTAAGCATTATTCAAGCTGTAGAGGTGGAAACCCAGGAGCAACTGCTGGCAGAGCTGAAGGAGCGTGGCTTTTCGGCTACCCAGGCTACCATTTCCCGGGATATCAAGGAACTTCGTTTGGTTAAGGAACTGACCGGACAGGGTACGTACCGTTATACCCAGTCAGACCGCCGAACCTCTGCTGGTACAGATATCCGTTTGCGAAATATCTTTAAAGAGGGCGTTGTATCGGTGGATGTAGCTCAAAACATCGTGGTAGTCAGAACCATGCCAGGGCTGGCCTCAGCGGCGTGCTCTGCTCTGGATAGCATGGATATTCCAGGTATGGTTGGCAGTTTGGCGGGAGATGACACTGGGATTCTTATTATGCGTGATAATGCCTCTGCCCAACAGTTCAGCGGAGAAGTCCATAAACTTTTAAAGTAATACTCATCGTTTCCATTCCTGGGAAGGAGAGGACAAGCACATGCTCTCATTGCTCCATATTGAGAATATTGCCATTATTGAATCGGCGGACATTTCCTTCGCCCCTGGCTTCAACGTTTTAACCGGTGAGACGGGTGCAGGAAAATCCATCGTGATCGATTCCATCAGCGCGGTCTTGGGACAACGGACCAGCCGGGAGCTGATTCGAACCGGAGCAAAATCAGCGTTGGTTACCGCCGTGTTTACGGATCTTGCTCCCATACCATGGATGGAGCAAAATGGCTTTCCTCAAGGAGAAGAGCTTCTGCTCCAGCGAGAAATCCAGGGCGATGGGAGAAATGTCTGTCGCTTGGATGGCCGTCCTCTCACTGTAGCACAGTTGCGGGAGCTGGGCCGCTGTTTGCTGGATATACACGGACAGCATGACGGACAGCAGTTATTGGACCCGGCCTGCCATTTAAGCTATTTAGACAGCTTTGGAAAAACAGCCGCTTTGATGACAAACTACCAACAGGCCTACCAGGAGTTCAGCGGGATCAAACGGAAGATTGCCTCTCTTGAAATGGACGAAGCGGAACGCTCCCGCCGGGTGGATACACTGAACTACCAGATTCGAGAATTGGAGCGGGCTGAGTTGAAGCCGGGGGAGGACGAGGAACTCGACACCCGGAAAAAGCTACTCCGAGGCGCCGGAAAGCTGATGGACGGCTTGCAATCGGCCAGCTTTGCTCTATCGGGAAATGAAGATAGGCAGGGTGCCTGCGATTTGATTGCAGATGCGGAGGGAGATCTGCGAGAAATTTCCCGCTTCAGCCCTCAGGTGGAGGAATTGGCTTCCCAGCTAACTGCCCTTCGTGCAGCGGCTGATGAGGCTGCGGAACAGTTATATGATTTAACTCGTGAACTGGATTTTTCTCCAGAAGAACTAGATCAGTTAGAAAGTCGTTTGGATGTCATTTATCGCCTGAAAAAGAAATATGGGTCCACCGTAGAGGAGATGCTGGCCTACCTAGAGCATTGTCGCCAAGAGTTGGACCAAATTCAATATGCGGATGACACCATTGCTCGTTTGACAACAGAGTTGGAAAAGGCCAAAGCCAAAGCTCTGACCTGTGGAAAAGCTCTGTCAGGAGCCCGAAAACAGGCGGCTGACGCTTTGCAGGCACGGGTACAAGAGGAATTGAAGCAATTGGATATGCCAAAGGTTCGATTTGAAACCGAATTTTCTCCTAGCCAAGGGGAGGGAGGCATGGACACCACTGGAATGGACCAAATACAATTTCTCATGTCGGCTAACGTGGGAGAGGCCCTAAAACCAATACAAAAGGTTGCTTCCGGTGGTGAATTGGCTCGTATTATGCTGGCGCTGAAAAATGTTCTGGCTGAGGACGACGGCATCGGAAGCCTGGTCTTTGACGAGGTCGACACTGGAGTTTCTGGTCGGGCGGCTCAAAAGGTGGCAGAAAAAATGGCAAACGTGGCCTGCCATAAGCAGGTACTCTGTGTCACTCATCTGCCTCAAATCGCCGCCATGGCAGACGCCCATTTTTCCGTGGAAAAAGGGGAAAAGCAGGGACGAACCTATACGCGGGTGGAACGGCTGGAACGGGAAGGCCGTGTGGATGAACTGGCCCGCCTAATGGGCGGTGACCTGGTGACACAGGCGCTTCGCCAAAGTGCCGAGGACTTGCTATACAAAGCAGAAGAGTACCGGCTCCACACGGGGAAGTCTATTTGAGGAAACAGGGTTACTGATCGAAGATCAGCAACCCCGTTGTTATACCAACAAAACTGAATCTGACACTAGGCTCATACCATTATGTATTTTGGATTAAGCAGGAAAATATCTTCCTTTTTTTTCATTCGTCTGTTATAATATCTCTAGCCACACCTGTAAGCAGGTTGTTCACACGCTATTTCCCTCACTAAGCTCCATGGTGGGCAATCAGAACCATGAAGAGGAGAGAAGTTCTGTTGTTTTTATTCCTGTTCTTACTCTGGATTCTTCTGAGCGGTAAGGTAACAGTCGAGATTGTTCTGGTAGGCGCAGCGGTTTCCGCTGCGCTTACCTTCTTTACGCCCCGAATCATTCCTGGATTTCCAAGGTATCAGATTCAACTTGTAAAACGGATTCCTAGCATTTTGGGTTACCTTATATACTTACTAGGTCAGGTATTTCTTTCCAGCTTTTCTGTTATTCGATTGATTTTATGCCCAGGAAATGGACGCCCCAAGTTAGTTTGGTTTGCCCTTCCTGTAAAAGGTCCTATGGCACAGTTAACTCTGGCCAATTCCATTACCCTGACCCCCGGCACAGTGACAGTGTCTCTTGGAAAAAATGCAATTTGTGTCTATGCGTTGAGAGGGGAACTGGCAGAGAATCTGGAAAACTGTGGATTTGTCAAAAAGCTGCAGAGATTGGAGGAAAGTGACCATGGTTGAATTAACACCCCAACTAAGTGCTTTTCTGACTGGTGTTATGTGTCTCCTGGGGCTGGGGATTCTTCTGTGCTTAATTCGCGCAATTCGAGGTCCACGGTATACCGACCGGATTGTGGCATTAAATGTAATTTGCACCCTGGTCATTTTATTGATTTGTGTGTTAGCCTATCGGCTGGAGCAGTCCTATCTACTGGATGTAGCGATTCTTTATGGTCTTCTCAATCTACTGTCGATTGCAGTAATCAGCCGAATTACCATTGCCCATCACCGCAAACGGAAAGGGGAACAGCTATGACAGTACGCATTGGCCTTGCCATTGTGCTGATCACGTTGGGAATCCTCGTCATCGGCATCTCTATTTTAGGGCTGTTCCGTCTGCGGGATTCATTAGAGCGTCTCCATGCTGGCGCTCTGACTGACACGCTGGGGCTGCTATTTGTGGGAGCTGGCTTAGCTGTGCTGTATGGCTTTCACTGGGCCACAGCTAAGCTAATCCTTCTCTGGATCATTCTATGGGCAACAAATCCCGTCTCTTCCCACTTGATTGCCCGAATGGAACTGATTACTGGACGAGATATGGAGCCGGACCGACTGAGTGGAAAGGGGGAACAGGAGTTATGATCCTATTGGAGATTCTGCTGTTGCTCTTTTTGATATTTTGTGCTCTTGCCGCCGTGTTTGCCAAGAATTTAGTCGCTACGGTCATTATTTTTATGTCCTACTCTTCGGTCATGGCCATTTTGTGGATTTTACTTCAGTCTCCAGACCTGGCCATCACCGAAGCCGCTGTGGGTGCCGGTGTCACCAGCATTTTGTTTTTCTTAGCCCTGCGTAAGCTCAACCAATTGAGAGGGGTGGACCGTGATGATGAAACATGACGGAAAGCCTCAGCATCTATTTGACCGCTTTATGCGTTGGGCAGAGGGCGAAGATCCAAATCAAGACCGGGAGGTGGCCGAGGACCCGGAGCGAGCAGAATTTATTGAATATCTAGAATATATAGATTCCCACGAGTTTTTAGATTTTGGAGCCTATCGCCTGATGCGCTATCGTGAGCGCAAAGCAAAGGGGATCACACAGCCACTTCCTCATAGCTCCGGCCAAGGACAATCGGTGGTCATATCTCAGTCTCGGATTCCAGGTCGGCGCTACCGTCCAGGTCGTCTGCGCAGTCTGATCAGACTGTACCGGATTGCATCTATTTTTGTAGCTATCGTTATGATGGTAACGCTTTTGGGCGTTGTGTTAGTCATGCCACAATTTGGAGATCCAGACGCCCCCGCGGTAAACGAGGTGTCTGAGCGCTATCTGGAACAGGGCGTGGAGGAAACCGGTGCCATCAACGCAGTAACCGGCATGATTTTAGACTATCGAGCCTTTGACACCTTTGGAGAGTCAACTGTATTGTTTGCCGCAGCTATGAGCGTCATTCTTTTACTGCGCCATCCTGGCCGCCCTGCTGCTACAGAGGGGTCAGGAGATCTGATCCTACATCGGATGGGAATGTTGATTTTACCGGCTGTCATGATGTTTGGCATCTATGTCATTTTAAACGGACATCTCAGTCCGGGCGGCGGATTCTCTGGGGGCACGGTCCTTGGATGCGGTCTAATTTTGAGTGCCTTGATTTTAGGCCGCAGCCGAATGGAAATTCTCCTTCCTTCAAAACGAATTACCAAACTGACGGTAATCTGCCTTCTGGCCTACGGAGTAATGAAAGGTTACTCGTTCTTTACAGGTGCTAACCACATTGGATGGGACATTCCAAAAGGGACACCCGGAGCCATATTCAGTGGAGGTTTTTTACTGCCGCTGAACATATGCGTCGGAATTATTGTGGGCTGTACCATGTACACGTTTTATACGTTATTTGCCGGAAAGGAGGAATAGAGATGGCAGAGCTTTTCATTCAGCAACGGTTTTATATTGGCGCTGTACTATTGTTTACCATCGGGTTGGCTACACTATTTCTCCATCCCAATTTGATCAAAAAAATCATTGGTCTGAATCTAATGGATACCTCTGTATTTCTTTTTCTGGCAGCCATGGGATATATTGAAGGGGGAAGAGCCCCGATTGTGACCCTTGGGAGTGAAACTCCAGCCTATATTAACCCGGTTCCAGGTGGGTTGGTATTGACGGGAATCGTAGTTGCTGTGAGTACAACAGCTTTATTTTTGGCATTGACCTGTCGTCTGTATCGGAAATATCACAGTTTAAATTTAGATATTATCTTGATGCGGGCCAAAGAGGAAAAAGAGGATCACGGTCAGTAAAATGTTGGAACAGGAAGGAGGGTAAAGCGAATGAACTTTATACAGAATATTCCCTTTTTCAGTCTGTTTCTTATTTTGCTCAGTGCCATAGCCTCTCCTTTCCTTTCACAAAAAAACGGTGCGCTGCGCCTTGCCCAAGGGGTTCAACTGGCCGTTACTCTGCTGTCAGGATGGCTCCTTACTGAGCTTTGGCAGACCGGAACCAGTTTTACTTATCAAATGGGACATTTCCCCGCGCCTTGGGGAAATGAACTGAAGGCAGGGCCTCTGGAAGCACTCTTTGCAGCCAGCTTTAGTCTTGTAATGCTTTTATCCTTTACAGGTGGGACAAGGGATATTCAGCGGGATATCCGTCCGGAACGTCAGGGGATGTTTTGTCTGCTGATGCAGCTTTTATATGCCGCCTTGCTGGCTATGGTGTACACCAACGATCTGTTCACCGCCTATGTATTTATAGAAATTGCGGCCATTACAGCCTGTGTGGCTGTCGTGGCCAAAGAGAGCGGGAAATCGGTAGTAGCTGCGATTCGTTACCTGGTATTCAGTTGTTTGGGTTCTGGCCTGGTTCTGCTGGGTATCTCGATTTTGTACTGCGTGACCGGACATCTTCTGATGGAGGACCTGGGAGAAATCATCGCCCAATTGGTATCCGGGGGAACTTATATGGTCCCTCTTACCGCAGCTGCTCTCTTGATGACGCTGGGCCTATCAATTAAAAGTGCACAATTTCCGTTTCATGCATGGCTCCCCGACGCCCATGCCAGCGCTACCACCTCTGCCAGCGCTATTTTATCTGGGCTGGTTCTGAAAGGCTATATCGTTTTATTGATCAAATTGATTGTGCGCGTGTTTGGAGACAGTATGCTAATCAGTATCTATATGGATGATCTGCTGTTTCTCCTGGGATTGACCGGTATGCTGTTTGCCTCCGTAGCCGCGCTTCGGCAAGAAGATGTCAAACGCATGGTGGCATACTCCTCCTCCGCACAAATTTCCTATATTTTTCTAGCCCTTGGTTTGGGCAGCCGGGCAGGAACAGCGGCAGCCTGCTTTCAAATTTTAGCCCACGCCTTTACCAAGCCCATGATTTTTGTAGGGGCAGGAGCTCTGATTCGGGCAGGGCGGGGAGGACACTACTGGAGTGACCTGCGGGGAGCTGCCTGGAGAGATCCTATGGCAGGACTTGCCTTTACTGTAGGTGGCCTTTCTCTGTGTGGACTGCCCCTTTTGGCAGGCTTTTCTTCAAAATATGGTCTGGCAGTAGCCGCCTTAGCGGCAGAGTGGCAGACCATGCCCGCTCTTTTTGGAATCGCTGCCAGCTCGGTACTCAATGCGACGTACTATATTCCTGCCATTTTGGCCATCTGGGGTAAGCGTGCGGAGCGAGAGCAACTGCTCCACCATACAGTGCAGGACTATCAGATCGCAATTGTCTGCTTTTTGGTGTGCAATGTTATTTTGGGCATGGGAGTCGGCCCATTGTTTGAAGTGATTTACCAGGGTTTGGAACTTTTGTAACCATCTGTAATGTAGGTAGAAGGGGGGAGAGTCGGTGTACGGAAACTGGTTAGTGCTTCCTATTTTGTTTCCTATTTTAGGCGGTCTGATGGCAACGCAGATCCATACGCTGCACGTACGCCGTCTCGTGGTATCCACCATATTAATCCTGCAGATGCTGATTGTCCTCCCCGTCGTATTTTATGATGCGACTCCCTATGTGGCTTTGGAGCTGGCTGGAGTAAGGATTGTCCTTCAAGGTGATCCTTTGGGGAGGCTATTTTCCACTCTAATTTGTATCATCTGGTTTGCTGTGGCTTTTTTCGCTTATGAGTATATGAACCACGAGGGTCACCGGGAGCGCTTTTTTGGATTCTATTTGATGACCTTAGGTGGCCTGATGGGGGTCTGCTATGCGGGAAACCTGGCAACCTTATACATGTTCTATGAACTGATGACCTTGTGTTCCTTCCCACTTGTTCTACATATTGGGACCAGAAAGGCTTTTGAGGCGGCGTGGCGCTATCTGGCCTTCTCCGTAGCCGGGGCAGGGCTGGGGCTATTCGGATTATTTATCCTTCAAGATTACTGTGTGACAGACCTATTCACACCGGGCGGAGTCTTGGATCTCTCCTTGGCCCAACAGAACCAGGAACTGCTGCTAGCTGTTTTTCTCATTATGGCAATTGGTTTTGGCTGTAAAGCGGGCATGTTTCCGCTCCACGCCTGGCTTCCCATTGCTCACCCAGTGGCCCCTGCGCCTGCGTCAGCGGTGCTTTCCGGATTAATTACAAAGATGGGTGTATTGGCTCTTATTCGGGTGGCCTATTACCTATATGGTTGGGAGTTTTTAGATGGCTCTTGGGCTCAGAAAGCTGTACTGACACTGTCTCTCATCACAATTTTGATGGGCTCCACCTTGGCGTTACGGGAAGATACGTTGAAAAAGCGTCTGGCCTACTCAACCGTCAGCCAAGTTTCTTACGTGATTTTTGGACTGATGCTCTTTACGCCGGGTGCGTTGGAGGGCGCTGTCTTTCAGGCAATTTTTCATGCCATTGCCAAAAATGCTCTTTTTATGGCCACAGGTGCCATTATCTATAAAACTCACTTGACTCAGGTATCCCAAATGAGGGGAGTAGGAACCGCTTATGGCATTTCCATGTGGTGTTTTACCCTCGCCTCTCTGTCTCTCGTAGGAATCCCGCCCACCGGTGGTTTCCTATCTAAATGGATACTGGCCCAGGGAGCTTTACAGGCAAATGAGGGCGCGTTCACCTATGTGGGAATCGCGATTCTAATGGTATCTGCCTTACTTACAGCCGGTTACCTGCTTCCCATTGTAACCAACGCCTTTTTCCCGGGCGCCGATTTTGACCGCAGCAATATTGTCAAGCAGCAGGACACATGGTTGATGTGGATTACCTTAACCATGCTCACGGCGGCAGTAGTCATATTGGGCATGTTCCCTGGCATCATTGAACCTGCCATCCAAGCAGTCGTTGATCCGTTGTTTCCCTAGATAAAGAACTTATTTTATGAGAGGGGGTGCATCCTATGCTCATGCTTGCCGCGATCTTTTGCCCCATGATAGGCGGGTGCCTACTGGCTCTTTGGCGCCCCAGGGATCGCCGAACCAGACAAGACTATGTCATTGGCGTGGCTTGCACAACTGCGGTGCTGTCCCTCTGCTCCATATCGACTGCCTTGCATCACCCTCCCATGGTGCTTATCCGGCTAAATGACCATCTGTCTGTAGCCTTCCAGGTGGATGGATTATCCGGAATCTTTGCCGGTATGGTTTCCTTGCTCTGGCCGCTGGCTTGTCTGTATGCGGTAGAGTATATGAGCCGAGAGGGAGGGGAGAATCGATTTTTCACCTTTTACTTGATCGCCTTTGGCGTCACCCTGGGAATCGCATTTTCTGCCAATGTGTTGACCATGTATTTTTTCTACGAGCTGCTCACCCTGGTCACGCTTCCCCTTGTCATGCATGGAATGGACGGCAAGGCCCGGTACGCAGGGAAGGTTTATTTAATCTACTCCATGAGCGGGGCAGCTTTGGGATTCATCGCCATGGTGTTTCTCCTTCAGTATGGCGGCGAAATGTTTCAGTTTGGCGGAACCGTCTCTGTGGGAGATATGAACACAGATATTTTGTTAGTGGCTTATGTTCTGGGATTTTTCGGTTTTGGTGTCAAAGCCGCTGTTTTTCCGGGACATAAATGGCTGCTGCGCGCTTCCGTTGCCCCTACCCCTGTCACAGCCCTGCTTCATGCCGTGGCTGTGGTCAAGGCCGGTGTGTTTGCGGTTGTGCGCCTGACCTGGTATGGATTTGGACCAGACCTGATTCGAGGGACTTGGGCGCAAGACATGGTCATGGCGGCTGCCGTTTTTACCATTGTGTTTGGATCTGCAAAGGCACTCCAAACCCAGCACCTCAAACGTCGCCTGGCTTGGTCAACGATCAGCAACCTGTCCTACGTTCTGCTTGGTATTACCACACTAACACAAGCAGGTTTGATTGCAGGTATTACCCATATGGTGTTCCACGCAGTGCTTAAGATTACGCTCTTTTTTGGTGTGGGTGCGATCCACTATAAGATGCACCGGGATTTCGTACCGGATATTGAGGGTTGCGGCGCGCTGATGCCTACGGTATTTGCCTGTTTTTCCACAGCAGCTTTCGGGTTAATGGGCATTCCTCCGCTTGCCGGATTTTCCAGCAAGTGGATGCTGGCCACCGCCTGCGTGGACCTGAAAAGTACGCTTGGTTACTTAGGGACAGCTGCATTAGCGGCATCTGCCATATTAACCGCTCTATACCTGACCCAAATTATTATGCTCGCTTACTTCCCCAGACAGAATCGGGCAATTTCCGTAAAAATTCCGAAAAGGGCCAGACGGGACCCAGGTATCCGAATGACACTCCCGCTGGGCGTGTTATCGGTTGTTTCTGTTCTGCTTGGACTTAGCGCCAATTCCGTAGCCGGTTCCATCAGCAGCCTTATATTGGGGCTGTAATCCAGACACCACCGTTAGAAAGAGGGGAGAGCCATGTCAAAAAATCTAGAACTTCTTGTTTTTCTGCCCATGGTTTGTGCCCCATTCAGCTATTGGATTGGTCGGGCCTGGAAACGTGGTCGGGACGTTTTTGTTCAGGCTGTGGTGATTCTGGAGCTGCTTTTGGTCATCACCATTCTGGCAGAAGAGGCAACTTTTGTCCGATGGGAAGGATTTTGCGGCCTTGGAATCGGGTTTGCATCCGGCAGCTTTCACTCTGTGATGGCCTTCCTGACCGCCTCCGGATGGCTGGCAGCTACCATTTTATCTCAGGAGTACTTTGCCCATGTCAAGCACCGCAACCGATACTACCTGTTTTGGTTGGTGACATTGGGAGCCACCATGGGTGTATTTCTGTCCGCTGATCTCTACACTACCTTTATTTTCTTTGAGCTTATGTCCTTTACCTCTTATGTGGCCGTTGTCCAGACGGAAGAGCCAGCTGCATTAAAGGCAGGGGATACCTACTTGGCGGTGGCAGTTATTGGCGGATTGGTTACCTTATCGGGTCTATTTCTCCTATATTATCAGTTGGGAACGCTGCAGCTTTCCCAACTGGCACAGGCAGCCGCACAGGCTCCCAACCGCTCCCTTCTCTGGACCGGCGGGCTATTGACTCTCGTAGGATTTGCCGCCAAAGCAGGAGCCTTTCCTCTTCATATTTGGCTGCCCACCGCACATCCGGCCGCACCAGCCCCTGCCTCCGCTGTTCTGTCAGGTGTGATTACCAAAACAGGGATTTACGGCGTTGCAGTTCTTTCCACAACCCTTTTTCTTCATGACAGCACATGCGGAACTGTTTTAGCCGTTTTAGGCGCAATCACCATGGTGTTAGGAGCCGTGCTGGCTGTTTGCTCCATCGACTTAAAGCGCACCTTGGCCTGTTCATCGATTTCTCAGATTGGTTTTATTTTGGTTGGCTTATCCATGCAGTGTCTACTGGGACACCACAATGCGCTAGCTGTGGCGGGAACAATTTTGCATATCGTCAACCATTCACTCATCAAAATGGTGCTCTTTCCGGCCGCCGGCGTGATCCATCTATCCACCCATTCCTTCGATTTAAATAAAATTCAAGGGTTCGGGCGTGGAAAACCTTTCCTTGCCGTCATTATGGGTATCCCCATGCTGAGTCTGGCTGGTCTGCCTCTCCTTAACGGCTATGTGAGCAAAACGCTGCTCCACGAGAGCATTGTGGAGTACATTGCGGTAGCTGGGCAGTGGTCCTGGCTGGTCACCGGGCTGGAATGGCTGTTCCTCTTTTCGGGTGGCCTAACCCTGGCTTATATGCTGAAGCTATTTATTTGTATCTTTGTGGAAGCGCCTCCCACCGCTGACAAGTGGCGGAAACACAATTACATTGCATCTGCTTCCGCTGTCACACTGTTGATCTATGCTATTACGATGCCCGTCCTGGGTATTCAGCCCAATGATATCATGGACGGCATTGCATCCTTTGCCCGGGACTTTTTCCATGGAGAGGCACCAGCTCATCCCGTCGCATACTTTTCTATGATTAATTTAAAAGGGGCTGCCATCTCTCTTCTCATTGGAATGATCCTCTATCTCACCGTTGTCCGGGGCCTGCTGATGAAGCAGGGAGGGGAGAGGCAGTATTGGGACCCAATCCCTGCATGGTGCAACTTGGAATACGGTTTATACCGGCCCCTGCTTCTCTTTGCCGCAGAGGTACTTCTGGTGACCGCAGCTTTCGTAGACAGAATTGGATTTCGCCTGCTGTTCCGTGGCTTGCCAGCCGTTTGCATGAAGGGCTACCGGTGGCTGCTAGATCGAAGGGGACGGCTCATCTGGCTATTAACGGGGGAGGAATATGTACCCCGGCCCAGCTTGGAACAGGTGGTCGATGATCCTCACTTTGGGGTATATGCCGACCACCCCCAGGCAGAGCGGGGAGTACTGCATTCCTTTGCCTTTGGCCTAATATTGACCGGACTGGGATTGGTGTTCGCTATTTTGTTTATCTTTCTGCACTGATGGTCTTCCAAAGTTATGGACGTGAAAAAGCTCGATATGCCGTTGCGTTTTCTTGTACTCTTGTTATATAATGAGGAGACCGTGAAACGTTACCTACCTTTATGGGAAAGTGAGGAAATCATTTATGGACTACGCAAAAGAATCTCTTCGCCTTCACGGGGAATGGAAGGGAAAAATTGAAGTTGTTGCCACCGTTCCGGCCAACGATAAGGAGAGTTTATCCCTGGCCTATACACCCGGAGTGGCCCAGCCCTGTCTGGCAATCCAAGAGGATATCAACAAAAGCTATGATCTGACCCGGCGCCACAATTTGTGCGCGGTCATTACCGACGGCTCCGCAGTTTTGGGTCTGGGTGACATTGGACCTGAGGCCGGAATGCCTGTAATGGAAGGCAAGTGTGTGCTGTTTAAAACCTTTGGTGGTGTCGACGCCTTTCCTTTGTGTGTGAAGACAAAAGACGTGGATGAGTTCGTCCAGACCGTCTATAACATCTCTGGCTCCTTCGGTGGAATTAACCTGGAAGATATCGCTGCCCCCAGATGCTTTGAAATTGAGCGAAAGCTCAAGGAGAAGTGCGACATTCCCATTTTCCATGACGACCAGCATGGTACTGCCATTATCACCTTGGCCGGATTAACCAACGCATTGAAGGTAGTTGGTAAGAAAAAGGAGGACGTCAAAGTAGTAACCTCCGGGGCCGGCGCTGCTGCCATCTCTATTGTTAAGCTGCTTTTGTCCGCCGGATTCCAGAATATTACCATGTGCGACCGGAAGGGCGCCATCTACGAGGGCCGTGAAGGTCTGAACTGGATCAAGGAAGAAATGGCCAAGGTCACAAACAAAGAGAAGAAGGCTGGCTCTCTGGCCGATCAGCTGGTGGGCGCCGATGTGTTCATCGGAGTATCTGCTCCCGGAACAGTGACCCGTGAGATGGTACAAACCATGAACCGGGATGCCATCGTCTTTGCCTGTGCCAACCCCACACCGGAGATCTTCCCCGATGAAGCCAAGGCGGGCGGTGCCCGTGTGGTTGCTACCGGCCGTAGCGATTTCCCCAACCAGATCAACAACGTGTTAGCCTTCCCCGGTGTATTCCGCGGAACTTTTGACGTTCGGGCCAGTGACATCAATGAGGAAATGAAAATGGCTGCCGCACAGGCTTTGGCCAGCCTTATCTCCGAGGATGAGCTTTCGGAGGATTACATTATTCCCCGGGCCTTCGACCCCCGTGTGGGAGGCGCAGTGGCCCAAGCCGTGGCACAGGCGGCTCGTCTGTCCGGAGTGGCTCGTCTGTAATACTTGTAAAGCTAATTAGCTTGTCAGCTTTTTTGCATTGGCGGTGCACCTCATCCAGGTGCGCCGCCAAATTGTTTCGAAAATGTTTGGAATCTTGCCGGCTACCCCATCTTGCTTTTCATAAATAGAAAAATTATAATTTAATTTATCGCACCTATTATTCCAGCTCGATTTACAGCAATCAGAGGGAAAGGGGCTGCTCATGGATCTTCAAAAGTTAAGCGCAGACATTCAAACGGAAACAGAAAAGATTATCGTTGGAAAAAGCGATAAAATCCGCCTTCTCATCATGGCAGTCCTCGCCGATGGTCATGTTTTGCTCGATGATCTGCCTGGTGTGGGGAAAACCACCCTCGTAAAGACCATCTCCATTGCCCTGGGCTGTGACTTTGGCCGCATTCAGTTTGTCCCGGATCTATTGCCCAGCGACATTATAGGGATGCAAATCTATAACCAAAAGACCGGCGACTTTGAACTTCGTCAGGGGCCGGTTATGACAAACCCTGCTGCTGGCAGATGAGATTAACCGTGCCATTCCACGGACCCAGTCTGCTCTGCTTGAAGCAATGGAAGAGCGGCAGATCTCCATTGATGGAGAGCAATTTCCGCTCCCAAGGCCGTTTTTGGTGCTGGCAACTCAAAACCCCGTGGAATCGGAGAGCACCTTCCGCCTGCCGGCCGCCCAAATGGACCGCTTTTTGATTCGGCTCAGCATGGGATATCCCCAACCCCTGGAGGAACGACAGATGCTCCGTCAACTGGGGGATGCGATCCCCTTTGACCAAGTCCATGCTGTCACCAATGCACAGGAACTGATTCAGGCACAGCAAGAAGTCCAACAGGTCCATGTCTCGGATGCCGTAGCTGACTACATGGTATCTCTGGTTGATTTAACCCGCAGCCACGCCCAGCTCAAAATGGGAGCAAGTCCCAGAGCTACCCGCGGACTCTACCGGGCCTGTAAGGTATGGGCTGCCATGGAGGGGCGGGACTTTGTCACCCCCGACGATGTAAAGGCACTGGCCCATCCGGTTTTGGAGCATCGGTTGGTGCTAGCCAGCGGAGCAAAATTTTCCGGAGCCAGTACCGCTGCCATTTTAGAGGAAATTTTGCAGCAGGCCCAGGCATCCCCCACTGTGGAGTCCGTAGCCCATGAAAAATAACTTGGCCACTCAGCGCTCCAGCTATCTGGTCTCATGGCCTGTGTTGCTGGCCAGTGTTCTCTTGTGTGTTCTGGCCGCCTTCTTTGGCCAGCAGAGCTTAGCCGGAATATTGATGTTTTTGGCTGTGATGTCCGGAGGAGCCCGGCTTTGGGCTTTTTCCACGGCACGCGGTATTCAGCTGCGCACCTCAGGCGGCAGCAAGGGATTATTTCCCGGGGAACACACACCGGTAGAATTGGTGGTACAAAATCATAAATTTCTCCCCGTTGTATGGCTGGAGCTGGTATTCCCCCTGGCCCATGACCTGTGCCTTACGCCGGAGCATCCCAGGAAACCCGAAGATTGGGAGTGCAGTGTGCTGGAGGAGGAGAGGGCCTCCACCCAATTGATTGGAGAACATCGCCTGTCCTTTTTACTGTGGTATGAGACCAGAAACCTAACTCTAGACTGGACCGCCAACCGGCGGGGAGTCTATTCCATGAAGGGTTGGCGATTTCGAACCGGGGACGGGTTTGGTCTGACACAAATTGAGCGTAGGCTGCCTCAGGAATCTGTTCGTACGTTCTATATCTATCCCAAGCTGATTCCGGTATCTCCTGATCTATTTTTGCGCAGCCTGTGGAACGCGGATACTGGAAACCGAGGCGTCATGGAGGACCCCACGGTCATTCGCTCCACCCGGGACTACATGACCATTGATTCCCTCAAACATATCAATTGGCGTTTAATCGCTCGTGGCCTGCCCATGACGGTCAATGTCTATGAGGACATCCTGCCCAAGGGGGTTCATTTTCTGCTGGATGGAGAGAGCTTCAGCGGACCGGAACCTCATTTTGAGGAACTGGAAGACGCGCTGAGTATATTGGCATCTGAGATGGTCCAATTGGAGCAGGTACAGGTGCCATGCGGGCTAAGTATGTGCAAAGGGAGCAGAGGGGCAGAGAAAAACCATTTTTCTCCTACAAATACAGAGGAATTGTTGTGTTCTCTGGCCTCTTATCAGCCACTGGAACCAAAGCGGGACGACGACGGCAAAATTCAGCTGCAGCCCACGGTATTTGACGAAGGTCCTATCCTGGAGCAGGCACAGCGGGTGGGACGGTTTTATTATCTGGCCTATGACCGGGCAGCTCTAAGTCGAAGTTCTCTGCTAAACCGTTTAGGAGACAGTGTTACATCGGTATTGACCTATCAAAATGGGGAACCTTACGGCGAATTTGAAGTGGTGTGCCTGCGCCACCTAAAGGAGGAAAAGGGACATGGATAACCGTCACACCTTTTCTGCCTCTGCCACTCAATTCGCTCTGGCCTGCTGTCTGTTTACCCTCACAGAACTGGTTGCGCTGAACAACAGCACTATGCATGGATACTATCCCTTTATTCTCCTAATTTATGCTCCCGCTTTATATGGCATCAACCGTCTCTTTCTGCGCCGAGAGAGAACTATGCTGGATGTCACCCTCTTGAACGTGCTGCTGTGGGCTGGGATAACCGGCTCCATCATTTGGCAGATGGGCCTGGAACATCCAGAGGAACTTATTTTTGCCGGAGCATTTTGTGTGTGGCTTACCGTGCGCGGTGCTCAGATGGCGCTTAAGGCTCCTACTTTGCAAAATCTCATTTTAACTCTGGATGCCAGTGCCCTGTTACTGGTAATTTGTGTTGGGTTTCTGTCAGCCACCGACCGAAGCTATCTTTTGAGCCTGCCTATAGCCATGGGCTTTGCCGCCAGCGTACTGGCAATGGTTGCAAACCGAATGGACCGCTCACTGGAAATCCGTGAGTGGGGAATGATCGCCGTTGCCTTTCTTCTGATCTCTCTGGTTGTCTTTCTCCTGGTCGGATTTGCTGCGGCCCCGGCTGGCCAAGGCATTGTCACGGTCTGGAACTGTCTGGTTTCCGCCGTAAAATGGCTGCTTCATCTGCTGTGGCAAATCATGTTGTTTCTCAATTCTCTGTTCCCTGAACAAGAGATGGGGGAGCTGGCTATGGAGCCGACGATACAGATTCCCGAGGCAGTGGAAGAGGTAGGGGAAACAAACCCTCTCATTTTAATTATTTTGGTCGCGTTCCTTGTCCTGCTTACCCTGGGCGCCTTGATTTGGGGGATTTGTCAGCTCCGGAAATGGAAGCTGCCTAAACAAAGCCGCAGCGCGAAGATATCAACACGTCAAAGAAACCGGCTCTCCTTGTGGGCCGCTCTGAAACGGCTGGGTGAAGCCTGGGTGCGCCGAATGCAGGTGCGCAAATATCTCTGGCAAAACCGGGAACGGCCTGCCGGGTTGTATTTCTTGTTGGTCCACCGATGCAGAATAGGCCCCTGGAAAAAACAGCCCAGAGAAACGCCACGAGAATTTTTAACTCGCCTACAAACCTGTGCCCAGGAGGACCCAGCTCTGGCAGAAGCGATCGGAGCACTGATTTCTCAGGTTGACAGGGCACTATTTTCCGGCCACGACAGCGATGCCAAGGTTTTTCAGGCCAGCTTGATTCGTTCTCGAGTGGGCTGGGCCGTGCGGCGTCAATTTCTCCGGGATTGCGCTCAGCAGATGGAACAGATCATCCAGCAAGGGAAAAAACATCTTGCTCCGTCTGGGAGTTGACAAACTGGAGAAACTGTGTTACATTTGGCGTACTGTGAGGAAAAGGACCAGTAGCAAAGAAGATTCCTGCTCAGAGAGCCTCCGGATAGGTGTGACGGGGGAGAGGAAGTCTTTGTGAATACCCCTTGGAGCAGCCGCCCGAACCGTCCTATGACGCAGTAGGGGACAGGCCGGATGCATCCGTTACCGTGCAGGAGTCATGTACTCCATGAGGCCCCTTTTGCGAAAAAGAGGCAAACCAGAGGTGGTACCGCATTTTTATGCCCTCTGTCCGATTGAATCGGACAGAGGGTTTTGTGTTGTGAGGTGGGTGACCATGACAAAAGAAACCAGGGGCGTTATCTTTGTGGCTCTTTCCGCTGGTTTATACAGCATTGGCGGACTTTGTATCAAGCTGATCCCTTGGAATGGGATGTCCATTAACGGAGCACGCACAGCCATCGCACTGCTGGTCATCGGAGCCTATTTGCTCTGGGCCAAGCACCCCCTGCGCTTTAATCGATGGATTTTCTTCGGAGCATTGTGTGTGTCGGTGACCAATTCTCTGTTTTCCGTGGCAAACAAAATGACCACCGCAGCCAACGCCATCGTATTGCAGTTTACCGTTCCCATTTTTGTTATGCTCTTTTCCTTTCTGTTCTTTGGCCGGAAGCCCGAACGGCTGGACATAGGGGCCTGTGTCGTTGTCTTTGGGGGAATTGTATTTTTCTTTCTGGACAGCTTAGAAATGGGGGGCGGAGCTGGCAATCTGATAGCCCTGCTCTCAGGAGTTACCTACGCCGGTGTGTTTCTATTGCGGGATATGCCGAACAGTGACGCTATTTCTTCCGTATTCTGGGGCGATTTGATATCGGCCCTCACTGGGCTTCCATTTCTGCTGCAGGAACAGGTATTTACCCCAACCGCACTCACCAGCCTGGTGATCATGGGTGCGTTCCAGGTGGGATTGGCCTACGTCTTCCTGTGCATCGGACTAAACACCACCCCTCCAGTGACCGCCAGCCTGATTTCGGGCATTGAGCCCATTCTCAATCCCATTTTGGTAGCGATCTTTTACAAAGAACAGGTTGGGACTTATGCAATCATCGGTGCAGTAATTGTGGTGTGCGGCGTTATTTTTTACAATGTGCAAAAGGCACGCGGGGACAGGACACCTGCCTCTAAGAGCCATTGATAAAGAAAAGGAGTAAGATCGATGACATGTTATGAAGAACTCAAAGCTCGGGGGCTAATCGCTCAGGTGACCAACGAGGAGGAAATCTCCAAGATGATCAATGAGGGGAAGGCCGTATTCTATATTGGCTTTGACCCCACAGCAGATTCTCTTCACGTCGGTCATTTTATGGCGCTGTGCCTGATGAAGCGCCTCCAGATGGCAGGAAATAAGCCCATCGCCCTGATCGGCGGGGGAACCGGCATGATCGGCGACCCCTCTGGCCGCACGGACATGCGGTCCATGATGACGGTAGAGACCATCCAGCACAACTGTGATTGCTTCAAAAAGCAGATGGAGCGCTTCATTGAGTTTGGGGAAGGCAAAGCGCGCATGATCAACAATGCCGACTGGCTGCTCAAGCTCAACTATGTGGAAGTGCTGCGTGAGGTGGGTGCCTGCTTCTCCGTCAATAACATGCTGCGGGCAGAGTGCTATAAGCAGCGTATGGAAAAGGGACTCTCCTTCCTCGAATTTAACTATATGATCATGCAGTCCTACGACTTCTACTACCTGTTCCAGCACTACGGCTGCAACATGCAGTTCGGCGGCGATGATCAGTGGTCCAACATGCTGGGCGGCACGGAACTCATCCGTCGGAAGCTGGGCAAGGACGCCCACGCCATGACCATCACCCTCCTGCTCAACTCCGAGGGCAAAAAGATGGGCAAAACTGCCAAGGGAGCTGTGTGGCTGGATCCCAACAAAACCTCTCCTTACGAGTTCTATCAGTATTGGCGGAACGTAGGAGACGGGGATGTCCTCAAGTGCCTGCGTATGCTCACCTTCCTGCCTCTGGAACAGATTGATGAGATGGACAAGTGGGAAGGCAGCCAGCTGAACCAGGCCAAGGAGATCCTGGCCTATGAGCTTACCGCTCTGGTCCACGGAAAAGAGGAGGCGGAAAAGGCCCAGGAAGCTGCCAAAGCCCTTTTTGTGGGCGGAGGGGACATGAGCAATGTGCCCGCCACCACGCTGACTGAGGCAGATCTGACGGAAGGCGCTATCGGAGTTTTGGACCTGATGGTAAAGTGCAAGCTGGCCCCCTCCAAAAAGGAGGCACGCCGTCTGGTGGAACAGGGCGGCGTAGAGGTCAATGGTGAAAAGGTGGCCGCTCCCACCGTCAGCTATACCCAGGCAGATCTCTCTGGAGATGGCCTGATGCTCAAAAAGGGCAAGAAGGTCTATCACCGGGCTCATATGTAACAAGCAAAAGCCCCTGGCCCTTTAGGCCAGGGGCTTTTATCTGCTCAAAATTGTCCTAACTCCCGTATCACAGCGCTGGCCACGACCAGACCGGCCGCCCCAGGCACAAAAGAGATTGAACCCGGGGTGTCCCTGCGGGCGGTGCTGCCCGGTCTTGTGTCCGATCCCACAGGCGGTTCAGCTTCCATGGTATGCAGGGGGGAGCGGGGGAGCTCGGTGGAATAAACCACCTTCAAATGCTGGATGTCCCGCTTGCGCAGCTCTTTTCGCATCACTCTGGCCAGCGGACACCCTTGGGTTTTGCTGATGTCTGTCACGGTGAAGGCGGTAGGGTCCAGCTTGTTCCCGGAACCCATTGCGCTGATAATCTTCACTTGTAAGGCTTGACACCTTGACACCAATTCCAGCTTTGCGGCCACTGTGTCGATACAGTCGATGACATAGTCATACTGAGTCAAATCCACTTGGTCCGCGTTTTGAGGTAAATAAAACATGGGAATCGCCTTCACCTGACACTGCGGATTGATATCCCGCACTCGGTCCGCCATCACTTCCGCCTTCCGAAGGCCAATGGTAGAGTGGAGGGCCACGATCTGCCGGTTGAGATTGCTTTCCGAAATGGTATCATCATCATACAGGTGCAGAGTACCAATTCCTGCCCGCGCCAGTGCCTCTACACAAAATCCGCCCACTCCACCCACGCCGAAAACGGCAACTCGGGCGGCGGTAAGGCGAGCGAGGGGGGTATCGCCGATCAGCAGACGAGTACGAATCAATGGATCAGGCATGATAAAACTCCTTTGCTCAGTGGATATCGAAAAAATATTTAATTGATTATAGCATGCACAGGGACAAAAAGGAAGGTATCCCATTATGGGGCAAAGAATCTTTGCTTGCTGGCAAATGTGGCAAAATGATACAATGTCAATGAGGTGAGAGAGGATGGAACGAAAGAGTAGTAGTGTGATAGGCCGTCACATTGCGGCTGCCCGGAAACAAGCAGGCCTTACTCAGGAGGAGCTGGCTGATCGGCTCCATGTGACTCGGCAAACTATATCTAACTATGAAAGCATGCGCTCTCAGCCCGATATCCAAATGTTGGTTCAACTGGCGGACTGTCTTCAGGTTCCTGTGGAGGAACTGATCTATGGCAGGGGGGCAAAACGCCCAGCCAGAGCTTTTGGGGGGCTGGCCACATGTTGCCGTAATCTGGGGATTGCGGTGTATGTTGTAGGAGCCCTTTGGGGGATATACCTCGGTAGTGATGCCGTGTCGGTGGGGGAAAACCAGGTGGCTTATGGTTTTTCCTTATGGGAGGCAATTCCAATCTGGGCCGCAGCTCTTATCCACGGAACGATCCTCTTGGCATTGGGAAGCTTGCTGACCCGGTTTTCTTTTCAACAGGTGGGGAGCAGGGAGGAGTCTGAATAGAGATCAAAGTCAATGAGGGCGGTGCTCAGATGGAGCACCGCCCTCATTGACTGTAAGGTTACATAACTTGCTTTACCAGATGACTCATGTCATATAGTCCGGGTATCTGAATCTCTGCCATAAATTTGGCTGCTGCGACGGCACCTTGGGCAAAAATCTCCCGCGACATTGCGCTGTGCTTAATTTCCATAACCTCATCATGCCCGGCAAAGATGATCTCGTGCTCGCCTACAATCGTTCCTCCCCGGACAGAAGAGATTCCAATTTCCTTTTTTTCGCGGGGATGGCGGACACTATGACGTTCGAAGACGAACTCCGTTTCATGGCCACAGCCCTGGGCCGCAGCGTCAGCAATCATCAGTGCGGTGCCAGAGGGAGCATCTACCTTTCGGCTGTGGTGACGCTCTACGATCTCAATATCACAGCTATTTCCCAGAACAGCGGCCGCCTTCTTCACCAATTCCAACAGGACATTGATACCCAAAGACATATTGCCAGAACGGAAAATAGGCACTGTTTGAGCCGCTACTTCAATCTGTTTGAGCTGATCAGGGGAATATCCTGTAGTAGCCAAAACCAACGGGGTCTTTGTGGCCGTTCCAAAGGACAGCAGCCCATCCAGAGCGGCAGGAGAGGAAAAATCAATGACCGCATCCGCCTGGCCGGAAAACTGGGCAGGGGAGGAGTAGACAGGGAACGCCCGGTCAGTGGTCCCTATAACATCAAAACCAGCGACAACTTCTACCTGGGGATCTGCTTCACACAGAGCGGCAACAACACGTCCCATGTGCCCATTACAACCAGAAATGATTATCTTTGGCATGGTGATCTCTCCTTTTTATTCCAATAATCCCACGCGCACCATTGCGCGGCGCAGCACAGCAGTATTTCCTTCCGATAATTCACACAGAGGTAACCGCAACGGGCCGGCTTCCATTCCCAAAAGATTCATTGCCGCTTTCACTGGAATCGGATTTACTTCACTAAACAGCGCATCCATTAGCTCCATATACTCAATCTGGAGTTTAGAGGCTGCGTCGTAGCGGCCGTCCAAACAAAGACGACTCATTTTCACCATAACCTCTGGGGCAATATTAGATACCACTGAAATTACGCCCTTTGCTCCCAATGCCATCATGGGAACGACCTGATCGTCGTTTCCGGACCATATAGAAAAATCATCGGGGCAGAGGAACCGGGTATGGGCCACCAGAGAGAAATTGCCACTTGCCTCTTTCACGCCGTTAATGGTGGGAATCTTTGCAAGAGCCTGATAGGTTTCCGCAGCAAAAGAAACTCCAGTTCTGCCAGGGACATTATATAGAATAATGGGAAGCTCCGTTCGTTCTGCAATGTATTCAAAGTGACGGAGGAGTCCGGCCTGACTGGCCTTATTGTAGTAAGGTGTAACATGGAGTAGTGCGTCCGCACCGGAGTCCTGGGCGTGCTGAGAGAGATAGGCAGCCGCTGAGGTATCGTTGCTGCCGGCTCCGGCAATCACTTTTACCCGATGATCCACACGTTTGACACAAAACTCTACCGCGGCAATATGCTCTCGGATTGACATGGTCGCCGATTCGCCAGTAGTGCCGCAGACACATACCGCATCGACACCGGCAGCAATTTGGGCGTCAATTAACCGTCCAAATGCCTCAAAATTGATGGATCCATGGGAGTCAAAGGGGGTGGCCAGAGCCGTGCAGACTCCAGTGAACACAGGGGTTCGCATAATCATCGAGACATCCTTTCTAAGGGAGACTCGACAGGATTATTTGTGGTCGATATAGCCCTCAGCACACAGCAATTCAGCCAGCAACACCGCACCTCCCGCTGCGCCACGCAGGGTATTGTGGGCCAGACCGATAAACTTGTAATCATACTGGGTATCAGGACGCAGGCGGCCCAAAGAGATGGCCATACCACCCTCCAAATCACGGTCCAGCTTGGCCTGCGGACGGTCCGGCTCCTCAAAATAATGCAAGAACTGCTTGGGCGCGGAGGGGAGTTTCAGCTGCTGAGGACGGCCCTGGAACTGAGCCCAACACTCCTTGATCTCCTCCATAGAGGGCTTATTGCGGAAGGAAACAAAGGTGGCGGCAGTGTGACCATCCGATACCGGCACACGCAGACACTGGGCGGTAATGGAAGGCCCCTCCGCTTTGACGATCACTCCGTTCTCTACCCGGCCCCAGATCTTCAAAGGCTCCTGCTCGCTCTTTTCTTCCTCCCCACCAATATAGGGGATCAGGTTGTCTACCATCTCCGGCCAGCGCTCAAAGGTTTTACCAGCTCCGGAAATTGCCTGATAGGTACAAACAAGGACCTTCTCCACTCCATATTTCATCAGGGGGTGTAAAGCGGGGGCATAGCCCTGGATGGAGCAGTTGGATTTCACTGCGATAAAGCCCCGCTTGGTGCCCAGACGCTTGCGCTGGGAGGGAATCACCTCTAGGTGCTCCGGGTTCATTTCAGGCACGACCATTGGAACATCCTCGGTCCAGCGATGGGCGGAATTGTTGGACACGACGGGGCACTCCGCCTTGGCGTACTGCTCCTCCAAAGCCCGAATTTCTTCCTTCTTCATATCCACTGCGCAGAAGACAAAGTCAACCATCCCGGCGATCTTCTCCACATCGGCCTGGGCGTCCATCACCACGATGGACTTAGCCTCTTCCGGAATGGGCTTGGTCATAGCCCAGCGACGGGATACCGCCTGCTCATATGTCTGGCCAGCGGAGCGAGCACTCGCAGCGATAACGGTAAGCTGGAACCAGGGGTGATTTTCCATCAAAGTGACGAAGCGCTGACCTACCATACCGGTCCCGCCAATAATTCCCACCTTGAACTTTTCCATCGTAAACGACCTCCAAATACCTGTCTAATCTATTCTATGACCCATCGAAGCAGAGAATGAATCAACCCTGCCTTGATAAGACAAAGAGAAAAAATAAATCAGCGGCTTTTCAAGCGGCTGATTTTGTACTATAATGTCGACTGTAGGTTTTTTATCCCTCCAACCGCCAACAAAATATTTCGAAACAGAATGTGGCTTCCTCCTGATCTTTTCGGTGGCAGCCGCTGAGCTCTGTTCCTGACCAAGCATGCAGATGCAAGTTGCAGTCTCTGACTTGCATAATTTGTCATTATCCTACCATGTTTCCCATTGGGTGTCAATAGAAGGTATCAGAAGAATCATAGAAATGGAGCCGATCATGAAACGTAGATTTATGCAGCTTGTGGCCGTTTTCCTTGCAGCGACATTATCCCTACCAACTGTCTGGGCAGCGCGGACAGGCAGCACAGAGGATCAGATGATTCGGGTGGGTCTGGCCTCCTCTTCCAATCATAATAGCCTGGGTGAACTCGGCTGTGCCAATCTGGAAAATAATACTGGATATGGTGCCGGTTACCGCTTCGGCTATTACACCAGTGATCTTACTTTTGTGGAATTGGGACGCACCAGCAAACAAGTAACTCAGATCTCCATGTTGAAAACCCAGAACATGTACTACGGCTATGACTCCGCTCAGGAAAAAACAACCTATTCTGACTCCATTACCAGCAACATTGTAGTCGGTTGTTATCACATTCAGATTCCTGGTTCCTATGCCACTTATGAGGACGCAGCGGCAGATGCTGAACTGTACGACGGTTTTGTGGCTTGGATTGATGGGGAATACCAGGTTCGGGTAGGGGCCTACCAGAGCAAGGAGGGGGCCGAGGGCGCCCTGGCTACCATGAAGCAAGGGACCATTGTAGGTACTAGCTCCTACGGAATCAATGTGGTGGCCACCGGCACCGACCAAATTCTCTTCCAGTATGATGACGGGGCCTCCTCCGCCTTGGCCGTTTTGCCTGATGTAACTGGAGCAGACGATGTGCGGACCTGGTTTTCCGGTTTTAAGTATCGCGGCGGCTTTACCTACCAGCGTCTGACAGGCGGCAACCTCACAGTAGTCAATGTTTTGCCCCTGGAGGACTATGTAAAGGGCGTGGTCTGCTATGAAATGGGCCGTGAGTGGCCCTTGGAAGCCCTGAAAGCCCAGGCCATCTGTGCTAGAACATATGCGCTCAGGCGTTTGAACTATCATAAAAGCCTAGGTTTTGATGTATGTAACTCTGATTGGTGTCAGGTCTACTATGGGGTGGGCAGTAAACGGGAAAACTATGGCCCTAGTGAGACCAGTGACCGTGCGGTGGAGGAGACAACTGGCCAAGTGCTCTGGTACAACAATACCTTAGCAGAAACATACTATTCCTCCTGCCACGGAGGAGCCAGTGAGAGTGCCTACTATATCTGGGGAACTGATATGGAACAATATCCCTATCTCTGCGGAGTAGAGGACCCCTACGAGTCTTACGTGGATGACCTGAATCCATACTCCTCCTGGACGGTAAGCTATACATCAAGTGAGCTGACAAAGCGCCTACAGAACTACGGTCTAGGTACCAATACCACAGTAGACCACTTGGAGCTGACCTATTCTCAGCTGGGAAATGTGATCCAGGTGAAGATTTATTATGCAAACGGCCAGAGTAATACCATCACACAACGAACTAAGAATACCATCCGCTCTGTCTTTGGTTTAAATTCCATCCGCTTTACCATCAATGGACAGACGATCAAAGAGGGAACTGCCAGCGCATCGGAAAACATCTTCGGTGGAAATTCCTCCGGAAACGGATATACTGTAAACAAAACGGATTCCATTGACGATTTGGAAGGGCTCTATGCGATCTCTGGAACAGGAACCACATCTAAACTGGGTGATGAGGTCTATGCCATCTCCGGCAACGGAACCGTGTCTCCTGCAGAAGAAACCAGTGGCGGCAGTTCTGGGAACGGTTCTGGCGGCGGTTCCAATCAGGGAGGAGGCACTGTGGTTGTATCCGGCAGCACCTACACCTTCCAAGGCAGTGGTTGGGGACACCAGATCGGCATGAGCCAGTTTGGCGCCAACGCTATGGCTCGTCAGGGCTTTACGGGAGAGGAAATCGTGGAGTTTTATTTCCCCGGAACCAAAGTAGATTCTTATGATTGATTTCATTTTACAATAAGGAAGGCGTTAATTGAATTTGAAGACCTCAGACTTTGACTATGAACTGCCCGAAGAGCTCATTGCCCAAACTCCTTTGGAGCGCCGGGATTCTTCGCGGCTTATGACATTGGACAAATATACGGGAGAAACAGGCCATTGGCACTTTTATGACCTACCCCGTTTCTTAAGACCAGGAGATTGCCTGGTTCTCAATGATTCCCGAGTCCTGCCCGCCCGGCTAATTGGTCATCGTCCAACCGGGGGAGCCTGTGAGGTTTTACTGTTGGTGGACAGGGGAGACAACCTATGGGAGTGCTTGGTACGTCCGGGTCGCAAGCTCCATCCCGGTGCTCAAGTCATTTTTGGAGAGGGACAGCTCACCGCAACCGTGGAAGAGGAGATCGAAGACGGCAAACGTCTGGTCCGTTTCCATTACCAAGGTATCTTTTTGGAAATTCTGGAACAGCTGGGCAAAATGCCTTTGCCCCCCTACATTAAGGCAGAGCTGGAGGACAATGAGCGGTATCAAACGGTCTATTCCAAAGTAGTAGGCTCTGCCGCAGCGCCAACTGCCGGGCTTCACTTTACTCCGGAACTTTTAAAGCAGGTTCAGGATATGGGAGTAAAAGTCTGTTGTGTTACCCTTCATGTGGGGCTGGGAACCTTTCGGCCTGTCAAGGCAGAGGATATCCAGGACCACACGATGCACTCAGAGTTCTGCATGATTTCCCAGGAAACTGCCGACCAAATCAATCAGACCAAGCGTGAGGGAGGCCGGGTCATCTGTGTCGGAACCACCTCCTGCCGCACCATTGAGAGCTTTGCTGCAGAAGACGGCACTCTAACGGCCCGTTCCGGCTGGACCAGCATCTTTATTCATCCTGGCTACCGCTTTAAAGTATTGGATGCTTTAATTACCAACTTCCATCTGCCCCAATCTACCCTGGTCATGCTGGTCTCCGCACTGGCGGGAAGAGAGCATGTTCTGTCCGCCTATGCCCAAGCTGTGCAAGAGCGATACCGGTTCTTCAGCTTTGGGGATGCTATGCTGATTGCCGACTTTTCCCAGCAAAAGGCGCCTATTTAAACGGAACTGACCAGTCGGAACTTTTTTGACGGTTGTTCAAATAAACAAACGATAAGGAGCTTTATCTGTGTTTGAAGTAATCAAACAAGAGGGGAGAGCCCGCCGTGGCGTGTTTACCTGTGCCCATGGCACGGCCCAAACCCCTGTTTTTATGAATGTTGGGACACAAGGAGCAATAAAAGGCGCAGTATCTGCCCACGATTTAAAGGAGATTGGCTGCCAGATCGAGTTGTCCAATACCTACCACCTTCACCTGCGCCCCGGTGATGAGGTGGTTCGCCAGATGGGCGGTCTGCATCGCTTTATGGACTGGAATGGTCCTATGCTGACTGACAGTGGTGGATTTCAGGTTTTCTCTCTGTCCGGCCTTCGGAAAATCAAAGAGGAAGGGGTTACCTTTGCCTCCCACATTGATGGCCGTCGTATTTTTATGGGGCCGGAGGAATCCATGAAAATCCAGTCCAATTTGGGCAGTGATATTGCCATGGCTTTTGATGAATGCATTGAGAATCCGTCCCCGCGGGAATATGTGCAGCAGTCCTGTGAGCGCACCATCCGCTGGCTGGAGCGCTGCATCGCAGAGCACCAACGCCTCAACCAGCAGCCTGACTGCGTCAATCCAAACCAGATGCTTTTTGGCATTAACCAAGGCGGCACCTACGCGGATATTCGTGCCTGGCACATGGATCAGATTGCTCAACTTCCCTGTGATGGCTTTGCCATCGGCGGTCTGGCAGTGGGAGAGCCCACCCAGGTCATGTATGATATCATTGACGCGGTGGAACCCCACATGCCCAAGGACAAGCCCCGCTATTTGATGGGGGTGGGTACTCCATCCAACATTATTGAGGCAGTTGCCAGAGGGGTGGACTTCTTTGACTGCGTCATGCCGGCCCGAAATGCCCGCCACGGCAAGCTCTATACCTGGAAGGGAACCATTAACCTGAAAAATGAGAAGTATAAATTGGATGCAAGACCCATTGATGAGACTTGCCACTGTCCGGCCTGTTCTTCGTTTTCCCGCGCCTATTTGAGGCACCTGTTTACGGCGGGAGAAATGTTGGCCATGCGCCTGGCTGTCTTGCATAACCTTCATTTTTATAATGAACTCATGGCTAAAATCCGACAGGCGTTGGACGAGGGCACCTTCGAAGCGTTCCGCGCCCAATATTCCGGACGCCTGGACCGGCCTGCTGTGGAGGAATAAAAGAGTCCTTATCTTAGGAGGAATTTGACAAAAACTATTGTCAACCTTCTGGAAACCCGCTATAATAGGAGAAACGCGTCTAACTGGTATCGTCCAGTTGACAAATGACTTTTGGAGGGAAACAACGTTGGAAGGCTTAGTCATACTCATCCTTATGTTCGCCATGCTCTACTTCTTCATGATTCGTCCGGAGAACAAGCGGAAGAAGGATGCGGAAAATCTGCGCAATTCTCTGGTCGTAGGTGATGAGGTCACCAGCATCGGCGGGATCACCGGCACCATCTGTGCAGTGAAGGAGACCACCATTGTGATTGAGAGCGGTGCTGACCGGGTGCGCATTGAGCTTGCCAAGTGGGCGGTATCCACCAAGAATAATAAGCCTGCTGCTCAGAGCAAGTAAGTTTAACTGCAGACATGATTAATACCCTTCCTGCATAGGTTTCCATAGAAACCGTTGTGGGGAGGGTATTACTATGAAGAAACGGGACAGACGGCAAGAGGATCCTGGAAGCCTTTGGATTAATACCATGTGTGAACTAATAAAGGGTGGCGTATTTGCCGGTATCACTACGATTTTATTCCTTTTCCTGTGCGCAGTCCTGGTTTCGACCGGATTGCTACGGGAACGCTGGATGGAGGGCGCTGGTCTGGCCTGCTGTGTACTGGGGGCCCTAATTGGCGGTATTTATAGTGTAAAGGCGATCAAACGGCGGCCCCTTTTGGTGGGATTGGCCGTAGGGGGTGTCCTGTTTCTGCTCCTGCTGACCGCTGGCTTCCTGGCTTATGAAACTGCTTCCATCGAACAGGGAGGAGTGGGCATTCTATGCGCCTGCCTCTGCGGTGGGGGAATTGCCGGGATTTTAGGCGGTACGCGGAAAAAACGCAGAAGGTGATTGAAATAGGAAAAAACCTGTGCTATAATAAAATAAATTTTTGCGGGGGTTACCCTGTGATCATCAGGAGGAGATACCAATGAAGCACATTCAGACTCTCAACGGCGCCACTCTGAAGGCCAGCGCTGCCAAGGGCGGCTGCGGCGAGTGCCAGACTTCTTGCCAGTCCGCCTGCAAGACTTCCTGCACGGTTGCTAACCAGAAGTGCGAAAATAAGTAAGCTCAGCTTACAGGATTGAAAAGGGTAGGCGTTAGCCTGCCCTTTTTCATGTGTTGAACCAGGGGACCTGATTACAGGCACCTGAATTGTGATAGAAAGGAATCATTGAAGATGGTACATACCTTCACCGCACTGGGACAATACCTGGCAGCGGATGTCAACAGCGGGGCAGTCCACGTTCTGGACAAGCTGAGCTATGACCTGCTGTCTCTTGTAGAGGGGCCTATGGGAGAATCCCTGCCGGACCAACTGGCTGCTCAGCTTTCCCAATACGATCGTTCCGAACTAGAAGAGGCGTGGCAGGAATTAAAGGGTCTACAGGATCAGGGCCTGTTATTTACCACCGACGAGTACATCGACCAGGATAAGGCCATGCAGTTGCCAAAGCAGGCCGTGGTAAAGGCTTTATGTCTCCACGTATCCCATGACTGTAATTTGCGCTGCCGGTATTGCTTTGCTTCCACTGGCGATTTTGGAACTGGGCACCGTATGACCATGGATGTGGAGACAGCGAAAAAGGCTATTGATTGGGTTGTAGCTAAGTCAGGGAAGCGACGCAACATTGAAGTGGATTTCTTTGGTGGAGAACCCCTGATGGCTATGGAGACGGTCAAGGAAACGGTCCGCTATGCCCGTTCCCTGGAAAAAGAGAATGACAAGTGTTTCCGCTTTACAATTACAACCAATGGCGTTCTGCTCAACGATGAGAACATCGAGTACATCAACCAAGAAATGTCCAATGTTGTTTTATCTTTGGACGGCCGTCCTGCTGTCAACGACCACATGCGTCCCACGATAAACGGAAAGGGGAGCTATGAGGTTATTGTTCCCAAGTTCCAAAAGCTGGTTGCGGGCCGTGGCACAAAGGATTACTATGTCCGTGGCACCTTTACTCGCGAGAACTTGGATTTTTCCGAAGACGTCATGCATCTGGCATCTTTAGGCTTCCGCCATGTATCCGTGGAGCCAGCCAGCGGCCCCCTCGACGATCCCTTTGCTATCAAAAAGGAGGATCTTCCCAGGGTAGAGGAGGAGTATGAGAAACTGGCCCGCGCCCTGATGGGACGGAAAGATATTAACTTCTTCCATTTCAACGTGGACCTGGCCCAAGGTCCCTGCGTCATTAAACGGCTGCGTGGGTGCGGCGCTGGATGCGAATATGTGGCCATCACCCCAGATGGAGACATCTATCCCTGCCACCAGTTTGTAGGGAAGGATGAATATCGAATGGGCAATGTGTTTGATGGCTCCTTTGATATGAACATATCCGGAACCTTCGCAGAGCAAAACATCTATACCCGTCCTGCTTGCCGGGACTGCTGGGCCCGCTTTTACTGCAGTGGAGGATGCTCTGCCTCCAACTTACTTGTCAATGGAGACATAACGAAGTCCAACGAAGTGGCCTGTGAAATGGA
Source organism: Flavonifractor sp. An100 (assembly GCF_002161175.1). Taxonomy (GTDB): domain Bacteria; phylum Bacillota; class Clostridia; order Oscillospirales; family Oscillospiraceae; genus Lawsonibacter. The sequence goes on along the minus strand of NZ_NFMA01000005.1, from coordinate 42,604 downwards.
ACGCAAACGTCTGGAGTGTGCCATCGCCTTGAATGCAATTGCAGCTGGCTTAGGGGAGAGTAGGTATACAAATTGTAATTATACAGACTGTAATCATTGTGATTCTTGCGATTGATATGATTCACAACGATATATAGTGGTTTTCCCAGGTAATACCCGATATTTTGTATGGTGGAGGCTAACGTGCGGCCTCCGCCATTTCTCTTCGTTTCCATAATTTACATAACGCAATTTACATAATATATGCAAAGAATAGACAAAAATTGAAAATTTCCGGAAAAAGACTTGCGAAATTGACCAGTTCGGTCTATAGTAAATATATCCTTTTTTTGTGTCTAAGTTCTCGTGTCCAAGCATAGGCTGTATTGAGGTGACGGCCATGGGAAAACGAGAACAGGAACAATGGGGCCTACTAATTGGCCGCGGAGCAGGCATTGCTCTGTTGAGTGTCGTATTTTTGCTAGGAGGCATTGGAGGAGTCCTATTCTCAAGTGTAGCCGGCGGAGATGATGCGCAGCAGTTGAGTGACTATTTGATCGACTATCTTACCTTGGCCGGAGAAGGAATTGTCTTTCGTCCCCTTTGGGATCTGATTTGGGAACAATTGAAGTACCTTTTGGCCGTCTCGTTGCTGGGTTTGACCGCCTTGGGTATAGTCGGGGTCCCCGTTCTTTTTGGTGTGAGAGGCTTCTTTTTCTCCTTTTCGGTTGGTTGTTTTTGCCGCATATTTGGGTGGACTGGCTTTATTCCGGCACTTGTCTTGTTTGGCCTTCCAGCTCTGCTGTGGGGGCCGGCCTTTTTCTTAGCTGGTTTTCAGGGCCTGTCTAGCTCACGCTGCCTGTTCCGCCGTTGTCTGGGAGATACACGCTGCCCGCTGCCTTTTTCAACTGCATATTGGCTTCGCCTTTGTTTTTGTGTGTTTCTTTCTTTTTTGTGTGTTGGGATTGAATATTTCGTTGTTCCTTCTTTGCTTCGTGCAGCTGCCCACATTGTGTTGTGAACCTTGATTTGGGAGAGTTGGATCGTGTCAGAGTTGCTGTCCATTTTTGAGGACTATTTGAAAACTGAAAAGCATGCTTCCGCCAATACGATCAGCTCCTATTTAAGGGATCTGCGGCAATTTGAAGCTGGTATGGAGGAACGGGATATTCCGCTGGCGGACGTTCTGCCTCAAGACGTGGAGGAGTACTCCCATGGACTTCTTCACAAGGGAAAATCTCCTGCAACGGTCACCCGTTCCGTTGCCTCCATCAAGGCGTTTTATAATTGCCTGATTGCCTTGGGAAAAATGGACCAGAACCCGGCCAAGCATGTAACTGCCGCTAAGGTGGAGCGAAAACTCCCCCAGATTCTCACCAGCAAGGAAGTAGAACTGTTTTTAGAGCAGCCGGAATGCACCGATTTAAAGGGCTATCGTGACCGCGCCATGCTGGAATTATTGTATGCCACGGGGATTCGGGTAAGCGAGCTGATCGCGCTGGACGTTGATGATCTCAACCTTCCAGGCGGGGTTTTAAAGTGCTACAGCAAGGGGAAGGAACGGATCATTCCTCTTTATCCCACCGCTATTCGTGCGCTGAACGAATATGTACATAACATCCGCCCGCAGCTGGTGGACTCTCTGGATGAGACGGCCTTATTTGTCAATATGAACGGAGAACGAATGAGCCGCCAGGGATTTTGGAAGCTGATTAAGTATTACCAGGAGCGGGCCGGGATTAAAAAGGACATCACTCCCCATACGCTTCGTCACTCCTTCGCCGCTCACTTGCTGGAAAACGGGGCCGATCTTCGTTCCATTCAGGAAATGCTGGGGCATGCGGATATTTCTTCCACCCAAATCTATTCCCGATTGCTGAATCAAAAAATCAAAAATGTATATTTAAAAGCCCATCCAAGGGCATAAAAAAACACCAGGCGTATCTGCCTGGTGTTTTTCTTTTTTAAACAGACCGTTTTCCAGATCAAGGGTTTTCTTCCCATCCCTTACAGACATCGATCCACTCAAGAGAGCCAGAGTATTTCTCCAGCTCTTCACAAGTGAGTTGGATGGCGGAATTGGAACTTCCCGCAGCAGGAAATACCGTGTCAAAGCGCTGCAAAGACACATCCAAATAGGTTCGGACTCCTTCCGGGTTCGCAAAGGGACACACGCCACCCACAGCATGGCCGGTAAGATCTGAAACTTGCTGCGGACTCAACATCTTTGCCTTAGTGTGAAAATAAGCCTTATATTTTCCGTTATCCACCTTGGCATCCCCCGCCGCCACCACTAAAACGCATTGGTCTTCCACCAGAAAGGAGAGCGTTTTGGCAATTCGGGCTGGAATCACACCTACGGCCTGAGCGGCCAGCTCTACGGTAGCACTGGAGACAGGAAACTCCAAAATATCATTCTCCCGCCCCAACGTCCGGAAGTAGGCACGGACTTTTTCAATCGACAACGCTCAGCCCTCCCGTTTCCGCTCCGCCTTACTTAAAAAGCGTTCATCGGTGACCAGAAAACGTTCATGGGTACCCTCACCGATAAGTCCCTTCTCGTCAAACGCCGCCACTCGGAACTCCATTCTCTTTCCATCTACCAAAGTGACTTCGCTCTCCGCCCATACCTTTAAACCAATGGGGGTAGCAGAGGAGTGGGTAATATTCAGTTTTGTTCCTACGGTGCTCTCACCCGGGGCCAATCCAGGAGCCACCGCAGTCCAGGCCGCCTTCTCCATCAGTGCGCACATCCACGGAGTAGCAAACACCGGGAGAGTACCCGAACCAGCTGCGATGGCGGTATTTTGATTACCGACAATGGCCTCCGCTCGGCCCTTCATTCCAACTGTAACAGACATATGCTGTCCTCCTTTGTAAAAACCTGCCCCTGATTGTACTACAAGGAGGGAGAAAAATCCACCCTATCTGGCTAAAACCCCTTACCGAATCTCATATAGAGAATTGAGCACCAACCAGTTTTGCGGGAATGGCCGCATAAGGTTCCAGTAACTTACCCCAAACAAGCCGTATTCTTGGGTCAAAGCCAGCTTGGCCTGTATACTCCTGGCGTCTTCAAACCAAACCTCATGCTCCTGTCCCGAACCGTCCACATAGCGGAACCAAGGTGCTTGTGCTTTTTCATCAAACCGTATGGCAGAGTAGGAACGCGCGGCCAGCTCCACCGCCTCCGGGTTGGAGATTGATTTGGCCTTACTGCCCTGACGGAACGGGACTTTCCAGTCATACCCATAATTCGGAATCCCCAGGAAAATTTTTTCCGGCTTAATTACTGTCACTGCATAATCCAGTACCTGACGTACATTCCGGATTGGAGCTACCGCCATAGGCGGTCCCTCCGTATATCCCCACTCGTAGGTCATTAGAAGTACGAAGTCCGCCGCCTGCCCCAAGAGCTGATAATCATGGCCTTCATATAAGGTTCCTGGCTGTTCCGCAAAAACTTTCGGCACCAGAGCCACGATTACCGGGATGCCAAGGGGAGAAAACGTATCTCGCAGCCGGCTGATGAACTGGGCGTACAACGGTGCGTCCGAGGGATACAGATACTCAAAATCCACATCCAGCCCCCGATATCCTTTCTTCGGCAGTAGCTCTAACAGCTCAGCCACCAACACAGACTGCACAGCCGGATCCGTCAACACGATATGAGCCAATTCACTAGAAAACCCGTGCTCATCAGAAAAGGTGGACAGATGCAGCAACGGCTGAACAGCTGTCTGTAAGGCAGCATCTACCATCGTTTGATCCTGCAGTGACACCAAAGCCCCCTGAGGTGTAAAGGTATAGGTAAATGGCGTTAGATCCGTCAAGTAGGGGAGAGAGGAGCGGAGCAGGCGGCTGTCAATATTGGGATACGCATACCCATTGACTGAAATTGTTCCTTGTTTTTCCTGCTGGTACGAGATTACCAACCTCTGTCCCGGAAAAATAAGATCGTTGCCCTGTAGCCAGGAGTTATTTTGCATTAGACTACGCACAGTTGTGCCATTGGCTTTCGCAATAGAGGTAAGCGTATCACCAGAACAGACCGTATAGGTTTTCTTAGGATATTGAATTACCAGCGTTTGACCTACCACCAAACGCGATGGGTCGGGAAGCTGATTGTCCTGAATCAATTGCGACATCGGTACTCCGTACTGAAGGGCAACCGAATACATCGTATCGCCCGGCCGTACCACATGGATCAACATATGAACCCCCTCCTTCCATGGAGCGCATTATTGCAGCGTAATAAAATCGCTTTTGGCGTACCCAATAGTGCCGTTGTAATTTACCAGATACCATTCATCTGTGCGGTTGATAATATTCAGCTCAGCCCCGTCAGGCGCCTGGGAAAGGATCGCCGCATCCGAGTTTGGACGTGCACGAATATTCAGCACTCCCCAGGAGACATCCACCATTCCGGAGAGGTTTTCTTCCCGCTCAAAAAACGGGATATCAAAGTATTCTGTAAGAGAGAGCACCAAATTGCGAGCAATGAGGTCCAAATTATTTTTAATCCAGTTGGCGTCTTCCACATTATCATGGAATGCCAGCTCTAGAAATACAGACGGAGCCCGAACCCGGCGCACCTCTCCAATGGCGGTCGTCCCTTCTGCCCGAACTCGGTTTGGGTTGGGATAAATGGCCTTCAGCCCATCTGCAATGATTTGAGCCGCTTTTTGTCCCTGGGTACTGCCAGGATAATAAAAAACAATGGATCCCCTTGCAGTTCCATATTTCCCCTCTGGTGCGGCGTTCGAGTGCAGAGCCAGATGTAGATCGTAGTTTCCGGCATTGGACGCAGCGATGGAAGAGACAGCGGTCATATTCGGCGTATTTCGTACATAGCGGATGCCGGAAGCATCCAAATAGGGCACCATTTTATCCGCCAGCAAATTCATATACTGCTCTTCTGTGCCCCCAGTGACAAAGTAATTATTTTCCTGTGTAGAGGGAGACAAATAAATAATTGGCATAGCAATACCTCCGTTTTTCTCATTCTATGGAATTGCTCACGGTTGTGTGCGCAGCTTATGCCATTTCTCATCCAAAAAACTGGAAAATGTATTGCAATCTCCCAAGCAATCCGATATGATGGAGCCTGTGTGTAAAAAAGGAGGTTTTGTCATGGGAGAACTTAAGCCACAGCTCCTACTATCTCTACGCGAATACAGCAAGCAGGCATTCATGAAAGATCTGATTTCCGGTGTCATCGTTGCCATCATCGCGCTGCCCCTGTCCATCGCCCTGGCCCTGGCCTCCGGCGTCACTCCGGAACAGGGCCTGTATACCGCCATTGTGGCGGGCTTTGTCATTTCTGCCCTAGGAGGAAGTAAGGTCCAAATTGCCGGTCCCACTGCGGCCTTTGCCACTATTGTTGCTGGTATTGTAGCCAGAAACGGGATGGACGGTCTGGCAGTCGCCACAATTCTGGCGGGAATTTTGCTGGTGATCATGGGACTGCTCCGCATGGGCAGTATGATTAAATATATTCCCTACACCATTACCACTGGATTCACCGCTGGCATCGCCGTTACTATACTGATTGGACAAATAAAAGACTTCCTGGGCCTGACCTTTCAGACTTCTCCAGTCGAGACGGTGGAAAAAATGGAGCAGGTGGCAGCCTGCATTTATACGTTAAACCCGGCTGCACTGGGGATTGGTTGTCTGGCTTTGGTCATCCTGATTCTGTGGCCCAGAGTTTTTGCTCGTATTCCCGCCTCTCTCATTGCAGTCATTGTCACAGCAGCTGCTGTAAAGTTATTTAACCTTCCAGTTAACACCATCGGCGATCTGTATACAATTTCAGGGGATATCCCCACATTTCACATGCCTTCCATCACATACGGGACAGTGGCTGCTGTTTTGCCTGACGCCTGCACCATCGCCATTTTAGCGGCCATTGAATCCCTTTTGTCCGCTGTTGTGGCCGATGAAATGATCGGGGCACGCCATAACTCCAATATGGAACTTATTGCTCAAGGTGCTGGCAATGCCGCTTCCGCTCTATTTGGTGGTATCCCTGCCACGGGTGCCATCGCCCGCACAGCCGCCAACATCAAAAATGGCGGTACCTCTCCCGTTGCCGGTATGGTTCATTCCGTTGTACTTCTTTTGGTCTTAGTCCTGCTGATGCCTTATGCCGCGTTAATCCCCATGCCCTGTATTGCCGCCATTCTCTTTCAGGTAGCCTACAATATGAGCGGCTGGAGAACGGTGGTCAGTGTCATCCAGCATTCGCCCAAAAGCGATACTGCTGTCCTTATTACTACCTTTGTTTTGACCGTCGCCTTCGATCTGGTGGTTGCCATTGCGGTAGGGCTCACTTTGGCCTGTTTGTTATTTATGAAGCGGATGGCAGATGTGGCCGTAATCAAAGAGTGGGACTATGTAGAGGATACGACAGACAGCCAAGGGCGTCTGAAGCCCGTTCCTCCCCATGTCATGGTATATGAAATTACAGGCCCCATGTTTTTTGGTGCAGCGGACAAAATCCCTCACATGGATCGCGAGACGGAAAAAACAGTTCTGATCCTTCGTATGCGCGCAGTGCCCGCCCTGGACATTACCGCCTTAAATGGGCTGACCCGTCTATGGGAGGAGTGCCAGCGGCAAGGGATTGATGTGGTGTTCTCCCATGTGAATCAGCAGCCTATGTCTGTCTTTTCAAAATCCGGTCTTCTGCAACGGGCAGGAGCGGAAAATTTTCAGCCAAATATTGATGCAGCTTTGAGTCGGGCAGTCGCTCTACAGCAAACGCCAGTTTCCAAATAACCAATAAAAAACCGCTTGGTCCCTGAAAGAGGACCAAGCGGTTTTTTTATTCCTCACTACTCTCACTAAAACAAATTTGTTCCAATTGTTCCGGCTTTAAAAGCTGTACGCTGCGGTAACCAAGCTGCAGCACACCATCCCGAGCCAATCTATTCAAAATCCGACTCACCGTAACCCGGCTGACAGACACTGAGGCTGCAACATCATCCTGCGTACACAGCACAGTGCCTTGAGAATCGGCCAGCGTCAGCAAATAACGGGCAACGCGCCATTTCGCCGGGCGGAAAGCCATTTGATCCACTTGTCCGGACAGTAGCCGAACTGTGCGGGCCAGATATTTCAGCATGGCCAGCGCCAGCTTAGGGTCTCGCGCAATTTCTTGTGTCACCAGTTCCCGGTCAATGGGAACCAATTGACAGGGGGTAAGGGCCATCGCAGACGAGACCCGGGGAAGTTCATCCAAAAAGGACGCCTCTCCGAACAGGCTTCCCGGGCCATAGATATTCAAAACGCGCTCCCCGCCATTCTCCGATTGGATATAGCTTTTCACACGGCCCTCTTTTAAATAGTAAAAACAGGTAGCCTCTGTGCCCTGGAGGTAAATCAAAAATCCAGCCGGGCAGCGGATTGCAGCCCGGTGCTCGGCAAAGGGCTGCCAGATCTGGGCGGGCAGGCCCATGCTGTTATGAGAAAGGGACTCCATGAAAACACCTCCAAAAATCTTTATAATTATAACATAGTTTACATTCTTTTTGCAAGTAACCTGTCATACTAAGTACATCCGATAAGCAGTTTAAGGAGGAATTTGTATGGGAATGACCATGACACAAAAGATCCTGGCCAAGGCAGCCGGAGTAAACAGGGTAGAGCCCGGTCAGCTCATTGAGGCCAGGGTAGATATGGTGCTTGGAAACGATATTACCACCCCTGTGGCCATCACAGAGTTTGAAAAGGCCGGCTTTACTCAGGTCTTTGACCGGACGAAAATTTCCATCGTTTTGGACCACTACACTCCCTGCAAGGATATTAAATCCGCTCAGCTGTGCCAGCAGGCCCGGAATTTTGCCCGAAAGCATCAGCTTGTTAATTTCTTTGATGTGGGCCACATGGGTGTAGAGCACGCTCTGATTCCGGAAAAGGGTCTGTGTGCCCCAGGAGAAGTGGTTGTTGGGGCAGATTCTCATACCTGCACTTATGGCGCTCTGGGGGCCTTTTCCACCGGAATTGGCTCGACCGACATGGCCGCCGCAATGGCCACTGGACTGTTGTGGTTTAAGGTGCCCTCTGCCATCAAGGTAGTTTTAAAGGGAAAGCTGCAGCCCCATGTAAGCGGCAAGGACGTGATTCTTCACCTGATTGGAGCCATTGGCGTGGATGGCGCTTTGTATAAGTCTTTGGAGTTTACCGGTGAGGGTGTCGCCTCTTTGTCCATGGACGACCGGTTTACCATTTCCAATATGGCCATTGAAGCAGGCGGAAAAAATGGAATTTTCCCTGTGGATGAAAAGACCATGGAGTACATTAACGGCCGGGTCAACCGGCCCTGCGAAGCCTTCTCTGCCGATGAGGATGCTCAGTATGACAGTGAGATCGTCATCGACCTGGACCAGCTGCAGCCTACCGTTGCCATGCCTCACCTCCCAGAGAATACCAAGGTGGTCAGCGAAGTGGCTGGCCTACCCATCGACCAGGTTGTAATCGGTTCTTGCACCAATGGACGCATCAGCGACCTGCGGGCGGCAGCTGCCATTTTGAAGGGAAGAAAGGTAGCCGATCATGTGCGCTGCATTATTATTCCGGCCACCCAGGATATCGTTCTCCAGGCCATAGAGGAGGGACTGATCCAGACCTTTATCCAGGCCGGCGCGGCTGTCTCTACGCCCACCTGCGGTCCCTGCCTGGGCGGACATATGGGCGTTATGGCAGAGGGGGAGCGCACTGTCTCCACCACCAATCGAAACTTTGTGGGACGTATGGGACATGTCACCTCGGAAGTGATTTTGGCCAGCCCCGATGTAGCAGCCGCCAGCGCGGTTATGGGCTGCGTAGCCGATCCCAGAGCCCTTTGATCAGCATTGGGTGAGATCCATAGGAAAGGACTGGAAAATATGAAAGTTTATAAATACGGAGCCAACGTTGACACCGATGTTATTATCCCCGCCCGGCACCTTAACGACCCTTCTCCTGCCGCTCTGGCCTCCCATTGCATGGAGGACATTGATGCCGATTTCTCCTCTACGGTCGAAGCAGGAGACATCATCGTAGCTGGACCCAACTTTGGATGCGGCTCCAGTCGTGAGCACGCTCCTCTGGCCATTAAGTCCTGCGGGATCAAATGCGTGATTGCACCTTCTTTTGCCCGTATTTTTTATCGCAATTCCATCAACATTGGTTTGCCCATCGTAGAGTGCGCCCAGGCTGCGGAGGAAATCCAGGCCGGGGATCAGGTGGAGGTAGATTTCTCCGCCGGACTGATTACAGATGTGACGACAGGGAAGACCTACCAGGCTGCTCCTTTCCCGGAATTTATTGACCGGATCATCCAGAGTGGGGGACTGCTCAATTCTCTCAAAGCCAGAGGTGTGGCAAAATGACATTTAAAATTGCATTGATTCGGGGCGACGGAATCGGTCCCGAGGTGGTTGGCGAGGCCGTCAAGGTGATGGAAACCATCGGGAAACGGTTTGGACACCAGTTTGAATTTGTAGATATTTTAATGGGAGGATGCGCGATTGATGCAGTTGGAACCTCCTATCCTGACGGCACAGCAGAGAAGTGTAAGGCCTGTGACGCTGTTTTGCTGGGCGCGGTAGGCGGACCCAAGTGGGGACACGCCACACAGCCGGAAAAACGTCCGGAAACTGCTCTTCTATCTATCCGAAAGGACCTGGGCCTGTACGCAAATCTTCGCCCCGCAGCCCTGCGTCCCGCATTATCCCAAGCCTGTCCTCTGAAAAAGGAGACCGCAGACCGGGGCATTGACCTGATGATTGTCCGTGAGCTCACCGGAGGCATCTACTTCGGCAAGCGGGAGCGGTATCAAACAGAAGATCGAGGAGAGGAGGCCTCTGACCGGATGGCCTACTCCGAGCTGGAGATTGAACGGATTGGCCGCCGCGCCTTTGAACTGGCCCGGCTCCGTCGTGGCAAACTCGCCAGCGTGGATAAAGCCAATGTGCTGGAAACTTCCCGTCTGTGGCGCCAGGTAATGCACCGCTTAGCAGAGGAATATTCTGATGTGGCCTATGAAGATGTATTGGTGGACAATGCTGCCATGCAGCTGGTTCGGGATCCCGGACAGTTCGATGTGGTGGTGACCGAAAACATGTTCGGTGACATTCTGTCCGATGAGGCATCCATGATCACCGGTTCAATCGGTCTGCTTCCATCTGCTTCCATTGGTGATCAGGCACCTGGACTCTATGAACCCATCCACGGCTCAGCACCAGATATTGCCGGCCAGGATAAGGCGAATCCCATAGCTACTATCTTGTCGGTGGCTATGATGTTCCGTTATTCCTTCCAGCTTGCTGCTGAGGCTGACGCCATTGAACAGGCTGTGGATGCTGTTCTTAACGAGGGCTGGAGGACAGCAGATATCGCCGGCCCCGGAGAACCTGCTATCGGAACCATCCAAATGGGGGAGTTAATTCGCAGCAAATTAAAATAAACTTATCATCCCCACCCCAAATCTGGTGTGGGGATGATTTTTGTTTAAAATAACTGCTTTGTTTTGAATGGACCAGCTCATTAAAATTTCATAATTTCCAGTTTTTTTTAATTTCTACTTGCTTTTTTGCAAGTTGGTGAGTATAATATTCCAGGTAACACCAACAAATTGGAGTTGCCCCAAAAATGTGTCACAACTTCTGCAAGTTATATTGCATATTTAGGGTCATTTGGTATAATAATTGCATGATATCTTGCAAGATGTGCCCCTACTATTTTGGTACAGGAGGAATTCAAGATGAAAGAGTTATCTCAAATTGCCCTGGCAGTGGAGCCCTCTACCACTATGGCCATTGACTCCATGTTCAAGCAGATGAAGGCGGAAGGCCTAAACGTGATTGGGTTTGGTGCAGGGGAGCCCGACTTTCCCACCCCCGATTACATTAAAGAAGCTGGTATTCATGCCATTAAAAATAATGAGACAAAATATACGCCTGCTGCCGGCACCATTGAGCTGCGTAAGGCCATCTGCCAGCGTCTGAAGGAGGACTGTGGGGTCGAATATGAACACACTCAGGTAGCCGTTTCTAACGGTGCAAAGCCCTGTGTTTACGTGGCTCTGCGTGCTCTGGTCAACCCCGGCGATGAGGTGATTCTTCCTGCTCCTTATTGGGTGAGCTACATTGAACTCATCCGCATGGTGGGCGGCGTTCCCGTAGTGGTAAACGCTTCCGAGGCCGAACAGTTCAAAATCACGCCTGAAAAGCTGGCTGCTGCCATTACTCCCAAAACCAAATGCATGATTTTGAACAATCCCTCCAACCCCACTGGCATGATGTATAGCCGGGAGGAGCTCCAGGCTCTGGCAAACATCTGCGTGGAAAAGGATATCTACGTGATCTCTGATGAGATCTACTACCGCTTGGTATATGATAACAAGGAATTTGTCAGCCTTCCTTCTCTGGGCGAGGAGATCAAGGAGCGCACCTTATTGATCAATGGCGTATCTAAGTCCTACGCTATGACTGGCTGGCGTATTGGTTATGTCGCTGCCAATCCCAAAATCGCCAAGGTAATTGCTAATTTCCTCAGCCATTCCACCGGTTCTCCCTGCACCATTTCCCAAAAGGCCTCCTCAGTGGCTCTGTCCGCCAGTCAGGATTCCATTGAGGCAATGCGTGTCGCCTTTGAGGAACGGCGCAACTATATGGTTGAGCGGATGAACCAGATTGAAGGTGTCAGCTGCATTAAGCCGGAAGGCGCTTTCTATGTGATGATGAACATCGAGAAGCTAATCGGCAAAGAGATGTTCGGTACCGTCATTCGCGATGCTGACGATTTCGGCAACCTGTTCCTGAAGTATGGCAAGGTCGCTGTCGTCCCCGGCACCGGCTTCGCCGCCCCCAATTTTGTCCGTTGGTCCTATGCCACTTCCATGGAAAATATCAAGGAAGGTCTGGATCGTCTGGAAAAGTTCCTGGCTGGCCAGGCTGTGTAATCACTGTTTCATTTATGTCACCTCCTGGAAACAGGAGGTGACATTTTTTCGTCTTGGATTGTCAAAATCTGTTATGAGAAGCTAAATTTTTGCAAAAATTTTGGAAAGGGGTGGTATCATTTTCATTCGTCAGGTATAATAAAAAGGAATATAGATTTGGGCAAGGGCGATAGGGGAGAGACCTTATCCATTTTGCCAAGAGATTCTGGAAAAGAAGAGGTAGGAAAACTATGGCAACAAACACATATGAGAGCCCGTTGTCTTCCCGCTATGCCAGTGATGAGATGCTCTATTTATTCTCTGCGGACAAAAAGTTCTCTACTTGGCGCAGACTGTGGGTAGCTTTGGCCCGAGCAGAAATGGAACTGGGCCTCCCGGTAACACAGGAGCAGGTGGACGAATTAGAGGCTCACATTACTGATATTGATTATGAGAAAGCAGCCCAGTGGGAGAAAAAGCTGCGCCATGATGTTATGGCCCATGTGCATACGTATGGAGAATTGTGTCCAAAGGCTATGCCGATCATCCACTTAGGGGCCACCAGCTGCTATGTGGGGGATAATACCGACGTAATTCTAATGCGGGAAGGCCTGGAGCTGGTTCGGACAAAGCTGGTTCAGGTAATTGCTAAGCTGTCAAAATTTGCTCAGGAGTACAAGGCACTGCCCACTCTGGGCTTTACCCACTTCCAGGCTGCCCAGCTTGTCACGGTAGGGAAGCGGGCCACCCTGTGGATTAACGAGCTTCTCATGGATCTGGAGGAGGTAGAATATCGAATCTCCACATTAAAGCTCCTGGGTTCCAAAGGAACCACAGGTACGCAGGCCTCTTTTTTGGAACTGTTTGAAGGAGACCACGAAAAGGTTAAGGCTCTGGAAGAAAAAATTGCAAAGGAAATGGGCTTTACAGGAGTTGTTCCTGTAAGTGGACAGACCTATTCCAGAAAGATGGACTATCAGGTGGTATCCACCCTGTCCGGAATTGCCCAATCCGCCAGCAAATTTGCCACGGATATGCGCCTGTTGTGTCATTTAAAGGAAGTGGAGGAGCCCTTTGAGAAGAATCAGATCGGTTCCTCCGCTATGCCCTATAAGCGTAATCCCATGCGTTGTGAGCGCATCTGTTCTCTGGCCCGCTATGTGATGGTGGATGTGGGCAACCCAGCTGTCACTACAGCTACCCAATGGTTTGAGCGCACCTTGGATGACTCCGCAAATAAACGTATTTCCATTCCGGAAGCATTTCTTGCTGTGGATGCCATTTTGAACATCTATTTGAATGTGGCCTCCGGTCTTATTGTACACCCCAAGGTGATTGAAAAGCATGTTTTGGAAGAGCTGCCCTTTATGGCTAGCGAAAACATTATGATGGACGCAGTGAAGCGGGGAGGGAACCGTCAGGAGCTCCATGAACGGATTCGCGTCCATTCCTTAGAGGCCGGAAAGAATGTAAAGGATCTTGGCCTTACAAATAATCTAATTGACCTGATTGCGGATGATCCTGCGTTCGGCATGAGCCGCGAGGAACTCACCGCACATTTGGAGCCCAGCCGTTATATTGGCCGCTGCCCGGAACAGGTTGACGAGTTCCTTGCTTCTTGTGTAGCTCCGGTACTGAACCGTTATCAAGAAGCTCTCACGGAAAAAGAAACGGAACTGAAGGTCTGATTCCTGCGCAGAAAAGGAGAATCTGCCATGAAGCCTAGTCCGTTTAAATCCTATGTTGCGGCTGGAGTAACTGCATTTTGTGTCATTGCAGCAGCCATATTATTCTTTTTCCTGTTTTTTCACGCCAGCACAGTCACTTCCTTTTTGGTTATGATCGCGCGCATCTTACGCCCCATTTTTATGGGAATGGTGCTGGCCTTTCTGTTGCTTCCCATCCACCGTCATATTCTTCGTTTTCTGACTGCAATGACACCCAATCACCGCTTAGAGGACCGTCGCAACATTCGCTTTTTAGATGTGACTGCCATTATTCTCAGTTTGCTGTTTGCATTTATCTTGCTCTATTTATTGATGGCGATGGCCCTACCTCAAATCTATTTGAGTATTGTGGGACTGGTTAATGCCTTTCCTGGTTATATTGTGAGTGTTCAAAACTGGCTGCAACATTTTTTGGAGGATAATCCAGATATCCAGGCTATTATTATGCCTCTTTACGCCTCCGCAGCTACCTCCTTGGAACATTGGCTCTCATCTGACATTCTGCCTAATTTAAAATCCATCACTACCACCATTGAATGGATTCGGCAATCCGTTTTGCCCAACCTGACCGGTGTGGTTTCCAATGTATCCGCCCTGGTAATTTCCCTATTTGTGCTATTTAAAGATCTTCTAATCGCTTTGATCGTATCGGTATATCTTTTAGCTCGAAAGGATATTTTTTCAGCCCAGAGCAAAAAAATTGTATACAGCATTTTTTCTCCCAAGGCAGGGGACTTGATTGTAGCTGAGACGCGAAATGCTTACCGAATCCTAAGTGGCTTTATCAATGGCAAGCTCTTGGACTCTCTTATTATCGGTATTATTGCCTTGGTATGCTGCAATCTGTTCCGATTTCCTTATCCTGCTTTGGTTGCTACTATCATCGGTGTTACCAATATTATTCCATTCTTTGGGCCTTTTATCGGGGCAATTCCCTGCGCACTTCTGATTCTTTTGGTCAGTCCCATTCAATGTATCTATTTTGTTATCTTCATTTTAGTTCTCCAGCAGTTTGACGGAAACATTTTGGGACCTAAAATTCTTGGAGATTCCACTGGTTTGGCCTCTTTTTGGGTTCTCTTTTCCATCTTACTCTTTGGTGGACTGTTCGGCTTTGCCGGCATGGTATTGGGTGTTCCTGTATTCGCCATGTTTTACAGCGTTGTAAACCGCCTGGTCCGCTTAGGGCTTCGAAAGCATGGTCTCCCACAAGATACCGACTTCTATTTAGGCCAGACCAAAGCTTTAGCGCAAAACACAGAAAAAGAGTAACAAAAAAGTCCCGCACACATAAAAGTGTGCGGGACTTTTCTCATCGTTTGATTACATCTGAGTAGTCAGAACTTTTTTCAGGTGAGCAAAGCGGGGGAGAGCATTCTCCTTGGGCGCATTGGCTTCACCCTGAATTAACGGCAGGACATAGTCAATGAAGGGCTGCTCCACACCGTTACCGGCCGCATTGATCCACTCACGGGGAACCTTTTTCTCAAAGTTTGCCACAATATCCAGGGGCTCCAGCACAGTCTCGCACTGGTAACCGTTCTCACGGCTGCACTTAAAGGCCACCATCTTATCCGTGATGCCGGACACGGCAGCTTCCACCGCAGCGGCTCCAGCCTGCCAGGCCTCTTCAATATCCGTCTTAGAGGCGGAGTGGGAAGCGCAGCGCTGCAGCAAGGACAACTCAATGCCACGGACCTTGGCACCGGTAGCCTGCTTCACTGTATCGGCCAACAGAGCCGCCAGACCACCCAACTGAGCATGTCCGAAACCATCGGTGGCAGAAGTCTTAGCCTCGGAAACAAACGTACCGTCCGCATAATGGATGCCTTCCGACACCGCAACCATGCACTTGCCGGTCTTCTCATAAATTTCCTTTACATCAGCCAAGAACTGATCCATGTCAAAGTTTGTCTCCGGCAGGTAGACCAAATCAGGACCACAACCGGTCAGAGAAGCCAGAGCGGCAGAACCTGCCAACCAGCCAGCATGACGGCCCATGATCTCAATAATGGTAATCATGCCGGTATCATACACGTGGGCATCCTGCCACACTTCGGCGCAGGAGGTAGCAATATACTTTGCCGCAGAAGCAAAGCCAGGGCAGTGGTCCGTGCCATTCAAATCGTTGTCAATGGTCTTAGGCACACCCATGATCCGGCAGTCATAGCCCACCTTTTGCATATACTTGGAAATTTTATTGCAGGTATCCATGGAGTCGTTGCCACCGTTATAGAAGAAATACCGCACATTGTACTTCTTAAAAATCTCCAAAATCCGCTGATAATCCGTATCATCCTTATCAGGATCAGCCAGCTTATAGCGGCAGGAGCCCAGGGCAGAGGAGGGGGTATACTTCAGAAGATCCAGCTCGGCAGGGTCTTCCTGGGACATATCATACAGCTTGTCCTCCAAAACACCCTTAATTCCGTGGGCGGCTCCCAAAACCCGCGTAATGCAATCAGCCTTCAAAGCAGTCTGAATCACACCCTGAGCGCTGGCGTTAATGACAGCAGTGGGGCCACCAGACTGGCCAATAATGCAGGCGCCAGTCAATTTCTCCATATTTGCTTCCTCCTTAAACGTTTTAGATAATTGAAAAACCGATTTAACAAACATTTTCTCTTTCAAAGAATACCACAAACCCTTGTATTTATCAACCATTAATGGTACAATAAGAATTGCCAAAATTGAAAAGGAGATGGTAATTATGCCATTGGTCACTACTAAGGAAATGTTCAAGAAGGCCTATGATGGCGGCTACGCAATCGGCGCTTTCAACGTGAACAATATGGAGATCGTCCAGGGCATCACAGAGGCTGCCAAGGAAGTCAATGCTCCCCTGATCCTCCAGGTCTCCAAGGGCGCCCGTGCTTATGCCAACCACACGTACCTGGTTAAGCTGGTAGAGGCTGCCATTATTGAAACTGGCCTTCCCATCTGTCTGCATCTGGATCACGGCGACAGCTTTGAGACCTGCAAGAGCTGCATTGACGGCGGCTTTACCTCCGTTATGATCGATGCCTCCTCTAAGCCCTTTGCAGAGAATATCGAAATCACGAAAAAGGTCGTGGAGTATGCCCATGATCACGGTGTCGTCGTCGAAGCTGAGCTGGGCGCTCTGGCTGGCGTAGAGGACGAGGTTAATGTCTCCGCTGCTGACTCCCATTATACTCGCCCGGAAGAGGTAGAGGAGTTCGTCACCAAGACCGGCTGTGACTCTTTGGCTATCGCCATTGGCACCAGCCACGGCGCTTACAAGTTCACCGCTGCTCAGTGCACCCGCAATGAGAAGGGTGAGCTGGTTCCCCCTCCGCTGCGCTTCGATATTTTGGATGAGGTCGTTAAGCGCCTGCCCGGCTTCCCCATCGTTCTCCATGGATCTTCTTCCGTTCCTCAGCAGTTTGTGAAGATGATTAACGATAACGGCGGTAAGATGCCCGACGCTGTTGGCATTCCTGAGGAGCAGCTGCGTCAGGCCGCTCGGGGCGCTGTTTGTAAGATCAACATTGACTCCGATCTGCGTCTGGCTATGACCGGCACTATTCGTCAGTATTTTGCTGAGCATCCTTCTGACTTTGATCCCCGCCAGTACCTGAAGCCCGCTCGTGCCGCCATCAAGGAATTGGTCAAGCACAAGCTCATCAATGTTCTGGGCTGCGACGGAAAAGCCTGATCCTCTTTTCCGTTTCCATTCATCAAAGGGTGTATACCGTCTTTCGGCGGTATACACCCTTTTTTAGGACTTTATTTCTCCCTTCTCACATAGAATAATTACAGAAACGGAAGGGAGGCAGTGAAATGCCCAATATCATTCCCTATAATCGACAAGCAGCTATCCGCTATGCCCACTGTTGGGCCTTTGAACGTAATCCCCGCTTTTTTGATTACGAGGAAATAGGGGGGGACTGTACTAATTTTGCCTCTCAGTGCCTATATGCTGGTACAGGAATCATGAATTATACGCCAACCTTTGGATGGTACTATATCAGTTCCAACGACAAAGCCCCTGCCTGGACTGGCGTCCCGTACTTTTATAATTTTATCACCAGAGAAGTAAAAAACGCAGGTCCCTTTGGCCTGGAATCGTCTATGAACCAGGTAATGCCCGGAGACTTTGTTCAACTTCGATTTGAAGACAGCGAATTTGGCCACACACCTATTATTGTTGAGATGGGAGACCCTCCCAACTTAAACAATATCTTAGTCGCGGCTCATAGCGTGGATTCGGATTTTCGACCATTGGATACCTATTCCTTTCAAGAAATTCGATTTTTACATATTTTAGGGGCATATCCACCTGGTTTTAATTCCAATTTGGATTCATAAATAGGGCAGGGGAGAAAGAGAACCGGAGCTGGAAGGAATCTGCCAGCTCCGGTTCCCTTTTCAAGAAATCAGGATTCAAAGGTAGCCTTTAACAGACTTTCAATTAAGAGTGCTGTGATGCAAAGCAAAAGCATTTGGCCTCCGATGATCCACAGAAAGAAGTCCAAATAATTTTCACGCCACATCACCATTAAAAAAGCTGACAAGACCATTAAGATTAACCCCACACGAATCCATAGCTTGGACAGATGTCTATGGGCAAACGCCCAGGTCTCATCATTTTTACTTGAAAGCTCTGTTCGATATGCCAACCATGTACCTTGCCGCTTTGGCGGGTGGTTACGCCAATGTAACCCAATTGTCAACAGGGCCAGGGGCGTAATCATAACTAAAATAAAAATCAATAGATACATTTTGATCAACCTTCCTTTTGCTTCTCCGGATCAATTTTCAGCCGGCCCAAAGGATTCGCTCGGGCAGCTGTACGCAAATCTTCATTATCAACATGGGTATAAATTTGGGTCGTATTTAAATGATCGTGCCCCAAAACCTCCTGCAATGTACGAACGTCTACACCATTTTGAAGCATCAGGGTAGCTGCCGTGTGCCGCAATTTATGAGAGGAATACTGAGTGGTATCCAATCCAGCAGCCGCCAAATGCTTCTTGACCAATTTATGCACCGCAGCTCTGGTAATGCGAGTTCGGTTTTGCAGGGTTACAAACAGGGCATTTTGATCCACTAATGTCATAGCATCCCGTTCTGTCATCCAGTTTTGAATGGCACGCTGACACGCCTCGTTTAAATAGAGGATTCGTTCTTTATTTCCTTTTCCCAGGACACGTAGTTGCTCTCCCCGAACATCCGTTTTATTTAGATTAACAAGCTCCGAAATTCGAAGGCCACAATTCAGGAAAAGTGTCAAAATACACAGATCACGGCTACTATTTTTCCCATTAACTGACTCTAACAAATGGATGCTTTCATCCAAATCCAAGTACTTGGGGAGAGATTTTCGTCTGCGCGGCGCATCCAGATCCTGTACGGGATTCTGATCCAACAACTTTGCTTTATTGGTTAAGTATTTATAGAATGAACGGATTGTAGCAACTTTTCTAGCCCTAGAAGCGGCATTCAGGCCACGGTCACGGGTCAAATAATTCATATAGCTGTAGACATCGGTGATCGTCACACTGGCAGCTAAAGAAATATCAACATCTGCAATGGAAATGGAATCCATAGATTCTGTTTTGGATACCAACTGTTTGTCCCATTTCAAAAATCGGAAAAAACTGCGGAGATCCAAATAATATTCATCCACAGTACGCTTGGAATGTCCTTGAATCGTCTCATGATAGACCAGAAAATCTCGAATCAGCGCAGGCGCTTCTAAACGATAATCCATACAAATTCGGGGAACTCAAGCCCATCCGCCTCCACTCAGGTCAACAAAATTTTTATTTTGTTGACCAAAACTAAGAGAAGCACCGGAGCAATCCCTTTCTCCTTCCAGAGAATTTTTTAGATATTATACCACGTTTGATCGGTATATTCAAATCAGGGACCTTCTTAGGCAGACTCTAATCCCTATCCTTCACCAAAATATAAAAAGCGCCCCAAGCAGAGCCAAAGTTCTTCCGCTTGGGGCACGAACTGTCAACCAAAAGAAAGCATTTCCGTGGGTATATACCTATATCTTTTGGATATGCTAATCATAATAAATAGTCTGGTTAAATCGAGGTGCTTCGTTATGGGATTGATTCCTTGTACTGATCCTTGCGTCTACCAAAAGGATGGCTACTGTTCCTTATCCAGAGCATCCTCCGCAGGCATTCCCATGGAACGGGGTTGTATCAATTTTGTGCCAGTCCAACTGCCTCACTCACAGCAAAATGGACAGAGCCTCCCGAATATTGGACACGCGGATCAATTCTAATCCTTCCGGTACAATTAGTTTCCCCTGAGTTCGCTTAGGAATCAAGCATTTCTGAAATCCTAGCCGACGAACCTCTGCCAGACGCTGTCCCAATGCACTGACCGCGCGGAGCTCTCCAGTCAGACCCACCTCACCAATAGCGGCCAAATCATTGGGTACGGGCCGATCGCGAAAGCTGGACGCCATTGATAAAACGGTCGCTAGATCAGCGGCGGGTTCATCTAAATATAGTCCGCCAATGACATTCAGGTATGCGTCGCAGCCCCCAATCAATAGCCCTCCGCGCTTCTCCAATACTGCCAATAGCAACATAGATCTTCCATAATCAAACCCATTGCTGACCCGTCTTGGATTTCCCAAACTGCTGGGCACCACCAACGCTTGAATCTCTGCCAGCACCGGTCTGGCCCCTTCCATTACACAGGTCACGCATGTGCCAGGAGCGTCTGCCGGCCGGCCCGCCAGCAACGCCTCAGATGGATTCGGGACTTCCACAAGACCCCCATCCTCCATTTCAAACACACCGATCTCATTGGTAGTTCCAAATCTATTTTTCGCCGCTCGCAAAATTCGATAGGCCATGTGCCGTTCTCCTTCAAAATACAGCACGCAGTCTACCATATGCTCCAACACCTTTGGCCCGGCAATGGAGCCCTCCTTATTCACATGGCCAATTACAAAAACGGTAAGATTTTCTCCCTTCGCCAGTTGCATCAAAGTCATAGTACATTCTTTTACCTGAGAAATGCTGCCTGGCGCTGAATTGACATCTCCATTGTACATCGTTTGTATGGAGTCAACAATTAAGACATCTGGCTTTAAGGTATGAACGGCATCCACCAAATTTTCCAAATTG
Organism: Flavonifractor sp. An100; assembly: GCF_002161175.1. Taxonomy (GTDB): domain Bacteria; phylum Bacillota; class Clostridia; order Oscillospirales; family Oscillospiraceae; genus Lawsonibacter. Next base: position 21,848 of record NZ_NFMA01000005.1, on the reverse strand, counting down.
GTTTCCGCCAATAGATACAGTCCCTCTCCCCTCACCTTTAACCGTTCTGCCCGGAGCTTGATCTGCCGTTCTGACTCCTCTCCTGATACATACAACACAGTAGCAAACCGACAGAGATTATCACAAATTTGCAACATCAACGTGGATTTTCCGATCCCCGGCGCACCGCCAACCAGAACCAAAGACCCTTTTACTGCTCCCCCACCCAGGACACGGTCCAGCTCTCCCATACCAGTACAAAAACGAAGCTCATCCGTTGTCTCTACTTCATGCATCGCCTTTGGCTGGTGCATACGAATGCCCGGCTCTGTGATCCTCCTGGATGCCAGACTTGATTTACTGCTGACGCGCTCTGCCGGCTGTTCAACAATGGTATTCCAAGCTCCGCAGGCCGGGCATTTTCCCTGCCATTTTGGCGTAGTATTCCCACATTCGGTACAGTAAAATAAGGTTTTCACCTTCATCGTTTGGACTCCTCTTCTTTGGTCAACAAAATATTATTTATTGTATCAAATTTTTCTTACCTTGTAAATGACTACGCTTGGCCAGCAGTCAGCCAAGCAGCAGATAGCACCGCAGCCAATTTCTTCTGATATTGCTGCTCCCTCAACAGAGCCTCTTCCTCCGGATTGGTCAAAAAACCGCACTCAACTAACACAGCAGGACAGGAAATATGGTTCATTAAATATACCGTATCCGGAATTTGTTTGCAATTCCGATTATTATCCGGTTGTAGCTTCATCTGAATTAAACTCTGAATATAACCTGCTAGCTCCGATGACCCATCGGTTGGGGCGTAAAACGCCTGGGTCCCATGGTAGCGGCTATCTGTATATGTATTTTGATGAATGCTGACCAGAATCCCATTTGGCACAGCTTCAATTGCCTCTACTCGATTTTTTAAATCCGATACCTTCTTTTCCCGCAGTGTTGATGCACTGCTGTCATGAAGAGAGCGGTCCTCGGTTCTCAGCAAAATAGGGGAAACACCGTAAAATCCCAAAATTCCATCCATTTTCTGAACAATTTCCAAGTTGATCTGGCTCTCCGGCACCCCTGTAATGGAGACAGCTCCCCCATCTTCTCCCCCATGCCCAGCGTCTAAAATCAGTGTACTGGCCTGCGTAACAGATGTCGGCTGCAAAGCCGGTGTCTCTTGTTCCAGGAAAAATACAATAACCCAAGACAGAACGATCACAACAGCCAATACACAACAGCCAAGCCACACTCCACGCTTCATCCACACACCACCTCCTCCCTATCCTATGGAACAGGACAGGTCCAATATTCCCCCTCCCGCATAGAATGGGATGTGGGACCTTGAGTCTCCAAATCCAACCGAGGAGGGAAACTCTTTGAATCAAGAAAACGGCAGCTCCTGTCCTTTGCCCAGCTGCCCAGATAATTATGGTACGATGCCTTCCTGCGCCGGATTATCGGTTCCCTATGTTCCGTTTCAGCAGGATAACCCCAATAAATACGCCCAAAATGAAGCATTGAGCAACGGGACTCTGTTTCCTGGCTTGAATTTACCCTTTCACCTCAGTGTAGATGGAAGCAAACTCCCTGACACTCCTTTAGCAGAGCTCCAGGCGTTGGAGTTCGTTGTGCTGGAATTAGGGATTTATCTTGATACCCATCCCAACGACACGGAGGCGTTCACCTTATTCAAGCAATATTCCGCAATGGAAAAGGCCGCCAAAGCCGCTTACGAGTCCAAATTCGGCCCCATCACCAGAGCGGGGGCTGCAGCCGGAGAAAGCTACCGGTGGCTGCAAGATCCCTGGCCCTGGAATTATCAGCAAAACGAGGTGAAATAACGTATGTTTCTTTACGAAAAAAAGCTGCAATTCCCTGTTAAAATTGCCACTCCAAATCCTCGTTTAGCTGCCGCCATTATAAGCCAGTATGGCGGGCCGGACGGAGAAGCGGGTGCCGCCATGCGGTACCTCTCTCAGCGTTACGCCATGCCCTATGCGGAAGGCAAGGGGATTTTGACCGATATCGGCACCGAGGAACTGGGACACATGGAAATGGTGGCTGCTGTGGTTCACCAGCTCACCAGAAACCTATCGGATGAGGAAGTTCGAAATTGTCCTTCCTTTGCTCCCTATTTTGTGGACCATACCACCGGAATCTACCCCACTGCGGCATCCGGCTTCCCTTGGAGCGCCAGCTCTATCCAGTCAACCGGAGATGTAATCGCCGATCTGACCGAGGACTTGGCTGCGGAACAAAAGGCACGTTTGACATATGATAACATCTTGCGTCTATCGGACGATCCGGACGTCAACAACGTGATTCGCTTCCTCCGCGAGAGAGAAATTGTACACTTCCAGCGATTTGGCGAATGTCTGCGCCTGTGTAAGGAAAAAATGAACTCGAAAAATATCTATTTCGTCAATCCTGCCTTTGACAAGCCATCTACCTCCAAATGAACAGCTGGGGACTCCAATTGGAGTCCCCAGCTTTTATTTCCTCTCATACTTCCACTAACTCATAGGCTCTGCTTCCCAGACCAATTGCCTCCGCATGCTCTAAGCAGCTCTGCCACTCCGCCTCAGGCGTTGTATTGATAAAGTGGTCGTGGTGATCACAAAATCCCTCCTTGTGGAGGTTATCATCCAGAAGGCTGCCCGGAATGGGCTGCTGCCGCAAACAGGCATCCACACAGGCCTGATCCAGGGCCACGGGGTCAAAGGACGCAAACATTCCCACATCCGGGAGGATGGGCATGTCGTTTTCCCCATGGCAATCACAATAGGGAGAGATATCGATCACCAGGCTAATGTGGAAATTAGGACGCCCATCCACAACTGCCATGGCATATTCCGCCATTTTCCGGTTCAGCATCTCATTTGCGTCATCGTTGGGGCCATAAATAGCATCAAATCGGCAGGCCGCAATGCAGCGCCCGCACCCCACACATTTCTCATAGTCAATTTTGGCTTTGTTGCCCACATAGGAAAACGCACTTTGGGCACATTGTTTGGCACACTGACGGCACCCAACACAGAGCTTCTCATTTACAGCTGGCTTGCCCGCCGCATGTTGTTCCATTTTTCCCCGGCGGCTTCCGCATCCCATGCCAATATTTTTGATCGTGCCTCCAAAGCCAGTCATTTCGTGCCCTTTAAAGTGAGACAAGCTGATGAATACATCCGCATCCATCACCGCTCGTCCGATCTTTGCCCGTTTCACATATTGCCCGTTTCGGACCGGTACTTCAATGTCGTCGTCACCCTTCAGGCCATCTCCGATCAAGATCTGACAGCCGGTAGAAAAGGGTGTAAACCCATTTTCATAGGCGCTTTCAATATGTTCCAACGCATTCTTTCTCCGTCCCGGATACAAGGTATTGCAATCCGTTAAAAAGGGAATACCACCCAAGGACTTCACAAGATCCGCCACCCGTTTGGCATAATTGGGCCGTAAAAATGTCAAGTTGCCTGGCTCTCCAAAATGCATTTTAATTGCTGTCAGCTTATGGTCAAAATCAATGGTTTCAATTCCTGCCGCTTTAATTAGGCGTTCCAATTTATCCAACTGACTTACGCCAATGGTTGTACGTAAATTGGTAAAATAGACCTTTGAAGGCTGCATACAAACCTTCCTCCTTCTCTTTTGGTTCAATTTCATGAGTTATGGGGGATCACTCCATCATCTTTACAAACTCCTCTTCCGTCAGCACTGGAATCCCCAGCTCCTGGGCCTTCCGCAATTTGGAGCCGGCCCCTTCCCCTGCCACTACATAGGTAGTTTTTTTGGACACAGAGCCGGATGCCTTTCCACCTCTTTGTTCGATCAGTTCCGCTGCCTGGTCTCTGGTAAAGCGCTCCAGACCGCCTGTTAAGACAAAGGTCATTCCAGCAAATCGAAGGTCCTCCCCCTGCTCTGCCGCCTGCGTATTGACTCCTGCTTCCCGCAGTCGGGCCATGAGATGCTGGCTCTGGGGACTTCTCATCCATTCTAAAATACTCTGAGCTGTAATTTCACCAATATCATCAACCGCTACCAGGTCCTCCATGGTAGCCTGCTCCAAGGCCTCCAGGCTATGAAAATGCTGAGCTAAAATCTTCCCCGCCTTCTGTCCCACCTGACGAATCCCAAACGCATAGATCAATCGGGAAAGATCCTGTTCCTTCGAGCGTTCAATGGCCTGAATGAGATTTTGTGCGGACCGCTTCCCCATGCGCTCCAGCTTTTCAACCTCCTCCGCCTTTAGGAAGTAAAGATCGCCCGGAGTCTTTACCAAACCAGCATTCACCAAGTTCTCAACTACCGCAATCCCCAATCCGTCAATGTCCATGGCGTCCCGGCTGGCAAAATGAGCTAAGGTGCGAAGCAGCTGTGCCGGACACTCCGCCCCGGTACACCGGACATGAGCACCATCCTCGTCCCGTTCGACGGGAGCTCCGCAAACCGGACAAACTTGTGGAAGGTAATAAGGCTGTGTACCCTCTGGGCGCTTGTCCATCACAACAGACAGCACTTCCGGAATGATTTCTCCTGCCTTTCGGACCAAAACTGTGTCCCCAATGCGAATATCCTTTTCTGAAATAAAGTCCTGGTTATGAAGTGTAGCTCCCGTTACCGTTGTTCCAGCCAAACGAACCGGTTCCAAAACCGCTTTTGGAGTCAATACCCCCGTGCGTCCCACCTGTACCACAATATCGGTTAAGCGTGAGGGCTTGATTTCGGGCGGATACTTATAAGCTGCCGCCCAGCGAGGGAATTTCGCCGTAGAACCAAGCTTGGCACGGTCTGACAGGCTATTTACCTTTACGACCGCACCGTCGATATCAAAGGAGAATTGTTCCCGCTGTTCTCCGATTTGGTCAACATAGGCAGTGGCCTTAGAAATCTCATCACAACTGTAATGTGGAATTACTTTAAACCCCTTTTGTTCCAAGTATTCTAGCGTTTCCAAGTGGGTCTGAAAGGAGACCTCCTCTGCCCACTGTACATTGAACACCAAAATGTCCAGTCTCCGCGCAGCTGCCACCTTAGGGTCCAATTGCCGTAAAGAGCCTGCCGCCGCATTTCGTGGATTGGCAAACAGGGCCTCTCCCCTTCGTTCCCGTTCTTCATTAAGAGAATGGAATACTTTTTTAGGCATAAACACTTCCCCACGCACAATCAAGCTGGGTGGGGCACCTGGAATCCGCAGTGGAATGGATCGGATGGTACGCAAATTCTCGGTCACGTCCTCACCAACCCGTCCATCTCCACGGGTAGCTCCCCGGACAAACTGTCCGTTGACATACTCCAGCGCAACAGACAGGCCATCTACCTTTGGCTCTACCACATAATCTACATCCGGCGTCACGCCTCTTACCCGCTGATCAAAGGCACGCAGCTCATCAAAATCAAATACATCCTGCAAGGATTCCAGGGGAACCTTGTGCTGTACCTGGGAAAAAGACTCCAGCGCTTGCCCCCCTACCCGCTGTGTAGGAGAATCGGGGGTCACCATGTCTGGATAGCGCGCTTCCAATTCCTCTAGACGACGCATTTTATGGTCGTAATCATAGTCGGAGAGAATTGGATCATCCTTCACATAATATTGATAGCCTGCCCGTTCCAGTTCTTCACGGAGGCTTTGAATCTTAGATCGTTCATCCATGGTATACTTCTCCTTCCCTGGACTGACAATGAAATCGGGATACCTGTTTGGGACATAGTACACGCAGCAGCCAATAGATCCAATAGCCCACCAGTGCCCCTAATGTATTTAAAATCAAGTCATCCAGATCGGTTCCGCGATTAATAAAGAATTGAACAAATTCAATAAAAAAAGATAAGAAAAATCCTACACATAAGGATTTCCACCAGTGCGCCTTTCTCCACGGCAGGGCAGAAAAAAAGCCCACCGGAATAAACATACAAATATTTCCAAAAAACAGGAATGCAAACCAGTAAGAGGCAAAATGCCACTCCAACCCGTAGGGAAATGGAGTCATAATTCGAGGCAGCTCCTGGGGCAGCTGATCAATTCGCTCCATAATTTGCGGATAGGTGGGATAAAAGCTCCAAAACGTCACATCCTCCGGGTAACGATTGGGCTGCATGACATAACTCCACAGATTGGAGGGGAACAGGGTCAGCCCAGCTAACCCAGCCAAAAAGAGAATAAACACAAACAAGGCCAGCTCTCTTGGCCATGGACTCAGCCACCCCAATCGGTTTAGGCGGCGCATTCGGAGAGGCCGCAGCAGGAAAAAAGCGATGCCAGCCACCGCCATACAGGGAATCATCTGTATGCAGTACCGTAAAATGTCATCAACAGCCTCCCGTAGGACGGATATCATTGGGAATTGCACCTTCCTCACTTCTCGTATCTATTCGTTTGAAGAATCGGCAGGCCATGTATAAAACTGTGGCACCTGTCCCACAATGACCGTTTCTGCAATGCAGATACTTGTTTGGACGGATATTGCAAGGGACTCGCCAGGTAACAACACAGTTACGGGAACTGACAGGTCCAACCAAATTTGATGGATGGTCTGGTTTACACCTGCGGAGGAAAAGTCACTTTCATATTCTGCAGACACACTTCCTACCCATAAGGCCCGTGCAGTAATATAGGGTCCTCTGGCCCATACCAGCTCCGAATCCAGCAAACTGCCCAATGGGATTTTCAGCTCAGAGATCTCAATTCCATCCAGCGCCTGACATACATCCGACACCAATTCTAAACGCAATTGATTCATTGCCCCGGAATCTGTGGTGAGGGAGATGATCTCTCCCTGTCCATTTCGTTGAATGGAGACCAGATCCTCATACTCTACTGAGCCATTGTCCAAGCTCTCAGCTACCGCCTGGTCCATGATCGTTACTATGGTATTTTGGACCTGACTTTGGGCCGCCTGAGCCACCATTGGGCGCAGCTTCGTCTGCATCCAAACAATGGTTCCTATTCCAAGGAGAAGGGCAACTCCTATTGTAATCACAACAGGCGGAACTGGCCGCCTGATCGGGGATAGGTGCTCTTTTCTCCCATATAGGCCAATTCGAACCCTGTGGCGAACCCACGCCCTGCGTAGATTGACACCACCACGCCTCATCCGCTTCACCTCCCCATCGGTTTACCCTATTCGGGAGGTAGCTTGGACTATGACTAGCGGTTCATCAGCTCTTGTACAGCCAGCAGAACCCCTAATTTGCCCGATTCAAAGGTCAATCCGCCCTGGAGATATACTGTGTACGGGGGACGCATAGGGGCATCCGCAGACAGTTCAATGGATGCTCCCTGGATAAAAGCGCCCGCCGCCATGATCACCTGACAGTCATATCCAGGCATATCCCAGGGTTCCGGGGTCACATAGGAATCTACAGGAGCCCCAAACTGGATCCCCTTGCAGAACTTTTTCAGAGCCTCCGGCTCCCGCATGTGGATCATTTGAATAATGTCATGGCGCACCTGGTCGGACCTGGGCTCCGTCTCATACCCTAACAGCTCCATCACTTTTGCCGCAAATACCGCCGTCTTTACCGCCTGCGCCACGGTATGAGGGGCCAGGAAAAGGCCCTGATAGAGCAGACGATTCTGTCCCAAAGTGCAGCCGCACTCGCCGCCGATTCCAGGTACCGTCAGACGCATGGCGGCTCCCTCCACCAGATCACGGCGCCCAGCAATGTATCCTCCCGTAGGAGCCAATCCACCACCAGGGTTCTTAATCAGGGAGCCCACCACCAGATCCGCTCCCACATGCGTCGGCTCCAGAGTCTCCACAAACTCGCCGTAGCAGTTATCCACCAGAATGGATACCTGAGGATTGGCTTTTTTGAGGATGCGGCACATTTGGCCAATCTCCTCCACAGACAAAGACGCCCGGGTGGAGTACCCCTTGGAGCGCTGAATCAGCACAGCCTTCACCCTGGGATCGGACACAGCCTGCGCCATTCCCTCCAGATCCGGCTGGTCATTGACCAGCTCCACCTGGCGGTATTCCACCCCATAATCCTTCAACGACCCATGGCCCTTCTCCCCTACGCCAATGACCCCCAACAGGGTATCATAGGGTGCTCCAACTGCAGAGACCAGCACATCTCCTGCCTTCAATGCACCGAAGAGGGCAGCGGCAATAGCGTGGGTCCCGTTCACAAACTGCAGGCGCACCAAGGCTGCCTCTGTGCCAAACAGCGTGGCATAAATCTCATCCAGCTTGTCCCGGCCCAAATCATCATAGCCGTAGCCGGTGGTACCGGCAAAATAACCCTCTGCAACCCGGTGCTCCTGAAAGGCCGCTAACACACGGGCCGCATTCTCCTCCGCCACCGCGTCGATCCGGGCAAACTCCTCCCGCAAGGACTCCTGCGCCCGCTTTCCAAGGGCACGGACGGACTCATCTATTTGTAACGACATAACTGTTGCTTCATTCCTATCTCTCTTTGATATTGTTCTGCTTGGAACTCACGCCCCAAGCCCCGACTGGACAAAGGCAACTGCCAATTGGATGCAGGCCTCCATATCCTCCAGGTCGGCCATCTCCACCGGGGTGTGAATATACCGGCAGGGTACAGAGATGCCGCCGGTCCGCACTCCGGTTCGCGCCACATGGATGGCTCCGGCATCTGTCCCTCCGCCGCGCATAATATCCTTCTGGGCCCGAATGCCTCCATCCTTAGCCAACCGCTCCAGTCGGCTCACCACCTCTGGGTGGCATATGACGGAAGAGTCCATCACCTTGATGGCCGCTCCCTTCCCCAGTTGGACTGTCCCGGCCTTTTCACTGCCCGGAGTGTCGTCCACATCAGTCACATCCACGGCCAGAGCATAGTCCGGAGCCACGGACCACGCCGCTGTCTTGGCCCCCCGCAGACCGACCTCCTCCTGAACACTGAACAGCAAATACAGATCGTTGGGGACCTGGGACAGGCGCTCCAATACGCTAAGCAAAATAGCGCAGGAGATTCGGTTATCCAAATAGGGCGAAACCACCTTGCTTCCACTCTGGAACACCGGAGAATCATACACTGCGGTATCTCCCACCTGCACCATGGAGGCTGCTGTGGTGTCATCCTTGGCTCCGATATCTATATAGCACTCATCCAGCTTCAGCTTTCCAAAATCCGCCTTCTCCTCGGGAACGACGACGCCTCGAACTCCATTTCGAAAACGGACCGGGGTATAGGCCGCCTCTTTGGGGCTGATGCCACCCAGTCGGCCGACCCGTAAAAAGCCTTCCTTTTCTATGTGGGTTACAATAAAGCCAATGGAATCCATATGGGCGGACAGCAGCACCTTCGGTCCCTGGCCTTGCTTGTGGACAATTAAATTTCCCAACACATCCACTTTCATTTCATCGGCCCATGGCTTTGCCAAGTCCATAATGACTTGCCGGATTCCACCTTCATCTCCCGATGGGCCGAAAGCCTGTGTCAGGGACTTAAGCTGTTCAAATTGATCCATAGTACCTCCTTTTCCCCGTTCGCACCTCGCCTTACTTGGAAGTGGGAGGGAATCCCGTTCCGTTTCTGGAATCAGAGCTGCTCAGCCATCTCCTGTAAAAACAGACGGGTCAACGATAGCATATTCTCAAAATCCGCTAGGCTGCCTACACTGGCAGGGGCATGGAGATATCGCACAGCGGCTGAAATGGCAGCCACTCGAACTCCCTCTTTCGTCCGCTGTATGGTGCGGGCATCGTTTCCCCCCGCAATATACTCCTTGGTCTGCCAGGGGATCTGATGGTCCTGGGCAAGCCGGCGCAGCGTCTCGTATAGCCCGCGGTCATAGATGGTGGCCCCATCCATATAGGAGATCACCGGTCCCTTTCCCGGTGCGCAAACCGTCCGGTGTCCCTCCACCGATGGCAGGTCAGCAGCTGTGGTCGTCTCCAACACCAAAGCCACCTGAGGGGTGACCGAGAAGGCGGCCCCAAAGGCCCCTCGGGTCCCAACCTCCTCCTGTGCAGTAAAGGCAAAGGTAACGTCCAGGGGCAATTCCTCTTTTATTAGCTGTAGCATAATGGCGCAACCAATACGGTCATCGATCGCTTTTGCCTTCAAAAGCCCGTCTCCTAGCTCCTCCGGCTCTCCAACAAAAGCACCGTAGCTTCCCGGGGGCACCTTCTTCTGGGCAGTTTCTTTATCCTTGGCGCCAATATCAATATAGAGAGACTCCGTCTTTGGGACCTTTTTTTCCTCTTCCCGGCTGACCAGATGGATGGCCTTTAGCCCAATGATGCCTAAAACGCCATCTGGCCCCAGCCGGACCGGCTTTCCAATTGCCACCCGGCGGTCCACGCCACCCACAAAGTCAAACCGAAGCATACCATCCTCGGTGATCCCCGTCACAATTACGCCTACCTCGTCCATATGGGCGCACAGCATCAGTTGACGCCCGGTGGACCGGCGTCCCTTCTTAAAAACGATAAGATTACCCAGCGGGTCGCTGCGCAGCTCATCCCCATAGGGGGCTGCCTGCCGACGGATAAAGGCACGGACCTGCCCCTCATCTCCAGACACGCCGTTTAAACGGCAAAGTTCCTTCAACTGCTCAAGCATAGCTGGGCACCTCCCCTCCTACTCCCTGGAGGAAGGCTGCCAACAGCTGGGCTGTATGGGTGAGATCCTCCTTGCTGACCGTCTCCACCGGGGTATGCATATACCGAAGCGGCAGGGAAAGGACTGCTGTAGCAACCCCTTCCCGGCTTACCTGCAATGGCCAGCCATTGGTCCCGCTGGAGCCAGACATGACCTCCATCTGATAGCTCACATCCAGTTCCTTAGCCAGACGCTTTATTCGCTCTGCCATCCAGGCTGTGCAGTTAGGTCCTACACCAATGACAGGTCCCTCTCCCAAGGGGAAGGTTTTCTCCTTAGAGGCATCCGGACTGTCGCCATGAGTCACGTCCACGGCCACGCACAAATCCGGCACAATCCCATAGGCTGCCGTGATGGCACCTGTACTGTGGGTCTCCTCCTGGGTAGAGCCCAGTACATAGAGGTCTACATCCAATTGCTCCCGGTCCAGCCGCTCTAAGGCATCCAATAGTACCGCAAAGCAGGCCCGGTCATCCAGCGCCTTCCCACACAGCAGCTCATCCCCCATCGGGACACAGCCCGTACGGTACACGGCCGGTGTCCCAATGGGAATCCGCCGTTCGGCATCCTCCTGGGACAGCCCAACGTCGATATAAAGCTCCCGGATCGGCTGAGAACGGTTCATATCCTCTCTGGTCTGAATATGGGGCGGCAAACAGGCCACAACGCCCAACATGGGCGGCTGCGTCAGGATGGTCACTTCCCGGTCCGGCAGCATACGTGGGTCTACCCCGCCCAGCGGCGCAAACCGCAAAAATCCCTCCTCATGGCCGGTCACTATAAACCCAATCTCATCCAGGTGGGCATCCAACAGCAGCTTTTTTGCCCCTTTCTTTCCGCACCGGAGCACCCCCAGGAGATTCCCCATGGAATCTATGGAGACCTCCGGCAGCACCTGCTTCATATATTCTGCCGCCCTTTGAACCACCGGTCCTTCAAATCCACTGGGCCCCGGCAGAGCACACAGGCTGCTTAATACCTCATTGTAATCCAAAACGGAACTCCTCCTGCGGTCAGAGCGCGTTGACCAGCTCCTTAAACACCTTTCCGCGCTCCATAAAGTTTTTAAATTGGTCAAAAGCAGCACAGGCCGGCGAAAGAATCACAATATCACCGGCATTTGCCGCAGCCTGCGCCGCCGCCACTGCCGCCGCCAAATCATGGGTCTCTATCAACTCCAGCCCGCTGTCTGCATAGCCGGGGGCCTCTTCCACCGCCTTACGGATGGCAGGAGCGGTAGCCCCGCACAGAATCAGCGTTTTGACCTTTTGTACCATTTCCACCCCAAGCTGTGTAAAGGGAACGCCCTTGTCGTATCCGCCTGCAATTAAAATCAGCTTCTGAGAGAAGGAGTCCAGGCAGGCCATGGTACGGGTAGGGCTGGTACCAATGGAATCGTTATAATATTTCACCCCATTGAGCTCTCGAACCAGCTCAATTCGGTGCTCTACCCCAGTAAAGCGCTTGGCCACAGACCGGACACACTTGTCGGGCACCAGGCCGTCCACCGCGGCAATGGCGGCCATGTAGTTCTCGATGTTATGCACACCGGGAAGAAGGATCTCATCCAGAGGTAAAACCTCTCGGTTTCCCATCTCATTGGTCAACCAAATGGCGTTATCCCGCAGATAGACGCCCTCCTCCAGCCGCTGCTTACGGCTGAACACAACCGCCTTACCAGGCGCCTGCTTAGACAGGGAACGGGTAATGTCATTGTCGTAGTTGAAAATAGCCCGGTCTTCCTTGCCCTGGTGGAGGAAAATATTCAGCTTGGCCGCCGTATACTCCTCCATAGTGTGGTGATAGTCCAAGTGGTTGGGAGAAAGGTTGGTAAACACCGCCACATTGGGACTGCGGTCCATGCTCATCAACTGGAAGGAGGACAGCTCCACCACTACCATGTCTTCCGGCACCATACCTGCTACATCCGGCAGAAGGGGCTTGCCGATATTGCCACCAATATAGACATTATACCCAGCTTCCTTTAAAAATTCGCTGATTAAGGTGGTGGTGGTGGTTTTTCCGTCGCTTCCCGTCACACCCAAAATCCGGCAGGGGCACAGACGGAAGAACAGCTCCATCTCTGAGGTCAGTTCGCTCCCCTTCTCCACCGCTTGACGCAGCTCCGGAGTGTTGGGGCTCAGGCCCGGCGTGCGGAAAATCACATCAAACCGGCTTAACTTGGACAAATACTCCTGTCCAAGCTGGAACTTAGCACCTAAGCTCTCCAATTCGGCCGCCAATTCCTCCACCCGCTCTCGGGGCGCTTTATCGCAGACCGTTACCTTCAAACCGGACCGCAGCAGCATACGAATTAGAGGTGTATTGCTGACTCCCATTCCGATGACAGCAATGGATTTTCCCCGCAAGGACTCCAGATATTCTGCAATGGTGGACATGATGTGTCCTCCTTCCATCTTTTTCTTCACAATCCAATAGTTTACCATAGTTACAGGAAAAATTCAATCGAAACCCCAAGGTCCATCCGCCGCTCCCCACAGAAAAGAGTTTGACATCTAAGTGCTTTTCCTGTATCATAACTAGGCAAGTAAGCTGGACAGCCGCGCAGGCGGGGCGAAAGGCCCGTCTGTGAGGAAAGTCCGGGCTCCGTAGGGCAAGGATAACGGGTAACACCCGCCGGGGGCGACCCTAGGAAAAGTGCAACAGAGATATACCGCCCCGCCGGTGTAAAACGACTGTTTTGCGCCGGCGAGGTAAGGGTGGAAAGGTGAGGTAAGAGCTCACCCGACGGCTGGGAACAGTCCGCCGCTGTAAACTCTATCCGGAGCAACGCCGTGGAGGGACATAGAGCCGGCCCGGCTGTCCCAGGGAGGCGGCTTGAGCGTATCGGCAACGGTGCGTCGAGATAGATGGCTGTCTTAAAAGACAGAACCCGGCTTACAGGCTTACTTGCAAAAAGGCGGGAAAGGTTGCCCTTTCCCGCCTTTTTACAGTTCGTTCACAGCCTATTAACGAACTTTTACCACTACGGTGTTAAAATCATTGCATCCTGTGCTTGACAAATGGCATTTTCTAGCCCAGACAGAGGACACAGACTCCGTTATGAAAGGTGGTATCCCCGTGCTGTCTGTCCTTCCCGAAGAGATCCGGTCCCGCGTCATGTTGCTGTTGCTGGGCGCACTGCTTTGCGTCGTGAGTGTGGTCCTGATGGTGAAAAACCGACGAAGGCTTTCGGCAGAGGCCTTCATCTCTCTGATGGCCCTGTGCACCGTAGGCACTTTGGGCTGCCTGTCCGTGGCCGTGTGCGTGTCAGCCCTATTCACCCGAGGGTAACCCATTGTTCGAAAACAAAATGCCCGGGCGGAGATCCCTCCGCCCGGGCATTGACATATGCATGATTTAATCCTGATCCCAGTTGTGGTAGACGTTCTGCACGTCGTCATTGTCCTCCAGCAGATCAATGAGCTTTTCCATGTTTTTGATATCTGCCTCGTCGGTGAGCTTCACGTAGTTCTGGGGGACCATCTGCACCGCTGCCTCCAGGAAAGTATATCCCTTCCCCTCCAGGGCGGCCACAACGTCGTTAAAGGAGTCTGGATCGGTGTAGATCTCAAAGACCTCGTCTTCCGCCTGCATGTCCTCCGCTCCGGCCTCCAGAGCGTCCATCATCACGGTATCCTCATCCAGATCCTCGGAATCCAGGACGATCACACCCTTGCGGTCAAAGGACCAGGACACACAACCAGTGGCGCCAAGGCCCTTGCCGTACTTATCCAGCAGGTGGCGCACCTCAGGAGCGGTGCGGTTACGGTTGTCCGTCAGCGCCTCTACAATCACAGCCACACCATTGGGGCCGTAACCCTCGTAGACCACACTTTCAAAGTTATCTGTGCTGCCGGCTCCCAAAGCCTTATCAATGGTACGCTTGATATTGTCGTTGGGCATATTGGCGGCCTTAGCCTTGGCAATGACCGCGGCCAGACGGGAGTTGTTGGCAGGATCTCCGCTGCCGCCAGTCTTTACGGCGACGATCATTTCACGGGCGATCTTGGTGAAAATCTGAGAGCGCTTGGCATCCGCCGCGCCTTTGGTCTTTTGTATATTGTGCCACTTGGAATGTCCGGACATGGTGCTATCGTTCCCTTCTGTGTTTGATCAGTTCAAAAGCGGAAATATTATATCACTCATTTCCACTCTTGGCAAGCCCAGCTTCCGGATTCTTTACCCATTTTGGCTGCGGTCCCGGTTGGGCACCATGATTCTCAAATGAGAGCCCTCACCGCACTTTCCCTTTTCGTCGTTCACTTCCAGGTCAAACCACATCTTCCGGCGCTCAATAGACCGCAAGGTCGCAGTAGCCGAAACCTTCATTCCCACCGGGGTGGGAGCCAGATGGCGCACATGGGCCTCGGCGCCCACGGTGGTCATTCCGTCCTCCAGATAGAACTTGGCCAGCTCCAGCGCGGTGGCCTCCATCAGAGCCAGCATATTGGGTGTGGACAAAATCTTGGCTCCAGCGTTGCCGATCCGCTTGGCTGTCATATCGTCGGTTACTTCCCAGGTCAACGTGTACTGAGTCGGCTTTTCCATACGAACACTCCCCTTTTTCTTTGTTGCAGTTGATGGCTTTTTGTTTATCGGAAGGGATGCCCCTCCTGATCTAACACATCTCTTCGGTGAAACGTAACAAAATCGGGAGAAAACTGTGGATAACACTCACAAAACGTAGCGCGAATCAATTCCGGATTCAGGCCTGGATTTTGAGCACACAGGACGGCGTCCAACGTCATGGTATCGCTCTGACACTCCAAATTCCAGCCCCGTATCAAGGAGATCAAATCCACCTCGGTATAGCCCTGCTTGGACTTGTTGGATTTCTTGTGCACCACCAGGCTTTCACGGGACAGCAGCTCCCGCATCGCCGGCTCCGCCTCCTGGGGTCTTCCCTCCGGATACTCAAAATTCATAATGTAGTTGATGTAAGCCAGTTCTTTCAGCTTTCTTTGGGCCGGATAGCACTGATGGACTACAATCCCTTCCGGCATCGCGGCTGTTAGCCGCTCCGGCACCTCTTCTGGGCTGGCCCCGCCCAATAAGGTAAACTCCAAAATCTCACACTGACTGGAATACCCCACAGAAAGGGGCAGCGCAATGGAGACAAAGGGATGGGGATTAAACCCTTCCGTGTGTTTGATCTGAATATGGGCCCGGGCAAACGCGCGCTGGAAAGTGCGCATCAGGTCCAAATGGGAAATGTACTTTGCCCGCCCTGTTTTGGAAAACAACAGGCGATCAGCCACAGCGGCCACCTCCCGTCAGCAGTTGATTGGCTCCACAGGCGGAACAGCGGGTCCGACAGTCGGGGGTCGTCTGGGATTGGTAACACAGCTCCCGCTCCCGCCACAAAAAGTCCCGGCTCACGCCCACGCTGGGCACCGACCACGGGAATACCTCATCCTTTTCCCGCACCCGGTGAGCATAAAAATCTCCGTCCAGCCCACAGGCGTCCAAGGCGTCCATCCAGCGCTGGTAGTCAAAATATTCACTCCAGGAATCCATCTTCGCCCCGTGCTGCCAGGCCCACTCCAGTACATCGGCCAAGCGGCGGTCTCCCCGGGAGAAAATAGCCTCCAAATAGCTAGTCTGGGGGTCGTGCCAATTATAGGTGATAGACTTGTCCCGCTTTAAGGCGTCCCGCAAAAGATTGACCCGTCTCTGGTACTCCTCCACTGGGATCTGCGCATCCCACTGAAAAGCCGTATGGGGCTTGGGGACAAACCAAGAGGTGGACACCGTAATTCTCACTCCCCTGGCCTTATTGGGCGTGCACTCCCTCCAAGCAAAATAGACCTTCCGAGCCAAGTCCGCAATGCCCAGCACGTCCTCATCGGTTTCTGTGGGGAGTCCCAGCATGAAATAGAGCTTCACTCCGCTCCAGCCCCCGGAAAAGGCAGTACGGACCGACTGCATCAGGTCCTCTTCCCGGAGATTTTTATTGATTGCATCCCGCAGGCGCTGTGTACCGGCCTCTGGTGCAAAGGTCAAGCCGCCCTTCCGCACCCGCTGCAACCGCTCCATTAAGTTCATGGAGAAGGTATCCGCCCGGAGAGAGGGCAGAGACAAACCAATATCTCGGGGCGCACAATACTCCAGCAAATCGTCACACAGCTCCATCAGGCAGGGATAGTCTGTGGAAGACAAGCTGGACAGCGTCATCTCCTGATAACCAGAATCCTCACAGGCAGCCTTTCCATATTCCGCCAACAACTTCGGATTCCGGGACCGCACCGGCCGGTATGCATAACCCGCCTGGCAGAACCGGCACCCTCGAATACAGCCCCGAAACAGCTCCAGCATAACCCGGTCATGGACGATCTCAGTGGAAGGAATAATGGTCTTCACCGGGAAATAGGCCTGGTCCATATTTTGAATGATGCGCTTGGTCACGGTAGCGGGTGCCCCATCTTTCGGCGTAATGGCCTTTACCCGTCCATCTTCCCAATAGGAAACGTCGTAGAGTGACGGCACATAAATCCCAGGAATCTGGGCAACTTCCTGAAGGAACTCTTCCTTGCTCCAGCCATCGTCCCGGGCCACTTCATACAGCTTGATGTACTCCAGCGTGACTTCCTCTCCCTCTCCCAGAACAAAGAAGTCCACAAAAGGAGCCAGAGGTTCCGGATTGTAACAGCAGGTCCCTCCCGCTATCACCAGGGGCGTTAAATCGGTGCGCTCACTACTGCGCAGCGGGAGTCCTGCCAAATCCAGCATATTTAACACATTGGAGTAGGCCATCTCATACCCAAGGGAAAACCCAATGATGTCAAAATCACAGATTGGATCCCCGCTCTCCAGCCCATAGAGAAGCAGCCCTTCTCGGCGCATCTCTTCCTCCATGTCTCCCCAGGGCGCGTAACAACGCTCACACCAGATATGTTTCTCCTGATTCATCACCCCGTATAAAATACGGCAGCCCAAATTGGACATACCAATTTCATAGGTGTCCGGAAAGCACAGAGCAAAGCGGGTGGTCACAGATTGCCTATCCTTGACCACAGCATTATATTCTCCGCCGGTATACCGGGCAGGTTTTTGTACATTTGGCAGGATATGCTCCAAAATGCGGTTCATGTTGACCCTCCAGTCTAAGCGCCTGGCGCGTGTCAACTATTTTAACCGTTTCCAGCTCATATGGCAAGCCCTATTTCCCTTCTTTTTCCCACTGAAAAAAACTGCCACCAACCAAACAGCTACCAAAAGAAGAGTTAGGTTTCCTCCCAGCCCGATTACCAGCATTCCAAGTACCAAAATAAGTGCGGTAGCGGCCGCCGACAGCCACTTCAAAATCAGTTCAGCCCAGCTCGGCCCCAGCAACAGTGCCAACGTACAAAAAAGTGCCCGCCCACCATCCAGGCGGGAAATCGGCATCAGATTAAAGCATCCCAGCATAAGATTGATGCCAGCAAATGTATACCCCCATCCCAGCTGACTCAAGAATGCCGCCAACAAAAGATTAACACCTGGCCCGGCTAAAGCTGCTATTCCTTCCTGGCAGTAACCTAATGGGCGTGCAAGCCCCATCTCTCCTCCTACCGCTGTCAGACGAATCAGCCGAATGTCTCCGCCCAGAAATCGAATCGCACCGTAATGTCCCACCTCATGCAGGACACAAGCCAGCATTGCCCAGGGAACAATTCCCTGGCCATCCACATAGTTGAGCCAGGCCCAGACCAAAAAAAAGCTCCCGGTCGCCTCTAGTTTTCCAACTTTCATTGATCCGTCAAATACTCAATGTAGTAAATAGGATTTATGTGCATCTGGTTCCACTTCAATTCCAAATGGAGATGAGGACCAGTAGCCGCACCAGAGGCTCCCACTTCTGCTACCTTTTGTCCCAATGTAACAGACTCACCCTTTTTCACACAAACCGCACTGCAATGGGCATAGAATGATTTGACTCCATTCCCGTGATCAATCTGGAAGTAGAGCCCATAGGAGTCATCCTGCCCCACATACTCTACTGTCCCAGCTGCAAAGGCCTGAATGGGCTCTCCCATTTGTCCCCCTATATCAACGCCTCCATGGAACTGGTAGTTCCCGTTGATCGGGTGGTCTCGATAGCCATACACAGAATTGATGTGTCCAAGAACTGGCGTAACTGTCTCCAAATCTCCCAGTGATAACTGGTCCATAGTATAATTATTAGGCAAGGGCTGGCCGCTGTAATCGGCTTTGAGCAGGACGGTCCCTGCCGCTGCCACGGCCTCTGGTTCTTCCGTCTGAACCTGTTGAGCCTGTGTTGGTACCGGCTCTTGATATGAGTCGTCCTCTCCTGCCGGCCAGAGGTTCATTTGATTTCCACTGGGACTTAAATAGTGCTCCGCCAATGCAGCTGAATCTGGATTTTGACTGAAAAATTGGCTCTCCGAGGTCAACAAGCTTGTTAGTTCCGGGACTGCTGTCGTCCCGCTGCCTGTCTGCTGCTCATCAGACTCCGGAGCAAATACCTCCACACAAAATTCACCAAACTCGCCCAATACACTTCCTTCTCCGGAAAGCGACTCTCCCAGTCGAGAAAATGCTGCCTGAAAATCGAAATCATCTGTGATCATGGTTAAGATGTGATCCCGCATCTGCATCAACTGCTGTGGAAACGCCCCTTTCCCTATCAACACGGTCAAAAACAACAGCAAGCAAATGAATAGCTGCGCCAATCTTACCCGTTCCTGCTGGTAACGGCTAGATGGACGTTTGGGAGGTGTAGCGCTGAAGGATCGGAGGTTTTTTCTCTTGCGTCCAGTGGACGATATTGTATGATACATAGTTTCTCCTCCCATAATTGATTATCATACTGTAATCCTATTCTTTTACAAAAACGGATATTACACTTGACATTATGAGAAGAAAAAAATATAATATAAAAGCTGTCATCGGGGTGTGGCGAAGCTTGGTATCGCGCTTGGTTCGGGTCCAAGAGGCCCCGGGTTCGAATCCCGGCACTCCGACCAAAAAAGTGCTGTTTTCTTGCGAAAACAGCACTTTTTCTTTACTTTTTCCTCCGAAAAGTGTTATCAAAAATAGGTGTTTTTGTTTTGACCACAGAAATACCACAAACGGTTCTTAGCTTTGACCACTTGAAGGGCCGCCCTTTTTCAAGGGGCCCTTCTTCTTGTTTACAGCGGCGCAGATTCTGAGTATTATTTTTTCCCTTCTAGTGCCCTTCGTATTTTTGCCATATGGTTTTTAGTACCTCGTTCCAGTGATTCATGTGATCCAAATTCTTTTGTTGCTCGTTGAACATACGATAGGAAGTTTCCTGAATGCCATTTTTGCGTTCCATCCACTTGAGTAATCCAGCTTCCCTTTGCACCTTTGATTGAATAAAGAGCATATAAATTTTTATTGCTAATGTGTTTTCCTTTGGGGGAATAATTGCCACTTTTCTGTATCGTCTTTGCCTTACTGTACATTCGATAATAATACTTACCCAGAGTTTTCATTCGAATCGATACAGTTTTACCATCAAAAGTAAACCCAAGGAAGTTAATGAATCTCTTTTGCCCTTCCAAAGGAACCCCAAACAAAGAGCCGCAGTTCTCTAACTTCGTGTCCTCATATCGGAAATACTGAGTCTTATTCGGTTCCAATGCCAAACCAGGAATGCTATTGAAGCTGGTAGATACATTCTTGAGAATTTGGCGAGTTGTTGATTCCGTATCTGGCAACACAACAATAAAGTCATCACTGTACCGCATATATAGGCCATTTTTCTCTGTTATCAAATCATTGACTGTCTTGTCTATTTCCAACATGTAAACATTTGCAAGTAGTCCACTGATTGGGGAACCTTGTGGTATCCCAAATGCATCTGGATTCGGTTTGATATGTTTCCTATTAGAATTAGCCTTATATTCTTCTGGTGTCAGCACACGCAACATCGAATTCAGCGTTCTACGTCCTGCCCGGTTATCTTTTAGGCTGTTCAAAGCTAATAAATCTGATAATTCCCATGTACTGTAACGGGTCACACTTCGAAACACTTTATAGTGGTCTTTCGGGAGTTCAGACACCCCCATCAGCGAGCACCATTGCTGCTTCAAATATCCATGATCCAGGTGGTCAAAGAAACCAGTGAAATCTCCTATCATAATGTAGCAGGGCGAGTTGTTACGAATAAACTGGATTACTCGCTTAGCAAAATGAATATTGTTTTTATGTAAATCTGTCCGATATGCTACAGCGACATTTGATAGCCCATCTTTCACTACGCGCTGGTTGTATTTTTCCCCCAATAAGAAACTATAATACTGATAAATGCAGCGATCAATATGCGACGCATAGCAAATATCTCGTTTTTTCTCTTTTGGTCCAGTCTCTTTATTAAATTTAACTTGTCTCTGCTGATAATGTATGAATGGGTAAAACCCATGCTGTTCTATATTTTGGGGGACGGATATATAGGACCGCTGCTGGGCAATATCCGTTCGACAATCAAAATGCGCGTATGATCTTCGACTTTTCTCTATCACAGTTTCCGAGGTCAACCATTCCTGTTTTGTCATGAAATCTCCTTACAATTGCAATATCCGCCGACACGGGGGGCAGCATCCCTCAGTCGGCGGATATACAGTTTGACGCAGTCTCCTGCTTCACCCGTTTGGTGTGTGTCTAAGGAAACCGACTGCCCAGTTTGCAATGCTCAATCATGTTATAATTGAGCGGGAAGCTTGTGTCACTACCTTCTGGATGTGTCTGGCGGCGGCCACCATCTGGTGGGATCCCAGTCAGTCACTCCAACTTCAAGCTCTCCTGTGCAGTCTCCTGACAGAAATTATGAAGAAAGGGTTGACAACAATATTCCTCCCCCACACCTTTCGTGTGAGGCATTTTTATTATAGAACATTTTTTCGATCATGTCAACTGGCACTCACCAGTCACGAGTGCTATTTTACAAATTATTTACATTTCTTTAAACTTACTCTGTGCCCTGCCGTTAAAACTCCGCCTGAACCTCGTCATAGTATTTCTGCACTGTCGTGCGATTCATGTTCAAATCCCTTGCGATTTTGGATTTATTTGTTACGCCGGGATTCTCCCGCAGGTATGCGGCAATGGCTTTCTTCTTGGGGCTTACCCCGTCGGGGTACTCCGTGCTGGCCCCAGAACGCAGGGCGGCGATCTCCGCATTCATTTCCAGGATCAGCGCTTTCAGTTTCTCCTCACACTCCTCCTCCGTACGGCCATAGACATTCCGGGAGTGCTTTTTCCCGTCCGGCCACACCGGAGAGTATCTGCCCTCCCAGAGGTGGTCGTTGAGCTGCTTGACATAGCCCGTG